>CAZPQM010000053.1:0-1611 GCA_964588995.1 uncultured Rickettsiales bacterium | reverse complement strand
TTGTGGGTGGATTGATGAATATCCAGCTTCGTACCATGCGCCTGAATATCCGCCGCACCTTCCACCACCACGCCCCCTTGCGGATTTGCATAAGCGGTTTGTGCCAGCAGTAACGCCGCAACCCCGGCACTGCTTAGGCCCGTTTTACTGAGCCAAAGCTGTTTATGCTGATTCACGTGCCTTGGATGCCCCCCCATGATCGCCCCTAAAACTCGTAGCCAAATTGTAACAAAATTCGCGGGCTATGTCCACCTCCGTAAATGGGCTTTTCAATTGACCGGGTAAGTGGCCATGCCAGTCCTAACTGGCCTGAAATGCCGCTTTCATGCCTGCCACGCACACCAAATCCGGCAGAGGCAAGCGACTCGCTTTCTGTGCCGATATCATCATTCCACACTTTACCCACGTCATAAAACACGAATGGCGCGTAGCGAAGCCCTTGCCACGGCTCAAAACCCTGATAGCGAAGCTCTAAAGACCCCGCTAAGCCATGATCGCCCAATATTTCTGAAGGATCGTAAGCGCGCCCGAAGCTTTGGCCACCTAAGCCGAACTCCTCGGCAGAGTAGAGCGGGCCTGATGCAATCTGCGCTGAAATGCGCCCAACTGCCAGAAGGCTATGTGGCAATGCCTGCTGGCGCGTGTAGTCTATCTCTGCAAAGGTAAAATCTGGCTCAGCCTCTGCCCGTGAGAGGTTCGCAGCCCCCGCATCGCTTGCACCCAACAGATCCAGCCCCTGATTAACAGAAAAAGACAGGTAATTATAGCCATCTAACGTGTCACTCGTATCGTAATCAGCTTGTACCCTCACGGTACGGATACGATCGCGTGTTTGCGGGTCATTATCAAAAATATCGCCGTTGGTATTTCTACCGGTTATTTCAAATCGGAAGGTGAGATTTTCCTGCCATTGGCGTATCGGTTGCCACTCTGCACCCAAACCAACCGTTGTGGACTGGCTTTCAATATCAAACACCTCCAAAGATGCTCCCGGACTGGAGCGAACATGACTACTGGTGACGAACATATTCCAGTCGGGATAGACCGGCACTTCGTGACGCAGCGACAGAAAATTAATTTCATCTGTAGGCAGACTCGTCAGGGCCATGAGAGTGGTTTCATGCAGCGGAATGAAACTATCGCTGTAGATCGCGGTTGTCTGATACGGCCCTAAAAAGCGCGATCCATTATTATCGAAGCTGGCATACGCATCATAATCTTCTTGGGAAGTTATCAGCTTTAATCGCACTGCTCCTGTTTCAGCGGTGTCCAGCGGCTCTACCACCGCACGGAACTGCTTACCGGGCAAAGCATTCATGTGCAGCATGAAGGATTCGAGTTCCTCTGCGCTGAGAGGTCTTGCTTGCTGTATGCGGCTTACCAGTTGTTGAATAATGCGATACTGCGGTTCTTCATCAGCAAAATCGACATCGGCGGCGTAGCCCTCCACCACACGAATCATAACGTTTCCATCCTCAATTTCCTGCGCTGGCACATAGGCACGAGAGAGAAAATAGCCTTTGTTTCGATAACGCTCCGTGATCTGAGCAGCCATGACCCATAAGACATCAAGACTAACGTCACGCTCGAGGTAAGGGGCATAGATATCTT
>CAZPQM010000052.1:0-1620 GCA_964588995.1 uncultured Rickettsiales bacterium | reverse complement strand
GTGCATTGCTCGTCGTAACAAAAGGCCCCAATCAACTCGGTGTTTGGCCGGGGCGAACGATTAAGGACGCCAAGACTGTTTTGCATAATTTGACGGCTGTGGATTTGCTCAATCGCAGCGTTCACATAAGATAAAATTTCATCAAGAAAAGCTGTATCGTGCTCGTAAGAAAGTGCTAACGGCACAATAGCCATGAACCCTTCAAGGAAGGGAGCATCGCATAAGGTATTGCGAAATATACATCCATTATCCTGGCAATTGTTGTTGCTTTTTCTGTATTCCAGGGCCAGTGCAACAAGCGGACGCAAATGGTTTTGATAAAAATATTCTTCATCAAAACCAAGATAGGGTTGCGCCTGCGCCGCCCATGAGAAATAGCCTTTCATATACGTGCTGTTAAAATCAGACTGATCTTTTAAATAAGTGTTATAGTAACGGTAATAAGTGTCCTGAACATAGGCGCGCAATTTATGGTCATTGCGTTGATGCGCCAGTTTTGCGAGCGCCAGTAGCGCCTCTGAAGAACCATAGGGCGTGATGAGGTTATCCTCCAACGGAACATAGTAAAGATAGAGAAAACCGCCCGAATCTTGGCGCATCTGTGTCAGACCGTTTGCAAGCAAGAGAATATATTCCTGTTCACGCGGTGTTAAGGCAAAACCCTGATCCTCAAGCTCCAGCAACGCCAGAAGATAAAGCGCGGCGGCATTGAGTTTGCCGATACCGCGTTCGTCGATATAGGCGATCTCACCCTTGGGGCTGGCCCCCGTGACGACATGGGCCGTTATGGCGTTCCTGAAATGGTCGATTGCCGCTCGCTTGTCTTTGGTATCGTCAACGCTGATGCTGCGAACAATCGCCCAGAAGGAGCCGACCTGACGCACCAGATTCTGTGTCGGGCGGTCTTCATCTTCATCAATGTAACGCTCATAAGGAAAAAAGCCGTGTGAGTTCTGATTTCGGACAAACCAGCGGGCACCTTGCTCAATGGCCTCTTCCGACTTCTGGCATATCGCTAGTTGAGTGACGTCGGGTCGGGTCGCCCGTGCTGAATCAGCGATGGAAATTAAAAAAATTGCTATACCAAATAATAGCGGAAAGATATGAATGTCGCTGATTTGAAATAGATTAAAACGGAACATAAATATCCTCCCCCTGCATATTAATACAGAATACCATTTCTCTTATTATTTTCTATTAGAGTCAAAACGCCATTTTCTTGAAGATCAAGCCAGATCAGGTCGCCATCGGCTTCGTCGGCATCTCCGCATCCGCCGCCGTTTTTGCTGCATGTGTTACAAAAGCTGGCTTGGGGTAAGTAGGTCCAAGTTCCATCGACGCATTCAAATCCCGCTGCTCCCGTTTGCCCGGTGCAACTGCCGCAACCGGGATAACAACAACTGCCGTCATTTAAAAATCGAGTATCCCCGTGTGTTCCATCAGTGCCAATGGAAGCATTACAGCCACCACCCCAATACACAGTGCTTGCTGCGGCACAAGGCGCGGTTCCACCGCCGCCGCCGCCACCACCACCGCCGCCTGCCCCATCCGCGCACACCCACTGACTGCCGTCGTATTTTGCGATCTGGTCGGTAGAGCACGTCAGGCCGGAGAGGTCCG
>CAZPQM010000051.1:0-1706 GCA_964588995.1 uncultured Rickettsiales bacterium | reverse complement strand
CGGTGGCCTCGAACCGCCGGTCGAGACGGCTGTGCACGGTGGCCGGGCCGATGCGGGCGCGGTCGAGATGACCAAAAATCCGGAAGCGATGATGCGCGCCCTGCTTCGTATTTCCGGGCGCGACCGCATCCCCGAAGCCACCGCCGATATCGCCTTTATGTGCATTGAAAACACCAAGCCGTTTATGGGGATTTTCGCCACACACCCGTCGATGGAAAAACGCCTGAAAGCGATCAGCGCCGCTACTCACACGCCCATTCCACAGGTGCAGCCCTGCGCACCGGTGGAGGAGCAAATCTCCAACCATCCGGAAACCCGGAGCAACCCGTGGCTGACCCGGTCCCGCCCGTTCAGGGAACGTCATAACCCGTGGCGCTGATGGATCTTATCAGAAGGATTGATAAGACGAATACCGCTTTTAATTGCCGTTGATCCTTGATTTTTGCTAGAATAATATTATATATACGTACAGTAAATCTGGTTCATTGAAAGGAGATAAGAAATCGATGCAACCGAATCGTTTTGAAGCAAGCCGCGTACAGGGCCGTGAAATTGACGCCGGTTTGCGGCAACATATGAGTAATACTTATGCCCGGATGGCGGCAGGGGTTTTGGTGACGGCGCTGACCGCTCTGGTCGTGGGCAGCAGCCCGGCTCTGCTCAACCTGTTTCTTGGCGGGCCGCAGGCTTATATTGTAATTTTTGCGCCCCTGGCCGTCATTATGTTCGGCTTCCGCCCGCATGCCATGCCGGCTTCGCAACTGATGCTCGCCTTCTTTGGCGTATCTGTCCTTTACGGGATCAGCTTTGCCTCGATCGCTGCGCTCGCTATGCAGGACGGCGCGTTTGCCGTTGATGTGGCCCGCGCGTTCTTCATCGCCACCGCGATGTTCGCCGGCCTCAGCATTTACGGCTACACCAGCAAAACCGACTTTTCAGGTATGCGTACCTTTCTGGTCATGGGGGTCTGGGGTCTGGTTGCCGCAGGGGTAATGAACCTGTTCTTCCAAAGCTCCCTGATGTCTAACGTGATCGCCGGATGCGGTATTCTTCTGTTCTCCGGACTGACGGTCTATCAGACCCAGGAAATGAAGGAATCCTACAATCCGTCTATCGGTGCGGAATATCTCAGCCGTCTGGCCTGGGCGTCAGCGCTAAACCTTTACATCAGCTTTATCGCGATGTTCCAGTATATCCTGCATTTCCTCAATCAGAGGTAATCAATATGAATTGGAGAAAAACCCGGCCTTGCCGGGTTTTTTTATACCTTGATTTAATGGTATAAATGGTTATTTATAACCTATGGTTGATAAGAAAGAGACCTTTCCGCCGGAAATCACCGATGCGCGCGTGATGCGTTCCGAAGAGACGCTCTCTAATCGTCCGCAAGACCGCATCCAGCCGCTCCATGTCGTTGAGCAAACAGCCATTCTTGAGGCCATTCACCTGTGCGACGGCCATATCATCAAGGCGGCTGCCTGTCTGGAGGTCGCCCCCTCAACCCTTTACCGCAAACTTAAGAAAATAAAAAACGAACCCAAAGGCTGACTAAACAAAAGACTTGAAAAAGTTTTTTACTCTGCTTAAAGTCTGACCTGCGTTATGGGGCCGTAGCTCAGCTGGGAGAGCGTTGCAATGGCATTGCAAAGGTCGGGAGTTCGATCCTCCTCGGCTCCACCACGCTTCGCCCTTAAGGGCACCGCGGG
>CAZPQM010000050.1:0-1744 GCA_964588995.1 uncultured Rickettsiales bacterium | reverse complement strand
CGGTTTGAGCCTCAGGTCCAGCACCACCCGAATCGCCGGGCGGGCGCCCGGCCATTTTAGAAATACCTATACCATCAATGATCAGTGAGGGGATGTTATGAGCGAAGCACACGGGGGATATTATCTGCCTAACCCGAGTCCCTGGCCCGTCGTGGGGTCGGTGGGGCTGTTCCTGTTCACCGGAGGGTTCGCCTACTTCCTCCACGGTGGCACCAAACTGGTGATGCTCGCGGGTGCCGCGGTGCTCATTTTCATGCTCTTCGGCTGGTTCGGCGCGGTCATCAAGGAGAGCGAATCCGGGGCCTACGACGACCACGTGGATAAATCCTTCCGCATGGGCATGGCCTGGTTCATCTTCTCCGAGGTGATGTTCTTCGCCGCCTTCTTCGGTGCCCTGTTCTACGTGCGCATGTGGGCGGTGCCGTGGCTCGGCGGTGCGGGCAATAACCTCTATACCGGCGAACTCCTGTGGCCCGCCTTCGAGGCCGCCTGGCCGACCAACGGCCCCGGTAACGTGGGGGGCGAGTTCAAGCCCATGGGGGCATGGGGCCTGCCCGCCATCAACACCCTCATCCTGCTCTCTAGCGGCGTGACCGTCACCCTGGCCCACTGGGCCCTGAAGAAGCAGGAGCGCCAGAAGCTCATCCTGTGGCTGGCGGCCACTGTGGCCCTCGGCTTCCTGTTCGTGGGCCTGCAGGCCTACGAGTACGGCCACGCCTGGACCGATCTCAACCTGACCCTGGGCTCGGGGATCTACGGCAGCACCTTCTACATGCTCACGGGCTTCCACGGCCTCCATGTCACCCTCGGCGCCATCATGCTGCTGGTGGTGCTGTTCCGCGCCATGAAGGGCCACTTCACGCCGGATCGCCACTTCGCCTTCGAGGGTGCCGCGTGGTACTGGCACTTCGTGGACGTGGTCTGGCTCGGCCTGTTCGTTTTCGTCTACTGGTTGGTCTGACCCAACGGGCGGGCCCATGAGGGGCGCCGCGGTACGCCGCGGCGCCTCTTTGCGTTATCCCGCACCTATACCGTGTGGGGTAATCAGGCCGGTCGCCTGTCCTATCATGAGGAAGATGAACAGCACCACCGAAAACCCGATCCGGAAGGTCAGGGCCTTGACGGCGCGATCGGAACTGCCGGGGTCCTTCAACAGGAAGTAGAGGCCGGAGAACAGGGAAGAAACCACCACCAACAGCAAGATGACGACCAGCAACTTGAACAGCATCTATCTCTCCGCACCATTGAGTTTCGCCGAGTATAGTGCCTCGTCGCGGGGCCAACACCCCAGCGTCGCCGCCGTTTAGTTCTCAGCCTGTCATGCCCAGACGCCTGCCTATCATGGTCCTGGTTGCCGCCGTCGCCGTGGCCTTCCTGTTTCTCGGCATGTGGCAACTCGAGCGCGCCGAGGAGAAACGCCAGCTGCGGGGCGAGCTGAATCAGCTGCAGGAGATGCTGGCCAAGTTGACTTCGGGCCGGGTCGAAATCGCCGTGTTCGGCGAGATCAGCACGGGCAAGTCGGCCATGATCAATGCGCTGGTCGGCCAGGCGGTGACGGAAGTCGATGTCAAGGGCGGCTGGACCAAAGAAGTCTGGCACGTCTCCTGGTCCGGATCGGGCTACTGCGTGCCCGGTCTGGCCGATTCCCAGGTGGTTCTGGTCGACACGCCCGGCTTGAACGAAGTGGGCGGGCGGGATCGGACGCTGATGGCCAACGAGGCCGCGCAGCGCGCCGACTTGATCC
>CAZPQM010000049.1:0-1769 GCA_964588995.1 uncultured Rickettsiales bacterium | reverse complement strand
GCTTCCCAGACGATGAAGGGATGGCCTGCGGTGCGGTATTGCTTGCTGACGGCTTCCCAGTTGATGGCCTCCCAGACCGCCTCCAGATAGTCGCCCCGCATATTCTGATACTTGAGGTAGTAGGCGTGTTCCCAGACGTCGATACCCAGGATGGGGTAGCCGGGCTGATCGGTTAGCTGCTTCATCATGGGGTTGTCCTGATTGGCGGTGGAGGTGACCAAAAGCTTGCCGTCCACATCGGCCACCAGCCAGGCCCAACCGGAACCGAAGCGGGTTTTCGCAGCCTCTAGCAGTTGCGCTTTCAGACCGTCCATGCCGCCGAACTGCTGCTTAATGGCGGTTTCGAGTTCGGCCGAGGGTGCCGCTTCCTCTGCCGGTTGCAGTATTTTCCAGAATAGGCTGTGGTTGAAATGCCCGCCGCCGTTGTTGCGCAGTGCTGTATCAGCCGCCGTTAACTGGCGCATGATTTGCCGCAGCGGCAAGTCCGCAAATGGGGTATCTTTTACCGCTGCGTTGAGCTTGCGGACGTAACCCGCATGGTGCTTGGTATGATGAATTCGCATGGTGCGAGCGTCAATATAAGGCTCAAGCGCATCGTAGGCGTACCCTAAATCGGGCAGTTGGAAGGGGTCGTCGGTAGTGGAAGACCAGACTCGAAGCGTGGAGCCTGCTAATCCTGAGGGTATAAATATTGCAGCGCCGGCGAATAGCCCGGCTTGTTTGAGAAACGTTCTTTTATCCATGATAGTCCTGTTTTTTAGTTAACAATAGAATCGCTGACCGGTGTATATTCTTCCCGGAGCAGCTTATCAATATCTTCCATAAATTGATTGACGGCCTCCGGGTCTGTCCCGTCGCAGTAGGCACGTATATGTCGGTTGGCATCTACAAGAATGATCAGCCCGCTGTGGTCAAAACCTCCGGGTGCTTCAGCGTCAACCTTAGCCGTGCTAAAATAGTCGTCTGCCATCTCATAGATTTCATCATGCAGCCCGGTGACGAAGTGCCATTTTTCCGTTTTCACACCCAAGTTGGAGGCGTACTGCTTTAAATGCCCGACGGTGTCGCGTTTCACATCGATCGAGTGGGAAAGCAGCAACACCCGGCTATCCTGCTCGTACTTATCATAAAGGCGCAGCATCTGCTTTTTCACTTTAGGACAAATCGTTGGGCAGGAGGTAAAGAAGAAATCTGCCAGGTAAATCTTATCCTCAAAGGTGGTATTCGTGACCCATTGGCTATCCTGATTGACAAATCGGAAATCGGCAATTTCGTGATAAACCGTATCCCCACTGAGGGTGTATTTGTTGCCCATAACAGGAAGAGGGCCCTCCCGCCCGCCTTCGCAGGCAGGCAGGAAGAACCCAGGCACAAGTAGTATGAAAAAAAGGCGTAATTTACTCATCGCGTTTCTTTTGAGTCCAGATAAGTTTCGGCTTCAGCCATGCTGTTTAGCATCATCGCTTTCACTTCTTCAATGTGTTGAGTTTCCTTGGCTAGGTAAGCTTTTGCCTCCGGCTCCGGCATCTCTTTTAACTCGGATTCTTGCCGGAGTCCGTGCATCCATTCCCACATCGCATCTTCTGCTTTGGTGAGTTTTAACACGATTGGCAGTGCAGTGGAATCTCCTTTCAGCTGTTTTTTCAAGCGGGCGATATTGCTCATTTTGGGCATAACCTCGTCGTGCACGACCATCATAGCGGACCAGTCATCGGAAAGCGTGCTACTCGCTTGTTGAGGTGTTTCTGCGCAAGCAGTCAGTACCAATG
>CAZPQM010000048.1:0-1787 GCA_964588995.1 uncultured Rickettsiales bacterium | reverse complement strand
GAGCGTGACAGCCCCCCCCGACGTCTGCTCGGCGCCATCCTCTCGCGTGTCAAAATCCTCTCGAAGCTCGATATTGCCGAAAGACGACGCCCCCAGGACGGGCGGATCAAAGTGACCGTCGGCGAAAAGGAACTCGACCTGCGAGTCAGCGTGATCCCCACCAACCACGGCCAGTCGGTGGTCATGCGACTGTTGGATAAAGACAGCATCAAGGTGGGAATCAGGCAGCTCGGATTGGGGGAGCGTGATTACCAGAAATTCCAGTCCCTGATCCGCCGTCCCAACGGCATCATCCTTGTGACCGGGCCCACCGGATCGGGGAAGACCACCACCCTCTACGCCGCCCTGAATACCTTGAACCGACCTGATCGGAAGATCATCACGGCGGAAGACCCGGTGGAGTATTACCTGGCGGGCATCAACCAGGTCGAAGTGAAACACAGCATCGGACTCGACTTTGCCCGCATCATCCGCTCCATGTTGCGACAGGCGCCAAATATCATCCTGGTCGGTGAAATGCGCGATGCCGAGACTGCTTCCATGGGAATCCAGGCATCTTTGACTGGACACTTGGTATTCAGCACGCTGCATACAAACGATGCGCCCAGTGCTGTGACACGCATGGTGGACATGGGAGTTCCCGGCTATCTGGTGGCCAGCAGTGTGATCGCGGTGCTGGCGCAACGCTTGGTGCGGGTGATCTGCAACCGCTGCAAGCAAAGTTACGTACCGCCCGAGAGCGTGTTGGCGGACGCCGGCATCTCGCCGGAGATGGCCAAAGGCGCCACGTTCGCCAAGGGCAAGGGATGTTCGTATTGCCAGAAGAAGGGGTATCGCGGCCGCATGGCGATCTTCGAAATCATGTTGATCACCTCCAAGATCCGGGAGCTGATTTTCAGTTCGGAAACTTCGACCGAGATCCGCAAAGCGGCGATCAATCAAGGCATGACGACGCTCTATCAAGACGGACTTCGCAAGGCCATGACGGGCGTCACCACCATCGAGGAGGTCTACCGCGTGGCCAAGCGGACCGAGCAGGACGACATGGCCTTGATCTGAGTGTCATCCAATCGGGGGGGGGGCGAGGGAATGATTCACCATGCGTGCGCGGACTCATCCCAAAGCGACGAATGCCGCGGAGGCTCCGCCACGCGAATAGCTCGTACAGGGAGAGTTCCACTAGCTGCGGGGGGGATCGCGGCAACGGCCGAGCAACCCACCTTCGCGTAGCATGGAGGGGCCCGATACCGCTGCGGCGAGGTGTGGCACGTGCAGCCAAAGGTCACTGATACACCGGGCGGTTTGCGTCTTTCGGGACCGCCGCGAATAATCGGAGGGACGGGTGATACGCGCCACGCTTGTCGGCTGCATCTCTTTCCTATCCATTCATATCCGCGCAGTACCGACAACACAGGACGCCCCAATGGAGTGTGCCCCCGACGGTTGAGATCACGGAGCCAGGCTTTTCCGACGGGAAGACATTTTCCACGGGAACACAGCTTCCACGGGAACACAGCTTCCACGGGAACACAGCTTCCACGGGAACACAGCCGGGTCTTCATTTCATCCCGAGTGCACCGGGGGCAACAAGAGGACTTTTCAGCGGGAACGATCGTTTCCCAGTCAGCAATCACCTTTGATAACAGAAGCGTGAGCAATGGCACAGCAGATTCTGATCGACAAGCTCCTGATGGCATGCGTCAAGCAGGGAGCCAGCGACATTCACATAACGGTCGGTCAGCCTCCGGTATTCCGGTTGCACGGACGTCTCCGCCGGTTGGAGACGA
>CAZPQM010000047.1:0-1970 GCA_964588995.1 uncultured Rickettsiales bacterium | reverse complement strand
CTGCGAACACGTACCCGGTGGCCTCGGTCGCCCGCATTGTCCGCAGTGCCTTTAAGAGGTTGCGGCACATCGTTGGCGCAGCGCCTCGGCACGACCGGACCGGCCCCACGACAAGACCCGAAGCCGGCGGTCATCGACAGCCGCCAGGCGGTCGAGCGTTCGGTCGGTCGACCCGTCATCGACCACGCAAACCTCGATGTCGGTCAGGCTCTGTCGCAGCAACCCCGTGCCGATGGCGGCATAGGACTCAGCCAATCCGGCCTCCAAATAAACCGGGGCGGTTCAGTGCACCAAAAGGATTGTTTGTCACACGTTCGTGCCAGCGTTCGACGCGGAAGAACTTGCACCCCGCCAAATTGAAAAATCGGGCCTTCGAAAATACCCGATGACCGGAGGCTGGCAGATGGGGACCTGCCAATGAAACCCTCTCAAATCGGTGCCGGCACTGACACGGGATCGTTTTGCTCAAGCATGGCCAGGAGAGGGGCCGGTGACATGAGTGGCGGTCATAAAATTGACGCACTCGTCCGGCCAGCTTCGCTCGCAAGACAAGCAAGTCTTGCGGCTGCTGATCGGCGGCGCCTGAGTGGCGTTTTGTCATTGGAGGTTCTCTCAACGAAATCTCATTCAAACGGCCGGTCAAAAAAGTGAAGGTCGGCTACCACTGCGGGAAACACGACGTCCCTGATGCAGCGCGGGTATCTGGCTGCGCACACTGTACACGTTCAGGGCACGCGGCAACGCGATGATTAATCCCATTATAATCCAAATGTTCCTTTGACGCAAGCCGAACATTGTAAGTTGGTAAAATAACAACAACGCGAAGCCAATAATTAAAGCACGGATAATCGCTCGCTTCACATCCGATTGACATGTCTGTATCGACTGCGAGCCTAATTGGAAAACCAACGCTAAGAATATAAAAAACACAATAAATGAAAGAATACCAGCTTCGATAAGAACTCCAAGGTAAGTGTTATGAACTTCGGCCGCTCCAAATCGCGGACCTAACATTTTCGGGCCAACTCCGACAACCGAATGATCAACAAATTTATCGAAAACAAAATCAATCTGATTTGCCCGACTGTGATGTAAATCATCAAGCGAGCCGTCCGATTCTGCAAGCCACTCCATTAGTGTCACTGTCGGCCGCTGCCATGCCGGCGTCTTCCCGAGGGCATACTCACCTTCGTAGGTTAGCATAGCGAGGCCCGAAATTCCCAATTGGAGAGCAACAAGGATGCCGAGGCTGGCAGTGATCAGCGAACTGTTGAGGCGTGGCTTATTGGCCTCCGCCACCGCAATCCAAACAATTCCTGCTAAAAATAGTCCCGCCATAATCAAACCAGTTCGACTGCCGGTCATTGCAATTGTCCCAAGCCCGGCAACTAATGTCACCACTAAAAATAGTCTTCGTTTCAAATACTGTGGCCGAACCACCAAAAATACAACGGCCACCGGCAATATCGGCAAGATGAACGATGGCACTTGGTTCTCGAATTTGAGCGTCGCGGACACGCGACCACTGAAGTCATCATAGGCCCAATCTGGAGCTAGGCCCACCACTGTAGACACGCCGACGACCCCAACAACAAGCGCGCTGATTAGCCATGCCCAAAGGCAATTTACCAGCACCTCCCAACGGTCAACGAGGAAAGCCACCGTCAGCATGATGGAAAAGCCATAAGCGTAATTAATCACCTCAACCGAACTTCCGACAAATCCGTGTTGGATAGTAGCTGAATTTATCGCAAATGAAAAAAAATAACACGCTACAAAAATGCTTCCTATAATGAGAACGCGTTTCTGACACTCAAGAAACGGCGCCGTTGCTCGCCTTGTTCGGAACAGAATCAACAGCCAGGTCACCACCATGCAGATTTCTGGCGCCGCCAGCTTCTCTCGGACCACAGGGAGCTCTGGTGCCATAAGAAAGCCCGTCGCAAAGATCGTCGCATAAAGGCCACGTT
>CAZPQM010000046.1:1275-2023 GCA_964588995.1 uncultured Rickettsiales bacterium | reverse complement strand
GCTCGACGACGACGGTTGGCTCAATACCGGCGACCTTGGCATGCTGACGCACCGTGGAGAGCTCAAGATCACCGGCCGGGCGAAGGACACCATTGTGCTTCTTGGTGGCGAGAACATTGAGCCGCTGCCGATCGAGCAGCGAATAACCGAGAGCGAGTACATAGACACGGTGGTTGTTGTCGGACAGGACCAGAAGTATCTCGGGGCGCTGCTCGTGCCGAATCAGGACGCGGTCGAACGCTACGCGGACGAGAACCACGTGCCGTACGACCGGTACCCCGACCTGCTCGAGAACGAGGCGATCCTCGTGCTCATGGACAGCGAGATCAATACCAGGGTGAACGCAAAGACCGGCTTCAGGGGATTCGAGCGGGTCTTCAGATTCGCAGTCCTGGAGAAACCGTTCGAGGTCGGACGCGAACTCTCGGCGAAGCAGGAAATCAAGCGTCACGTTATCGCGGACATCTACGGCGAACAGATCGGGAGTCTGTTCGAGTAGCGCAGCGGGCTTGATCAGTGTCCGTTCGACCCGTCGTGCACGTGGCCGTGCTCGACTTCCTCCTCGGTCGCATCGCGTACACCGTTCACTGTGACGTCGAAGTGGAGTGTCTGGCCGGCGAGGGGGTGGTTCGCGTCGAGCTTCACCTCGTCGTCGGCGACGTCCACGAGCGTGACAACCTGCTGGTTACCTTCCTTGTCCTGTGCCGCGAACTGCATGCCTACCTCGAGATCGCCGTCGGGCATATTC
>CAZPQM010000046.1:637-1265 GCA_964588995.1 uncultured Rickettsiales bacterium | reverse complement strand
TTCGACCGGGGGACGGAAAACACGAGCTGGTCGTGCCGGTCGCCGTACCCTTTCTCGGGCTCGACGGTGGTGCTCACCGTGTCGCCTTCGGCCTTGCCTGCGAGCGCGTCTTCGAGACCTTCCACGATATTCTGATGGCCGTGGACATAGGCGAGATCGCCGTGGTTCTCCGAAGAATCGATCACATTGCCGTCGTCGTCCTTCAGTGTATAGGCAATGGTCACAACCCGGTCCTGTGCAACTTCCATGGAAACTCCTTGATCTCAACCTACCAACTCCACGCGTAGCGAGCAAGGCGGGGGTCTGGAAGGCACGTGTACCGCTATTCCGGGAGGAAACGTTCCATGATGCTGCCGATCGTCGGGGTCTGTGACCGGAGTTGCACGTAGCGTTCCTCGTAGTCGGTAGTGTAGTACCAGGTGACGTACGTCTCGTTTGTCGTGAAGTCGAACCGCACGTCTGCGCCACGGGCCTCAGGATTCTTCATGAAGGTGATCTGGGAGAGGAAGACCCCGGCGTCCACGAGCTCGTCGAGCAGCCTCTCCGAGTAGCGGATGGAGGGCGTGACGATCGTGACCTCGACTTCGCGCATCTCGGGTTCGACTACGTCGCGTGTCCGTACCGGTTC
>CAZPQM010000046.1:0-627 GCA_964588995.1 uncultured Rickettsiales bacterium | reverse complement strand
CTCGAAGTCGGCGATCCTTCGGAGGATCGTGCGCACCAGATCGGTTCGGGACCCGCCGTACATGCGGTCGTACGGGCTGACGTGAGCCATGTAGGCGAAACGGCCCGGAAGCGTGACGATGACCGACGTGCACGTAGCGACCCCGGGGGTATACAGGACGAGCGGCGTGTCGATACGCCGGAAGTCGTCCAGATGAACCTGAACCTCGCGGTCTTCAGGCGGGTTCACGTCCGCGTAGTCGAAGTCGGCGCTCCTCAGCCAGGCCCGGATCCGTTCGTGATACCGGTCCGGATCGTCGAGGTACTGACGAGTGACGATCTCGTCGCGGTCGATCTTCGCGATGAGAAGCCACTCGAAGCCCATGATCGTGTGCACCTTGAACGAGGTCAACGCCTCGTAGCCACGGTAGTCGACGACAACCTTCTCGCCCTCGCCCTCTGCAAATTTCCCCTCTATGTTCTCCGCCGACAGGTGTCGCCGGAGGACTGCCGATTCGGGGAGGTTGTACGCGTCTGTCAGCAGGAAGTGATCCCGGTTGACCAGGAAGACCTCGCCGGTGCGTCCGAGTGCCGGTTCGTAGGTGAAGATCTCTGACAACCGTGAAGAGGCGAACTGGAAGACGATCCA
>CAZPQM010000045.1:0-2028 GCA_964588995.1 uncultured Rickettsiales bacterium | reverse complement strand
CGGCAGTGCGTTCCGCCAGATGGTGCAGCCAGGATGGACGCTGCCCCTGTCGCTCAAGATGCACGGTGTAGCAAATCTCGAGCTTGCGGAACTCCCTGCTGAGCTCTCGGGCGCCTTCGAGCATGAACTTAAAATGCCGGTCCGAAGCGAAGGGAAATCGGCTTGAGAACTCTTGGTGAACGAGCAGAGGCAAGCGAAACGTGTTGGCAAGGCGAATTGCCGCATCGAGTGCTGGATTCTCGTGGGCCCGCATGGCCGTTCGCAGCCAATAAAGGACGTACTGACCGTTTTCCTTGAACGGGGCGGTGCGGAGGACACGAATGCGTTCGCGCTGCTGGACACCGAACGACTCGAAGAGATCGTCCAGTTGTGCGTTTTCGGTTGGCTTCTGTTCAGTCATGTTTTCTAGCCTCGAATCTCATGCCGGCGGAAGTCGCCGGGCAGGAAAAAGCAAACGTATCACAATATTTGACTTGGGAAAGAGCTTGATTTTCCAACTCCGACCGATGTTCAATCCCACTTCCGACCCGTGATCCCAGAAGCAGGAGCGGCAACGGTGTCTTCATAGGGGCAATCTCCGGTGAAACAGGCCAGGAAACTCTGACATGCTACCGCCCGACCATCCCGGCTGATAGAATTGGGGGACGATTCAACCTCTGGAGTGCCAACATGTTACGAGTTCACCTCGCTGTTTTGTTGCTCCTGAGCGTGCTTGCCGTTGTAAACGCCAGTCAGGACGCCGCCACGCCCGGCGAAAAGAAAGTCCACGGTGGGGGCGGCGACGCAGACCGCTTTCAACCTCGCATTCCGCCGAAGTGGATCAGCGACGACGGCAAAAGCTTCTACCTGCTCTATTCGTGCTTTCCCGAGGGTCCGTATCAGTTCAGCTTACAGCCATGCGTGCTTGAACTGAACGGCAAAAGAACGGCTGCCGACTAGAGCTCCACGAGTCCACCGTTTCAAGGAGATCCCGCGATGCAACCATTTTGGAGATACCTGGTTCCTGTGATTCCCATGGTCTTGGTCGCCGCCGTATGCGCCATTTCGCGTGGCAACAGCGAGAAGACGCCCGAGGAGTTCAAGGTCTACCCAATCGGCCACGTCAAAAAGCTTGACGGCAAGACCCTGATTGTCTTGGGCATGAAGTATGAGCCCGGCCTCCTGCGGATGGAAAAGCAGTCGGAGATCTGGGTGCTGTGGTGGTTCGACCGCAACGACACGCCCGAGAAGCGGTCGATCCTCCAGGTCCATCCGCAAGGCAATCCCGACAATCCACTGACAGGCGTATTTGCCACGCATTCGCCGGTGCGTCCAAACCTGATCGCCATGACCAGGTGCAAAGTGCTGTCGGTCAAGGAGAACGTGATCGAGATTGAGAGCATCGACGCCTTCCCCGACACCCCGGTTCTGGACATCAAGAGTTGAACGCCATGGCACAAATACGGAAATACCACAACGGCGAGAAACACATCGTACATGTCGAGCCTGAGTTCCGGCGACCCCCTGGGCCCTTACCATGCAGCTTGCCTATTTTTTCCTTCGCCGGATCGACCGTCGGCCACAGACCCATGAATTCGGGCCGGCGAAGATACAGGGTCGGCATATCCTCGTGAACAGAGTGATTCGCAAGCTCCAGCACCGGCGGTGTCGCCAGCGTCAGCCACGCAAGCAAGATGGCTTGCCTCATTGCGTGATGAAGATGCCCATCACATGGCCTCGAATCAACTGCGGCAGGTTGCTGTATTGCTCCCAGTAGCAGAGCCGCAGCAGGATGTAAACTGCATAGAGGCAAACAGCCGTAACGATCAGCCACCTCAGGCGATGCCGCTTCCCGTCGAGCACGAATCTCGCAGGCTTCTGTCGCCGACGCGAATACAGCAACCTCAAAACAACAGCAGACTGACGCTCTGATTCGTCCATGTTGTCGATTATCGGTCGCTCTCCCGCCCGGAGCAATACCATCTGCTTCCAGCCTCGAAGATCCGCGTGAGGCTTCCGCGTAGTATGGCATGCCGACACGACTCGGCC
>CAZPQM010000044.1:0-2030 GCA_964588995.1 uncultured Rickettsiales bacterium | reverse complement strand
GATGCGCCGCATGATGTTGATCGCCACGTCATGGCCGTCGAACAAGGATGTCGCCGTGACAATGCGGATAGGGTGCTTGGGTTCGTAGATTTCGGCCGTCTGCATGGGGGCTCCACTCCATCGTAAGTCCGCGCACTGGATGCGCGGTGGATTTGCGCAGAAGAGTACGCGCCAGCGGCGGCGTCTGTCAACATGGGAACGAGGTCCCAAATCGGCGGGTAAGCCCATAGAGTGGCCAGGGCTTGCTATAGGATGCCGCTGTTCGTGCCGTCTTGAGGATGGCTCGGGGCAGATATGCGGCGTCTTTCTCGCTTCTGTCGGCGTCTGCGTCCGGGCACGCCGCTTAGGTGGGGCAATTCACGTGGTTCGGGCACAGTGGTCCTGTGGGAAGGCCGGGGGCGGGCTATGTGGGGGCTAGCCGGTTGCGCGGGTAACGACGGGGAAGGCCTTGAACAAGGCGATGAGGTTTTGGATCCACTTTTTGGAGGCGGCGAAGCGCAGGGATATTTTCCGGCGGTCGCGAACGAAGCGCCCCGCCGTGGCGAAGATCACAAAACGCAGGCGCTTGGGGTGTGCTTTGTGTAGGGACTCGTCCGGCCAGGCCTGGCGCAGCGCCGACATGACGTTGAAGGCGATGCACGCGATGCGGAACCAGGCGGCGTTGGCGCCGAGTTTGGCGCTGGGCAATTGGCCTGCGGCCAGCCCGTTCTTCATTTCGTCGTGGACATGTTCGATGGTGCCCGCTTTGGCGCGGTTCCAGGTGATGAGCTCGCCGCCGTCCATGTCCCAACGGTTGCTCAAGATGGCGTGGTAGTGATGCTCGTTGCCGTCCGCGAAGAGTTCGCCCTGGGCCTTGGCCAGGCGCAAGCCCACGTAACGCAATGGGACAATGTCCTTCTTTTCAGTCTTCTCGCCCGGAACGAAATCCAATTCGGCCCACTGGCGCACTGTACCGTCGCGGTCATGGCCAAAGGTCTTCCACTGTTCCTCGGGGACCGCGCGCAGGGTGTGGGCCAATTCCAGACTCATCCGCGCACTCACGCTGAATCCGATGAAGCCCTGCGGCCCCCCCTCGCGCGATTCGTTGCGAAGCCAATTGATGAGCCCGCTTTCGTGGCAGGCCGAGTCCCCCCGGAAGTACAGCGCTTGCATCTCATGGGGCAAGGCGGCGAACGCTTGCTTGGCGCAATTAAGCGGGGCCATTTGCGCGGGCACATTACCGTCACGGAACTCGTCGGCCACGATCAGCCCAGCTTCGGCCCAAGCGGCCACCATGGGCTGGTAGCCTTTCATTCCCTTGTAGGTGTAGGTGGCCTCGCGCTTGCGGCTTTCGATGATGGTGGCGTCCTGGTCTATCGTGGCAATATCGGGCAGCGGCGAAATCCGGGCCTGCCGGGCTATCATGGCGCAGCGCACCTCGTGAAGTCCCTGTAAGGCCTGATTCTCCTCGACGATGAAAGCCAGGCGTTCTTGCTGTTGGGCCTCCTCACGCGCCGCGGCAAGCTTTTGCTCATCATGGAAGCGTGCGAGAAAGTCGCCCAGGGCGCGTGTGCTGGGCACGCCGTAGCCCAGCATCTTCTCCATCGCGCTGTCCTCACGCAGCAGGTTCATGTCCTGCATGCAGTCACCGCCGGCGGCGTTGAGCATAACAAGCGATTCAATGAACTGGGCTGGCGCGTAACCGCGCTTGCGCTGCTTGATGTCGAGCCAGGCTTGGCAAGCGGGACCCAGCTCCAGGCTGCGCAGCACCCGGCTCACAGCGGCCAGCCCGGCGTTGGCGCTCAAGGCGCCCTGCATGGGGGTCTCATCGATGGCGAAGGGTGTCTTCTCGAGCAGTGGGGTAGCTTTTCTCATGGGCGAATTATATCAAGACGCTCTTGATATGTCAAGAGAAAAATCAGATCCGCTGCAAAAAAGAAAACACCAACGAAGGAAGGGCGTAGCGTGAACCTACGCCAGGCTAGCAGGGAGAAGCAAATTGACTACGCGCCGATCTGGGTCAGATGGTCCCCAAACCCGAACTGGTCATA
>CAZPQM010000043.1:0-2030 GCA_964588995.1 uncultured Rickettsiales bacterium | reverse complement strand
CGCACTGGCAATCCTGATCTTCATGGCACAGCTGCCCGAATTTGAGGGTGCAGGGTCGTTGATGTATGTCATGGTGGCCGCCGGTCTGGGCATTATTTATATCTTGCCACGCTTTACCAAAGCCGTTCCCTCACCGCTCATCTGCATTATCGTGTTAACAGCGGTGAGTATGTTTTTTAATTTTGATCTGCGCACCGTGGGTGATATGGGGGAATTGCCCTCCACGTTACCTGTTTTTCTACTACCTGATATTCCGCTGAACCTCGAAACATTGATGATTATTCTGCCCTACGCATTAACACTGACGGCGGTTGGTTTGCTGGAATCTCTCATGACAGCGACAATTGTCGATGATTTGACCGATACACCCAGTAATAAAAACCGCGAATGTACAGGCCAGGGGATCGCCAATATCGTCTCCGGATTTTTCGGCGGCATGGCGGGTTGCGCGATGATCGGTCAGTCAGTGATCAACATTAAATCCGGCGGTCGCGGACGTTTATCAACACTATTCGCAGGCGCTTTCCTGCTATTCCTGATTCTTGTTCTGGGTGATTGGGTCAGTCAAATTCCTATGGCTGCTCTGGTGGCCGTCATGATTATGGTGGCTATTGGAACCTTTAGCTGGTCTTCGATCAAAAACCTGAAAACCCACCCGAAAAGCTCCAGCCTTGTCATGATTACGACTGTCGTTGTGGTGGTCTGGACTCATGATCTGGCAATCGGTGTATTTGTAGGTGTTTTGATGAGTGCGTTGTTTTTTGCGCGTAAGGTTTCTCAATTGCTGGATATCCAAACCAGCCTTAGTGAAGACGGTCATCGCCGCACCTACAAAGTTTACGGCCAGTTGTTCTTTGCTTCTGCCGATCAATTTGCCGCTGCTTTTGATTTCAAGGAAGTGATCAGCCATGTTACGATTGATGTCAGCGATGCGCATTTCTGGGACCTCTCTGCCGTGGGCGCGCTTGATAAGGTTGTTTTGAAATTCCGCCGTGAGGGTACGGAAGTCGAACTGATCGGCATGAATGAAGCCAGTGCTACTATTGTTGACCGTCTGGCCATCCATGACAAAGAAAATGCCATGGAACTCATGCATAAACATTAAAGGAATAAAAGGATGACAAAATTACTGGTTTGTATAGATGGTTCGGCCTATGCCGATAATATCTGCGCCAATGCAGCATGGGTAGCCAAGCGTTTAAACGCAGAAATCGACCTGTTGCATGTGCTGAGACGCCACTCGGATTATCAGGCGCCAGGCAGTGACTATACAGGCGCTATCGGTCTTGGTGCACGAAGCGGATTACTGGCAGAGCTATCTAAAGTCGATGAAGAACGTAGCCGTCTGGATCAGGAAAAAGGGCGGATTATCCTTGAGCATGGTGAGAAAATTTTGCGCGATGCGGGTGTAGAGAAAGTAAACTTACTCCATCGCCGTGGCAGTCTTGTTGAAACGCTTCAGGAGCTTGAAGCATCTGTTGATATGATTTTCATCGGCAAGCGCGGCGAGCACGCCAATACGGAGTCTGAGTTTCTGGGCGCTAATCTTGAAACGACCGCCCGCGCCATTCACAAGCCTTTATTTGTCGTGTCATCCGTTGTCCGCCCGATTGAGCGCTTCCTGATTGCCTATGACGGCAAAGACAGCGTACGCAAGGCTGTTGACTTCATAACCGCCCATCCTCTTTTAAAAGGGCTGGAGGGGCATTTGCTGGCCGTGGAATCCGGCGATGCAATTGATACGGCGGAAACGGAGAACAAACTCAAAGCGGCTGGATTTAACGTCAAAGTTATACACGAGAAAAATAATCACCCCGATGAGACGATTGCGGACTATGTCAGCGCACATAATATCGATTTATTGATCACCGGCGCATACAGCCATTCGCGCGTGCGGACTATCCTTCTGGGCAGCACCACAGCTTCCCTGATAAAAGCCTGTAAAGTGCCGCTGATGCTGTTCAGGTAATTTTAAGTGTATTAGTTTACATTTAATCTGACATTCTATATAAACTGCATAGTAACAAAAG
>CAZPQM010000042.1:0-2058 GCA_964588995.1 uncultured Rickettsiales bacterium | reverse complement strand
GCAACCTGCGATCGAAAACATATAGTCCTATGATGTCTTCAAAGAATATCTCCGAAATAAACGGATGGTCTGGACTATCGTTATCCTGAAACGGATAGGTGTATGCTCTTAATCTGTAGTAGCTGATGTTAGATAAATAATGAGCTGCTTTAGCTTCGTCCCTAAAAAGAAGTCCACGTTTTTTTAATTTGGAGATTTGCTCACTTATGGAGAGAGGGGGTTTTATATACTTCATAATGTTTAACTCCATAAAAATCGAAAACTCACCCGGGTGCGCTGTTCAAATGGGAAGCGTGGTGAGTCTTATTGCTTGCAAATATAATATCAAATTTGATATAATTGCAAACAAAAACGGAATTATTTTCCGAATAACTTAATTCTTTCAGCAACAATGCACTCTGTATGTGTTTTAAAATATTCATCTATTTTTGTTCATTTCATTTGCAAGATACTCATTTTGATAATAAATTGTATTATTGAGTTTATTCTTTCTATTTCATTGATTTTAGTTTATACTTTGATTGATTTCGTTAAATTTATCTTAACTAAAAGGTCACTTAAGCTAAAATCGTCAAAGTCAAAATTATGACTTATCTCTCCAAAATATCTTGTTAATTCTGCCTTTCCTTCTTTCATATCCAATTTGGAATTAATTGGAGAAATGTAAACACTATCGCTATCGCTATTGCTATCTTTTTCAAAAAGTTTTTCTTTTTTATGATAATCTAAGCTGTTATTATAAAACCATAAAAGCATTGCTTCTGCATATAAAAGATTTATACCGTTAATTTCCTGTTTTTCATTTTTTACGAAATTTGTAAAAGCATCGCTTAGCTGTTGAACGGTATAGCCCTTATTTTCAATACTTTTAAAAATGTCTTCATTCATTACTTTTAGATAAACCAATATAAAAAGTAGTGGAGAAACAGCTTTCTCATTTTCCTTAAACGAACACATAATTAATCGTGTATGTGCCATAATTCTTTCTTGTTGTCTTAATGTTGCCTTATTTGTTTTAAACAAATATGTAGCCATCTTCAAAAAATAGCTTGCATTATCACTTTTATCACGTCGAAATGAATAAAATTCTTCAAAAGAGTAGTAACCATAAAGATAGTTAGTGAATTTCTCAACCGAGGGTTGTGGTATGGAGTATTCAAAATCAATAAACCGTCTTAAATATTCATCACTCTCGATGGATTCGCTGCCGTAAAAACCTTTGATTGAGCTGCCTAAGTGTTTTTTATCAATAGATAACACAAATACAATTCCTTTCACCGAGAATAAATGTTTGATTTGCTCTAATAATTCTACGGCATAATTTGGTCGGCATCTGTCTAGTTCATCTATAATGAAAACCAGTGGTTTAGAATCATCGGCTTGTTTTACAAACTTTTCCAATTCTTCACGAAATTCAATTATCGTCTGTTTCTTGTTGTTGTATTCTATGATTTTTTCTTCAAAAATTTCACTTGTAGCTTTTGCTGTATTTTCAATGGCTTCAACAAGCACTTTTGAGTCTATATATTTGTCGGCAACAGCTTTTAACAAGGCGGGAGCCACATTTTTTATCAAAACAGCCCCTTTCTCGATGACCGATTTAAAAAATTTTTCTTTTTCAGTATCTCCTTTTGTTAGCGATTTAAGCTCTGACATAATGGCAACCAAAGGGTTGTTATCAAAATCGTTTTCCCAAGCGTTAAAATAGATTGTATTAAAACCATTATTTATTAATGATTGCTGCCACATTTTAACAAAGGTTGTTTTACCTGTTCCCCATTCATTGTTGATTGCCATTACAAAACCATCGGCATAAGTCTCAATTATTTGGGTTAATACGTGGGCATAAGGTTCTCTGTCAAGTTCACAGTAATCAAAGGGTTTGTCTATCGGTATTTCTAATCCGTGGTGTTTTATCTTCATGCCAAAACCATTTTTTCAGTTTTCAATTCTCCATTAAACGCTTTTTGCAACACACTTTTTTTCAACTCTTCCAAATCAGCAATTTTCTTTTGATACACCGCTTCCAACTTTTGCGTTTCGGCTCGCAGGGCATCT
>CAZPQM010000041.1:0-2373 GCA_964588995.1 uncultured Rickettsiales bacterium | reverse complement strand
TATGCCATACAATCTCGTGTTGAACCTCAAAGCTCAGCCGGCTAATTCAACGAGCCACCTGAGCTTTGTCCTTCGTCGAGTAAGAACCTGACCATAGGTGACGTATGAGTGAGCAAGCCAAGACCCGGCCGAAAGTTCCTGAAGGCCAGACCCGCTATTTGAAGACCCGCCAGAGAGAGCCGAACGAAAAGGGTTTCGTTGGCTATGACACCATCTGGGAGTCGTTTCAGAAAGAAGTGAAGTATGAGACGCCGAAACGGCCCTGAGTAGGCGCTGACTATGGGGCTGATTATGGGCCATAGTTGAGGGCCATAATTATGGCCAGGGATGGCCGAAATCAGTGCAGAATATTCAGCCCCTCCGGTAGCACAGAATTCCCCCAACGTTTCCCGAAGTAAATCAGAAGCGCCAAAGCCGGTATATATTTGCGGCTCGTCAGCAAAATTCGTGGGTGTAGAGGAAGGAATTGCCTCTCGCCAAGTCGCCAAGAACGCCAAGTTTGCCCAACACCCTTGGTACCCCCTCGGTCAGGATAGACGCCGTTCGTCTTGGCCCCGGGGCCACGGAATATTGACCAGGGCACGAATACAACGAAAAACAATAAGCTAAAGCTTCCCTGGCGTTCTTGGCGTTCTTGGCGAGAGCCTGTTGTTCGGTGCGGAAAAACCAACCCGAAGGTGCGCCACGCCGCCATCATTTATCCATGTACATCATGCGTGCTTGGCGCTCCCCGCGAGTGAAACATTCACCCATGGATTCTGCGGACGAGCCATATTTGTTTCGACCCTGCACCGTGCAATCCCTTGCGCGACTCGTGTAGTGGCTGGCCGCCCTCAGATCGGCACCGCGTTACCGGTGTCGATGTCCGGTCCATCCTCCACCTTGCCGCCATGCTCCATCTCTTCCTCGGTGGCATCGCGCACGGTCAGTATCTCCAGCTTGAACAAGACCTCGCGACCACATAGCGGGTTGTTGCCATCGATGGTGATGGTCTTGTCATCCATGCGGGTGACCAGGAAGCTCTTGGTCTGGCCCTTGTCGTTCTCCATCAGAATCGCGGTCCCGACCTCCTGGTATTCCTCGGGCACGTCTTCCAGACGCTCCGTGATGACGAGGGATTCATCCCGGGGCCCGTAAAGCTGGTTGCAGTCGATGGGCACCTCGATGGTATCACCCGTGGCCTTGCCTTCCAGTTCCCGGGTGACCATTGGCGCCAGCACCTCGTTGACGCCATGCACATAGCCGAGGGGATATTCGACCTCGGTCAGGACGCTATCGGTCTTCACGTCGATGACCTGGTACTTCAGTTCGACGTACTTACCGTCGGTTACGATGTCTTTGATGATTTCACTCATGATGTCTCAACTTGATGCGGATCGGGTACGGATGGCAGCTTTGATCACCGCCGAGTCGATCAAAAAATCGAGGCGGCAAATATCCGGACCTCGCCCTTCTCGTAACCCAGTACCAGGCGGCCCAGCCATTCGCCCTCCTTCTTGGTGCTCCGCACCCGGTAGAGTACGGTCACATGCTGGCCGCGGCGTATCAGGCCCAGGTAGTCATAGTCCGAGGAGAGGTTGCGGGTGAGATCGCTCTTCACGAACTGCTTGCCCAACTCCACCTCGTTGAGGCCGAACAGCAGCCCATAGGAGAACTTGCGGATGAACTTGCCGTACTGCCCCTTGTTGGAGTACTTGATGAGGTCGTCCCACATGGGGTGGGCCACCTCCAGTATCTCCTCATCCGTGTGATCGATGATGTTCTTGAACGATTCGGCAGGCTCCGCTTCCGGGGCCTGGGTTGAATTCATGATCTCATTCATAGTCTTTACCACATCCATAATGTAGTCGATTCAGAAACGAAAAAAGACCAACGAGCGTTGATCTTTATCGTCCCACTCCGAAACGGGCCGGGGAGGCCACCGATGCGGCCTCCCCGTTAAGCAACCCGCTTGGGCTCAGGCCTGGGCCTGGGCCTGGGCCTGCTCGTTTTCGCCCACCAGGTGGTAGCACGGCGCCTTTTCCATGGTGTACTCGCCCGTTTGCGGATCACGGCGGGACACGGTCAGGACATGCCAGTTCTCGTCATCCAGCTTGAGGGCATCACCACGATAATAATAGCCGGGCCACCGGGTTTCCTTACGGAACAAGGTGTGCTGCACGACGGCCTCTGAGGTGAGGTGACGATGCTTCAGTTCCCATGCGCGCATCAGCTCATGGACATCCTCGGCACCAATCTTCTCGAGGTCCTCTTCGAGGAGCTTCAACTTCTTGAGACCGATGTTGAGCAGCTTCTCGTTGGTCATGTAGCTGACCCCGGCACCCCCGGCGTACTCATCCATGAGCTTCTGCAGACGATCCAGACCCTGGCGCG
>CAZPQM010000040.1:0-2435 GCA_964588995.1 uncultured Rickettsiales bacterium | reverse complement strand
GAACCCCGGCCAACCGCGTCGCCCGACTGGCCGCACCCCGGCGCGAGACAGCCGTGGGAAGGCAAGTTTCCCGGCGTCGTCATGAGCGGCGACCCAGGCGACCAGTTTCGGTCGGTCACCGACGGTGTGGTCGAGTTCGTCGGGCCGTTCAGCAGTTTCGGCAAGCTCATCCTCGTACGCAGCGCGAACGGCTATCTGTACGGGTACGCGGGCGCCGATCGGGTACTCGTATCGCGGGGCCAGCGGGTCGGCCAGGGGACGATTCTCGGCACCGTCGGGTTCTCCCCGGCGTTCGATTCCGCGATGGTGCTGTTCACCGTATGGCGGAACAACCGCTACGTCGACCCGGAGACCGCACCGCGGGGTTGACACCCCGAGGGGCGGATCGTACAACGAAAGGGGAGCGTATGGCTGACGCGACATCGGTCGAAACACCACGCCACTGCGAACCGGTACGCGTGTCGGCCCTCGGCGAGGGCAGTGATCCGCTCTCGTACTACCTTCAGCAGATCGCCGGGTATCCGCTACTGTCCGCCGCGGAGGAGCAGGAACTCGCGATCGAGATATCCACGATCAAATCAGAGCTCGATGAGCTCGAAGCATCCTCTGATCACTCGCGCAGAGTTGCGTCGGCAATGGAACGCCTCGAAGAGCGTCTGCGCGCCTCCAAGCATCAGATGGTCCGCGCGAATCTTCGCCTCGTCGTGTCGATCGCGAAACGGTACCAACACCAGGGGCTCGGACTGCTCGACCTCATCGACGAGGGAAACATAGGGCTGATCGAGGCGGTCGACCGGTTCAACTTTCGCAAGGGGTGCCGATTCAGCACCTACGGCACGTGGTGGATTCGCCAGGCGATCGTGAAGGCGCTCGCCGACAAGGGTCGCGTCATCCGCATCCCCGTGCACATGCTGACGCACATCCGACGGTGCTTCTCGGTCGTCAGGCAGTTGACCGAGGAGCTCGGTCGTTCACCTCGCGTTGAAGAGATCGCCACGCGGCTCGGGTGCGACCCCGAGCGCGTGGAAGAGGTCACCCGCTTCGCACAGGACGCCGCGAGCCTCGACGTCACGATCGACGACGATCATTCGACCCGGCTCTCGGATCTGATCGAAGACGAAGGCGCAGTCGCGCCCGCGGAGCGTGCGTACCGGCTGACCGCGCAGGCTCATATCCGCGACGCACTGAGCGCGCTCACCGACCGTGAGAAGCACATCATCAAGCTGCGCTTCGGGATCGGGAACGAGGGACCGTATACACTCGAAGAGACGGGCGAACGGCTGGGCATCACGCGCGAACGGGTGCGTCAGCTGCAGGAGAAGGCGATTCGGAAGCTTCGCCAGCTGAACTCCATACGCGCGTATCAGGACGTATAGCGTTTCCTCGCTCGAGGTCCGCCGGCTACAGCTTGAACCCCGTGAAGAACCTCGGGTGCACGACGACCTCTTCAGACACGGCGAGCGCGCTCGCGGTATCGGCGAAGTAGCCGATCGCGTCGGAAGAGAGCGGTCCCGATACGTCGAAGCTTCCGCCTATGAACCAGCCGAATCCGTCGCCGATGGCGATTCCCGCCATCAGGCGTGCGGCCGGGAAGGTCGCTCCACGGTTCGGGTCGAACAGCGCCGAGAACCGTTCGTCGGCCGTTGCCCCCTCGGTGACTCGTTTCCAACCCAGGTCGAGGTCAACGTAGAACGGACGGCTGATGATCCGGAACCCGAGC
The DNA here is from genome assembly GCA_964588995.1 of uncultured Rickettsiales bacterium. Lineage (GTDB taxonomy): Bacteria > Pseudomonadota > Alphaproteobacteria > Rickettsiales > UBA8987 > CAZPQM01. The sequence goes on along the minus strand of CAZPQM010000040.1, from coordinate 715 downwards.
CCGGCGCCCGCGGCGAAGCCGTCGAGCTCGAGCCACTCACCGTCGCGGGTGAATCCGACGTACGCGAGGGTGTAGAAGATATTGCTGCCGTTCTGGACGCCGATCCACGTCCGGTCTTCACCTTCCCACCAGATGCTCGCGTCGTGGATACCGCGTTCGACGAAGGTCGCGAGGCCGATCGGTACTCCGTACATCTCCTCGGAAATGTTTACGAGGCCGATTTGGGTCCCGACAACGCGACGACCTATGTTCACGAGTCCGACCTGAACCCCGTTCACGTCGCCGCCGATGTTGACGAGGCTCATCTGAACGCCATTCGTCGCGCCGGCGCGATTGTAGACGCCGGCTAACTGCGCTCCGTTGAGCGTACCCGAAGTCGTGTTGAAGACTCCGGCGCTCTGGAGCCCGTTGAAGCCGGCGCTGGAGACGTTGAAGACCCCGGCGTTCTGGACGAGCCCGCCCTGACCGTCGGTCTGGTTGAAGACGCCCGCGTTCTGGACTCCGAACGCGTCGCCGTTGACGATGTTGAAAACCCCCGAACTCTGGACGCCGCTCATGTCGCCGGCGACGGTGGACCCGACCCCTGCAAGCTGGACTCCAAGGAGATCTTCGCTCGTGACGCTCAAGACGCCGCTCGCCTGACCGCCTCGAACCCGGTACGCCTGCCCGGCGACGAGTCCCAGGGAGACCATGACCTCGTACGGATCGTTCGCCA
>CAZPQM010000039.1:0-2645 GCA_964588995.1 uncultured Rickettsiales bacterium | reverse complement strand
GAGAACTTTCCGTTTTCACTCCGGTACCACTCTTTAAATTCATCGCGGGTGAAGATCTTGTCGGCGAACCTAGGCGACTTGTAATGTTCCTGGAAACGCAAAAGGGTCTTACACATCGTGCGACGCTTAGGAAAGAACAAATAGACCAGAACCTTGTTTTGAGCTAATTTCTCAATTTTTATTTTAAACAAATCGTTCATAACACACACACCAAAGCCCAAGCAACCTTACACGCAAAGTGGAGTGCCTGGTCTACCGCTAAACTGATTTTGTCTTCACACTTGAAATAGTCAATCACAAAATGACAAGCTGTCTCTGCCATTCCAAGATAATGGTTTCCAGTGACGACATAAACTGCACCTCCATGGATTAATGCATGAGCGAATAAGAAATAAAACCAATGGGCTTGACTAAATTGCTTTCTTTTCGATTGCGACAGAATAGCACTTTGCAAGGACACATCGCCCACTGCGTGCCCCACTAATAACCCAAATAAGACTGCGACAAAACTGTCCATATTTTACTCCTAACCGGTCACCATCATCTGCCAGATGACAGCCGCCATAGACTTCACGGGATACCTAAAAAGCCTTTTCTTGGTATCTTCCTTGAGCTCGGAAGCTACTCGGAGGATTGTAGAAGCTGTAGCCAGATCTACGAGCACCCCGTCGATTTTCATTGCTTGTTTTTCTTCTAAGATCTTCTTTAGTTTTCTTTCTCTATCCATACTTTTATTATACCACAGCTTATATATCTTTGTCAAGTATTCTCGTCGTTTGCAAAGGTCATACCAATTCAGCAATTATCTCATTCATAAGTAGAAACCACCGAAAGATTTCTCCTCCGGTGGCTTCTTCTAGGTCTTAACTTATTGCTTATAAGTTGTCCACCAAACTACCACTGACAATTTTAAATTTGCAGTTAGAGCCGTCCGTTGTTTTGTATAGGGTGCCTTCATTCAGAATGACATGTCCTACATCTTTAAACCACGCATGGAATTTTCCATTACGGTCTAGATATAACAGCTCATCGTGTGCTAGTTCATCTCCACATGGGTCAACCCAAGCCACAAATAAACCATCAGCTCCATCAGCTCCATCGGCGCCTTTGTCACCTTTATCGCCGTCCTTACCGTCGATTCCGTCTTTACCGTCGATTCCGTCTAAGCCAGCCGTTCCGTCCGAAATAAACTCGGCACTTCCGTCTGGGCAAGTGATCATGGCTCCGCCTTCTAGATTCTCAACTACGCACGACAAATCCATATCAGCCAAGGCGTCTTCAATAAGCTGATCGATTCCATTAAGGTCGGTCAACTTAACCTCTACTCGTTCCTTGTCTCCGCAAGAGGCAAGGAAAATTACTCCTAATATAATTAATAATTTTTTCATTTCTACCAATCCTTTCCAATTCCTAAAAAGAAACTTCTATTCGTTAATACTAAACCACTTAAATTAAAATGCTTCGAAAAGCTGTATGTATATGAGAAACCAGCTTCAAAATCTCTGTCCTCATTTATTGAAAACAGGCTTGAAGATTCTTGCATGGGGTCCCTAACACCATCAGGAGCGAACCCAAAATAAAACTGAGTTCTGTGCTTTGAGGGCTTGTTCGTAACTATTGTTTTCTCTACGACTTTAAGCTCTTGTGGTTTTAAATGCAAGAAAACCAATGCTTGCCTATTCAAAGCCTTGCGTCCGTGTAGGTCCTTTAGAGTATTCCCTTTTTCTTCTATAAGATGACCTTTTTTAGAGTCCTCTTGAAGTTCTACGTCATAATTTACATTGTAACCCATTGACCGGAAGAACTCTACAGCCCTTTCACATCTCGCAGCTACAAGAGCCTGGTTTAATTTCACAGAACCATCAGAATCCGCAAAACAGGTAATACCTACCATTTTTACTTGATCTTTAATGCTCTCATAGTAGGACTTAAACAATTCGGGTCGAATGATCTTTGAACTATTGTTGTCAAAGAATAATGACGGCCCTACTAATGTTTCGGCACTAACCACAGTTGCCCACATTAGACAACTGACTAGTAACTTGTTTATGTTCTTCATTTTATTATCTCCTTTATGTTTTTTTTTTTTTTTTTTTGTGTTTTTTTTACACCCTTATTATATCATAATTTGGTGTCTCTGTCAAGTATATAAGTGGCTTGGTCATCTCATAAAATCGTGCTAAATCTTTCATAAGGGAGTGACAAAGTGCCACTAGAAATACAATTATACCTAAAAAGAATAAAGATGCCAAGCGAACCCCCACCAATTACAACTATTTTTAGAAAACATATGTAACACTAAGCTCCTATTTGAGCCGTGGCTAAAATGTCAGACGCTTTCTTTTCGTCTGAGGTCGTCACGTCTATATAACTGATGCCCTCTTGGTCCAAGAATCTACGAAGTTCTGCGTCTATTTGCTTGGCTTGTGTCTCCGTCTCAAAACGCCCAGCTTGATTATACGCTTTATGCCGTTGCAAAAAGAAATTGTAATGAACTGCGTCGCCTGTGTGATGCACATGATCTAGATAGTCAAAAACTACTTTCTCAACCAGCCTAGTATCTTGGCATCTTCGCTCATAAAAAGAACCTAAAACTACAGGAGAATCCGTAACGACTACGTCTACCTTACCGTATAAAAGAGACT
>CAZPQM010000038.1:0-2763 GCA_964588995.1 uncultured Rickettsiales bacterium | reverse complement strand
TGGCACGCGACTGACTCCATTTGCTATTGCGTTGCTCGTGGCCAGAAACGGTTGCCACCACATCGGTTAAAAAAATTGGCTCACCAGTCGCACCATAGGAAATATCGTTGGGAAACTGTACTTCTTCAAAACTCATGGTTACACCTTATATTCTGTAATTTTTCAGAGCATTTACAGACTGAAATCTGTAAACCACCCAATTATGTCGATAATTCTTGACGAGTTAAATAAGTCCATTATTATGGACGAATGGACTTAGATAACGCAATTAACGCCTTTGCCGCGCTTTCTCAGGAAACACGATTAAAGGTATTTAAAATTCTCATTGAGTATGGAAGCAGCGGCACGGCTGCCGGAACGATCAGTGATCGCCTTGGTATTCCGCATAACACGCTGTCCTTTCATTTATCTCACCTCACGCAGGCAGGGCTGATCTCTGCCCGTAAAGATGGGCGCTCCATGATCTATGCGGCCAATGTTGCATCCATTGAGGAGCTGATCGGCTATCTGCGTGAGAATTGCTGCATCCTTGAAGAAGGGTGCGAAACCAACTGCAACCCAACTAAGCGAGGCCAATAATGACACGACTGCATATTCACGTTTCGGTGGATAATCTGGAACAATCCACCAAATTCTATTCTGCGTTGTTCGGCGCAGAGCCTGCCAAGCAAAAAACCGACTACGCCAAGTGGATGCTTGACGATCCGCATATCAACTTTGCTATCTCCGCTCGTGGCGCGACGGCGGGGCTAGATCATCTGGGCATTCAGGCTGAGGATGAATCCGAAATGGCCGCTTTACGTGAACGCATCAAGCAGGCCGATTTATCGACCTTCAATGAAGGCGAAACCACCTGCTGTTACGCCAAATCCGACAAAACATGGGTGCAAGACCCAAGCGGCATCGCATGGGAAACTTATCACACCATGGGCGAGGCTGAATTTTTCAATGACGCACCTGCCGCTACAACAGATGATGGTGCGTGTTGCGCTCCCAAAGCAGAACCTAAAAGCGGTTGCTGCTGATGAAACGAATCCTTGTTCTTTGCACTGGTAACTCCTGCCGCTCCATCATGGCCGAGGCGCTTATCAATAGTCTAGGCGCAGGGCGTTATGAAGCAGTTAGTGCCGGAAGCAATCCGGCAGGCTATGTGCATCCAAAGTCCTTAGAGACGTTGCAACGCCATGGTATGAGTTTGAGCGCACCACGAAGCAAATCGTGGGATGAATTTGAATGCCAGCATTTTGACCTGGTGATCACCGTGTGCGATGCTGCTGCCGCTGAAAGCTGCCCCACATTTCTTGGCAAACATGAAAAGCTGCACTGGAGTACGCCCGATCCTGCCAGAGCCACTGGCACGGAGGAGGAAATCAACGCGGCCTTTGATGAAGCTTTTAACTTGTTAAAACAACGAATCGAAACTGAATTACTATGACTGAACAATCTCCTTTAGGTTTTTTTGAACGTTATCTTTCCCTGTGGGTAGCACTTTGCATCGCCGCTGGTGTCGGGCTGGGCATTGCTGTGCCTTCAATCTTCCAGACCATTGCCAATCTTGAATATGCCAAGGTCAATCTGGTAGTGGCCGTGTTCATCTGGGTGATGATTTACCCGATGATGGTCAATGTCGATTTCGCCAGCATCAAAGACGTAGGCCGCAAACCGAAAGGCTTATGCATTACACTAGTGGTCAACTGGCTTATTAAGCCGTTTACTATGGCTGCACTTGGCGTGTTGTTTTTTGAATACATTTTTGCCGGACTGGTCGCGCCCGAAACCGCCAAGGAATATATCGCAGGTATGATCCTGCTCGGCGTTGCACCCTGCACGGCGATGGTATTTGTCTGGAGCCAGCTGGTGCGCGGTGATGCCAATTACACGCTGGTGCAAGTGTCAATCAATGACATCATCATGATCTTTGCCTTCGCGCCACTGGCAGCGTTTCTGCTTGGCGTTACCGATATTGTCGTGCCGTGGGAAACTCTCCTCCTTTCTGTTATTCTCTATGTTGTGATTCCGCTTGCTGCAGGATATGTCACCCGCCGCAAGTTGGATAAAAATCATAGTCATGAGCGCATCGAACGCTTCACCGCCAAGGTAAAACCTTTCTCCATTATGGGGCTGCTCGCCACCGTGGTATTGCTGTTCGGCTTTCAAGCGCAAACCATCATCGACAAACCGCTGGTGATCGGCCTGATTGCCATACCGTTGCTGATTCAGAGCTACGGCATCTTCTTCGTCGCCTATGGTTGGGCATATCTCTGGCGTGTGCCATTTACAACCGCCGCACCCGCTGCGCTGATTGGTACATCCAACTTCTTCGAGCTTGCCGTTGCGGTCGCTATCAGTCTGTTTGGGCTGCATTCCGGCGCAGCATTAGCTACGGTGGTTGGCGTGCTGGTGGAAGTGCCGGTGATGCTGTCATTGGTAGCGTTTGCCAATCGCACACGCTATAAATTTACGGCATGACTATCGACACAGTACATTTCAAACGCCTGCTGGAAGCAAAGCGCACCGAATTGCTGGCGCTCATGCAATCCAGCAAGGAATCCACCAAGCCGGTGGAACTTGACCAAGCCAGTGTGGGGCGGTTATCGCGCATGGATGCCATGCAGGTGCAGGCGATGGCGCTTGCCGCCGAGGAACGCCGCCGCGACGAGTTGCAACGCATTGAAGCCGCTTTCAAACGCATCGAAAGCGGTGATTATGGCTATTGCATTTCCTGTGATGAAGAAATCGCGGCGAAGCGTTTAGAGCTTGATC
>CAZPQM010000037.1:0-2790 GCA_964588995.1 uncultured Rickettsiales bacterium | reverse complement strand
GATTGAAGCCTTCGGGCCGAACATCAGCCAGGTCGAGCAAGCCATCCGGAACGCCGGGATTGCCTGCCACGCCGAGGGCTACAACCACGCCACCCGCCGCCATTGGAAGGTGGTGACCGACGCTTCGGTCTCGAGCGGGTTCGAAGTGGTCAGCCCGGTGCTCAAAGGAAAGGGCGGACTGGAGCAACTTCGGAAGGTCTGCGACGCCCTCAAGAGCGCAGGCGCGAGAATCGACCGCCGCTGCGGGCTGCACGTCCATTTCGGAACCGGAGACTTCGGGGAGGACCCACAGATCTGGAAAACGCTCTACCGCAATTACGCCGCGATGGAAGAGATCATCGACTCCTTCATGCCGCGCAGCCGCCGGGGCCAAGCCAACCAGTTTTGCCGGAGCCTCCGGGTCGCGGACCTCGAGCGCAAGCTCGATCAAGCCAGCACCCTGCGGGAGATCGAGCGATTGGTGACCAGTGGGAGCCGCTACTTCAAACTGAACAGCCAGAGCTTCTGGCGACACAAGACCATCGAGTTCCGCCAGCACTCCGGAACCATCGAATTCGAGAAGATGGCCAACTGGATCGAGTTCTGCGCCCGATTCGTCGAGTTCGCGCGGAGGGGCCACCAAGCAGAGGGCGGCTTCGAGGGCTTGAAAAAGTTCCTCAGCACCAAGGTCCACGACTTCTACACCAACCGCCGCTTGCAACTGGCAGCTTAAGAAAGGATAAAAATATGATTACCTACAAATTGGAAGAACCACCAACAGCCAAGCACTACTCCCTTTGGGGCGGCGGGACGATCCGGGGAGATTCTCCGGAGGCCCTTGTCCGGGCTTTGCGCGATTCCAGCTACGCGCCCTGCGCGACTGAGCGGGCATTCATGGAAGAAACATCCGAGCGATGCCGATTCTACAACGGGGCCATCATCTCGACCTACGACCACGAGAACTTCGTGGCGGATCTGATCCATCACGGCTTCCTCAAAGAAATCTATCCCGATGGGCCCGACAACGTGGTTCCCTTCCTCGACCCCGATTCGGAGGACAAGGGATGAGTCGCCCGCGCCTTTACTTCGCCTACGGGTCGAACATGTGGCCGGAGCAGATGCATCAGCGATGCCCACGGGCCAAGGCGGTCGGGGCGGCCACGCTTGCGAACTTCGCTTTCCAGATTAACGAGCGGGGTGTGGCGACCATCCGTCCGGAGTCGCGCTCGCTCGTCCACGGTGTTCTGTGGCGGATCTCGCCAACCTGCGAAGAATCCCTCGACGGGTTTGAAGGCGTGGCCTCCGGCCTTTACCGCAAGGAGCGAATTCGGGTTGAGGGCGGGGACGGAAAAATGCAAAGCGCACTCGTCTACATCGATCAACGCAATCGCTCCGGACTCCCTAGACCGGGCTACTTGACCCGGGTGCTTCGGGGAGCCTCCGCCTTCGAGCTTCCCGCTTCCTACCTTCGCGAAATCCTCGAATGGCAGAAGGGAGGCATCCGTGTCCTCGCCTGATCTGTGTTTCGTCTATGGAACCCTTCGACGTGGCTTCGGTAACCACCGCATCATGCAGCGGGCGGGCGGTAGGTTTTTCGGAGATGCGGTGACACGCACTCCCTTCCCGCTGGTCGTCGATGGACTGCCATACCTACTGGAACGACCCGGCGAGGGATTCCCGGTCGAGGGCGAACTTTACCGCATCCCCGAATACGGGTGGGAGGATCTCGACCGCTTGGAGGGGCATCCTCATTTTTATCGTCGCCGGGTCGAATCCTTCCTCGTGGGCGGTGAAGTCGTCCAGGCATGGGTCTATTTCCTTTCCCGTGACGATGGCTACTTGAGTCAGCTTAATCCGATGGTGTCGTTTGCCGCCACCCGAACCGTGTCGGCATAGTTGACAGTGCGCCGCTCGCATGAGCGAAACCGCCGCCGTCCCGATTTACTGCGCCCACACCGAACTCGTCGACATCGACAAGCTGGTCGAGAACCCGAGGAATCCGAACCAGCACCCGGACTCTCAGATCAAACTACTGGCCAAGATCATCCGGGCTCAGGGCTTCCGTAATGCCATCGTCGTTTCGAAGCGCTCCGGCTTCGTTACCAAAGGACACGGTCGACTCGCCGCAGCCCGGTTGCTGGAGATGGAGACGGTCCCAGTTGATTACCAGGAGTATGCGAGCGAAGCGGCCGAGTGGGCCGACATGATCGCGGACAACCGGATCGCTGAGCTTTCGGAGAACGACGATGAGGCTCTGAAGAAGCTGCTCCATGATCTGGATGGCGAGATCGACCTGGATCTTACCGGCTTTGACGAAGACTCTCTCGACGACATTTTGGATCGGCTCGAGACCGATGAGGGATCGGAAGATTCGAATATCGTCACGCCGCCACCGGCAAATCCGATCACCCAGCCGGGCGATCTCTACGAATTGGGTGAGCATCGTCTGCTTTGCGGCGATTCCACGAATGCCGATGACGTGAAGCGATTGATGAACGGCGAACGGGCGATCCTCTTTGCCACGGACCCACCCTATCTCGTCGGCTACGACGGCACAAATCATCCTGGGCAGACGAAGACCAAGAACACGGACTGGTCGGAAACTTACGGTCCGACTTGGGACGAAGCGGACCTGGAGCGAAACAACGACCTCTACGACCGTTTCATCAAGGTTGCCATCGAGCACGCCATCCTGCCTAAGGCGGCGTGGTATTGCTGGCATGCCAGTCGCCGTCAGGCGATGGTCGAGCAGGCGTGGGAGAAGAACGGCGCTTTCGTTCATCAACAGATCATCTGGCACAAGCCGAACCG
>CAZPQM010000036.1:0-3059 GCA_964588995.1 uncultured Rickettsiales bacterium | reverse complement strand
CCGTCCACAAGATGGACGACCAGGCGCAGGCTCGCGTCGTCAACGACGCCGATCGCGTCGGGGCCATGTCGGACGAGGCCGGTCAGACGGCGCTCTATAGCGTCGTCGACGACCGGACGGTACTTGATGGCCTCGCGAATGGCCACGATCGTGCGCTTTGGCTGTTCCTTAACGACCTCGCTCTGTTTCGGCATGCCGAGGAGGTCCGCTACACCGACGAGCGTCGCCGCGGTCGGAGTTGGGATGGGTTCGTCGGGACCCCGAATCTCGAGCTACGCCGCGACGAGGCATCCATCGGTGCCTTCAAGGCGGCGCTGCGCGAGCGGTTCGCCTCCAACAACATCCACATCGACATCTTTGGGCGCTACCGGCCGACCTTCGATGGCGAGGATTGCGAGCTGGTGCAGATTGCGATCTACCGCGAGGGCCTGCTCGACGACTTCCTGGCGTTCGACAATGACGGCTCACTCGTTCGTCGCGCCCGCCGCCCCGTGTTCGAAGCCGCGATGACCTATGAACCGGCCACCGGCGTTATCGAGGTCGTGGCCAACGACCGCGAGAGCCGTGAAGAGATGGTGCGCTTCATGGCGCGAGACCTCCTCGGTATCGAGTTCCAGAGCGAAAAGGTGCCGTTCCGCAATTACGATCTCAATGTTCTCCTACGCCCCTTCGCTTTCCCGACAGAGCCGGAGGACGGGATCGATTCCGTCGAGGTCAAGCAGCTGCGGCTGATGCCGATCGACAACGTCGGCGAACGCGTCACCTTGGAATGCCTGCGGAAAGCCGACCGCACCATCTGGAGTATGTCGGCGGAGCGGTTCGGCCCCAACGATCCGCTGGCTGGCGGATGGATCGTGACGCAGGCGAAGCTGACCATCAAGTTCCATCCCAAGGGCGACGCAAAGCGCGGCCGGACGCTTCCGTTGACGATCACCATGCCGCATGGCTGCAACCTCAAGGACCAGACCGAGGAGGAGCAGCTGATCGGCGAGAAGTACCTCCGCCGCTGGGAGATTCTTTCCGGGGACGACAGTGCCGACGCCGATTGACCGCGGAGCGGTTGATCTGCTCCTGACCATCTTGGAGAGCACGATCGGGAAGATCGCCGGCACCGTGCTCTCCGACTACCATGCCAAGAGCTCGGTGCAACTGCTCGCGGCGAATTTGCTGCAGCCTGACGGCCACGTCGCAGCCGCGGCATCCTTGGCCGACCATGATGACGAACCGGTCTCTCTTACCTGGTCCGCGGAGCGGAAGGGATACGGGTACTTCAGCCCTTGCGCAGGTTGGGTCCACATTCCGAAGGAGCGCCTGGCGCTCTTCAGGGTCAACTATCCGGTTCTGCTCGCGCGTCTGCTGGTCCAAGTCGACGTCGCATCGCGTGGCGGTGCCACGGCGCTCGTCCCCGGGCTCTTATGGGAGATCGGTGACGCGAGGGTCGGCCGTCGCCGACAACGCGTGCCGATGTGGTTCGCGCGCCGACTCTCGGACCGCGGTGTCTGGGAGCAGGTCGCCGAAGTCGCTCGCCGGCGTCCCACTACGCAGATCCGTCTCCTCCTGACCAGCACTCCGACGGCGCGGCTACCCGAACCGGCGTTGCCCGGCCACGTCATCGTGCCGGTCAGCGATGCGATCGACCTCTACGCGGACATGGCGATCAACCGCGACATTCTTGCCGCGTTCTTCGATGGCACATCGTCTGCCGGGGTGCACGAGAGACTCTACCTTTCGCCGAGCGGACAGCAGCTTGTCATCAACGGCAACGTGACGATTAACTTCAAGTCGGACATTCACATCGCCATCGTTCGCAAACTCGTCCAGGGCTTCAAGGACGGGAAACGCTTCGGCGCCCGCGAACTTCTCGATCACGCCCTGTCCAGCACGAAGACCCTGCGCCAGGCGTTCGGCCCCCAGCGCTGGGCGGAACTCGAACCATGGCTGAAGTCCGAGAACGGTCTCTGGAGCTTCGAGCTCTGACGAATTTCTCTCTGTTTTTCTCTCTCTGACCGGGTCGGTTTTCTCTCTCCCCGCAGGTCATCGTCTCCGCAGGTTTTCGACATAAACCGAAGGAGACGGAGATGACCGTCAGGCACCTGAACCAGATCGAGCTGGCGGCTCGCTGGAACATCAGCCACCGCACCCTCGAACGGTGGCGGTGGTCGGGGGAAGGCCCCGGCTACATCAAGATCGGCGGACGGGTGGTGTATCCGCTCCAGGACGTCGAGGCGTTCGAGCAGAAGCAGCGCCGCGAGAGCACGGCCGCAGCGCCGACCAAGATGTCGGCGTGAGGGGAGGCGTGTCCATGACCAGCTCCCCCACGCTCGCCAGCCTGCGGCAGCGGCACTACGCGCTTCAGGCCCTGCCCGACACCATCACAGTGCCGTCCCTCGGCGCCAGGCGCCCGGTGGCGGTGGTTCGCACGATCGACCAGGCGACGGTCGACGATCTCGCCTTCGCCCTGGACGGCGTGGAGGCCGAGTTCAACGCCGTTGGCGACCGGCTCTCGGCATTGCGCAAGCTCTACAGGCTGGCGCGGCAGGCAGGTGCACTGGGTGCCGATCAGGCGCTCGATGCTGCCCTCGTCGCCCAGGACCAGGGCTGATGGCGCTTCACATCGTCACCGCCGACCAGCGGCTGGCCGACGCCAACAGCAAGACGACGATGGTCATTGTCGGACCTTCCGGCGTCGGCAAGACCTCGCTCCTCATGAGCGTGTCGCCAAGCGCGACCTTGTGCCTCGACTTCGAAGCTGGCCTCAAATCGGTGCAGGATTGGAGCGGCGAGAGCATTCCGATCCGGACCTTTGCCGACGCCCTGGACATCGCCTGCCTGATCGGCGGCGTGAACCCGGCAGCCAGCCCCGAGCAGCCGTTCTCCGAAGCACATTACCGGCACGTGGCCCAGCTCTACCCTGAGCTGGTGCAGATGATCGTCACCAAGCGGCTCATCTTCGTCGACTCGATCACCGACCTGACCCGCCAGGCCATGGACTGGGCCAAGACCCGGCCCGAGGCGTTCAGCGAGAAGACCGGCAAGCCGGATCTGCGCGGCGCCTATGG
>CAZPQM010000035.1:0-3442 GCA_964588995.1 uncultured Rickettsiales bacterium | reverse complement strand
TAGACCGCAAGTTTGGACTCACGGACACCGAACGCGAGCGCATCATGAGTTGTCAGGACCAGGGAGCGCTCGATTCCGCGCTGGACGAGATCCTGGACGCGGAGACCAAAGCCCAGGTGCTCGCCAGGCTCTCGTAGGACTCCGCCCGCGCACTCCCCACGCCCGACCCGCACCTCGCAAGTCTCATGGCACAGGCACGTTGATTGGAGTATCCTCAGCGTCCACGGCGCCTCTTCACGTTTGCGGTGAAGAGGCCGACCATTCGCCGCATATTCTGAGGTGATTGTCGCTATTGCGGAGAATACCTGCCATATTTGCCGCAGATCAGGCGGCAAATATGGAATTCATGTACCAGAAGCCCGGATGGCCGGACTTCACGTGGAACTATGATGCACTTGCGGGGCGTCTCGCTGAGGTGCGGTACCACCAGGGGCTTCTGCTCGGACGCATGAAGAATCTCGGCTTCGACCTCCGCAACGAGGCAGCCCTGACCACCGTTACTTCGGACGTGATCACGAGCTCCGCTATCGAAGGAGAGCCTCTCGATCCCGAGCAGGTGCGTTCATCGGTGGCACGGCATCTTGGTCTGGAAACCGGCGGGCAGGTGTTCGCAGGAAGGGACGTAGAAGGCATCGTCGAGATACTGACCGATGCAACAGGGCGATATCGTGAGCCGCTCACGGCGACCCGACTTTTTGCCTGGCACGCCGCCCTCTTTCCCACCGGTCGCAGCGGAATGCACAGGATCACTGTCGGGGCCTGGCGTACCGATGAGCGCGGACCAATGCGCGTACTTTGCGGGACCATGGGTAGGGAGAAGGAGCACTTCCAGGCTCCTCCGGCCGAGCGAGTCAATGGAGAGATGAGTCGATTCCTGGACTGGTTCAACAGCGAAGAGCAAATCGATCCAATACTCAAGGCCGGGATCGCCCATTTCTGGTTCGTCACCATTCACCCCTTTGATGATGGCAACGGAAGAATCGCGCGTGCGATTGCCGATATGCTCCTTGCCCGTGCCGACGGAAGCGCCGATCGATTCTACAGCATGTCCTCCCAAATCGAGTCGAAACGTAATGCGTACTAAGGCAGCCTGGAAGAACAGCAACGGGGGGCCATGGACACCTCACCCCATGGCTACAGTGGTTTCTCGGATGCCTCGACAGGTCCTTCGACCGCGCCGGCAGAAGCCTGGAACACGTCGTGTACAAAGGACATGTTCGCCGCGCCATGAGCACGGCGCCTGTGAACAAGCGCCAGAAAAAAGCCGTGGAACGAATGCTGGATCATCATTTCGAAGGACATATGAGCACCTCCAAGTATTCCCGGATGGCAAAGTGTTCCCCCGATACAGCGCTCAGAGACATTCGCGATCTGATCGAGCACCGTATACTCATCCGCAATCCCGCCGGCGGCCGGAGTACCAGTTACCGTTTGGCCTCTGCCGGCGAATTGGAGCACAGCTCGCTCCGCCGAAACGGCGATTACCTCGTGAAGATCGCAGTCGAGAGTACTTCGACGTGAGCTCTGAGGAGGACCGCATCGTGCTCAAGTCGTTGCGTCCCAGCCGCACCGATGACCCAAACCTCATGGAAGCGCCCAATTCATCCGTGATAGGATACGGCAGGTACCATGGACCGATGAGCGCGACCGATAACCCCTCTTCAACAGACGAGAGTCCCAGGCTTGCCGCGGTACGAACCGTGCTCGCGGAGTGCTTCTGGGGCGATTACGATCTGTCTGCCGAGGAGATCGTACGACGCCTCGGTTCGGATGACGAAGCGTTCAAGCGGTTCCTCTTTGGGCGAATCGCGGACAACGCGTCGTATCCCTCACGGCTTATGCGTCAACTCTTCTCCGACTCAGAAATCCACACGCTTCTCGAATCCACTATGAGGCAGCAAAGATGGACGGATCTGCGGCATCGGCTGATCCGGGCGAACCTGACCGGTGACCGGTCGCTCGTTCCCGAACGGTCGTGGAGGCGATAGATGGACTACGAGGCGCTCTACAGCCTCCAGGATCGTGTGCTCGAGGCCGTATTCGGCGATGAAACGCAGTTCTACCTGACCGGGGGGACATGTCTGCACCGGTTTCACGCCAACAAACGGTATTCCGACGATCTCGACCTCTTTACGTCGGACAACACCCTCTACCGTGACGAGGTTCGCAGAGCGCTGGATTCCATCGCGCAGGCCGGTTTGGAGATACAGACCAGCGTCGATTCGCGTGACTTCGTCCGCACCTTTGTGGACAAGCGGCTGAAGGTGGATTTCGTGAACGACCGGGTCTACCGTCATGGCATGCCGAGCGTATCGTCCGAGGGTTATCGTCTGGACAACCTTCTGAATATCTTCGCGAACAAGCTCTGCGCGCTGATTGGAAGAGACGAACCGAAGGACGTGTTCGATGTCTGTCTCTTGTCGCAACTTGACGACGCACCCTCCGTCGGCCTGCTCGCGATCGCCCGACGCAAGTGCGTTATCGATCTCGAAGAGCTCGAGTATCGGCTCGAGTCGTTCCCGCCCGAACTGCTCGACACGCTCGCCGTCACCGACGACGACTACCGCGCCTCTCTGCGCAATAGCTTCCCGGCGATCGCCCGACGCCTTCTCGACAGTCTTGCGACCACCGGTGACACATGATGTTCCCCGCCAACGAGACTTTCCGTGAGTTCAGCGCCACCTTCACCGACAGGGCGGGAGTGAGCTGGTGGACCGCAGGCTTGCGCGTGAGCCTCCCGTTCGGCTGGTGAAAACACCGCAGGACAGTCTGCGCGTAGTGAAGCACCAAGCCGTTTTCGCCCGTACTCTCCTGCATGGAGAACGCGGACAAACCGTACGACGGTTTCTTCAAGTCGGTATTCGCCAGACCTCCGCTCGCCTGGGAGCTCACACGGACGGTCGCCCCGGCGCTCGCCTCGGGATTCACCGCCGGACAGGTCCACATTGAGTCCGAATCGCCGGTGGACCCGGAGTTCCGTCGCCACTACACCGATCTCCTGATCCGTCTCACGCGACGAAAGACGGACACCTTCGTCCTCGTGCTCTACGAGCACAAGTCGTTGCCCGATCGCTTCGTATCCCTCCAGTTGTTGCGCTACCTGAGCGCCATCTGGCAAAGGTCTCACCGCAAGCACCGCCGTTACCGGCTTCCGCAGATCATCCCGATCGTGATCTACCACGGCGAGAGTTCGTGGAAGCCGCCCGAGTTCTCGGATCTCGTCGAAGGCCCCGGCGGCGACCACGTCCCTCGCTTCGCTCCGCGCTTTGTGAATCTCGCCGACATCCCGCCGGAGAGGATCTCGGGCTCGCTTGGCTTTGTCGTGGCGCTGTTGGGGTTGAAGTACGTCAGACAGCGCCTCACCGAAGCGATCGCGGAGCTCCTCGCCGCAGCGCTCGAGGCGGCGCTGGCCGACCCGCAGGCGCGAGAGTTCGCCGAGAAG
>CAZPQM010000034.1:0-3987 GCA_964588995.1 uncultured Rickettsiales bacterium | reverse complement strand
GGGTCCTTCCTAGCCAATGGTAAATGCGGGCGGCGTGCGCGCGTGATTTGCCTAGCGACAGGGCGCGAAAAATGGTTCGCAGTTCGCACCCGGGTTCGCACGTCGATAACAGATAAAAGGTTTGAAAATGGATTTGAATGTTCAGCAAATAGCGCTGGAGCAGCTGGTTCCCTAAAATGACAATGGCATATTCAGTGCCTGCATCCAGCCATACTGGAGCCCATTCGATACGCGTATGACCACCACTGAGATTAATATTCTCTGCCTGCACATGGGCTTCAGCGAGGATGGTTTGATTGGGAATGCCTGTTGTGGTTTCCCTGATCTGAGCAATGACACGGCGCGTGCCTTTTTCCGTAAACCATAAATCGACACCACCAATATGGCGGCCTTGATTGAGGGTAAAGGTCTGGGCAAGCGGATCTGAGCGAAATCGGCGGACAACCACGGTCGTTTGTTGTTGGCGAATATCGGTCAAGGTGGTCACCCGGCGGCGCTCCTCAGTCGTGATGATACCACGCGCGGTATAAGAGGCTTCGCCGTAATTACCTTCGCTTCCGACAAACTGCATGAGCTTGGTCCCAACCGGGATATTGGGCGGGACGGTAAATCGTCCACTGATTTTACCGTCACTATCTGCAACTAATTGTGCCATATGCGTTCTCCTCTTCAGTATTAATTTCAGGCATAAAAAAAGGCCGCCAGAGCGACCTTGTTTGGTTGGTTTCGTTGTAAGTTGCGCTTATTCGATCAGACGTTTCGCGCGTTTTTCAATAATGGCGATGATCTCATCAAACACATCCGATGCCAGCCCATCCTTGATCAGGCTTGTTTTCAGGTGTGGTGCAGCATCCATCATTTTCTCTGTCATCGTTTTAATCTGGCGGTTCATGGCTGATTGTGCAGCCTTGGTGTCAGGCACCAGCCTATAAAAGTGCCGCATGTACACATCCTTCGGTTTGTATTTACTGCCAATCTTCATCGCCATCTTTTCAGATAAATCTGGATAAATGGCGGTACTTAACAAATCATAGGCCGGTGCCAGCTCTGGTTTCTTGCCCTTGTAGAGCAAAGAGAAATTCTTCCCGTGAGCATCGGCATTGCCGACCAGATAATTGAACAGCACAATACCCAGCAGCTTAATCTGGTCTGCTGCCGGGCGTGCCGCATGTTTTGCAATCACATCCTGACATGCTGCGATACTCGGGCCTCCTTCACGTTCATATTTAATCTCAGGCGCAATTGCCAAAGCCTGACAAAAATCTTCCTGATGAATGCGTGTTATCACACCATCTGTACTAATCTGGCGATCATAGCGTTCCACCAGATAATATGGCATATCGCCAATGAAATGTAGCGAGGCTTCCGGCACATCCAGTCCGACCATTTTCGCCAGCTTCATACAAAACAGCTCATTATGAGCGCTATCTTTTACGCGCTCAATCATCGGCTTTAAGATATGCGTCGTGGGCGCACCGCCTTTGATAAGCACAACATGCCCCTCTTTAAAACCAACCGCCAACTTATCCTGCGCCCCAGCTAAAGAGAGACGGTAGCCATCATCCCCCGCGAGCATCGGGCGGCGTTTGATGAGATCTAGTACCTCGCGCAGCCGTGTGTCATCCAAGACTTCCACATCATCGGATGCTTTAGGCGGCTGTTCTCCATGCGGGTATAACGCCAAGGCCCCTGCACAGTCACCGCCAACAGCTTCCAGCAAGGCAAACGGGTTCTTTTCAGAAAGCCCCAGATACTTCGCCAAACGGTCGCGCACGCTTTCTTCCGGCAACAGGCCAGAGAAGAAGGCTTTCACCTGCGATCCCTTAAAAGCATCACTTTGCAAGGGCAGCGAAAGCGAGATACCGTAGGATGCCGCCTCTAAATAATCAGCATCATAGCTAAAGGCCAGATCGCCACTATCCGTTTGCTCAAGGCAACCCACCAGTTTATCTTGCAAATAGACATCTAACATCCGGCTCATAGCGCTTCTCCGCCAATCGTAATATCAATTCCGAGCATTGAGACCACGATCAGCGCCTTGCCAATGTGGCAGGATTCCTTGCCTTGCTCCAGCTCCCGAATAAAGCGTACGCCAACACCTGTTGTTCCTGCCAGCTGCTCTTGTGTTAAGCCTTGCTCTTTGCGAGCCTGCTTAACGATATGTCCAAGTTTCTCAATTTTGTTATCCGTCATGAATCAACCCCTTCGGGATGATTGTAGCATAGCAAGTCTCAAAATCAAACAAATAAACCCGTTCGGGTCTATTGTTTTGCTTTCAACTCCATTATGGTATATATCATCCCGTTCGGGGTTATTGTTCTTCTATGCTTCCCTAACTATCTTCAAGCGGTTCGATTTCGATGCCGTCAAACAGCAGCGTTTCCAGTTCTTCTCCAGGATCAAACCCTTCAATCTCAAAGCGCTGGGTAATCTGCCGCATAAACTCGGCATTCACGGATGTAGAGGACAGCAGCTCGCTGGATTCAGAGCGCTGCACGCGCAGCAACACATTGCTGGTCGTGCGCGACTGCACGACTGAGCGGTTGCCACTTCCAACAATGCTGGTGCGTGTTAGCGGACTGGTGAACTGACTAAAGCGCCGTGTAATGGGGCTTGACCATGATGTGTTCACCTCTGTCCAGCGATCTACGGCCAGATTAAGCGTGACTTTTGCTGGAACAGGCTCAAAAGCCTGATACGGATTAACCTTCATATCGGTCGTGCGGAGCAATTGCTCAAGCACTGGCTCCAGCTCATAGCTTAAGGTAAAAGCATCGCTTTCACGGCCTGTTTCCGCAATATCGGCTGCAATCGGCAATGTAAGCTCACCATCAACAATGGCAGCGGTTTGTTCCATGCCCTGATCGCGCATATCGTCATCGAAAAACGGATCGACAAAAATCCCCAGCTTGGCTGAGGGCTCCTGAGAATTTGCATCATTTCTAAGGCGTTCTTGCGCCACGAGACTGTAGAGATCGTGAATAGACTCACGCATCGCCTCAATATCACTCATAGGAATGGCATGAGCGAGCAGGCTTTACCCGTTTGCTCAGCTCCGTTGAATCCTCCAAAAGCGGATCAATACGCTGCTTAGAGTTCCGTTTGGCCATCTCCACCGTGGGTGCCACGGCCATCATCGGGCCGGGAGCCATGTGGATGACGTAGCCTATCCAGTTATTGCCAGCCTCAGTGCCGCCGATCTGTGCACCTTTCATGAAAACAACACGCTGCGCCCGTTTATGGGGTGACAGCTGATCCATGATCTCGCGTAAATACGCTGTGCGCTCTGTGCGCCAGCGTCCAGGTTCGGCGGCAGCCTTGGGGGATAGAAAGCGATATTGGTCCGACCATTCAGAAATGGTCATAAAAGCATTGGGCTTTAATCCTTCATTCCAAGCCTGTTCAATTGTTTCATATCCATCGTACAGCGATGCCGTATCGAAAAGCATAGAGTGCTTTTTAGGCATCGCGCCGCCTTCCTTATCCTTTGAAGTGTGTTTTAAGCTCTCCCAATTCTTCCAAGTGTTCACGGACATAACGCTCCAACGTCACATGTAAGGTATGGGCATCGGTTTCGAGTTCTGCTGCCATCTGGCTTGAAATCCTTGCAGGCCACGTTTGCCATGCATCGCGTTCCTGACGCGCAAGGCGAAATACATGGGCAATGGCTTCACTGCGGTCGATGAGTTCACCTTTTAACCGATGATGCCGAGCCTGCCGTTCGTGTGGCTGAACTTGGCAAATATGATGCGGTTCATGAGCGTTGGGTGACCAGCCAGCCCTATCAGGTCGGTGTGTTGCTGTCTTCGTCAAATGCCAGCACATGGACACCCCATCAGGATAGGGATTTAACCTTCCGGCTTCTTGGTGCCCGTTTTACAGCGACTATCGTCACCAAAACAGGTGATTACTCCGATGTGACGGTCATTGACGCGGACGGCAATGAATTTGCTTGGTCGGAGGTTTCTCATATCTCCGACGATGAGG
>CAZPQM010000033.1:0-4117 GCA_964588995.1 uncultured Rickettsiales bacterium | reverse complement strand
TGCCAGCAGCCCGCAGCCATTCGATGGCCAAATCTTCAAACACATGACCGGCAGCAAATATCCGCAAGGTTTGTCCGGAAAAGCCTTCGTCTTTGGGTGTGTTGGTATAAACGATATGAGCATATTTAATGAAAAAACCTGTGCCGAGCTTGCCAAAACACTAAGTGCGATGTGCGTGAGTACAAACATAGAATGCGAAATGGAACCATAGACCTGCTCTATGTCGCTCCTGAGCGTCTGGTCATGCTGGAATTTCTCGAGTTGCTTGATGAGTGCGATATTGCTCTATTTGCCATTGACGAAGCTCATTGTATGTCACAATGGGGGCATGATTTCCGTCCCGATTATGCGGCGCTGTCTGTGTTGGTGGAGCGATTTCCTGAAATACCACGTATTGCGCTTACAGCCACGGCTGATGCCCCAACACGCAAAGATATCATCGATCGTCTAGGGTTAGCGAATGGCAAAATATTCAGCAGCTCATTTGACCGTCCGAATATTCATTATACCATTGCAGAACGTAACAACCCCAAACAGCAGGTTTGGAAATTCATTCAGGGCCAGCACGCTAAAGATAGTGGCATCGTCTACTGCATCTCACGCAAGAAGGTTGATGAAATGGCGCAGTGGCTGCAAGAGCGTGGAGTCAATGCGCTTCCCTATCATGCGGGATTGCCTGCGGACATACGTGCAACAAATCAAGAGCGGTTCTTACGTGGAGATAACATCATCATGGTCGCCACCATTGCCTTTGGTATGGGTATTGATAAACCGGATGTGCGTTTTGTCGTTCATATGAATATTCCCAAAAACATAGAAGCCTATTATCAGGAGACAGGCCGAGCGGGACGTGACGGTCTCCCATCCAATGCTTATATGGTGTACGGCATGGATGATGCCGCGATGCAACGTAGTTGGATTGAAAATTCAGAAGCGCATGAAAACCAAAAGCGCATCGAACATCAAAAACTCAATGCACTGCTTGGCCTGTGTGAAGCGACATGTTGTCGGCGTCAGATATTGCTCGAATATTTTGGCGATCAATGTGAGCCATGTGGCAATTGTGATACTTGTGATATTAAGCCTGAGTCCTTTGATGGCACCATTGCAGCACAAAAAGCACTATCCTGTGTGCATCGGACTGGTCAGAGGTTTGGTGTTGCCTATCTCGTTGATGTGTTGCTCGGCAAAACCAATGCTCGCATTAGCCGTTTTAAACATGATCAACAAAGCACCTATGGCATTGGAGTAGAATATAGCCGTCGTGAATGGCTTAATATTTTCCGCCAGCTCGTTGCACAGAATCTGCTTGCTGTGGATATTGCTGGGCACGGCGGGCTGAGTATTACTCAAAAAGGCAGAACGTTTTTAAATGAGAAAGAGAAGATAGATCTTCGATCCTACCCAAAAAATCTTAAACATGAAGATGGTCCTAAACGCATACGCCAAAAGGTCGCTCCTATCGTCACAACTCAAGCAGATAACGCACTCTTTCAGGCCCTCAAGGCCACCAGAAATATATTGGCGAAGGCTAATAATGTGCCACCTTATATTATTTTCATGACAAGACATTGACTGAGCTTGCTAGATATAAACCGCAATCATTGGACGATATGCGCTCTGTCAACGGTGTGGGTGAGGCAAAGCTCAAACGCTATGGCAATACATTTCTTGAAGTGATTCAGGAGCATCTGCAAGCAGCTTGATCATGGATCATCCCAATCGACGAATTCACCACTTTATGATGCAAGGCGATGACCCACGCTTTGACACAAACATGGATCATCACAAACGTTTCACTCGCACATTGGATGAGCCAGAGATTGACCCTAATTTGGATTGTACGAATGGGAAATCTGGGGTTTGCGGTGAATAGCAGCCATAATCACCGCATTACTTGCGGAGATTATCATTAAGATTGACTCCTGCCTTAATCGTTTATATATCTAGTTATATGGATAAATTAAATGTCATAAGCGCTTTAGATGCGTTGGCTCAAGAAAGTCGTTTGGACATTTTTCTCCTGCTGGTGGAAAAAGGCCCTGATGGCATCATGATGGGCGCGATTGGGAAAAAGCTCGGACTGCCCCACGCAACACTGTCGTTTCATTTGGATAAACTGCGCCAATCAGGGTTGATCGAAAGCGAGAAACAAGGTCGAGCAACCATCTATCGTGCAAATTACAATGTCTTGGTCGGAACCATTCAATACCTGACTGATAATTGCTGTAAAGAGAGTGATATGACCTGCCGCATTGAAATCAAAGAAAAGAATTGTTGTTAGAAAAGGAAATCACCCATGAAACTATCTGATGTTAAAAAAGCATTGTCCGAATTGTCAGCCGTTAATTTCAAATTACCAGATGGCACCTATGTGCCGCAGCATTTCCATGTGACTGAGGTAGGCCTTGTCGCCAAACATTTTATTGATTGTGGTGGAGCAGAACGCAAAGAAACGGTTGTGAACTTTCAGCTGTGGGAAGCTGGAGATTATGATCACCGTATTGCCCCGCAGAAGTTTCTGAACATTCTGGACATTTCAAAAAAGCTGATTGGCGATGCAGATGATCTCGATATTGAAGTGGAATATCAGCAATCCACCATCGGAAAGTTTGGCTTAGAGTTTGATGGAAGAGATTTTGTTTTGCTTAATAAGCAAACAGACTGCTTGGCTAAAGATGCGTGTGGCATTCCTGAAAAAGCAGAACAGGGGCAGGATTCATACTGTTCACCAAAGAGCGGGTGTTACTAAATGAAAAACATCCTTGTTCTTTGCACAGGAAATTCCTGTCGCTCGGTGATGGCTGAGGCGCTGATCAATCATCTTGGCGCTGGAGGTTACAAAGCATTCAGCGCAGGTAGTAAACCTGCAGGTTATGTGCACCCTAAATCCATTGAAACCCTCAAACGCCATAGCATTGAGGCCGGAAGCCCGCGCAGCAAATCATGGGACGAATTTGACGGGCAGAATTTTGATCTGGTGATTACGGTCTGTGATGCTGCCGCTGCAGAAAGTTGCCCTGTATTTCTGGGCAAACATGAAAAGCTGCATTGGAGCACGCCAGATCCCGCCGACGCTACAGGTAACGAGGAAGAGATAAACGCCGCCTTTGATGAGGCATTTACAATGCTAAAATCCAGAATAGAAAAAGAATTGTTGTAATCATGCTTGAAATATTTACCACCCTTGCCACATGGCTCACTTATGACGTGATGCATATTGGAAAAGATACGCATCTGGCCGAGGCAGTGCATTTCTTTATTGAAGACACCACCAAGATTTTCTTCTTACTAACGTTCCTGATGTTGCTGGTTGGCTTCCTGCGTTCCTGGGTATCACCTGAAAAGGTACGCTTCTGGCTGGATGGAAAACCCAAAATCATCGCTTACCTGCTTGCTGTCTTGTTAGGCTCCATTACCCCGTTTTGTTCCTGTTCGTCCATACCTTTATTTATTGCATTTCTGAGTTCTGGCATTCCGCTGGGCGTGACCATGGCGTTTCTGATTACCTCGCCGATGGTCAATCAGGTGGCGGCCATTTTATTTGGCGAGGCCATTGGCTGGAATTTCACGCTGGCTTATATTGCCGTTGGCATGATCACCGGCATGGTTGGCGGCGCGTTGATTGATGCACTCAAACTCGAAAAATGGGTTGAGCCCTTTGTATTTGAAGCCAAAATGGGTGAAAACAATCTGGATGAGCCAGCACTCACTATCAAGAAGCGCCTGCATCACGCATGGGACGAAACTGCCGATATTATCAAACGTGTCTGGCTGTATGTGATTGTTGGTGTGGGCGTGGGTGCTGGTCTGCACGGCTACGTTCCGCAGGAATGGTTTATTGAGCATGCGGGTGTCGATAATATGTTTGCCGTTCCCATGGCGGTGATTATGGCAGTGCCTCTCTATTCAAATGTCATGGGCGTTGTGCCAGTGGCCGAGGTATTGATTGCCAAAGGGTTGCCGGTTGGCACAACGCTGGCCTTTATTATGAGTACAGTGGCTATTTCTTTGCCCGAAATTGTGATTTTGCGAAAAGTCCTGAAAGTAAAATTACTGGCCTTCTTTATCGCTTATCTGGCACTGGCTTTCATTATTGTGGGGTATGGTTTTAATG
>CAZPQM010000032.1:0-4912 GCA_964588995.1 uncultured Rickettsiales bacterium | reverse complement strand
CGGATTTTGCCTTACCTTATAAGCGTTATGCCCTACCGGTCGTCACAGAACTAAGCGAACGATATGTCACCAGTAAGACCTCTTGCATGGAGGCGACGAAAGAGGGCAATAATAGCATTGGTTACCCGGATGGGCGTTTATTTGAGCCAACGACAATATGGCGCTGGTTGGATGACCTCGGTGGCTTGGGCAAAACTCTATCAAAAGGATTGGCCATGATTGAGCAGAAATGCCCGGATTCCGAGGTGCTACGTAATATAAAACCCGTGCTTCCTTGTAAACACAGAAGTGAAAAACGTAAATTGGTGCTACAAGCCGCTTCACGTCTACTGTCTATCCGGGCGGAATATAAAAAATTATTTTCCAGGCCAGTTTTCCCCCGTTTCGCAAGAGTACGAGCTGCGAACTGATTTATAATGCCTCCGTTTTGACAAAAATACTGTCATCAAGGAGGCTTTAATGAAAGAAAAGGACAAAAAGCAGGCAATTTTTTGGTGCCGACTCCTCTACCCGGTAATCTACGAGGAGTTGGAAGGCGAAAAATTGACCGGCTACATAGAAAGTCTGTCCCAAAAAGAGGTTACCTTCCCCAACGGCAAACGCAAGAAACCATCCAAGGCAACGCTATGGCGCAAATTGGCGTTATATCGTAAAGGAGGATGGGAAGCGTTATGTCGCAGGCCCCGCAGTGATAGAGGTAAAGCGCGGGTCGTCGATCAGGAAGTGATCGACAAAGCGATAGAACTGAAAAAAGAGGCACCAACGCGTTCGTCGGTGATCCTCAATCAATTCTTAGACGAATATTACGGCAAGACGGTGGCGCCCTCGACGCTTTACCGGCATCTGCGAGAAGCGCACGCAACGCGTGTGAAACTTGGCGCCAGTAAGAAAAAAGTACGCTGTCGGTGGAGCAGGGATCATAGCAACAGCCTTTGGGTCGGAGATATCGAATACGGACCGTATGTCATTATCGACGGTCAATCGCGCCGTACCTATTTATCTGCCTTTATAGACTGTCACAGTCGTTATATCGTTGCGGGACGGTACTATCTACGTGAAAACACTCCAGTTCTGATTGATACCCTGCTACGAGCCTGGCAAATCCACGGAAAACCGCGAGCCCTCTATGCAGATAACGGAAAAATCTACTATAGTGAGCAATTAGAGGCGGCATGCCTTTCTATGCAAATCCGCTTAATGCACCGTCCACCGCGAGATCCCGAACCCGGTGGGATTATTGAAAAATTTTTCCAAACGGTTCAGTCCCGTTTTGAAACAGAGGTGCGGGTCTCAAAAATCTTAGATCTTAACAAACTCAATCGTGCGTTTGCGGCATGGCTCGAAGTCGATTACCACGAGGCGATAAACAGAGAAACCGGTGAAAAACCCAGGCAAAGATACGAAAAAGGTCTCGTTACCACCGAGCCTGTAGATCTCGACCACGCCATTCGTTTCTTCATGCTTACAGAAAAACGTAAGGTCAACGTTGATTTTTCCGATGTCAGTTTGGATGCGAAATTGTACCGGGTCGATCCACGCTTGCGAGGGGACAAGGTTCTCGTGCGCTACGATCCCTTTGGGGATAGAAGCGAGGTCTTGATTTATTCACTCAAGGAGGAATACCTGGGGGTAGGTAAACTTCATCAACGAGAGAAACGTGAGCAGCCCCAAATACCAACACAGTCCCCCAAGGTCCAACATGACTATCTTGATCTGCTCGTCACAAAGCATGAACGTAAGCTGCGTCGACAAAGTGAAGGGGTTGACTTTAGCGAAGCCGTAAAATGCCGCCCCTGGCCGTTCCTCAAATTCATTACCACTCTCGCTCAATTGATGGGCCGCAAAGGCGGCGCCAGTGCTTTTTCCGGTGAGGAGTATCAAGCTCTACAACAAATTTACGATCGGTTAACTGATTTGACCGAAACGATGCTACTCGAAGCCTTCGAGAGAGCCGAGTACAAGGATATCGTCAACATTACTTACCAACTTCAAAAGCTAAGAAAGGAGTCCTGATGTTCTACGAACATTTCAAAATGACCAGCCAGCCTTTTTTGGAAAGAATGCCTCTGGAGAGAATTTGGAGGGATGAGCGTATGGATAAAGCCCTTAAACGCTTAGACTACATGCTTATTGCGGGGGCTATTGCATTGATTACCGGTCAGACGGGCGTCGGAAAAAGCTTGCTCATCAAGCTTTTTCTGCAATCTCTGTCCGCCAATCACTACAACCCCGTCTATTTGCATACCACCCAGGTCAAAACGATCAGTTTGCTCAAAACCATCGTGGCCGGTATGGGTGAGATTCCCAAGCACACCAAGGAGCGTCTGTTCAGCCAGATACTCGAAAAAGCTGCCAAAACCGAGGCCATCAACGTCGTCATCATTGACGAATGTCAGCTTCTCTCATCCGAAGCGCTCACCGACCTAAGACTACTGGTCAGTTCCGCACTTGACGATCAACCACCTATCAAGATCGTCCTTGTCGGTCAGGAGCAGATTCGCCAACAACTGCGGCGGTCTTGCCATCTGGACCTGGCACAGCGAATATCTGTTCGCTATCACTTGCCCACACTGACCAGAGCACAAACCGTTACTTATCTTGATTACCAGATGAAAACGGCCGGCTCCAACGACAAAGTCTTCGAGCCGGAGGTCAAGGAGCTGATCCATGAATATTCCTGCGGTGTTCCCAGACAAATCAACAATATCGCCACTTTATGCCTAATCCAGGCCGCTGCGGAAAACACACAGAAGATTACCAGAGAGATCTTCACCACTGCCGTACGCGAAGGGCAAATTTAAAGGAGAAAACATGCCAAAGCGTTTTTCTGCACAACTGCTCTATAGAATTCGCAATGAGATCGCACTCACCGAGCTCTTGCCCAAAATTCTTGACCACCCCTGTAAATACTCAGAAGGCTTCACTCGCTTCTTATGCCCGGAATGTCTAGAGTTTAACTCTGCCATCAATTGTAAAATCAATCTAGCCCGCTGTTTTGCCTGCAAGAAAAACTTTAATTCCATCGACTTTGTCATGAAATTGAAACAACTTCCGTTCCCCAAAGCCGTTTACTTCCTACAACTATACCTACCGTCACCGGCACATAATGTATAATTTTAAAGCCGCCTATCAGGCGGCTGCTCTTCTATACTATCAAATATTGTGGCAATCGATCACTCTCAATTATTCCGGCGGTTTTACTCTCAAATATTGTTGGAGCTAGCAGTATTATCCACTGTCGAAAGAAGAGGAGGCGAAAGTTTCTGCTTGACAATCTTGGATAGCTCTGTACAATGGCATGATCAATAAAAAAGTAAAGGCGAGCAGTAAACTCGCCTCCAAAACCCCGGGTAACCGGGCATAATATAGAAAGATGAAAGATAGTATCATGAACTGTACCCCAAAGTCAAGACCTCCTTTAGAGAGCAACATTCCCCACAACCTCTATCTGGCGCTTTTAGCCGGAATCTCTTGCACGGCGCGCTGTGTCTTCATGCAATTATTTTTTCACGCCCCCTGGGGACAGACGAGTCGGTGGGTCTCCGGGAGCCATCCATCGTACCAAACTTTAGCTGATGAGCTGGGCATCTGCGTGAATACCGTCAAGGCCGCGATCGAAGAATTGGAACAAGCGGGCCTCATTATCGTCATGCGCCACCCCCGCAGAGTCAATCAGTATCAGATTTTGAACCCCACTGTATCAAATTCTGCATACGAAGTATTCCGGAAGAAGGATAAGGATAATCCTATCCCTGAAGATAACTCTGATTATCGAGATAGCGAAAAAAATACCGCCGCCGAAAAAGGACAGGATTTTTTTGAAGGCGGGGAAAAGAAAAAACCGGAACTCGTGGATGATGCCTTTTCCGCCGGACTGATTCACGACTGCGGAAAGCTTATTCTCGATAAATACATCGCCGAGCGCAAAGAGCTTTTCGAACAGTTTATGCAGACACAGCAGAAATCCTTTACCGTCGCCGAGCACGAGGTTCTCGGTTTCGACCATGCCCAGATCGCTTCAGAGGTGTGCGAGAAGTGGCAGATTCCGAAAAACATAACCAGGGCGATTGCCTGCCACCACAACCCCTCATCAGCCGGAAATGACGACCTTGCCTTTATCATACATGCTGCCGACTCAATAGCCCTCATGAGCGGAATCGGTGCGGGCATCGACGGCATGATGTATGAAATCGATAAAAAAGTACTCGCCGCCCTGGCGCTGGGAGCAGACGAGGTCAGTCTTTTCATGGCGGAGGCGGTCGAATTTGTCGAAAAAACCTCAGGTGCATTTTAACCTTACAGAACTCGCATATCCCCGTCGGAATTTTTTCATGCATCAGCGACACTGTCTGTTGCCGCATGCCCGGTACCGGCCTTCGTTTGTTTTACGACCGCCGCACCCGGTAATTTTCTATTTATTTTATTTTTTCACTGTGATATTTTGTATCGGCATGTCCGGGTCATGCCGACATGCACAGTCAACCACACAATCTGTCAAAAGGAGAAAACTATGGCAGAAGCCCGCGATCGAGGCTGTGAGGACCTATCAGAAGGTTTTAATCAGTTCAGGGATGAAATTGAAAGCCTCGAAGATATCAGCGGTGAAGATTTCAAGGCAGCCGCTGTAACCATTTTGCAGGATCTTGTCGACATTCAGGAAGACACCATGCGTCGACTTATGCGTCTCGAGGAGCAGGTGGACAACCGGCTCGGTGTTATTGAGAGCATTCTGGAGCAGATCGTGAAAGTATATCAGCAGGGCAGCCAGCCACGCACCTGTCAGCCCAATCCGGCCCGTACTTCCGACATGTAACTGCTGAACAGGATTGAAAAAGCGCCGATTTTTACGCAACCGCACAGGGTGAAGCAGACGGCACAGCTGTTTGCTTCACCTTTTTTTATGATAGAAACG
>CAZPQM010000031.1:0-4965 GCA_964588995.1 uncultured Rickettsiales bacterium | reverse complement strand
CGCGCGCCGGTGGGGGCGGGATGGGCGACAGGTTTGTGCGAATGTCAGAAATGTTGCCGCCCCCGGAACCGGTGGCGGGGCCGGGGGTTGCCGGGGGGAAATGGGGCGGACGCGATGTAGGTCAATCGCTATAAGCAACCAGCGTTGCGTCGAGGCCGGGCGGTGGCAGGGCGCAACCAACACGCTATCCGACACCGTGCCTGCTCTCGCGCATATTGTATTCGTAGTCCGGTCTCTGCAAGCCAATGACTTGGATCGCTGATGCCCCACGGGCCGCACGCCTTGAAGATCGAATCGATAATCACGACCCCACCGTTGCGTTCCACTGGAAATACGCTACAAGGACGCAAAGCACCAGAAAGATTGAGGCCGGCAACGCCTTGTAGAGCGGATCCTCGACCTTCAAGTGGGCCATCACCGCACCGGCCATCAGCACGGCCAGACCGATTCCAGCGATCACGGCGACCAGTGGCACCCATATCCCGACGATCATCATCGCACCCGCCGACAACTTCGAAACTCTGATGACGTTCCGAAACCAGACGGGCAGGCCGTAGTGCTCAAACTCTTCGGCCATGGTCTTCGCCTGACCCCCTCGAAAGACGCCCGGCCGATTGTAGCGGATGAGCCAGACATCGAGCATCGCGAGTGCGATGAAGACCTGGCTGATCAGGAGAAACCAATCCATCGTGAGAACTCCAATGTCCGCATTGTTACGTATGGCTGTGCCGGCATCAAGCGAACGGACTCGGGCGGCGAGCGTGTCGGCATGGTCGTCGGAATTGACTGGTCGGCCAACCGACCGTCAGGCGGCTCCGCGGGATTCCAAGTTCTCGCCTTTGGTTTCGCATGCTATCCGGCTTTGACCGTGGACAGTCCGCCATCCACCCTCACGACCTGAACCGTGATCCAATCGTTATCTGGATTCAGCGGGAACGCGATCAGCGCCGACGATCAGGCACTTTCGCTTTCGAGAGTTTATGAGCCCTTCCTTGCTCTTGACTTGGCACGCCTACGACAACGCTGATCTTGTCCGCAACAGACACGAACGCCGCTTTGACAGCGCACATCCGCCGGTATGGCGAGCTTGGGCGGCGGGAAGAAACTGCCCACTGGCGGTCGCCAACGGTCATCGCTTCGCCGGGTCGCCGCGGGATTCGCCGACGAGCTTGCGCTCCCAGCCGGCCAGGTCCTCCGGTCGAGCCAAGTCTGGGTCGGCCGCTTCGCTGAGCCCCACGAGCACCACCGCGATGGCGACCAGGACGGTCACGAACACACCGACGGCAAAGATCAGCGCGGTACTCATTTGCGTGCCTTTCCATAGCCGGCCAGCAGCAGCGCGCCCAGCGAGAGGATCGACGGAACCCAAATGCCAACAAACAGGCCTTCCTCACGCTGACCGGTGAACCAGAGGTACACCGAAAACGCGAAGCTCAGCCCGGCCGCCACGAGAAAGAATGCCTTGGCAATTCGCAGGAATTTCACGAGCGTCTCCTAGTTGCAAACTGATGCCAAAACCCGCCCGCCGTTGACCGCTCACCGCTTCTGGTCCGCAGCGAGTGTCCACTTTCATCACTCAGACAATGTGTCAAAACTAAGAAACGGAGCAAACATGATAGGGAGCGATGACAGCCAATAAGGGGAATCGACACTGATGTATTACGATGAATCATCCTGCCATCTCCTGATACCTCTCCGCACCCCTGTCGCCTGCCGCCGGCCCGGCATAAACCCACTCGATGAGCAGGTGATGGGCGGGTGTGAGCACAACGAAAGACAGGAGCACGAGCGTCGCCCATTCGTGCGACGATTCGAGCTGAAGTCCGGCTCCGCCGATGAGCAGCAGGGCTGCGACGACGGGAAGTGATAGCGGCATGCTCCAGAGGTGAAGCCGGAAAGCGGCCCCGAGCCACCGACCATGCGTTGGTCTGATCGGCCCGACATCATCTCCGGTGGACTCCAGCCGAAGGACGCGGGCGAAATGGCGCAAGCTGTGCCAAGAGACGAAGTAAAGACCGATGTAGGTGATCGCCGGCAAAGACCAGGCAGCCAAGGCGAGCACACACACTTCCACAAAATGGCGTTTGGCCAGACGGGCGCGGCAGCGAGCGGTCGGCGTTGCGAACAACGCTGCTGCGATCAGCACCAAACCGACCGAGACAGCAGCCAAGCCGACCGACTTCACGGTGGCGCCAGCCGGAACCTGCGCTGCGACGCCGAGCATTGTCTGGGCGTCGCCGAACGTCGCAAGAACACCCGCCGGATCGAACGCCAGCGCGAGCCCGAGCATGACAAGCCCGCGGCCGAGCCCGCCCGCGATTGTGTTCGGTGAGCGATGGCCTGCCAGAGGGGGGCCACGATCGTACTCCAACGCGTCGCGTTGGTCGGCCAGTCCGAAGTGAAGCGCCGTCAGCACGCCGAAGCCCACGAGCGTCCAGATCGGCAGTGCCCACAGCGCCACGCCGGCCGCAGACAGGACGGCAAGGTAGAAGACGACGAGATGGCGCCATGGTCGTGATGGCCTTTGCGCCAGCCGGCGAGCAAGCAGAAGATCGAGTCCGCCATGAGGCATGCCGAGCACGAAAAGTGAGCCAACGAACAGCCACCAACCGACATACTCCGCCGCGTCATGACCGGCCAATGCGAGCGCGATGGTGCCCAGGACGAATGCAAATACAGAGCTACGGTCAGCGGTCAGCATGAATTGGTTGGTATCAGAGTATCGTCCAGTCGCCCACACTGTCCTGTTGAGATGTAAGGACGCTGTCATCATTAAGCTCCGAAAACCAATTCTGGCCTGCATTAAAGAATCGGCCCGGCTTTTGCCGGGCCGATTGGAGACGTCTGGAAAAACTAGACTGAGGCCTCAGCGCTTCGCGGGGGCTCAGAACCCTTGCTCTGTGTGCCGCCGTCGAGGCCGAAATAGCCCGCCAATCGACCGCCGCGCGTTTCCATCTCCTGCTCGATAACGTACGGCTGGAAACCTGTCTCCTTCGACAGGATCAGTGCGACCCAACCCAGCAACACGCCGTACACCGCCTTGGACGAGATGTCCGCGAGGGTGAAGATGAACGCACGAGCCACGCCGCTGGATGCATCCCACCAGAACAGCGGCTGGGCGATGGCGAAGGCATAAGCAGTCCAACTGACCATGAACAACCAGAGTATGGCCGTCAACACCGTCTTTGCTCGAGCCGGGACGAGCGCCTTGCCCGCGTGGATCGCCTTCCACACAATCACGACGATCCAGACGTAGAACGCCCACCCGAGCAGGTACCAGACCCAGAAAGGCGTGGCGGAAACACCGTCGACGCGCCCCCCCTGCTCATAAAACTGGGCGGCCCACGAGGTCCAGATCATGCCCAGGCCCGCGACGAGAAACTGCACGCCGTAACTGATTTTCAGCCGCGCGGCCAAGGGCAGGATGACGAGCATTTGCAGCAGCAAGATCGGCACGTCGATTGACCAGTTCATGTAGCGGTAGCCGTTGCTGTAGAGCTGTCCATCGTTGCGGACATACGTGCCATCGCCCGCGGCCGCGAACGACATATCCCAGTCGATGGACTGCCGAAGCAGGATGAGGGCTGCCGAAACCGTGACGACGGCCGAAAGGATGTTGCCCAGTCGGTAACGCGGGGCGACCATCGGCGTTGTGGCCAGGAAATAGATCAGAGCCGCCGCGAAGACGCCAAAGCCCAGCGTCAGAATGTGACTAACACTGTCCCATTGGGTTACTGAGTAGGAGAAGTAGTTCTCCATGTTGCCCAAATCAACCTGTGACGCCGCCTGCGCTAGCAGTGTGGGGGGATGTGACATTTCAGGCACCTTTCGAATTGTGCCGGGCAGCCATGCCGCCCGGCGAAACCTTGGGTCGATTCTGGTGGGCATCCGGCACCACCAGTAACATTCAATTCGTTCATAGCGGTCAAAACGTTCAATGCTATGGAGGGTGGGTGAACAAAGTCCACTCGGACGCTTGAAATGGTCCCCGGATAAACGCGATAGGCGATTGAAATCACCCTCGGCCCAATCCTGCTCGGCCCGGGGGCTGTGGGTTAATTCCGATTGGGGGCGCAAACGGGGGCGGATATCATCCTTCGATCGGGCCGGGGCGGCAGGCGGGTGTGGGGTCACAGCCCACACGGCATCCGCCACCATTTATGCCCCCGAAGACCTCGGCCCGGCGGACGGCCCTCGAATCAACCCTCAACCCCACCGGACGCCCCCGAAAACAGCAATACAGCCGAAACCATGAATATCAACCCCCAACCCCGTTTCCGTCCCCGACCCCCCTATGAAGCCGGGTGTGTCAAGGGGGTTTTTGTTCGTGGGTTGACGGATGGTTCAGTCTCCTATTCGAGCTGCTGCGTTTGGCGGTGGCCGATCGCAGGCCCATTCAACTTCGATACGCGCGGTCACGCCCATTCTTTTCCACCGGTGCTTGGAAGCCCATGGGGACAGCCGAGCTGTGGCCGCATTCATCCGTCCAACCTGTGAACTTGATTACCCATCAATCATGCGCTGGCTCTCGGTTCGGTCCTCCGTTCAATTCATCGCCGGCCGCCCCGGAATCGCAGGAGCGGATAAGGGGAGGAGCGGATAAGAAACTATGAAAGCCGGGTCTCCCGGTGAGCGTTGGGATTGGGGATCATCGTCCCCATCGTGTATTTCGAACGTTCCGAGACACTCTTTCCAAGGAGACCCGACGAAGAAAAGGTGCCGAAGAAAAGGTGCCTGGAACCGATTTTCTGGAGAATCGGGTGTTTTGGGCTGTGCGTGGGGATTCTGAGGGGTTGGCGGGGTGGGTTGGCGTGGGCTGGGGCGGACGGGCGCGGGCCGGGGGTGGGCAGGTGGCGGCCGAATGGCGTCCGCCCGGGCCGATCGATGAGGGCGTGTCCGGCCGGGCGGTGTCGGCGGGGCGGGGGAACGGGTGAGCGATGTTTGGCGAAGTGTTCCACGGTGGGG
>CAZPQM010000030.1:0-6582 GCA_964588995.1 uncultured Rickettsiales bacterium | reverse complement strand
CTAGTAATATTAGTATCGGACATTGTTTTCTCGATTAAAATTAATTCATATCAATCATTCTATCACCAAATAATTAAAATATGGTTAACAGCGTGCAGGTTTCATGCAATACGAGGCTGTATCGTGCAGCTGCGTGGCGGCATGAATGCTGATATGGGCTAGTTTCTTACTCGAATGCTTGCCAATGGCGCATAGGGCTTCTAGCTACCTACGACGTAATAAATAATCAGGAAGAAACCGAGCAGAATCGTGGAATAGAGCACCGTATCACCGACTGACCAGCTGCGGGCAAGGATGCCATATGGCCCGTTGAGCTTGGCAAATTCGCGTATCAACTTGCGTCTTAACCGGGTGAGATACTGCCAGAACAGGCGGTTAACCAAACCCGCCAGTTTTTCGCCTAACAGTAAGAGATGCCGTAGCAGCGTGCGGTAGAACCAGTCCATATCCAGCGAGATAGTATCGGTTCGTTCGAGCAGCGATGTAAATTGCAAAAAGATGAAAAAGGCAAGCCCGGCAAAGAGCAGCAATTGAAGTTTCGTTACCACATGCTCAAGCGTGTACGGTTCATAACCAATCTCTCCCGGCAGCAGGGTATAGAGCATCGCCGGATACAGCGCCGGTAAAATGCAGAGTGCAGCCATGATGAACATGCCGGCCCTCATCGCAAAGGGCGGCTCTTTCGGGCGCAGGCCGGCATCGCGGTGGAAAAAGACAAACCACGGAAATTTAATTCCCACGTAAAGAGGTGCCGCAGCGCTGGCCGCAAGCAGCGCAAACCAAACCCATATCATTTCCTGCTTGGCGCTGGCGGAAGTAATGAGCGATTTGCTGAGGAATCCCGAGGTCAGCGGAAAGGCGGAAATGGAAAGCGCACCAATAATGCCGCAGATCATGGTATATTTCATCGTCCGGTACAGCCCACCAAGATCGGTGCATTTGCGCGCGCCCCCTGTCTGCACGATTACCGCGCCCGCCGTCATAAATAACAGCGCCTTGTAGATAATGTGGCTAAACGCATGGGCCGCGACGCCATATTGCGCGAGTGTTGTGCCAATGCCGATGCCGGTGACCATAAAGCCGACCTGATTAACCACGGAGTAAGCGAGGATGCGGCGTATATCATTTTCCAGCAGCGCATAGATAATGCCGTAGAATATCATGAACAGCCCCAGATAGATCAGCAGATCCAGTCCGATGAATACGGTCAGGAGCACAAACACAGCGGTTTTCGTGGTAAAGGCGGAAAGAAACACGGTGCCGACCGGGCTCGCCTCGGGATAACTATCCGCAACCCAGGCGGAAAAAGGCGGAGCGCCAGCATTAACGAGCACACCCAGCAAGATTAACAGCACGGCAACCGAGCTAAGCGCCTCGGCGGAGAGAAGCGCGCCATAATCCCCGGTAAAGAGCTCGGTCAGTTCGGCAAGCGAAAATTCCAGCCCGTAAATCAGATTCGAGCCGCTCAGTTGCACATGCAGAATAATACCCAGCAGCAGCAAGACACCGCCGAAGAAATGCATATAACCGTAGCGCAGGGCGGAGCGTATAGCGTTTTCCGTGCCGCCAAAGGCGACGACCAAGGTAGAAGCGACCGCCATCAACTCCCAAAAGATAAAGAGTGTCATCCAGTCCCCGGCGAAGACGACGCCGAGCGCACCGCCTGCGTAAACAAACGCTGCGGCGATTTCGCGGGGCTTGTGATGGTCGAGCCCGAAAACGGCACCGGCAAAGGCGGCAATGCAAAACACGGTTGCAAAAATCCGGCTGAAAGGGTGCACCGCAAGCGGCACCAACTCAAACCCGGCAACCCTAAACACATTGCCAACATGATCAGGCGAAAGGGAGGCAACGGAAAGCAGCGTCACGCATGGACCGAGCACCATCAGCAGCTTCCGCAGTCCGGCCGGCAGAAACGCACAGAGTATACCGCAGAATATGAGTATCAGTCCGGGGATCATGAGCCGTCTCCGGAGCATGTTTCCCGCTTCAGCACAACGCCAAGCACGTTTGATAGAAGAATAAACAATACGCAGGCGCTAAAGCCATACCACGCGTAAAAGGCGCGCTCGCCATCGACTCCGAAATACGGGTGCGGGTGCATGAACGATTCGGCAACCAGCGTCAGACCTAGCAGCAGGATAAGCACCAGCCAGCCGATATTAGCGAGGCGGCGATCTTTCTGCGAGGCAGTCGCTTTTTGGTCAGTTTTTGCCATACTCATTCAACTCCGGTCGCCAGTTCGGCCAGCTCAAGAAACGGATAGGGATAGAAAAACAGCAGTATCGTCAGGCCGCTCGTGATAATCATCGCAATCCGCATGGTAACGGGAGCCTCACCGTGTTTGAGTTTAGTACCTTTTGCGGCCTTTGCCGGATAAGGCGCAAAAAAGGCGCGAAGGATAATGGGTAGGAAATAGGCGGCGTTTAAGAGTGTAGAAAGCAGCACAACGGATAAAGCAAACAGGCTTTGCGCGGTAAAGGCACCTTCGACCAGATAATATTTCGACAGAAACCCTACCGCAGGCGGAATGCCGATCATGGAGAGACTACCGATGGTTAAGGCAATCATCGTAATCGGCATGCGCGTGCCAATGCCGTCCAGTTGTGAGATGAGCGTTTTCTTCGACGCGGTATAAATCGCCCCGGCACCGAAGAAGAGCGTGATTTTCCCCACCGCATGCGCAACGATATGAAAGGAAGCTGCAATCAGCGCGGCACTATTCAGCAGACTGGCCGCCATCACCACATAGGAGAGTTGTGAAATGGTCGAATAAGCCAGCCGGCGCTTGAGATTATCCTGCCGCAATGCGATCAGCGAGGCTATCACGATCGTAGCGCCGCTGAGATAGGTCAGCCACGCGCCCGCATACCATGCTTCGGCTATCATATCCTGCAAATAATCCGCGCCGAAAATATAGATGATGACTTTGACAAAGGTAAAGACCCCTGCCTTGACCACGGCCACCGCATGCAATAAAGCACTGACCGGCGTCGGCGCTACCATGGCGGCGGGTAGCCATCGATGAATCGGCATGAGCGCTGCCTTGCCGATACCATAAGCAAACAGGAATAACAAAATACCTGCACTTAGCGGTGTTAAATAGCCGCTTAGGATACCTTCAGGGAAGAAGGCCGTGGTTCCGGTAAGCACGTACACCCAGATAATGGCGGTAAGCAGGAAGGCAATCGAGGTAAAAAGCAGAATGCCGAGATAGACCTTGCCGGAGCGTTTGGCCTTATCCGTACCACTATGGACGACGAGCGGATAAGTGGAAAGAGTCAGCAGCTCATAGAAAATAAATAGCGTAAACAGATTACCCGCAAATGCAATTCCGATCGCTGCACAGATTGCCAGGCTGAAAAAGCTGTAAAACCGCGTTTGGTGCGGTTCCTGATTGCCGTGCATGTAGCCACTGGCGTAGAGCGTCGTAACCCCCCATAGAAAGGACGCCACCAGCGCAAAGATCAGTCCCAACGGCTCCAGCTCAAACACGATTTCCAGCCCGGGCATCAGCGCCCAGAGATACAGGCCGGGCAGTTCGGCATCGGCAATGAAGGGGAAATAGACTGCAATACGGATAAAGAGCATCAGCCCGAGTAGCACAAGCAGCCCATCACGCAGGCGGGGATATTTCACCGTGGTCGCAACGATAATACCCGTAAGTGGCAGCAGGATGCAAAACAGCAGGCCATGATCCGCATCGAGTTGATTTGCAAGGAAGGGGGCATCCGGCATTACAGGCTCCCCCTGATACCGCCGCTAATGACGGAGAAATTCATCAGCTCGGTCGCCATGCTATAAGCCGTATCGAGCGTCAGCCGCGTATCAATACCGAAATAGAGATTGGCAATCACCAGCGCGTAGATCGAAAACAGCATCCCAATAGAGGGTTCCTGCAGGGGCGGCCAGTGTTTCGGGCGTGGCCGGAAATAGGCGACCTGCACCACCCGCCAGATATACATCACAGCAAGCAGGGAGCTGAATACAACCAGAATAACCAGCGGCCACCAGCCTTTTTCAAACAGCGCCTGAATTAATGTCCACTTGGAAATAAACCCGGCGGTTCCCGGAATGCCAATCACGCTTGCCCCGCCGAGCACAAACGCCGCCATCGTGTAGGGCATGGCCTTCCCCGCACCGTAAAAATACTGAATCTTCATACCACCGGAGCACATGAACACCGCACCAACACACAGAAAGAGCAGGCCCTTTGCGAGTGCGTGATTCGCAATATGAACAATGCTCACTGCCAGCCCGATTTCGGTCGCGAGCGCAATACCGAGAATGATATACCCGATCTGCGCAATGCTGGAGAACGCGAGCAACCGTTTGACATTATGCTGATAGACGGCGTTGACCGAGCCGATCAGAATATTCGCCACTGCAAATACCACCAGCATCATCGATAGCGGCATGATAGAAAACGCCATATCGAAGCCGAACAGCGTATAGATCAGCCGAATTAGCACGTAGACGCTCACCTTGGTTGCTGTGCTGGCTAAAAAAGCCGTGGCAAATGAGGGCGAGAATGCATAGGCGTTGGTCAACCAGGAATGTAGCGGAAACAGCGCAATTTTGAGCGCGAGGCCAATCGTTAAGAAAGCATAAGCCGCGACTACCGGGCGCGTATTATTCACCGCGCTCAAACGGTTAGCCATGTCGGTGATGTTCAGCGTGCCGGTCATGGCGTACAGCAGGCCAATCCCGATAAGGATAAGAGTCGCGCCAATCGTCCCGACAATCAGATACTGATAGCTCGCGGTGAGGGCGCGCTTATCTTTCCCCATGGCAATCAGGCTGTAGGTCGCGAGTGAGGCGATTTCGAGAAAGACATACAGGTTAAAAATATCATTCGTGGAGACAATGCCGATCAAGCCCGCCATGCAGAGCAGATAAATGCTATAAAAAAGATGAATCTTATCGTCGGATAGCTCACGCGCGACATTATTCCGCGCATAGGGCATCATCACGGCGCCGATAAAGGCAATGATCAGCACAACGAAGCGATTCAGATCATCAAAGCGGTACTCAATGCCAAAAGGCGGGCGGTGACCGCCCATCGGGTAATTCAGCGTTACGCCGAGGTTGTGAGAAAAAAGCAAATACGCGCTGACAAAAGTCAACAGGCTCGCAAGCAGCGTGAAGCCATACGCAAGCCGGGCTGAATTGCTGAGCGCACAGAGCGCCGCCATCACCAGCGGAACAAGCACAGGCAGGACGGGCAGGGCGTTCTCCAGCATTACCGCTTACCTTTGCTTGCAGGTTTCGGCTTTGCCTTTTTTCTTCCACGCTGCTTTTTCGGTGATGCATCGGCCTGCCCCTCGTCGGATTCCCGATTAAAGCGGGCGCTGTTGATATCACCGCGCCGGTACGCGGCTTCCAGCTCCAGATGCTCATACATTGCGGCGCGCGATAAGGCTTTATCCATCGCCAGGATGTCATCCTCTTCAATTGTGTGGTACGCCTCGCGGATACGCACCGCAATTGCAAGCCCGACGGCCAGCGTAGCCACCCCGACGACAATCGCGGTTAGCATTAAAACATGCGGCAGCGGGTTGGTATAACGTTGATCACCTTCTTCCAGCACCGGAATATGGCCGCCTTCGATCACACTTAACGAGACGTATAGCAGCAATACCGAAGTCTGGAATACGCCGAGGCTGATAAGCTTTTTAATGAGGTTAGTACCGTTTATCACGCCGTAAAACCCGATCATCATGAGGATAATCGAGACGATGTAATTATAATGGCTGATAATCAGGTGGCCGAAATCCTGCATGCACGTCACTTCCCAGCTTTAACGGCTAGGGTGATAGCATAGCTAGCGAAAAAGGTCTAGCAGAAGGATGGATTCAGTCAGGCTTGCGCGCAACGAAGGTTAGAAAAATCAGTAACATAACCGAAAATACCGTTAGCCCCACCCCCGCTTCGGCCAGGATGATACCAAGGTGCTGACCATGGACGGGATCGTGTTTCAGTATGTCGTAATCCAAAAACGGACGGTTGTGAATCAGCGCGACCATCCCCGTACCGGCATAGAGCAGCACACCGATCGCGCTGATGACACGCAGCACCGGTAGCGAAATCACACGGAGTACCGGCTGCAAGCCCCAGATCAGGCAATATAACGCAAAGGCGGCAGCAAGGATCACTCCGGCCTGAAAACCACCGCCGGGACTGTACTCCCCGTGCAGCTGAACATAGAGCGCAAACACCACGATAAACGGGATGATAAAGGAGGCTACAATACGCAGTACGAGCAGATCTTTCATGGTGTTATGCTAATAGCACAGATAAGGGTGAAATCAAACGGGAGATCGCTGGCAACAATCTTTTAGTGCTACAAGCCCTCCACTATATTGCAACATGTACGGCCCACGCTTCGTTTCTCCTGCAACGCATCTTACGCTTTTTCTTCCACATAATATCTTCCTTCACTTTTTGGGTTTTGGATAAAGCGCTTGGTTAGAGGCAATTTGCTAGATAGTGTCGTCAAATTATAATGGTTGTGTTATAGTCCCTTCAAAAAAGGGGGGGCTATGAACAAACCTGCACACAGACGACACGATATTTCAGATA
>CAZPQM010000029.1:0-7177 GCA_964588995.1 uncultured Rickettsiales bacterium | reverse complement strand
TTCTTCTTGTATTTTAATGCGCTGGTCAAACACAGAGACTCGCTTCGCATCATCGGGCGAAAGGGATGCGATACGAGATTTTACAGCCTGGTTGTGAATACGCGCCGAGCTTTTGCGAGAGGCAATCGCTTCTGCGTTGACGGCAAATTCTTTCGCATAGTCCTCTGGTCCTTCATTTTCTGCGCGGGCAAGGATAGATATCTCCTGGAGTTTTTGTTTAGCAAAAGACAACCAGCCCTTAAACTCATCATCCATTGCTGTTTCATCCTCAAGATCAATGGGACTATGCAATAAAGAGCAAGAGGGAGCCACCATGACACGGTTTGGCCCGAGTTCATCAGATGCTTTTTCAAGCATTTTTGAGCTTTCGGAAAGATTGTTCTTCCAAATGTTGCGACCATCTACTAACCCTAAAGACAGCCACTTATCACCATCCAATGCCTTCAACACACCGTCAAGCTGTTCTGGTGCTCTTGTTAAATCGATATGCAACCCATCTGTTGGCAAAGATGCTGCCAACGATAGATTATCGCCCAGCGCACCAAAATAGGTGGCCAATAACAATTTAGCGCTCCGATGGTTTGAGAGTGCCTGATAGGCTTGTTTATAAGCATCTTTCGCATCATCTTCCAGATCAAGCACCAAGCATGGCTCATCTAACTGAATCCATGCCGCGCCTTCCGCCTCAAGTTGCGAAATCACTTCTTCATACACCGGCAACAGATCATCTAATAATGCAATCGGGTTCGTTTGATCATAAGATTTACCAAGCAATAGAAATGATACTGGCCCAAGCAAGACAGGCCGTGTTTCAATGCCCAGCGCTTTGGCTTCTTTATACTGGTCAACTGCCTTGGATGTGCTGCATTTGAATCGCGTGGATTTATTGAACTCCGGCACAATGTAATGGTAGTTTGTATCAAACCATTTCGTCATTTCCATGGCAACCACGTCGGCTTCATCGTCTTGTCTGCCGCGTGCCATAGCAAAATAAAGATCAGCATCAACGGTTTTGCCATCAAATCGGTAGCGCTCAGGAACAGCTCCCACCATAGCAATGGTGTCTAACACATGGTCATAAAGTGAAAAATCATTCGATGGTATGTGCTCAATGCCTGCTTCCTGCTGGAGTTTCCAGTGCCTCACACGCATGTCTGAGGCCACTTGCAATAACGCTTCCATTGACGACTTGCCTTTCCAATAGGCTTCTTGCGCTTTTTTCAGTTCGCGGTTTAACCCGATACGGGGAAATCCCAAATTTGCTGCTATAACCATGTATACTCCTTATAATTGATTCATTGGTTTAGTGATAATCGATACCGCCTCATCGCGTAATGCATGATAAAAACAGCCCGGCCTCGTTATATTTTATGCTGTCTGCCATGCCTGCTGCATCTATGCGCCTGCTGCCTCTTTTGCCGTGGCTTGTTCCTCCACCACGCCCATCAGGGCATGAAAAAAGCCTTCAACATGTGCTTTCTGAATATTGCGGGTGATGAATACCAACCGTGTGCGTGTATCCTCATCCGGCCATGTATCCAGCCACTGCACGGGGTGAAAAATATGCTGCACGCCATGAACCACTGCTGGACGGTTTTCCCCGGCAATGTTGATGATGCCTTTAACCCGCAATAAATCCGCCCCCACCTGCGCAGCCAGCAAATCAAGGAAAAAGCTGAACGCCATCATATTAACCGGCTTATCGCTGGTCATGGCGAAGGCCTCAATATTTTCGCCGTGGCGATTCACATCATGGTGGTGGTGCTCCCCTTCGTCGTGATGGTGGTGGTCATGGTCGTGAGCATGATCTTGCTCATATTGCTCAGCTGCCAGCCAGTCTTTGACATCCCGCGATTTATTGTATGGGTCATACGTGCCGAGCCCGAACAGCGCCGAAACAGGAACATCGCCATGGCTGCTCGGAATGATCGTAACTGCCGGATTAATGGCTTTCAGGCACTTGATCAGCGATTCCTGCGCCGTGCTATCTACCAAATCGGTTTTGCTTAAAATAATACGCTCTGCCAACGCCGCCTGCTTCACCGACTCTTGCTGCGTCTCCAGCGTGTTTTCACCATTTGCAGCATCCACTAGCGTGATGACTCCATCAAGTGTATAAACCCGCTGTAAATCAAACGAGGTCATAAGTGTGTGAATAATCGGCACCGGATCGGCCAGCCCGGTGGTTTCAATCAACACGCGGTCAAATGGCGGGATGTTTCCATGAGACATTTTATCGACAAGATCGAGCAGAGTTTTGTTCAAATCACCTCTAATTGTGCAGCAAATGCAGCCGCTTTGCAGCTCCACGATATTTTCATCGCTGCGTTCGATTAAGGCGTGATCCAGCCCCACTTTACCGAATTCATTTATAATAACAGCCGTATTTGCCATTTCTTTTTGCTTGAGTAGAGCGGACAAGAGCGTGGTTTTTCCACTGCCAAGAAATCCGGTAACAACGGTAATGGGAATAGAGCTTTGTAATGCTATCATTTTAATGTTTATCAGTTTTAGGTTGATTTAAGTTGTTATGTTATAATATAACATCTTTCCGGTGTCAACAAGATGAGGAAATATGCAGCAAGCAACAAAAATGAAACCCGTACTTGAGGCCTATCCGGTTCCCGACCGGGATGAGGCCATGCAAGCAGTTAAGACGCTTATCGCATGGGCGGGTGATAACCCGAACCGCGAAGGGCTGGTCGATACACCGCAACGCGTGGTAGACGCGTACCGAGAGTTTTTTGCCGGGTATGAAATGAACCCGGAAGAAATTCTGGCGCGCACGTTTGAGGAAGTGGAAGGGTATGATGAAATGGTCATCATCAAACATATCCGCCTTGAATCGCATTGCGAGCATCATATTGTGCCGATACTTGGCAAGGCGCATGTGGCGTATATTCCCGATAAGCGCGTGGTCGGCATCAGCAAGCTGGCACGTCTGGTCGATGTCTATGCCAAGCGGTTGCAAACACAGGAAACGATGACGGCGCAAATTGCCGATACCATCCAGCGGATACTCAAACCAAAGGGCGTCGCGGTGGTGATTGATGCTGCGCACCAATGCATGACGACACGCGGCGTGCATAAATCCGAAACCAGCACGGTGACTAGCCGGATGCTCGGTCTGTTTCGTGAAGACCCCCGCACGCGGGCTGAATTTATGAATCTGATCACTTAAGGCGCTTGAGCCATGTTGCGGTATCTTGCTCCCTCATTTGTGATCGCAAGTGGTGTCATGCATCTGTTTTGCTGTGGCATTCCGTTAGTGCTCAGCATCACCAGCCTTTCGGCTGTTTTTGGATTCTCATCCGTCAGCGCATTAGAGCTGGAGTGGTTTGAGGCCATTGAGCAAGAACTGATGGTTGTATCCGGTGCAATCTTGTTGGCGACGTTTGCGGCACAAATCATAGGCCGAAGACTAAATTGCTATGAAGATGCAGCATGTTGCGACAGCCCGTGCGACGGTAAAAAGTCGGTCTGTACTTACTTGCTGATCGGTGCCAGCTTTTTATATCTGATCAATCTTGCCACTTTAATGGTTGCGTGAGCATCAGGCGCATTGTTCGCACAGCCCTTCCATCTCGAAGGTCATCGCTTGCGGTCTGAATTGGTAAGATTTTGAAACTTTAGAGATGAGTTTTTGATACGCCTCATCATGACTTTCGGTAACAGAATGACAGTTAGTGCAGATCAGAAAGAAACAGGGTTTTTTCTCTTGCGGATGGCTGCATCCCACATAGGCATTCAAGCGGTGGAGTTTATGAATCAACCCCTGTTCCAGCAGAAAATCCAGCGCCCGATAAACGGTGGGCGGTTTGGCAGCAGGGTCGCTTTTTTGCAGATCATTAAGCAAATCATAGGCTTTCACCGGCTCATGCCCAACCCAGATCAATTCCAGCACCTGCCTGCGAATATCGGTTAACCTTGCACCACGCTGTTTGCAGACCATCTCTGCCTGCTCAAGCGCGTTTTCTATACAATGTTCATGTTGCTGGCAGGCTAATGACATAACAATTTCAGCTTGTACTCATTTTTTTCTTACACATGTTATAGTGCAGCAATGGCGGCATCGCAACCAAAAGCAAGAAAACGAGTATCCGACAAAATTCAGGCGGCGATAACAGATTCAGAATGCCGTTTGTGTTGTTCTATTTTTTCTTCCCAACGATTCGGCTCCTGTTCACGGCTATCGGCCACATTTTTTTCCCAATGGCCATCATGATATTGCTTCTTCTCTGCAATGGCTTCATCCACGGCTTTATCGTCAAAGCCAAGGGTGCGTGTCACGACTTTGGTCGTTGGAGTGACGAAATTTTCTTCGGTCCAGTTCGTAAAGCGATGGGCGGTTTCAGGAAAAATAGCACGTGTGCCGAGTACCAAACCGATGCTTAGGCTCGCACCACCAAGCTTGGTTAAAATGAGCTGACGTAAATTGCCGAGAGGAAACTCATGCCGGATCTGTGGGGTAGCCATATACCGATAAAAAGGCTTTTGAAGCCCGACATTGAATGCTGAAGACCACACCGTCCACCATGCGGCTTGTGGCAAATGGTGCATTTCATGTTCGTATATGTCATTGAGATGCTCTTTGTATTCATTCGAACCTGCTTCGATTCCCTGTTGGCGCGCCCATTTCTTGGTGGATTGCTCCGCACCCCAATGAAAGACAGGGCCAAGCGTTGCACGCAGGACAGGGCGAATCCCATCCATTGCCCACGGAGTATAACGTTGCATGAGAACCGTTGGAATCACACCGCCAAAATCGCCAATGATTTCTGATGCGGTAT
Organism: uncultured Rickettsiales bacterium; assembly: GCA_964588995.1. GTDB lineage: Bacteria > Pseudomonadota > Alphaproteobacteria > Rickettsiales > UBA8987 > CAZPQM01. The sequence goes on along the minus strand of CAZPQM010000029.1, from coordinate 2,387 downwards.
ACATTCTCGCTAACGCTGTAACATGTTTGGCATGTAGCGCTTTTTCAGAAGCAGACATGCCTGTGTCGTGATGATGGTGATCATGCCCATGATGATGGTGATCATGCCCGTGATGATGGTGTCCACAACTACTACCATCTTCATGCTTATGAAACGGGTTGCTACAACCGATATGGGTGGGGTTTCTAATTCCAAAGGCTTTTTGGATAGCAATCATCGCCGGCGTTTGACCCAGCCAGTCTACAGCCGTACAGGCAAGTGCGTGATTAATGGTGTAAGCAATATCTTTTGCTTGCTGCTGATCATGTTTTTCTTTTTGGGAAAGCTCAGCTTTCTTTGCGATTTCAGGCTCCAACACTGCAATCGAAGTACTTTCCTTTAGATTCTCTTCTGGAGTCATTTCAGGCATTTTCATATAAATTATGTAATTCGCTATTTGTTATAACATAACATTTCCTTTCTAAGGTTGGCGAGCGGAAATGAGCGCTGTCATCAAATCTTCACAAAACGCACTGACGATGCCAAACCTGCATTATGCCATCAACGAAACGCGTGTGTTGCAGGCGTTTAATCTGGAAATTTCTGCCGGCGAAGCCGGCCTGATTCTGGGGCCATCGGGCAGCGGTAAAACCACACTTTTATTCATTCTCATAGGATTGCAACGGCCTGAGCATGGCACAGTGTGCTACGATGACACTAATCTGTGCAGCGGCCCGCCCATGCTATTGCGCTCATCTGCTCATCCTCCTCGCTGATATACAAACCATCGACAGAATCGCAAATCTATGCCTAAATGCTAAGGGTTTTAGATGTCACCTAAAGGGAAAGGGCTTGAGCGTTGCAGCTTAGCTATAGCGACATAGCATCAAAACAGCGCTTTATTTCTTGCTTGTGAAATTCGTGGGCATCCTCACCATCTACTGAACCATTATAAAGACCAAGCTCTTGTAGCAGCATAAAAAAACCCGGAGCGGGTAACCCACCACGTGTTTTACTAATCACCAGACTAGCCAACTGAGGTGCGTCAGCCCTAGCATGTAAACGCATCATCATCTCAAGCAATTCGGTGGCTTGGTGTATTGTGTGGGGAGGTTTTAAATCAAGCTTTTGTACCACCTTCTGGTATGTTATTTTTTCTTGTTTCTTAGCTTGTTCTATAAGTAATAATTCCAGCCGTTCGATCATCATAATACTCATTTATCCTCCGCATATTTTTATTATATGCTTTACTTGAAAGATATTTTCGAACGGTGGCGGCATCCCACTTCCTTCCACGAAACGTATGAAAGTCCTTGTAGTTCAGTTCCGAAGCAATTTCTTCTGAATCAGGTAATGAGCCGCTATGTTCTTGGCGCATTTCTCTTAAGCGCTGATTCAGTTCCAGAATAAATGCTTCCATACTGCGTGGCGGTTTTGTCATAGTGGCCATGTGCGTTGATGGTAGGCGCTATCCCAAAACATCCACTCAAGCTGTGTTGCACGCTTAAATGCTAAATGCATTTCTTCGCGTACGGCTTGTGTCGTTTCAGCAGCAACAGAGTTCGTCACATCAATCACGCGCTGCACACCGGCTTCAAACTCCTCACTGGCATAAGTATTGATCCACGCCTGATAAGGGTTGTTTGTCGCTGCACGTTGATGGATGTGTTTCCCTACTTCTGCATAAATCCAGAAACAAGGTAATAACCCAGCAATAAGTACTTCATACGATGCCTGATAGGCCAGCTTGGTGAGGTAACTTGTATAAAGCTCACACTCCGGTGAGGGTTCCGTCGAGCGAAATGATTCTCGACTCACACCAAATATATCGAAATATTCCTGATGTAATGAACGCTCGACTACGATAGCAGTATGTGCGGAAGACGAAAACTGGATGATATGGTCGGTGGTGATGCCTTTTGCTGCGGCAACAGCCAGCGCCCTGGCAAACCCTTCCAGATAATGTGCGTCTTGAATCATGTAATATTTGAATGTTTCCTGTGGCAGTGTGCCTGCACATAATTCTTTATTAAATGGCATTTCTAGAATTGTTTGATAGCGTTCTGTATTTCTATCCCATGCTTCTTTTGTAAATTCCGTCATGATGGCCTCCTATCGTATTGATATCCATATATGTGTTTCCATAATTAGTACTAATTTAGTACCATAAATGCAAGGCAACTTTATCCATGAGTATCCCGTTTAATTTTGATAATAGGCCACCTCTAAAAACTCCTGGTATTCAAGCACAGATTTGCGATTCTGTTGATAGTTTGTATATCAGCGAGGAGGGTGAGCAGATGCAGGTACAGGAACAGCCGGGATTTTTTGATCTGGAGGATTGTTATGCGAAGCTGAGCCGGAACGGCGATCCGCTGGAAGCGCTGGAAGCGGCGGTGCCGTGGGAG
>CAZPQM010000028.1:0-9609 GCA_964588995.1 uncultured Rickettsiales bacterium | reverse complement strand
CAACCCCAATATCACCCGATACACCCGAAGCGTGACGAGATCGGATTCCCACACCGGCTGTGAATATTCCCCGTGCTTACAGGCGTTCTGGTTGCCTTTGGGGACGGCTCTGTGGGAAGCTGACTACAGCGTTCGTTTTTAGATCCTTAGCATGCAGCAAGCGCAACAAGAGCGCACTAGCACACCGCGCTAAGCGATAGTGATTTCATATTCTAGGGTTCTCCAGCCGCCAGTCCCACGGCTTCACATACTCTCCGGCATGGATGCCTTTGGCTTCTTTCTGCGCGGCTTCTTCTTCGGGGAGGTAACGCGTTGAATAGCGCCGATAGGCTAGCGCATGGCCTTCACCTACCATCCATGCGTTGACGTTTAATTCATCGCTGTAGCACGTGGCAATCACGCGGTCATAGCGATCCTTGGTATGTTCAATGCACCTCACCAGAATGCCGCACCACGTGGTTATCTCTATACCCATGACGATGGCGATACCAACAAGCCGCTGACATGGTGGATGTATGAGCGGGCAAACAGCCACATTGACCATGCCTCCAGCAGCGGTGGTCTCGATTTATCACTGATGCACCGGCTGGCAGCAATTCGCAGCAATAAGCAGTTTCTGGTGAAGGCAACCATCGGCGGCAATGATCTGTACAGTAACTGGAATCCCGATGCTACACCAGCGGTGCAGGATGGGCTAAATCGCCTGAAATCCTATCTAACACCTGCCATTAGCGCATTGGAAGATTGGGGATTCACTCCGGCTTACCGCGCCTGCATCATTGGCCTTGGCGAAAATGACGCCAGCAGCGCAACCAAAGCAGCGGCCTATGCGGCGATTCAGGCGCGGCTGAATGAGGTTTTGCGCGAGCTAACCAGCGCCAGCCTGCCGATCATGCTGGTGGCATGTAGCACCGAACAGCCAGACGATACCAGTGGCCGTAGCGATGGCAATATGACGCAGCAAGCAACCATCCGCACCGCGCAGACGCAGGTAGCAACTGCTGAAGCACTTACCCAGCTTTACCAGCCAATCACTACCGGCACGCTGGCTTGGAACGAAACCACACCAAACGGCATCCATTTCAACATGCCCAGCTTGCAGCAGATGGGCATCGAGCTGGCTGATCTGATTCACGCTGCAAACCCATAGGTAACACCATGGATGAAGAACTGAAAAAAGCCATTCGCACGGCTGTGCGAGAGGGCATCGAAGATGCTCTGACTAAATACGGTGTGGAAACCAACGATCCCAAGGCCATGCAGGCTGACATGATCTATCTGCGGAAATCCCGCACCGGGGCAGATGAAGTCGTCAAATGGATCAAACGCTCCTGCATTACCGCCGCGCTTACAGGTGCGCTGGTGGCGCTGTGGCAAGGCATCAAAACCATCTTACACGGAGGATAATCATGATCACATTACTTGGATCACTCGTTGGATTTATTAGCGCGGCGTTTCCTGATTTGCTGAAACTGTTCCGCGACCATCAAGACCGCAAGCATGAGCTGACTATTTTGCGGCTGCAGATAGAGCAGCAGGCACAAGGCCACCAGCAACGACTGGAAGAAATCCATGTCGAGGCGGATATTGCGGAGAGCAAGGCACTCTATAAGACGTTCTATTCAGGCATCAAGTGGGTGGATGCACTTAATGGCACGGTGCGCCCCGTCATCGCCTACAGCTTTTTTATTCTCTATGCCGTGATAAAGGCGATGCAGTTCTCAGCCGATCTGCCGTGGTTGCTGTGGACGGCAGAAGATCAGGCGATTTTCGCAGGCATTATCAGTTTTTACTTCGGCCAGCGTGCCATGAGCAAACTGCGTGAGGGGCGATGACATGCGCCAGATCACCAAACAGGGCCTTGAGCTGATCAAGCGCTTTGAAGGGTTCGAGCCGGAAATCTATCTGGACGCGGCAGGCTTTCCAACGATTGGCTATGGTCATCTGATACGCAAAGGCGAGCATAAAATGTTTGAGAACGGTATCAGCCGAGAAGCTGGCGAAGCGTTGTTGATTAAAGATGTGCAGGCAGCAGAACGTGCCGTGCTGCGCCTGATTGATGTGCCGCTTACCGATGGTCAGTTTGATGCGTTGGTGTCGTTTACCTTCAATCTGGGCGGTGGCGCTCTTCAGTGCTCCACACTCCGGCGCAAGGTTAATCGTGAGGAGCATGAAGATGTACCACGGGAATTCCTGCGCTGGATGTGGGCTGGTGGTCGGAAGCTGCGCGGCCTTGTTAGACGAAGAGAAGCAGAGGTTGCGCTATATCTCAGCTAGGTTTGCGAATATACGTGATCTCAAAAGCTTTGCAGAACCTATATTTCTGATTCTTATTAGCTATTGAAAACGCATCTTTCATATCAAATTGTTGGAAAATATCTAAACCTCGATCCAAACTGATTTTCCAACCTGTGTTGGTTGTTATGCTTCTTGCGTGAATAGTATTCGATCTATCAAACTCCCATGTAAAATTGATGCCTGCAGGTTTCATGGAGTTTTGCATAGATGAGAAGAATTCTTCCTGCTCATCACTTTTATAATCATCCCCTATTGTTCTGAGATGAACATTTACCTCATCTGTCTCATCTTTATGCCGAATGACCGTTTCCAGAAATTCCATCATATTACGGCACTGAAAAAATATGCGGATGTACGGATCAATAATCTCAATTAGCGTAGCCCCTTTGATATAGGCACCAAAAAGCAAGTCATACGACACGCCTTTTTGGTTTTCATCATATGTAAAATGACCTTCTTTTAAGACTATTGGTTTTGTAACAGGTTCTTCTCTTTTCTGGGGTTCTGGTTCATTGACCTCTAAATTTTTATCATCAGAATGTTGATTAGAATAATAGAACTGCGGATACTCCTTCTCTTCAAGAGTTTTGACGGTGAAATCTTCACCACCACGATCTTTGAAGCCAAAAGTAACAGGTGAATAAGTGCTATCAATTCTGAAAAGCTGATCTTTCACTCTTTTTCTTCCCTCGATAGCAAATAATAAAAGTTCTTTTATTTCCTCCTCAGGCGCCTCTTTGTTAGGGTAGATAATTTTGAAGAAACCAGAGAATGTCTTCAGAATAGCATCTCTATCGCGTGTAGAAATATCTGAAAAAAGCTCGTAATGCTGTGTAAAATCATTCGAATAATCATGATTTCGTAAATTTCTCAAAATTTCAGCTAAGTAATCTACGACAAAGCCATAACCGGACGAAAACATTTCAGCTCTAATAATATCCACTTCCCAACCCGGTATGTAGAAATGTAGTCTATCAAGAAAAGCGGAGTCGTGATAGCTATCCGGTAGCTCATCAAACAAGTCAGAATGTTTCAGCATGTACGGCACGTTGTGCTGAGTATTACCGATAAATACCATAGATGCCTCGGCTCCGAGTGTTTCAACGCCTCTAGAGAATGACTTGTTAGCCATATAATTCTTCATGATGTCTACGAGCGCCTTATCTACCTTCTTTTTCTTGCCAGCAAACTCGTCAAAGGCGATGGTGTCCCAGTAACCAACTAGCCCAATCTTCCCACTGGCATTATTTACAAACAGTTTTGGAACCGTAACCTCACCACCAGAAATCAAGATGCCGTGTGGAGAGAACTCTGAATATATATGTGACTTACCAGTTCCTTTGGGACCTAGCTCGATTAGATTGTAGTTTCTTTCACAGAAAGGAATCAGTCTTGTTAATTGAATTAACTTACTTCTTCGGCTCATCTCTTCGGGATTAAAACCAATGCTCTGAATCAAAAGATCGATCCAATCATCTGTAGAAAAGAGCTTCCTTCTTTCTATGTATTCGTCGAAATTAAAATCGGATAACTGAATTGGCTTTATTGAATTTAGAATCCACGGGCAAACCGCTTTATCCTCAGAAAACTCATACCCCACTTCTGCAATACACCATACACCGCTAACCAACAGCTTTGGATGCCGTTTTACAGTGTCGGTATCCACCAAGACCTTGTTGATACCTAAATTTGCAAAAGTGGCCTCATAAACGCCTGCCTTGTCGTTTAAGGATACACTTATCTTATCGATAACTTTATGTTGTCCTTTTTCTTTGGTTTGCGATTTGACCAGACCAGCCTCGTTCCTGTGTACATAGTGCTTTCGTAGGATTTCCTTGACCGTTTCAATGCCCGTCTCAATGCTGGCCTGATCACTTGTGGCGCAATATTGGCCTAAAAGATATTCCAACACATAAGAGGGAACAATCGCATTGCCCTTAACCTTTTTAACCAGATCCTTCCGAACCACTAGCCCTTCGAATGCTTCGGTAATTTTTTGATCTAATGGCGTCATAATTCCCTCATTTCCTAAAAATCAAAGTCACTCGTAAATGAGCGTTTTATAGTAAATGGTGTCGTTTTGTAGTCTTGGTGATGCGATGTTCCTTGTATTTTCTCTCTCAATTTAAGGTAAACCGTCTGGTTGTTATATTCATCAGCCTTTCGGGTTAAAATAAAACGGCGTTTAGTTTCGCGCTCACGAGGACTTTCTGACCCGCTGTCGAAAATGATCTCAAATGAGTCAGAAATCAGCTCCCCGTCTTTACTCCACAATCCAGCCTCTAAGGTTCTGGAGAGTCGCTTATCCGATATTGGCTTTTGCTGATACAAAGTCACACTAAGCTGGCCAGATGTAATGTTATTGGTTGATCCAGACAAAATCTCCACATCCACTCGCTCAAGGTCACTTTGTCGTCTCTTATTGATCTTAACTACTGGAATGACTATTTCCTGAAGGGTTGCGCCACCATGTACAAAGCGGCTTCCTGAACCTTGTTTGCGCAGTCTGTTTATGGATTTTGGTATAGCAACCTCAAAGTCTCCAGCCATACCGAGTTGCTTTGCTGTAAAGTGCTTGAAAGCGCTTTGTAGCTGCAGTTCTTTGCCTAGCACAAAGCGTCGATCACGATACCTAATATCATTGCCCTCAACATCAACGCTAAGGTAGTCGCTCTCATCTAATGGCTTATTTTGATAGATAAATCCATGATCAGCAGTTACCAAAATGTTAGTGGCATTGGCTGCGGCTAAACGCTTTACGCAGGCAATGATTTCTTCAATGGCTGATTCTGCTGCGTCAAAGACGCGCTCCTCTGAGTCGCGTTTATCTCCTACAAAATCAATTTGGTTATGGTAGATATAAAGAAAATCGTGATCCTTAAGAAGCTGGCGCGAATCATCTCGCCCAAGTTCCATAAAATCTTTATGCTGAACGGCTTTGCCTGCTTTACCGTGCGCCTTAATGACCTTATCCCTGCCAGCCGTTCCGCTCGCAAGCTGACCATCTGCATTGATACGCGCCGAATCGTCATCCACTAAGCTCAGAGAGTTATGGGGTAGCAGAGAGGCCATGCCAAGCTGCGTATAGCTAGGCAATGAAGAAACGACTGGATCAACCTTTGCATCATAGCGATCTGACTGCATAAGTCTATGAGCCAGCTCTTTACCGATCTCAAAGCGGAATGCATCAGAAATGATGACATACACCTTCTTATCCTTCTCCAAAAATGGCTGCACATGCTTCTTGAAGAAGTCGCGTTGATGCTCAACTCCACCATTTGTCCAATTATCGACCCCATCAATGACCTTTTGCCAGTTATCAGCAAGATTCAGCAGATAGCTGTTGGAGTATTTCTGCTCGATGGCATCATATAGGCTCTTAAGCAGATCGCCGCGCCGGAAGGAACGATATGCGTGAATGAACTTCCGATATAACAGGTCGATTTTATACCAATGCTCGGAATAACGCTTCACGCCATCCGCCAATGTTTTGGGGGCAAGGTCTAGCTCAGTCAGCGTGGCCAAGAACTGGCTGGCATGATCAATCGCTTCATAGGCTGGCTTATATTCTTCAAACCAGTGGCTCATGCGGCGCTGGCGAACAATCTGGGAACATTCGTCTTTTGAAATCGTCTGTTCCTGAACTTCCCGCACCAGAGAACTGAGAATCTTTCTGTCAATAATCTGAAAATAGTCTATTTCTGCCAAGCGGCTATAATCTAAAGATTCAACTATCTTTTCTGCACCCACAGCGGCAGCATAGCGCTCAGATAGAATCTCGAATGCATCCTTATGCCTGCGGTTATCCTTCCAGCGGTTCAGGAAGCCAATCGCGCTTTCCTTCAATGGCACTGGCCGGTTTAATTCCATCTCCAAGCAGGATTTGAACAAAGTGATAGCAAAATCCTGAATGTTGGGCGTGTCTGACTCATAGCGATAATAGCCAAAAGCCTCTTTCCACAAAAATTCAGACAGATTGCAGCGCTCTACCATTTTTTCGGCGCTATCGCTTTCATCGGCCAGTTCATCAAGTAATGCTTCCAGCACGCTATCAATACGCGGCTGTCTAGCACCCACACATATTAGCAGCATCTTGCGCTTGATTGCGCCTTCATTATCTTCTCGATCCAACGCTTTATGCAGGCGATCTCGTCTCTCTTTACTCACAAAGAACTCGTGATGGTCGCTGATAATGGGGCGGAATTCTTCACTAAGTTCCAAATCATCCAACCATGTGGATTCCTTATCAATCCGCAGCTCGGCATGGGCGAGTTCCAAATCCAACAGCCAGTTATCCAGATCAGCCGGGCGTTTGCCTGCGCGGTAAATCAGGAATTTTTGCTTCGGTTCTTCTTTAAGAAGCCTATATTTCAGCGCGAATTCATCATTTTCCACCATCACCTTGGTGAAGTGAGCGGTTTCCAGCTCTTCAAATTCCGGCAGCATGTTTTCCTGCTCGTCATACCAGAAGACGAGGCGGTGCTTCTCAAACAGGCGGTTTATGGCATGGGAGATATTACTTGTCATCACTCACTCCCTTAATAGGTTTCAGCGCCGCACCAAATTTCGGGTAATTCACCTTCACTCCATCATCCAGATCAATTTCAATGCGTTCACTCGCCAGCGGATACAGCACATCGCGCTCCCAATCCTTCAGTTCATGTAGCATGGCTTCAAGTTTCTGGATGGCTTTAGTGGCCTTCACCTTTTCATGATCGCTACCGTTGATTTCGATGGCTTTTTCATGGCTGAGTTGCGATTCCAGCTTGGTGCGGAAGTCGCGCAGATAGTCATTCAGCACCACACTCACCGTGTCTGGCTTGTAGCGGTGCATATAGATCAGCGCGTTGAAACTGCCTTTGGGGCTGGAGAACATCCAGTAGATCGGGCGTTTTTTGTAGCGACGCACATGGTAGTCGTAGAAATCCTTGGTGAAGTATTTCCGCAAATCCTTGCCGATGGCGTCTTCGATGAAGGCCAGATTCTCTTTATAATGCGCCTCGCCGAAGGTGATGCGTAGAAAGCTCTGGAAGCGCTCTACCACATCATCATTGAACCAATTATCATCCAGGATGGGGATCACATTATCCGCATCGGGCGTAAAGGTTGGGCTTGGCACTTGCACCAGATATTCCTCCAGCCCATCGCCCTGATTGGCGAGGATCAGGCCGGGTTTATCTAGCGAATAGCGGCCAAACATGCAGCCGACGGCATAATGGATCAGCTCCTGCATCGTGTCACTTAGCAGCTTGGCTTCCAACTGGGCTTCGGTGTTTTTGCCGCCATAGCGATAATGCGGATTGCAGGTGAGCGTGATCTCCTCCAGTGGCACATCAGGTGTGAGTTCACCCTGAAGGCCATAGGCATCAATGAAGATGCGGTTATTCTCTCCCTCCAGCCGCTGCATCTCGTCTGTCATGCCCTGCCAATGGGTGCGGAGGGCGGTGTAGGTTGTCTCCAGCGTCTCGGCGCGGTGATCGGGCGAAAGCAGCGGGAGCGTAGTGAAATCCCAGGAGGTTTCGTAAGCGTCCCAGTCGGATCGAGCGAGATCTATGCAGATTGGAATAGATTGATTTACCACCTGACTTTTACTGTCAGCCCATGACTTAACAAATGGCAAATTATTGATATCACCAGACTGAAGATTCAATGTCGGATTTTGCGCTCGTAGGAACATATCGCACAACTTCGAGTTTACAAATCCGAGTATCAGATTGCGATCACCTTCCTCTGGAAAAATAGAAGAACCAGCAACATCAAAAATATATCCCCTCTTAGATGTTCGAGCATTGAACTTTCCACTTGTGAGCATTGTGTATGAAACTAATTCTTTGAAGTAATAACCTCTATCCTTAACGACGTAATCAATATTACCTTTTAAGTAAGGATATTTGTTTGCAACATATTCTCTGATTTCTGAGCCGTTATTTTCCCAGTTGACCAAATATTCATGATTTCCATACCAGCGTCTAAAATCCCCACCTTTGAGATATGGAAACCACTTCATCCCAGATTTTTGGGCGGCGTCACTTGAAGGCAAGTTTAGGCCAACCTTTGCGATGCTGCATTCTGGCCACGTTCGCATGAAACGTGCGTTATTGCTGGTCTGCAACCCGGGTTGGCCATAGCACGCTGTCTTGATATTCTCTTTTTGTTCATAGGCAAATCTTGCTTGATCGCTCACCCAATAAGCAATCGGGCTGCCGGGGATTTTCTTGAAGTCAGCGGCAGAGGCGCGATAGAACCAACCACATTCTTTATTTTGAATAGCTTCTAGTGCTTTTGGTGCCTGAACTGCTGCGCCACGGAAATCAGAAAGGCGGACATAGCCACCTTTAAATTCAGGGCGGTGCCTATTTTCCAAGGTAAACGTACAAATGGGAACCGTTGCACCATCAAACCCCGAATATTCCAATTGGATCAGCGAGGTCAGAGTTTTTTGATTGATGAGAAAGCCGCGCAGTTTCTCATAGGATGAAATAAACATCCAAACAAACGGTGTCATAAAGCCAAGCTGGCCTTTTGGCAGCGTCAGAGCACAGTTTCTAACTATGAATGCTGAGAACAAGTCCGACTTCACATCAGCATAGTTATCCTTCAGCCATGCCGCTAAGCGCGGGTTCATATTTCCACCGCCCATATAAGGCGGGTTGGCCACCACCACATGATATTTCGGGCTGAGATACTCAGCCTGTTTTAAGGCCAGTAGCACTTTTTGGTGGGTAGGCTGTAAGAACAAGTTCTGATCGAGGTTTTTGGCCGATAGCTCTTGCAGCACTACCCGAACATCCGTCACCTCCGGCTGGATGAGAGAGCCAAAATTGCTGCACTCCTCGAATTGCTTCAGCGTGTTGATGAGTGGCTGGCTAAACAGGTCACGCCCCAGCTCATCCATATATGGCTTCAGCTCGTTTTCATCAAACTGGATGTCTTGCAGTACGCAGATATTCGGCTCGATACGTTTTTCTAGGAAACGGCGGTTTTTCTCCCGCGCTTTCATGCTGAGTGCAAAAGCCGCCAATGCTCCGGCGCGTTCATCCAGCTCAATGCCATAAAGGTTATGGCGCAGGATCAGTTCTGGAATCTCGGTTGCGTCATAGCCGCGTTCTTCGTAAATGGCATAGAGCAGATCAAACGCATAGGTGAGCATGTGACCGGAGCCGCAGGCCGGATCACAAATTTTGATCTCTTCCGGGCTGGAAATCTTCAGGAAGTCGGTTTCCGCTTCAGCCTCTTTTTCTTGGGGCGCGATGTAATAGATTCTATGCAGGGATTCGTCGTGTAAAGTGACGATGGTTTAACCCTCAACTG
>CAZPQM010000027.1:7313-9809 GCA_964588995.1 uncultured Rickettsiales bacterium | reverse complement strand
TTTTCATAGGCCTTTTGATTTATTTTTCTTTCCCTTGCACTGATTGGTTTTTGGGGTTTACCCATATGGCAAAAGGCAATACTGAACTTGGCGCACCTCTGATACCTATCAATATTATTGTACAGCTTTTGCTATATCCATTATATTTACATATATTCGGCGTTGCCGCATTAGAAGTTGGCACAGAGGATGTTTTTCAAACCTTGCTGCAATGGTTTCTCGCTCCTCTGCTTTTCGCCTTTATCCTTCGTATCTCACTGGATCGGATTTTGACTAAAGAAAACTTTGTAACTTTTCAATCAAGCGTATCTATAATAATTCCTTTTGTATTGGCTGTTCTTGTTGCGGGATTGTTTGCTACTCATATCAACACATTGGTTTTGCATTTTGATGTTATCCCGCTGCTTCTTTGCACGATTTTTATATTTTTCGCTTTGAGCTTCCTTATAAGCGAGAGCGTTTCAAATATCATGCAGTTAACCTATAAAGACCGCGCCTTGATGACTATGACTACGGCAGCGCGCAACGCCCCGCTTAGCCTATATCGGTTCACTAGAAAAAGCGCAGCTTGGCGGCTCAAAAGACGACTATTTCAAAATTATTACCAAAGCCGTTGATAGGTCTCTGGATATTTATTTGAAAGCCGCAGATGGTGAAGATTCTGAGCCTGCCGACAGTGACCAGCTACTGAAAATAGGTGAGTTGGCGAAGCAGGTTGGCGAGAGCAATTCCACCATCAGGCATTGGACCAAAGAAGGCTTGCTGCAAGTGGCTGAGGTAACGGAAGCAGGATATCAACTTTACGCGCCCGAGATGATAGAGCGCATAAAGCAAATCCATGCATTCAAAGAGCAGCGCTTTACATTGCAGGAAATCAAAGAAAAGCTCTCTTAATCAACAAAACCAAAATGCTTTAATTGCTTCTCCCAAATATCGGGGAATGGGGTTTGCATATCCTGCAAGCTCAACTGGCGCGGCTGGGTGCCATCCAGAATAGCCGTCTTGATTTGAGGTGACAGCTGATTTAAGCGAAGTATGCGAGAAACATATGAAGGGTTGATCTTTCTCTTGCGAGAAAGGTCGTCAATCGATGTATAGCGCCCCGTATCAAGCAAATTCTGCCAGTAATAGGCTTTGGCCAAGGCTGTTACGAGCGTCTCATCAGGTTTGGGGGCCTCCCGTGGCGGTGTCATTTGATAGCCTTCGGGCATCTGACACCAAACTATGCGACCGTCGCACTCTTAAAAAGTCAGAACTGGCGCTGTATCGCATTGATCATAAAAAACTGGCCGCCAAGATTGCTGCATCCATTGGTTTTACCGAGCAACATGAACAGATCACAGGCCATAAAGGTCTTTGGAAGTTTGGTATGCTGAACCCACAAGCCGAGCATAGCTTTCCTGTCTATTGCTTTTTGGGGCAAACATCATCGCAGCTGGATAAAATCGTCAATCAGCTTTGCATGGCTGACCAGATGTTTCTGTTGATTGCATCCACCAGCAGCATCATCAGCAACGCCAGCTCTGACGCGAGCAGCAGACACAAGTCCAAGCTCATCGGCATAGATGATGTGCTTTCTGTTGATGCTGCAGGTAAGGTCAAGGCGAAAGATAGTGCTCAAACCATCATCTCCAATTGGCTGGAAACGGTGTTGCCGAAATCCGCCAAGCCTAGTGAAGCTAATCAGCTGGTGCTGCCTCCGGGAACAACTTGGAAAGACATATCAATTACATTCCTTGCTAGGGATGTTATTTCCATTAAGTGTGGCGAAGAAACAGCCGTAAATTATGAACGCCTTCATATCCCGGGCATGTTTGTCGCTTCTCAGCGAGAGAAAAAGCCGTCTGACAAATGGTTCTTGTTAATGGCATTTGCTCTTTGGGGGCCGGGGTTGAACCGCGAGAACCTGCGATCGTTATTTGGCCATGATGATTGGAACCGAATGAGGACGCAAAAGTCGGCACTGAGTAAATCTTTGAAGCAATTCTTTGGGCTTGATGATGAGCCGATTCCTTATAACAAGTCAGTGTATGAGTACCAACCAATCTTAATTATCCGGCAAGATACGAATTGCGATCTCAACGATTGGATCAGCGATATTCACCAGTAGTTAATGACAGGCATAGACTGGTGCGAACTGGTCAATTGCCAAGCCCTTGATTTCCCATGACTAAAAGCTCCGTACTTCGCTTTTCCAAGTACGGTGTTTTTCAGGAAAGGGGCATATATAGGAGGAAAATTAGAGAAAAACGGGGTGTTTTTATAGAGAGGAAGTCAATTGCAAACAGCAAAAAAGCTCGCAAATGCTGGGCTTTTGAGGCTATGCCATCTTGGGCATATGAAAGTTCGTTTGTAGTCAATGGCGGAGACGGAGGGATTCGAACCCTCGATACGGGGTTGCCGTATACTCCCTTAGCAGGGGAGCGCCTTCAGCCACTCGGCCACGTCTCCGCGAAGAATAAGCTCTGATTACAATCAGCTATGTAGTGCCCTCCG
>CAZPQM010000027.1:0-7213 GCA_964588995.1 uncultured Rickettsiales bacterium | reverse complement strand
CCCAATCATCAGGCTGAAGGCATTATTGCTCAAGCGCCGCGAAGCTGGCAGCCACTCGGCCACGTCTCCGCGAAGAATAAGCGCTGATTACAATCAGCTATGTAGTGCCCTCCGCCCAATCATCAGGCTGAAGGCATTATTGCTCAAGCGCCGCGAAGCTGGCAGCCACATCAAGCCACGTCCCGAAATTTACGGGAAGTGAAGCGTGTTATACCGAAGCAACCTTCGAGTAGCAACCACTTTATCGGTCATCACTGCGCACCGCTATCGTCCAGCCAATGTACATCCTGAACAATCCTGCTATAATACACCAGCAAAATAGATTGAAACGATAGCATGCCATTGGAACTTCTTTTTGAAATAATCGGAATTGTCGGCGCCTTCCTGCTGATACTGGGCTATTTCCTCTTACAACATGGTTCGTTAACAGTTGATCATTACCGGTACCACCTGCTGAATATTGCCGGTGCGACCGGCATTTTAATTTCGCTGACACTCTATTGGAATCTGTCGCAATTCCTGCTTGAGCTGATTACGATTATCATGAGCCTGATCGGCATGCTGATTACATACCGCAAACGAAAGTACGGCCGTGGAGCTGCATGATTACGTAGGGATAGCCGGGCTGACAGCTATCGTATTAGCCTATAGCCTGCTGCAGTTGCGCCTATGGGGCGCGCGCAATTTATGGTACTTGCTGATGAACCTGTTCGGCAGCCTGGCCATTATCTTTTCGCTGCTATTTGAATGGAATACGGGTGGGTTTATCATCAATCTGTTTTGGGTGTGCATCAGTCTCTATGGACTGTACCGTCGCAGAACACAGATCAGCGTATAATCACTGGTAAAAAAGCGGCTTTTTTTGTATCCTACACTCAGTCGGGATGTAACGCATGTATAAGCTACGAAATTTTGTTCTGATATCGACCATCGTGTCTATTATGATGGCATCGATAGCGTATGTCGCGGTCTACACGTCTATAATCTTGATATATGGCAGAGACTACCTCTCTATTATTGCCGAACCCTTTACCATTTACGACACCTACACATATCTGCTGGAATACTGGCTTTATGAAAGAGTAAATCTGCCGGACACATTTATGTATCAGCTGTTTGGGCCGGTTGCTATCGGTACGTTTACATTTATCGTGCTGTTATTCATCATGCGTGCGCCCTTGTTCGATTTTCGCCCTTTTCAGAAAAAAGAAACCATACACGGGGACGCAAAATGGGCCACAGAAAAAGACATCAGAAAGGCTGGATTACGCGCAAAAAAGGGGGTCCTGCTGGGGCAGACCGGTAAAGGATATCTTGTGGCCGATGGTTTTCAGCATATTCTGTTATTTGCACCTACGGGATCCGGTAAAGGGGTGGGCTTCGTTATTCCTAATCTGTTGTTCTGGGAAGATTCTGTTGTGGTGCACGATATCAAGCTGGAGAACTATGAGCTCACCAGCGGGTACCGTTCTGAAAAGATGGGTCAGAAAACATATCTGTGGAACCCTGCATCTCCTACCGGTGTGAGTCATTGTTATAACCCGCTCGACTGGGTTTCGAAAGAGATGGGGCAAATGGTCGATGACGTGCAAAAGATTTCCAACCTGCTTCTGCCCGAGCAGGAATTCTGGCAGAATGAAGCGCGCTCACTTTTTGTAGGAGTTGCTCTCTATCTTTGTGCCGTCCCAGAGAAAGTTGCCTCCCTAGGAGAAGTGGTGCGCACGATGCGCTCAGATGATGTCGTCTACAATCTGGCGGTGGTGCTGGATACGTTGGGTAACGATATTCACCCGGTTGCCTATATGAACATCGCCGCGTTCCTGCAGAAAGCCGATAAGGAGCGCTCCGGTGTTACCTCGACGCTCAACTCCTCAATTGAATTATGGGCCAACCCGTTGATTGATACGACCACGGCTACGTCCGATTTTGACTTTAATAAAATCAAACTGGAGCCCACTACGATTTATGTCGGCCTGACGCCGGATAACATTGAACGACTAAAGCCGTTGATGCAGATTTTTTATCAGCAGGCAAGCCAGATCCTGACCAAGCACATGCCGCGCCCAGAAGAAAAAATCGGCGTGATGTTTATGATGGACGAGTTTCCGACGCTCGGCGAGATGATCCAATTCAAGCAGGGTATTGCCTATTTCCGGGGTTATCGCGTACGGCTCTTTCTAATTATTCAAGATACCGAGCAGCTCAAGGATAACTATGAGGAAGCCGGGATGAACTCGTTCCTCTCCAATGCAACCTACCGGATTACTTTCGCCGCGAACAATACGCAAACCGCGCAATTAATATCGGAACTGATCGGTAACAAAACGGTACGGCAGGTCTCGCGTAACAGCCCGGTCTTTCTGGATTTAAACCCGGCCTCCCGTTCCAAGCACATTTCCGAAGCGCAGCGCGCCTTGCTATTGCCGCAGGAGGTTATCGGACTGCCGAGAGATGAGCAGATTATTCTGGTCGAATCCAGCCCGCCGATCAAAACCAAGAAGATATTCTACTTTAAAGACGCCTTTTTTAAGAAACGGCTGCTTCCGCAGATTCCTATTCCGACACAGGAGCCTTTCGATCCGAAAAAACACAAGGAAAAGATGAGGAAAGAAGCGGAAGAAGAGGCGAAGAAGGAAAGCGAATCGAGCGATGATACGCAAAGTGGAGCGGCAGCGTGAGTAAGAGTCATGCCTCGGCATTGCTAAATAGCGCGCCTGTGGCTCTCGCCTATGTAGATGAGCAACATAAGGTTAGGGAGATCAATGCAACCTATTGCATATGGCTAAAACAGAAAGAGGAGGATATAGTTGGTAATCGCATTGAGGATATCGATCCGAACTTCTCAGAGTATCGCAATTTTATAGATCAGGTACTGTCGGGCGAGCCTGCGCTCTTTACGTTTGAGAATACGGTACCCAGTACTCGGCGCTATATTCAAACAACACTGACCCCTTCTCTGGAAGATGATAACATAACAGGTTTCTTTATTTGTCTGGAAGATATCAGCCCTCTCAAGAGTGCGCATGATGATCTGACAGATTATGTGAAAGAGCTGCAAACGTCTCGAATGGAAGCGCAACGGGCCAGCGAAATGAAGAGCCAGTTTCTGGCCAACATGACGCATGAGCTGCGCACCCCTATGAACGGGGTGATCGGTATGAGCGCGCTGTTGCTTGACAGTGAATTGCCCCAAGAGGCAGAAAGCTCTGTCAAAATAATCAAGCAGTCCGCCGAGAATCTACTGGAGCTGATTAATGATATTTTGGACTTCTCTAAAATAGAATCCGGTAAGCTGGAATTGGAAAACGTGCAGTTTGACCCGCGTACCCTTATTAAGGAAGTAATGGAACTACTTCCACTAAAACATAAGGCAGAATCGGTCGATATCGTGGTCGACATAAGTGATGACATACCCCAAACAATTGAAGGAGATGCCGCACGGGTGCGTCAAATTTTGTACAATCTGGTGGGAAACGCACTAAAATTTACGGAATCCGGCTACATTCTTGTCTCATTAAAGATGCTGGAGGTATTGAACAATCAACATCAAAGGCTCTCTCTGACCGTTGAGGATACCGGGATCGGTATTCCGGAAGATAAACATGTCTATATTTTTGATATGTTTAATCAGGCGGATTCTTCCACAACGCGAAAATTTGGTGGAACCGGGCTCGGGCTATCCATCTGCAGAGAACTGGCAGATCTGATGGAAGGAGAGCTTAAACTGAAAAGCAGTGTAGGTAAAGGATCCACATTTCGTTTTGATTGCAATTTTAAGGTGATCAAGCCGCCCGCGTTACCGGGAACACCCGCTTATACCGGATACTGCGCCTTACTGATCAATGACAAT
Organism: uncultured Rickettsiales bacterium; assembly: GCA_964588995.1. Taxonomy (GTDB): domain Bacteria; phylum Pseudomonadota; class Alphaproteobacteria; order Rickettsiales; family UBA8987; genus CAZPQM01. Next base: position 3,363 of record CAZPQM010000027.1, on the reverse strand, counting down.
GAACATGAAAATAGCGTCTTAAGCCATTTATTGCGGCAGATGGGTTTTAAGGTAACCGCGGTAGACACGATTAAACGCGGTAATGCACGACTTACTGAGGAAAGCTACGATATTGTCTTCATAGACCGTATGCTGGAGAAAGATATTTCCGTTGCATTGCTTATATCCGCACTCCATCTTGGAAATGAAAAAATTATTCTTTTAAGTTCCGGGAATCATAACTCCAATGAGTTGGTATCTGCCGGCGTAACCGCCCACCTTGAGCGTCCCGTATGGCGGAACAGGCTGGAAGAAATGCTACGACGTGTGTTAGAACCTGAAGAAGAGGAAGAACTCTCCGATGATGATATATTAAAACATCTGGAAGCCAAAGCAGGGCTGGCCAACGCGGCTGAGGGCGATGCACTGCTGTTGTTTGACCGGCACATATTAATCGCCGAAGATAACCCGGTAAACCAGATCGTGGCGCAGCGCATGCTACAAAAATGGAATTGTAAGGTCACAACAGTTGGAAATGGAAAGGAAGCGCTGGAAATGGCATCGGCCATCCCATTCGATGTTATATTGATGGACTGCCAAATGCCTGAAATGGATGGGTTTGAAGCAACGGCCGCATTACGCCAGCTGGAGGCAGAAGGTAAAATCTCACCGACTCCTATTATTGCAGTTACCGCTAATGTTTCCGAGGAGGATCGTCAGACCTGCCTGCAGGCCGGAATGGACGACTATATCGCAAAACCGTTGGAACCGAGCGAACTACGCCGGGTGCTCGTGCGCTGGGTGCGTGAAGAGGATCCGCGCTACCAAGCCCATGGCAGTGGTGTTTAGCATTTAGGCGAGAGTTGTATAGTCGTCTTTCTCAATCGCAATGAGCGCCGGGCGAGGCTGTTTCTCAAAGTCAAAATCCGGCCACCGTGTAGACGGTTTATCTACCGGAGATCCTTCCCCGGGATGCTGAATGGATAAAAATAAGGTCCGGTTGTCCGGGGTGAAGCATGGCCCCGTTACCTCAGCACCAATCGGCGCGCGGTAAAACTGTCTTGGCGCGCCTCGTTTTGGTCCTTCCGTTTCCGACATATAAAGCGCATCGCAGGCCGCGATAGACTTTGGCTGACCATCGGTTGCAATCCACATACGCCCCCGGTTATCAAAGGCGATATTATCCGGGTTGGTCAACCAGCCATGTTCGCTCGGTACGGTGGGGTAATACGCCCGGTGCAGTGAATTGCGCGGGTCGCCGGCCAGAATAAATGGTTGCCAGGCGAACCGGTCAGCGGCATGATCCGGCTGGCCATTCGTACGCGGGGGCAATAATTCCAGAATATGCCCATACATATTGAGTGAGCGTGGATTCGCCGGATTGGTATCCGAACGCACCGGATTGCCGGTGAGTACGACATACACCAGCCCGGTTGCCGGATTTGTCTCCACATCTTCCGGCCTGTCCATTGGAGTACCCTCCAAGAGCTTCGCCGCGCGCCGCGTCTCAATCAACACATCGGCTTGCGAGGTAAATCCGTTTGCCTCGGTCAGCGGTCCCTGTCCATAGACTAACGGAAGCCAAACAAGCTCGGTATTACCAAACCGCGCTACCGATAACGTGCCATGATCCAGCAGGCTCCAGTTAGATTCCGGGTTGTCCGGGTTATATGGTGTGTCGGAAACGTAGCGGTAGAGATACTGGAAGCGTTCATCATCCCCGCTATACACCACTACCCGACCATCGGGTGCCAGCGTTACGGTGGCACCTTCATGTTTGAACCTTCCGAGCGCAGTGCGTTTGACCGGCGGGCGACTCGGATCATACGGATCTACTTCAACCACCCACCCGAAGCGGTTCGGTTCATTCGGCTCCTGCGCGACGTCAAAACGCACATCCGCTTTAGCGAAATACGGGTATCGTGGTCGATTCTTAATACCGATTAGCTTGTGGTTTTCATGTTCCTCTCCAGCCGGATTTCCGCTGAAATAATCATCGAAGTTTTCTTCACAGGTCAGCACACTACCCCACGGGGTCACACCCCCCGCGCAATTGCCGAGCGTTCCGATCACGCGCTTACCCGTCGGATCGGCGTAGGTTTGTAAACGGCGGTGACCGGCGGCCGGACCGCTCATCGTACAGACCGTAGAAAGTGCGGAGATGCGCCGGTTGTATTTTCCGAACACGCGCCGCCATGTGCCTTCTTCACGGTAGAATTCAACGATCGACATGCCGAGTGAAGCAATGATTGCTTTAGCCTGATCCTCGCTCACTTCCGGGTCTTGTTCCGCTAGCATCCGTTTCGCATCTGGGTATTCGTGATTTACGCAGAGCAGGCCATGATCGGAGCGATCAGACCCTTTTGGAAGCGGCATATATTGGATAAAGTCATTATTATACCCGAATTGTTTTTCCTGCTTTTCGGCGGTCAACTTGCCATCGAGCAGCAACGCCTCGTCGAATAAGCGGTCACCCCAACGGATCAGTATTTGCGTGCCGTACCCTTCGGCTACCTTATGATCACGGCTCATTGCATGGGTCACCTCGGTAAAGGGCGAACCCTTGATTTGTGCCATCAATGGCCGAGGTAACAGGCTAACTGCTGCAAGCGAGGCACTGGAAAGCAGAAAGCCCCGCCGCGATAGGCGTTTATGCAAAATCTTATGATAACATTTGGACACCACTTTTTACTAACAAATAACGTTCGTTTTAACAAGCTGTTGCGATTTCTAGTTCTCTAGCTATACTCAATTATACTCTAATCTAAAGTAGAAAGAGGTTTTTTATGTCATTCAATCCTTTAAGCGCATTTGGTCTATCGCCTAGCTTGCTAAAGAGTTCGGACTCAATGGAGATTTCGCAGTTACGTATTTTGGTCAGCAAGCCGTTGAAACCTTTGCGCAGGGGTTTACCAACCTGCCAAGCGCCGTACTATCCTCCAACGCGGGTGCCACATTTGATGCGGTGATCAACGCTTACAACTCATTTGACCCGAACGCAGCAAGTACGATTGCTGAGCAACAGAAAGAGTTGAACGATTTATTGAAGCAAGAGCTGGGTAAGACATTAGGTGACGTTACCTTTTCGGTTGATGAGTACGGTAATGTAACAGGTGGTATTGACGGTATTGAGGGCGCGTCGAATACTGTCAATATCAATGATTTACTGGATGATGCGCTCAGTCAGGTTGAGATTCCATCTTTTGAATCTTCCGAGTTGGATCTGTTCGGCGTGAACTAGGTAAGCAGTTATTAACGGTTGATGTTCGACCCGCTCCGGCTTATACAGTGAGTTCCTCGTTTTTCTTGCGGAGAGTTACCGGAGCGCTCAGCTTGGCTTTGCCAAGCATTTAATGTTGATGTTCGACCCGCTCCGGCGTATAT
>CAZPQM010000026.1:0-16677 GCA_964588995.1 uncultured Rickettsiales bacterium | reverse complement strand
TAAAAAATTTCAAATGGATAAAGACCTAACAGCCCCACATTTTGTCCTTTAGGCCGCTCTGGGAGAATTGATCTTTTTGGTCATTCTCGACCAAATGTTTCTCCATATCAGAGTTTCGCAAAATTAAAATTAATCAAAACCTCATTATCATGAAAAACAAAGAGAAAATCCTATTATGGATTTTAACTGTTATGATTATTGTTTGGCTAGCCTTAATGGTTGGCCTAACCATAACATGAAAGAGAAGTTCTGCCCGGATATATCGCCCTCTGTAGAGGGAAAGAGGCCGGGGATTTTTTTAAAAAAACCATATATTATGATAATAGGGTTTTTTTTAGTGGCAGCTTTTATAGCTTTGATCTTCTGGGCTGCCACCCGGGACGGGTCGGTGTATCCGGTCCTCCCGGCTGAAAAATCAGAAGAAAAAGACCCTCACGACCCTGAATAGGTCATGAGAGGTCTATAATTTGGGCCAGTATGGTGCCCGTCGATCACAAAAGACGAAACCCATGCAAACAGATGGCCCTGTCTAAAATGGCTAGGAGGGGAGCGCCATAAGGCGCCCCCCTTTTTTGTCCAGCCTCATCTTTTAATCGGGGCGTTAGTTATCTGAAAATGCTCTGCCAATGCACCATAAGCCTATATAAGTCCTGTATTGAAGTGGCATAATATAGAATAAGTTATTGAAATATTTGGTGCTCGCGGCCGGAGTCGAACCGGCACGTCCAAAAAGGACGACGGATTTTAAGTCCGTTGCGTCTACCAGTTCCGCCACGCGAGCACGCCAAACGACTGGTGCGCTCTGTCATACCGAGATGTGTGCCTTTCTTCAACTGTTTTTAAGCCTCGCCTGTTTCTGTTTGAAACAGCCGGAACCGAGGAAACCGGGCAGTCTAAAAACCTGCAAAACCTTGATTAGCATCAACGACAGCGCTACAAGAAACCCTAGAATAGAAGAAAAATATATTTTTTTATGGAAAGTGTTGTGGGAATCCCTATACTCCGCCGCATTAATTGGGAGATATAGGCCGTAACCGTAATGGGAATGGATACTGAAAGCCAGCAATCGGATGTTATCACGCGTGAACGCACGGGCCGCCGCGCGAAAACGGCATCAGCTAAGACTATGAGCAAATCCAAATCACGAAAGCGCGTAGAAAGCACGATGGACGTCACCGAGCTGATGAATCTGCTCGATAAGAACCGTACGCAGGATCAGTCCGAGCGCGGTCAGGAGATGCAAAACATCAAGGAGAGCGCCGATAAATCCGAGGAAGCGAAGCAAGAAGCGGCGTATGACCGGCTACGTGAACTCACGGCGGAGCGTCGCGCGGCAGAAGCCAAACACGGAGCGCCTCCGCAAAACCAGAGCCAGGACGAGGAGCCGCCAGCTGCAGCTTCCGTGAAAAGCGAGCAGGGCCAGCTTGACCTGCCGACTGAACCGGAACCGCCGAAAGCGCCTGCCTCCCCAGTCGCAACGGAAGTCCCACGGCCCTCCTCCGGCGACGTAGCAACCGAAACGGCAGCCGAGCCGCACGCTTCGCCGAACGTGCTGCCGCAGGAGCATGTAAAAAATGAGCCGCCGGAAGCGTCTGCTATAAATTATAAACGTGCCGAGCCGGTTTCCCATCAACCGGATGCCGCTATACCGTCGGAGACGCGTGAGGCGATCGATAAGGCGCGTAAAATCAGCACACCTTCGGAAACGACCGGTAGCAGCGGTAAAACCCCGCATGCGGTCAGTGCCGAACAATGGCAGCAAATGCTGCAGGCCGTCAAAGAAGAGCGCCAGCTTGCTTCCAAGCCCGAAAAGCCTGCCAAGACGAAAGCCGGGCAGGGATCTCCGCAGACCCGTGCGGTGAAATGGGGGCTGCGTACGTTGCTGACTTTCGTGATTGTGAGCGTGGTAGCCGTAGCCTTTATCGGCCTGCTCTATGTGATCGACCGGAAAGCCGATGAATGGGCAGCGGAAAGTGGTCAGATGGAAAATGCGATTGCTCCGGCTGCCGGCCCGCGCTATCAGGCGGGGGATATTCTGCCCGAACCGGCAAACGGCGCGCCACGGAACCTGCCGAAGCCTCAACCGGTGCAGATACCCATATCACCTACAGCGCCTGAGCCGCAAACTGACCCGCTGCTCGATTTACTAACCAACCCGTAACGACCGACAGGTACTATTATGATGCTACGTTTTTGTTTCCTCTTCCTCTTTACATTCAGCCTTAGCCCGGCCGTGTATGCACAAAATAATCAGCAGGCCATGGTGGACAGCCGGGCCAGCACAAGCGGAGAGGCAATAGCAGGTAGCCGCCTAGGCATGGTTACGGGCTCGGAAACCGGTACTTATTATCGCATCGGGCAGGATATTGCCGAGATCGTCAGCCCGAAGGGACTGGAAATCGATGTGAAAACCTCCAGCGGTTCGATTGACAATATCGGTCGGATTGGCAGCCGCGAGAATGCCGCGATTGGTATCGTGCAATCCGACGTACTTGGTTTTCTGAAGCGCTCCAACGCCGCCGAATCGCGCCGTATGGCGGAAAATCTGCGTATGGTGTTCCCACTTTATAAGGAGGAAGTGCATCTGGTCGCGAATAAGGACATTAAAACCTTTCAGCAGCTTAATGGCAAAACCGTGTCCGTCGGGCGCACCGGAAGCGGTAGCTGGCTGACGGCGATGAATTTGTTCGCACTGGCCGGCATCACGCCGGAAAAAATCCTCCGCGTTTCACCGGAAGAAGGGCTGGTCGCTGTGCTGCGCGGACGTGCCGATGCAATGCTTTTTGTATCCGGCAAGCCGGTGAAGCTCTTTGAAAACCTCACCAAATTGCAGGATCATAATGAGTATGATGCCCTCTTGAAAAATGTGCATTTCGTCCCCCTCGAAAACCCGGCCTTCCTGAATGAATATGACGAAGCGCAGATTACCCCGCGCGATTACCGTTTTGTCGAAGAGACCGTGCCGACGCTCGCGGTGACGGCGCTGCTGGTGTCGTATAATTTTGCCGAGCAGGAAAATGAATATGCCGAAGCGCGCTGCAACGATATGCAGCAACTAGCAAGTGCGATGCATGAGAAAATTGATGTGCTGAAACAGACAGCTCACCCGAAATGGCAGGAGGTTAACCTCGATACCGAAGTGCTCTACTGGGAGCGCGATCCGTGCGTTATTCAGGATACGATTAACGTGAAGCTGGAGAGCGAATTACTCGGCATCCTGCGCGGCCAGTAGGCTTGGACGCACCGTTTCCGGGATCCGTCTGGGCTGCATCTCGCTCGTTACGCAGGCGATGGTGACGCTGATTTGTGCCAGCAGCGTCTCTTCCCGGTAAAGCAGTTGCCGCATGCGGATGCTTGCCCCTTTGAGCGCGGTCGTCTCACTCATAACGGTTACGATATCATCCAGTCTCGCCGGGGATCGTAAATCCAGTTCGGCCCGGCGCACGACAAAAAAGCAATCCTCCCGCTCCGCGAGCTCCGCTTGATGGATCCCGGCCTCACGCAGCATTTCCGTGCGGGCACGTTCGGCGAATTTGAGGTAATTGGCGTAATACACCACGCCACCGGCATCGGTATCCTCGTAGTAAATGCGGAAATCCGTTTTGTGCTTCACATTAACCCCCTTATTTTCATCCTGAACGCGCGCGTGTAGTCTTTACAACCCGGTAATCAAGATGCTTCGCTCCACTCGGAATGACAAGCTTATCTTTCTTCTTCCAGCAGATCCTGCTGTTGTAGCTGCAAGGATTGCGGCGGGTTCAGCCCGAGATGGTTCCACGCCGTTTGCGTCAGGCAGCGGCCACGCGGCGTACGTTGAATAAAGCCCTGCTGCAGCAGGTAGGGCTCAATCGTTTCCTCGATCGCATCCCGTTCTTCCGAGAGTCCGGCGGCGATGGTTTCAATGCCAACCGGTCCGCCTCCGTAATGATCGGCCATATATAAGAGGTAGCGCCGATCTGCGCTATCGAGTCCCAGCCGGTCGACTTCAAGGCGGGAAAGCGCATTATCGGCCAGCGGCTGGGTGACGGGCCTATTCGGTTCCAGACTCGCAAAGTCCCGCACCCGACGCAGTAGGCGCAGGGCAATACGCGGCGTACCGCGGGAGCGACGGGCAATTTCAAGCGCCCCATCGGCTTCTAAGGGTAAATCGAGCAGCGCCGCGCCGCGCGTAATTACATGTTGCAATTCTTCGTGCGTATAGAAATTCAATCTCGTTGGGATTCCGAAACGATCCCGCAAAGGGTTAGCCAGGAGGCCGATGCGCGTTGTCGCACCAACGAGCGTGAAGCGCGGCAGATCAATGCACACGGTGCGTGCGGCGGGGCCTTCCCCGATGATAATATCGAGCTTGAAATCCTCCATCGCCGGGTAGAGCACTTCCTCAACGGTGGGGTTGAGCCGGTGAATTTCATCGATAAACAGCACGTCACCCGCCTGTAGGCTGGTGAGGATGGCCGCAAGGTCGCCGGCCTTGGTGAGAATCGGACCGGACGTGGAACGGAAATTCACCCCCATTTCCTTGGCGACAATCTGCGCAATCGTGGTTTTGCCAAGCCCCGGCGGGCCATAAAGCAGCACATGATCGAGCGATTCACTGCGCGATTTGGCAGCTTGCAGGAAGACATTCAGATTATCTTTCGCCTGACCCTGCCCGATAAATTCGTTGAGGGTTTGCGGACGCAGCGAAAACTCGCCGCTATCCTCAGCGGTTTCAGTCGGGGTGGTGAGCGGCGCTTCAGTCATAGCGGCACTATACTGCGCCAAGTGGTTAGAGGAAAGGGGTAATAAGGTGCAAAAAGGAATGGGGAGCGTGAGGGTGCAATGTCCTATGGAGTTTAACAGCACGAGATTGCTTCGTCGTTTCACTCCTCGCAATGACGGGATTCCATCTCCTCCCCCTGCTTGCGGCACACTTTCCTACTCCTCCCCCCGCTTGCGGGGGGAGGTTGGGAGGGGGGCATGACTACTCTCCACTAACCACCTGACACCCCCACCACCGCGGCTAATATCCTTGCGGATATAAGCCTCGTTGCCTCCCCCGCAGGCAGGGGAGGACGCGTTCTTATACCCTCTCCCGCATGACGAGAGGGCTAGGGTGAGGGTATCATTGCGCGCGGCGCGTGCTTAGACTAACCGGCTATGCCAGACGACGCGGCCGATGATATGGATATCGGAAGGTTTACGCTTTTGCGGGGGGTAATGCTCATTATCGGTGCGGGCGACGATCATGCTGTCATTGCCGTCTTTGATATATTCGATACGCTTGATGACCAGCGCCATACCATCGTAAATGGCGAAGACACCCGGTGGTGACGGCTCGGAGCGGCCCGTATCGATCAGCAGCTTATCTCCGCGCTCGATCGTGGGAGACATGGCATCTCCCTCGACCGTTAACAGCCGTAAGTCCTGCGGATTCGAACCGAGTGTCTGCTCCACCCATTGCCGGGCAAAATAAAAAGGCTGCTTATCCAGCAGCGAGCGGGTAGCGCCCGGACGGCCGAAATCACTGCTCATGGAAATCTGCGGCACCGCCACGGCATCCTGCAACGCGGAGCGGGAAGCGGTTTCCCCCTTCAACAGGAAAGGCAGCGTCACATCCAGAACCTCCGCTACCTTCGCAAGTTTGGACGTAGTCGGATTCGCGGATTTACCACTCAATATATCATAGACGAAGGACGGCCCCACCCCGGCGCGGCTCGCCAGCTCACGCGCATTAAGCTGTTTTGCCTCCATCGCGCGGCGCAAACGGATTATCAGCCCGCTCGGCTTCTGATTGCTCTGCGTCGAGCTTTTCTCCACAGTCTTACTCTCCATCGGGCGCATCATAAGTCTTTTCGGAATGATCGCAACACACAAATACATCACCCGGCCGATTTGCTTCGATAATCGCGACAAAAGAACACGTTAGCTATTGCACTGCGAGAACCACACGGCATAATTATGGGGTAAATCAGCAACAGGAATGCGATTTGGACCAGCTGGAAGAAAAGATTGTATTTGCGGAAATGATCAACACCCGCTTCTGCCACGATATTGCCGGGCCGGTCAGTGCGGTCAATAACGGGCTGGAGTTTTTTGAGGATGAAAGTGACCCCGAAGTGCGCGAACAGGCGGTGGATCTGCTGCGCCTTTCTGCGCGGGAATCCTTCACCAAGCTGCAAATGTACCGCATGGCTTACGGCCGGGCGGCGCATGCGGCGGAAAGTAACGTGTCCGAGTTAAAGGAAATTGTCTTTCGCTATTTTGAGCAGGGGAAAATCACGCTTGACTGGCCGGATAGCCCGGAAGACGGTTTTCAGGAAAAAATCAATAATGAAATCAGACAATTACTGGTGAATATGATTCTGATTATGGCCAGTCAGCTTGTCTATGGCGGTACGTTGAAGATACGCAAAACCATCTCCGGGCAGGATCGGCAATTGCTGGTAGAGGGCACCCATAACCGCCTGCGCGAAGATAAAGAGATTGATGCGATTTTGCGCAGTGAGCCGGTAGAAGCCTACACTCCGCAAAACGTCCCTGCCTGCTTCTTTGTCCTGCTCGCTGAGCGGCGTAAAGCCCTTATCCATTTCCAGCGTGAGACGGATAGGCTCGAGCTTCGGGTTAATTACGAATAAACGATCAGCGCTTTTTTTTCCTGCGCCTGGTTGCGGGTGGCTCGGTCTTGTGTGCCAGCTCCGCAATGGTTAACCTGCCATACTCCGTCTTAAATGACTGGCTTGCCTGCTGAAAAATCCGGTCGATATCCTTATGGGACGGCAGACTGCTCCATTCCAGAGGGCGCTGCTCATTCTGCGAGCGGATCACTTCGAGTACCTCATAAACGGTCATGTTATCCAGCGGCTTATTCGGCAGGTAATAGACGCGCTTATCGTTGTTACGTACCAGTAACCCGGCCTTGACCAGAGTCGCCAATATACGCTCGGTAACAAGAATGGGCGTACGAAGCACCTTCGCAAGTTCCGCAGAGCGATAGCCGCCTCCGTTTTCATAATATTTCTGGCCGATAGTAGCCATGATCAGCAAAGCAAGTTTTTCCTGCACCCGGTTGCTCATGACCAGACGATCAGCGCGAATCAACAGGTTTTGCGGATATTGAAAGTAAAAGGCAATACTGGAGCCGATCAGCAATACCAGCCAGCCGATATAGAGCCAGATCATAAACAGGAAAGCGGAGGCGAAGGCAGAATAAACCGCGGTATGACGGGCGGAGGTCGCAACGAAGGAGGTAAAGGCCCAGCCCATTGTTTTCCACGCGATGGCCGTCACCAGCCCGCCTACGAGCGCGGAAGCGATTTTGACCCGTGCGTTTGGAATATAGAAATAGAAGAAAGCGAAGCCGATTGCCATGATGAAATAAGGGATGGCAAAAAGTACAAATGCGAGCAGGTCACCGAAAATCGGTATTCCAATAAAGGCCTCGTCGCCGAGATATTTCTTTAAGGAGGCCGTGGTGCCTACCGAAGCGGTAATCAGGAGCGGCCCGATAAAGAGCACGCTGGTATAGTCGCTGACACGCTGCGCAAGCGTTCGCACCTGCGAGACATGCCACACGTAATTAAAGGACTGCTCGATCTTCTGCATCATGGAAATAACCGTGTAAAGCAGGATGGCAAGCCCCACACTACCGAGCACGCCCACATCGATATTATCAACAAAAGAAATGATTTTATCTGTAACTTCCAGGCGTTTGTCGCCAAGCGGCTCCAGCGCGGTCAGCAGTAGGGGACGGATTTCGTTATGCGCGCCAAAGCCTTTGAGCACGGCAAAGCTCATCGCCAGCATTGGCACCAGCGCAATGATCGTGGTGTAGACCAGACTCATTGCCCGCATAGAGAGCTGGCCATCGCCCAGATCGCGGGCAATCGCATAGGTCATCCGTAAAGTCTTTAAGCCCGTACGATGGAAAAAGCCGAGGCTTGCAATATCATTCCGCCAGATATAATTCCAGACGGAGCGTTTAAACGCCTTGATACTGGCAAAGGAAAAGGAGATGCTAAAGGAGGATTGCCGGGCCATGTCGCTTCCTGTTGATTAGCTAAGCATTAGCATAAAATGGGTATTTAACCAAGCCGGCAGGCATGAACCCAATAATCCGGAAAATGTTCTGTCAGGATCGTTGATGCTTCTTCTGTCGCTTCAGCAGAGCCATAGAGTCCAAAACAGGTCGCCCCTGCACCGGACATACGCGCTAGCATGCAGCCGTCGGTGAGGAGGATACGTTGCAGCAGCGGTGCTATGGAAGGCATCAGCGCTTTCGCCGGTTGCTCCAGCGCGTTATGCGTCCCGAATAGAAAAGCGCAGAGCTTCTGATCCGAAGCGAAATGGAGCGGGTACTCTTCCAGCGGTTCGTCATAAGGTGGGGTCACCCGTTGAAAAACCGTGCCCGTTGAGAGCGGCTGTAAGGGATTGACCAACACGCCGTAAAGGGGCGGACATTGCTTGACGAAGGTAATGACTTCACCCCTGCCTTGTGCATAGAGCGCCTGCCGGAACAAACACATCGGGACATCCGAGCCGAGATGCGCCGCGAGACTGCCGAGCGTTTCCAAAGGCAGATCAAGCTCCCACAAGCGATTCAATCCCAGCAGGGTAGCGGCGGCATCGCTTGAGCCGCCCCCGAGACCGGCAGCGACGGGGAGGTGTTTTTCCAGCGTAATCGCAGCGCCCTGCATGCAGCCTGTTTCTTTCTGCAATGCCTTTGCAGCGCGCAGGACAAGGTTATCGGTTTCGCCCACCAGGTCCTCGGCAAATGGTCCGGAGAGCGAGAGTGAGAGTGTATCAGCGGTTTCAAAATGCAGCCTATCGCCACTATCGGCAAACACGATGAGCATATCGAGCTGGTGATAGTCCTGCTTTTTCCCGATGACGTGCAGGAACAGGTTAATTTTTGCAGGGGCTGATTCAGTAATTACCATACGTACGCCTAATATTGATCCAAAACGCTGGGTTCGCCAAGCCCTTCTTGCAATTTTCGGTGTAATTCCTTCACCTCTTCCGGGTCTTCCGGCTCAAAGGTAAGTGCGCGTTGCCATTGGAAATAGGCCTCGCGTTTGCGGCCCATTTTCCAGTAAAGATCGCCGAGATGGTCGTTGATGGTCGGCTCTTCCGGCATCAGGCGGTTGGCGCGCTCCAGAAACAGTAGCGCTTCCTGATAGCGGCCCTGTTTATACAGTGCCCATCCATAGCTATCGAGGATATGCGCATCTTTTGGCCGTTGTTTGATAGCATCTTTGAGCATCTGCTCTGCTTTATCGATGTTCTTATCCATGATGAGCCAGCTATAGCCGAGATAATTCAGCACATCCGGCTGATTGGGATAGAGCTCAAGCGCCTGTATAAAATCGCTCTCCGCCTTATCCCATTCCTTAATACGCTCAAAGGCAATACCCCGCGCGTAAAAGACCGGCCAGTGCTCCACGGTAAAGGTGGTTTCCATCCGCTCGATACGGTCCAGCGCGCGGGTATAGACCTGAATCGCCTCACGGTAGACTTTATCGCGAAGAAAAAGGTCTCCTGCGGTCAGTAAGGCTTTGACATCATCGCTCTTTTCATCCGCCATCAGCTGAAGTGCTGCATAAGCGTCTCGTTTGTCACCCAGCTCATACATCATAACGGCAGCCCGAATGCGCGAAGGCCAGTAAAACAGCGAATCTTTTGGTACAAGCTGATACCATTCTATCGCCTTTTCAAACTGCTCCGCCTCTTCCAGCAGGTTGCCGATCATAAAATCGGCATAGCCCATATGCGGATAAACATAGGTCGAAGCGAGAAACAGGCTGTGCGCGCGGTTAAACAGCCGGTGTGGCAACAGGAAGGTCGCAAGCTCGTGAAAGGTTTCGGCAAGCGCAAAGCGGGCGGCCAGCTCGCGTGAGCCTAGCATGCGAGGGTTTTGCAATTCCTGCATATCGGGTTTGAGGGTGTTGAAATCCGCTTCCAGCCGATCCCGGATTTCAGCGGCCTTTTTCAGTTTGCCAATTTCTTCATAGAGATGCATTCCGAGCGCAAGTGAACGAAACGAATGATGTTCGGGTATGATCTGCTCATAAAACCGTTCCGCTTCGTCGAAGTTACCGGCAATGTAGTGCAGCAGGGCCAGCTCGTAATCGTAAAATGGCGTAACATTATCCAGATCGCTCGCTTCAATAATCTCAATGGCCTGCTCGATATGATCGGTGCCGACATAGCTCCACGCCAGCAAAAAGGAAACCAGCATGTGATCGAACTGACTTTCCAGATCGTCGCCGCTTTCCAGCACCAGCGAATGCAAGGGAGCGCCGGCATTGATAGCCGCATCAAAATCCGAGCGGGCCAGCGCAGTCACGGTCAGGATAAAACGCGCATCTTTGGTTTGCAGCAATATCGTTTCCTGCTCGACAGGCCCGGCTTCGGCGGGCAATGTTGCCTCCGCTTTGGAAAGATGCTCACGTGCAAGCAGTGTGGCCTCCTCGAGCTCGCCGCTCAAATAAAGGTGGGTATAGGTGCGCTGTAGTAAGTCGAGATTGTCCGGGTCTTTTTCCAGCGCGGTGGCATAGTAATCCGCAGCCTTATCCAAATTGCCACTGCGTTCGGCAAAGCGGGCGGCGAGGTAATCCCCCGCGTAAAACTCGGAGTTATCCAGTTGCAGAGCGCTGTGATAATTCTTGAGCTGTTCGAAACTGCCGATCAGATTGAAGATAAACAGCAGCATAATGCCCAGCAGCGCGACATAGCCTATGTCGCGGAAAATGGCCCGTAACATGGACTTATGTTTTCGTTTCGCCATAGCACGCCTTATACTGCGAAGTCACCGCAACACATGGTAGTAGCCGCATCGCAAGACTGCAAGCGAAGTTGCCACTTTTACGTAAAATCAGACGATTATGCGATGCATACGTTGAATCTGAGCCGTTACGCCGCCTTCTTTTTCTTCGCGGATTTGACCGTCAGCGCTTGTTCAACCAGGTCTGCCTGCTCTTTCTGGTGAATCTTCATGTAGCCGCACGCGGTGGCAGCTGCAGGGGGGCGCCCGACATAGTTTGGCCGCCCGGAAACAACATCCAGTTCGGAGAGCACGCCCTCAATGCGTCGGTCAACATAGTGCCAGCCGCCCATATTTTCCGGTTCTTCCTGACACCAGATCACTTCGGCTTTGGGATATTTCTTTAATTCCGCTTTCAATGAGTTATGTGGGAACGGGTAGAACTGCTCCAGACGGATAAGGGCGACATCCTTGTTTTTTTGCTCCTCCCGTGCTTCCAGCAGATCATAATATACTTTACCGGAGCAAAGCACGACGCGCTTAATGTCTTTATCTGCCGCTATGTCTTTTGGCTTCGCTTCCGGCAGTACACGGTGGAAGGTCGTGCCTGCATCCAGTTCTGCCAGCTGGCTCGTTGCGCGTTTATGGCGCAGCAGGCTCTTTGGCGTCATCATAATAAGCGGTTTCCGGTAGTTCCGTGCGAGCTGACGCCGCAGAATATGGAAATAATTCGCCGGTGTCGTACAATTTGCAACGATCATATTATCCTCCGCGCACATCTGCAGATACCGCTCCAGACGCGCCGAGCTATGCTCAGGCCCTTGCCCTTCATAGCCGTGCGGTAGTAGCACAACGAGGCCGCTCATCCGCAGCCATTTCACTTCCGCGGAAGAAATAAACTGGTCGAAAATCACTTGCGCACCGTTGGCAAAATCACCGAACTGCGCTTCCCACAGCACGAGCGCATTCGGCTCGGCGGTCGAATAGCCGTACTCAAAACCGAGGACTGCGAATTCCGACAGGTTGGAATTCACGCCCTCATAGCGCGCCTGCCCGTCTTCCAGATGGTTAAGCGGGAAATGAATCTCCGCCGAGTCCTGATCCCACAGGCCGGAATGACGCTGTGAGAAGGTGCCGCGAATGACATCCTGCCCGGATAAGCGCACCGGGAAACCTTCCGTCAGCAGGCTACCGAAGGCGAGGCTCTCTGCCGTCGCCCAGTCCAGCCCTTCGCCGGATTCGATCATTTCGCGCCGCAATTTAAGCACCCGCTGCACCCCGCGATGCAGTTTGATGCCTTCCGGCTCGCGGTTCAATTTCTCACCGATCGCTTTTAGTTTATTAACCGGCACGCCGGTTTCCATTTTGGGCTTATCGCTATCATCAAGGACCTGCTCCAGCCCACTCCATTTGCCTTCCAGCATGTCGGCCTTATTCGGTTTATAGTGGTTGGATTCCCCGTATGCTTCGTCAAGCCGCTTATAAAACGCCTCTTTCATTGCGTCAAAATCATCCTGCGTAATGACGCCCTCGCTCATCAATTGCTTCGCATAGATTTCGCGCGGTGTCTCTTTTTCATCGATGCGCTGATACATTTTCGGCTGTGTCCAGCGCGGCTCATCCCCTTCATTATGACCATATTTGCGGTAACACCACATATCAATCACGACATCGGTCTGGAATTCCTGCCGGTATTCGGCGGCGATATTGGCTGCATGCAGTACGGCCTCCGGATCGTCGCCGTTGACGTGGAAAATCGGCGCGCCGATCTGCATTGCGACATCGGTCGGATAAGGCGAGCTATGCCCTTCCTCCGGCGTGGTAGTAAACCCGATCTGGTTATTGACGACGATATGCACCGTACCGCCGGTGGTGTAGCCTTCAAGGTTCGAAAAGGCGAGCGCTTCAGCGACGACACCCTGCCCGCAGAATGCGGCATCACCGTGGAGCAACAGCCCCATCGCCTGTGAACGGCTTTCATCGTGCATCTGATCCTGCTTCGCGCGGACGCGGCCATTGACGACCGGGTTCACACATTCAAGATGAGACGGATTCGCAGCGAGCGAGAGATGCACCTCGTTACCGCCAAATTCACGGTCCGAAGAATAACCCAGATGGTATTTCACATCACCGGAGCTGTTCACCCAGTCCGGGTTAGCAAGATTACCCTGAAATTCAGAGAGCATTGCCGTATAGCTTTTGCCCATGAAGGCAGTCAGTACGTTCAGGCGGCCCCGATGCGGCATGCCGACCACCACTTCTTTCACACCTTTGCTCGCCGCCGTAGCGACAGCGGCTTCCATCGCCGTTATCAGGTTTTCACCACCCTCGGCAGAAAAGCGTTTCGCACCGGGGAACTTCTTATGCAAAAACTCTTCAAACCCGACAATTTCCACCAGCTTGCCAAGGATGGATTTTTTCTCTTCTTTCTCCAGATTAGGCCGTGCGAGAGTCGATTCGAGCTTATGCTCCAGCCACTCTTTTTTCTTCAAGGACTGAATATGGATAAATTCCAGACCGATTTTCGAGGAATAAGCCTGCCGCAGGATAGAAAGAATCTCGCGTAAGGTGGCTTTTTCACGACCCAGCCAGCCGCCGAGCACGATCTCGGTATCATAATCGTCCTCAGAGAAGCCATAACGTGCTGGCTCCAGCTCCGGATGAGTATTATCGACATGGGTCAGACCTAGCGGATCGAGCTGCGCAAGCAAATGCCCGCGCACACGGTACGCGCGGATCAGCATATGCGCGCGGATCGAGTTCAGCGCGTCTTGATCGACCGCGCCTTCCGGCGCTTTGCCGGGTGCTTTGCCGGTGGCTTTCGCTTTTTGCTCCGCTTTCGACACCGCACCCACGACTTTGGAGCGCTCCCGCTCCCAGCTTGGGCCGAAGAAATCTTTCGTTAGCGACTCCGCCCCATCGCCGAATCGCGCGAAATAATCATGCCAGCTCGGATCGACCGAATGCGGATCACGCAGATAGCTTTCATACGCCTCGGCAATATAAATTGCATTCGGGCCGTACAGTTCGGTGGTTTCGGGGAGGGTGGGGTTAGTGGTCATTCTTTTTTTCCTGTGTTACTAAGTCGTCGTATAGTTGCAGTAGCAAGGTTTTATAGTCGGAAGATCAGTATTTATCATCCATTTTATTTCGTGAATTTCAATATCGTCATATTGATGGGTAATAAAATTGCGCGTTAGTTTAATATCGCGCCATGGAATGGCTGGATAGGAGGCTTTTACAGTATCGTTAAGTTTTATACTGGCTTCCCCCAGAATCTGAAAGCAGCGTTCTGTGGCATAGAGCGTTTTTTCATCGTGAAGTTCAGGTGCATATAACTCAATTTTTGCAATGGCATCCAGCATCTGTTTTACGTAAATACTCTGTCGTTTCTGTTTGGGCATGATCAGAGCGGCACAGCTTCGTCCAGGATGAATTTCTTTAGGTAAGGCGAAATAGACCTGTCTGAGACAAGATCGATATCTCGATCGAAAAAATCAATGAATGCGTTATGAATATGGGCACGGCCAAGCAAGCTGATATCCGTTGGCAGCGTCACGAGCAGATCGATATCACTATCCTCCCGGGCATCCCCGCGTGCGACGGAGCCGAATACGCGGATGTTGCTCACGCCGTACTTAGCAGCAAGTGCCTCAATTTCTGGCTTTTTAGCCCGTAGCTCCTCTAACTTCATACATATAGTATAAAGCAAACAAATTAAGCCGCAAGCAGCTCTTTCATCGCCTTGCCAATGCCGGAAGGAGAGTCGGAGACCTTGATACCGGCAGATTGCATCGCTTCGATCTTATCATCCGCGCCGCCTTTACCGCCAGCAACAATCGCTCCGGCATGGCCCATGCGCTTACCCGGAGGGGCGGTGCGGCCTGCGATAAAGCCAACAACCGGTTTTTTCACTTTGGATGATTTAAGAAACTCAGCCGCTTCTTCTTCCGCGCTGCCGCCAATCTCACCGATCATCACGATCGCTTCGGTTTCCTCATCGCCGAGGAATAAATCCAAGCAGTCAATGAAGTTAGTGCCATTGACCGGGTCGCCGCCAATACCGATACAGGTGGATTGTCCGAAGCCTTCAGCCGTCGTCTGATGCACCGCTTCATAGGTGAGCGTACCGGAGCGGCTGACGATGCCGATAGTACCTTTTTTGTGAATATGACCGGGCATAATGCCGATCTTACACTCATCCGGCGTGATAACGCCCGGGCAGTTCGGGCCGATCAGGCGGGAGTTGGAGCCGCTCAGCGCGCGCTTAACTTTGACCATATCGAGCACCGGAATACCTTCGGTAATGCAGATGATTAACTCAATCCCAGCGTCAACCGCTTCCAAAATCGCATCGGCTGCAAAGGGCGGCGGCACGTAAATCACGCTCGCATTGGCTTCGGTTTTGTCTTTCGCTTCCTGCACCGTGTCAAACACCGGCAGATCCAGATGCTGGCTATGGCCCTTACCCGGGGTGACGCCGCCGACCATATTCGTGCCATAGGCGATGGCCTGCTCGGAATGGAAAGTACCCTGCGATCCGGTGAATCCCTGACAAATCACTTTCGTGTTTTTATTGACCAATACGGACATGAATGCTTGCTCCTGTTATTGTTTCGCGCGCACCATAACCAAGCACGGGGCAAAAGGCAAGTAGGGAGGCAAAAAAGCTGCATCTGCGTTTTAGGAGAGGATAATATGGCAGTAGAACAGCGTTACTTTTTTATGATCGCTGCTTCTTATTGCCGCGTGCCGAAAATAGCGCTTCCCACCCGGACATAGTCTGCGCCCATCGCGGCGGCCAGCTCAAAATCGCCTGACATACCCATGCTGAGTTTCAGATTTCGGGTTTCAGGTGTTAGGTGACAGCATTGTTCTTTCAGTTCCTGCATGAGCGCAAAATAAGGCGCGGGATTCTCGTCTGCAGGCGGGATGCACATTAGCCCGGTGATCTTCAGCCCGATATCCTTTATGCAGAGCGCATAGAAATCGCGTAATGCATTCGGTGCAACCCCTGCCTTTTGTTCCTCTTCACCGATATTCACCTGAATGAGGCAGGGCAAATGGCGGTGCTGCTTCTCCATTTCCTTATGCAGGATGCGGGCAAGCTTCTCGCGGTCCACCGTATGGATCACGTCAAATAGCGCAACCGCATCCTTCGCTTTGTTCGTTTGCAGCGGGCCGATCAGATGGAGCTCAATATGCGGAAAATCCTCACGCAGCGCGGGCCATTTCTCCGCTGCTTCCTGTACGCGGTTTTCTCCAAATGCCCGGTGCCCCGCTTCAAGTAGCGGGCGAATGGTATCTGCCGGATGCGTTTTGCTGACCGCGATGAGCTCAGGAGGCGCGTAGCTAGTTGATTCCAAAGTATCATACTGTTCGGATGCGGCCCTTAGCCGTTCGATAACATCATGGTAATGAGAAACGACGTGTGCATCACGTTGCATATATAACACATGGGTTAGATCGTCATAAGTGGAAACAAATAGCAAGGCTGGTAAGGGATTACAATAGCTTCTACAATCGCCAGGTAAGAATTCCTATGAAGAGTGTGTCTAATAGCGTTGCCGATATGCAACGCTCAATTTACATTAGACAGCATTTGAACTAAATTTCAATATATCCCTGCACTGACGACACCAAAATACGCTAAAGTAACCCTTAGCATATAAAACGTATTGTGTTTGGAGCACGCGTTTTTATATCTAACGCGTAATTGAATGAATAGAAAAGGATGCAATGTTATGAATAAGTTATTTGCAACAACGGCACTTGCAGGTGCTGTAGTTTTCTCTGCTCCGGCGGATGCGCTGGAAGTAGGGCTGGGTGGTTTTATTGATTTTCAGGGTGGTTTTACGGATCAGGATCTGGATAATGCTCCGGGTACGACGTATGATGACGTTAATTTCCAGAACGATACCGAGCTGCACGTCACG
>CAZPQM010000025.1:0-19504 GCA_964588995.1 uncultured Rickettsiales bacterium | reverse complement strand
GTCGGGGTGAGAGGATTTGAACCTCCGGCCTCTTCGTCCCGAACGAAGCGCGCTACCAGGCTGCGCTACACCCCGACTATGTTGTTTTTCGCTCCAGCTTAAACGCGCAGCTGGTAGCTTTGTTTCCGCGCTTTCAGCACGAGGGGCTGCGCTACACCCCGACTATGTTGTTTTTCGCTCCAGCTTAAACGCGCAGCTGGTAGCTTTGTTTCCGCGCTTTCAGCACGAGGGGCTGCGCTACACCCCGAAATAACCCACTTCTCGTCTCTTACACCACTATCCCGTGGCTGGCAAGATCACTGCTGCATCTAAACCGTGCAAATACATGGCATAACCATATTATCCCTCTGGACTCTGACTGTGAGACTCGATAGACTATTTCTCCATGACCACGATCAAACAACCGGTATTGCTCTGTATTCTCGACGGGTTTGGGCTGAACCCATCAGATCAACATAACGCCATCAAAGCCGCGCATACGCCGCATCTCGACAGGCTGATGGCCGAGCACCCGATGAGCGAAGTTGCCACTTCCGGGGAAGCCGTTGGCCTGCCGGAAGGGCAGATGGGCAATTCCGAAGTCGGGCATATGACGATTGGCGCCGGCCGCATCATCCTGCAAACGCTGCCGCGGATTGATAAAGCCATTGCGGATGGTGAATTGGAGCGGCATATTCGTATCCGTAAATTTAGCACCAATCTGCATAAATCACGCGGCAATTGCCACATGATGGGCCTTTTGTCCGATGGCGGTGTTCATGCGCATATGGATCACCTGATCGCGCTTGCCCGCATTATGAATCAGGAAGGCATCACAACGTTCATCCATGCCATTATGGACGGGCGCGATACCCCGCCTAAAAGCGGCAAGCATTATCTTCAACAGCTGGAAGAGTCTATCAAGGGGCTGGAGCATGTCTCCATCGCTACGGTCAGCGGCCGCTATTACGCCATGGATCGCGATAATCGTTGGGATCGGGTCGAAAAAGCTTACGATATTCTGACACATGGCAACCACAGCCGTGGCCCGCATTTTGCCACTGCGGCGGCGGCGGTCGAGGCCGCCTATCAGGACGACATAACCGATGAGTTTATCCCCCCGGCAACCATCGGAGACTATGAAGGTATGACCGACGGCGATGGCCTCATTTGCAGTAATTTCCGTGCAGATCGCGCACGCGAAATTCTGCATGCGTTGCTCGATCAACGCTTCGATGGATTCATTCGCGAGGGCTTTATCACCTTCGAAGATGCCATCGGCATGATTGAATATTCTGAGGAATTGAATAGGGTAATCTCCCCCCTTTTTCCGGCTGAAATTCCTCAACATACGCTCGGAGAAATAGCCGCCAAGCATGGCTTGCGCCAGTTGCGAATCGCCGAAACCGAGAAATACGCGCACGTGACCTTTTTCCTCAATGGCGGGGTTGAGGCGATTTTTGATGGAGAGGACCGCGTGCTCGTTCCCTCACCGGATGTGGCGACCTACGACCTCAAGCCGGAAATGAGTGCACCGGAGGTGACCAAAAAACTGGTGGAAGCGATAACAAGTAAGCGCTACCCGCTGATGATCGTAAACTACGCTAATACCGATATGGTTGGACATTCCGGTAATATGGAGGCGGCTGTAAAAGCAGTCGAAGCAATTGACGAAGCGGTTGGCAAACTGGAAGCCGCCTGCCGTGAGACGGGCACTGCTATGATTGTAACCGCCGACCACGGTAATGCCGAACAGATGTATGACACCAAGCGCCAGATGGAACATACACAGCACACGCTTAACCCCGTCCCGATGCTTGTCATTGGCGCGAAAGATGTTAAGATGCTAAAGAATGGTGGGTTGGCCGATATTGCCCCGACAGTTCTGGAGATTCTGGGTGTAGACGCTCCGGACGAGATGACGGGTATATCGCTGGTCGCCGATTAAACAGAAATCAACTATTATAGGTACGTCCATGCCGATAATCCGCACCCTGCTGCTTGCTCTCGCCTGCCTCATAGCGCAACCCACAGTAGCGCAGGATAACGATAAGAAAGAGGTCGTAAACGATCCGAAGGAAACTCTGAAATTACTGGATTTATTCGGCGATGTTTTTGAAAAAGTACGGAAGGAATACGTTGAAGAGCCCTCGGATGAAGAACTCGTAGAGGCGGCGATCAGCGGCATGTTAACGCATCTGGATCCGCATTCGGCCTATCTCGACGAGAAAGCGTTCAGCGACATGCAGGTTAATACGCGCGGTGAGTTTGGCGGGCTGGGTATAGAAGTCACAATGCGTAACGGTATGGTCTACATTGTTTCGCCGATTGATGATACACCTGCTTACGATGCCGGGCTGGAAGCGGGCGACTATATCAGCCATATCGACGGAGAATCGACCCTCGGTATGGATATCAGCGAAGCCGTTTCGCTGATGCGCGGCAAACCGGGAACGAAAATTACGCTCTCGGTGTTGCGGGAAAGTCAGGATGAGCCATTTGACGTGGAAATCACCCGCGATATCATCAAGATCAAATCGGTTCGCTCCCGGATTGAAGGCGATAATGAGGACGTAATTTACCTACGCGTAACCAGTTTTTCCGAGCATACCACCTCCGGTATCGAAGACGCGATTATAGAGCACCGTAAGAAAATCGGCGATGATACGCTCAAAGGGATCGTGCTGGATTTACGGAATAACCCGGGTGGCTTATTGAATCAAGCGATTTCGGTTTCCGACCTGTTCCTTGATAAGGGCGAGATTGTTTCCACCCGCGGGCGCAAGAAGGAAGATACGAAGCGCTTTAATGCTACCGAAGGGGATATCATTGAAGACCTACCCATGGTTGTGCTCGTCAATGGCGGTTCCGCTTCAGCTTCGGAAATTGTTGCCGGGGCCTTGAAGGATCATGGCCGTGCGCTGGTCGTCGGTACGAAATCCTTTGGTAAGGGCTCCGTACAAACGGTGATTCCGCTGCCGCGTAATAACGCGATTCGTATTACCACCTCACGTTACTATACCCCGTCCGGCGTTTCGATTCAGGCGGAAGGGATTGAACCGGATATCACGATCCAGAAGGCCTCGCTGGAGTTTGAAAAAGAGCGCCGCCGTAATAAGGAGGCCGACCTGCGTGGTCATCTGTCGGGCGATAAAGAACGGAAAGATACGAAAAAGGAAATTCGTCATCCGGATGAAGAGGAAAAGAAGGAAGCGCTCATCCTGAGCGATTACCAGCTTGCCCGGGCGATTGATTTGCTCCGTGGTATCTATATTTACCAGAAAGTCAACCAAAAGCAGGAATCGAAACTGCGCGCCGCCCTGAACTTCTAGCAGGTGAATCCGTGATGGCTGCACTCAGCATAAAACGCAGCGGCACCAGTGGCAAAGACGAGCAAACGCAAAGCACGAAAACGCGGCGCTTTTTACCGGCCCGTAAAGGGCGTGGCCGTTATCTGCTGTGGCGTAACAGCACCATCCTGTTTCTCATCATAGCGCTCTACATGCTGTTTTCTATTCAACAGCACTTTAATAAACTGGCTGAGCGCGCCGTTGAGGACGGAAAGCGTATCATAATTGATATTAAGAGCGGTGAAGTAGCCATGCGGGCGCGTAGCGCTATGTCTCCAGCTGACGAGGACAACATACTGTCAGAAGATGATGGGCAGCAGGAAGCAGCCATGACAGCTGAACCAGTCGGGAGCGACCAGCTGACGGATTCCGCTACCGGCGCGGCGGAATCCGTACAGACGGCAGGCCTCGATATTGGCGCCGCAGATTTTGAGCCGCCTGAGTTGCCGGTGATTGTACCCAACCGCTTTACGCACCGCCTCAGCATTATCGTACGCAAGCTTGGTCTTAACAAAGCGGTGACTGATCTTGCTATTACCCTTCCGGCAGAGGTGCAGCTTGCATTTTCGCCCTACACGGTTGATCTGGCAACTACACTGGCCAAGGCACAGGAAGCCGGGCATACGATCCTGCTTGACCTGCCAACCAGTACGGAAGCCTTCCCTTTTGCCGATGCCGGTCCTCTCGCGCTCATGATGGATGCGCTGCAGGAGCAAAATCTTTACCGGTTGCAAACCATGCTGAAGCAGGGTGATTATGCCGCTATTCTGTTTCCGCAGCGCGATACGGTAACGACCAGCTCGCTTGCCTCTATCCCCATTCTGGATTTTTTGAAACGCAAAAATATACCGCTTATTTATCAGGAAAACAGTAATAACGATTACCTGTCCGCACAGGCAAAATCCGTCGATCATCCCCATATAACGTCCTATACGGTACTGGATAATATTGCCACGCGCGAGCATGTATACGAGTCGATGGTCAGCATACGTGAGCGCATCAACGCCAACCAGGGCAATATCACTCTGGTCGCCGGCCCTTATCCGCTTTCGATTAAGCTGATAGGGGGATTAGTCGCCGATTTTACGCAAGCGGGTTACGCGCTCGCTACGATTGAAGACATAGCGGAATAAACCCACCTATCTCTCTACGGTAAGAGCGGACTCCAGGCTGGGTCGGAACCTTCCCCGGGGGTACGTACCGGCTTCAGATTGCGCCCTGTCAGGTCAATCGTATAAAGCTGCGTGCGGCCCGGCGTATTGCCGCTACTGCGCGTCTTGCGCGCAAACATAATCACGCGACCATTCGGCGCCCAGGTCGGCCCTTCATCCAGATAGCTCTCCGTGAGCAACCGCTCATCCGATCCGTCCGGCTTCATAACGCCAATATGAAACTTCCCGCCGGTCATCTTGGTAAAGGCGATCAGGTCCCCGCGTGGGCTCCAGACCGGGGTGGCATAGCTGCCCTTGCCGAAACTGATCCGCTCCACGTTCGAGCCATCGCGGTTCATCACATAAAGCTGCTGCGAGCCGCCGCGGTCAGAGTTAAAGACGATCTTGCGGTCATCCGGCGAAAAGCTCGGGCTGGTATCAATCGCGCTGTTATTGGTAATCCGGCGGGCTTTGCGGGTAATCAGATCAAGGATGTAAATCTCGCTGTTCCCGTTTGTACTCACGCTCATCACGGCTTCATCGCCGCTATAGCTGAAGCGCGGGGAAAAACTCATCCCCTGAAAACTACCGAGGCTTTGCTCGCGGCCCGTTTCCAGATCATAAAGGAAGACGCGTGGCTTCTTCCCCTGATAGGCGAAATAGATGATGCGCTGCGCGTTTTTATCAAATCGCGGGGTGAGCACCATATGCTTACCGGAGGTGAGCACTTTATGATTTGCTCCATCCTGATCCATGATCGCAAGCTGTTTGGTTTTCCGCTTCCAGTTGCCACTTTCGGCGACATATACAATCCGCGTATCGAAATATGGCCCCTCGCCGGTCAGCCGCAGATAGACCTCATCGGCGATTTTATGCGCGAGCCGCCGCCAGTTATCCACATTCGCGGAGAAGGATTTTCCCGCGAATTGGCGCCCTGTAGGCACATCCCACAGCCGCATTTTAACCGTAACCTGATCCCCGATCCGGCTAATACTCGCCGTCACGATCGCCTGTGCGTCAATCTGCCGCCAGCTGGCAAATTGCGGAATCGCATCCACTCCACGGAGATTCTGAATAAACGCAAGCGGGTCAATGGAACGGAACAGGCCGGATCCCTGCAGATCATTCTCTACCACATCGCGTATATCATCTGCGAGCAGGGTTGAGGCACTGTTTTCCGCCAGAAACGGCGTAATCGCAATCGGCAGGGCGCTCACCGTACCACGCGTGACCGTCAGTCGCGTCTGCGCCTCCGCCGCCGCGGAAATCGTCAAAAGCATCATCAGCCCGATGAGATAAACTACACGCATAGTCGTACCCTTTTCCTCCATGCTCTTTGGTACTGCGATCCATTCAAAAGCGCAAGGGGGAGTTGGTAAAAATCGTAGTGGAGCAGGATAGTTACAATATTGGTCTCTTGATGATGTAGTTTCTGTGTGAACTCGACACGCCCAGATGAAGTGTAGAATATCCACCCAGAGCGTTTGTTAGAGAATGAGATGCTATGAATTGTAACAATGGAAATAGCCGGATATAACTCCCCTATGACCTCTCTCTTCCCTGTTCTCCTCACCGCCATGGCACCGCTCTATGCCTTTATCTTGATTGGCTATTGGTGCGGTAAAGTGCTGCAAGTCCCGCCCGGAGAGATTGCCAAGCTCGCCTTTTATATTCTCTTCCCGCTGGTCGTGTTTGACGGCATTCGCGCCATGCCCGCGCGCGCGGAAACACTTCTGTTGCCGCTTTTTATCTGGGCGCTCGCGAGTCTGGTCTGCATCATTGTGCGCTGGTACGGCGAGCGTATTTGGGGTAAGCGCAGCGCTTATGCTGGTGTACTTGCCCTTTCAAGCGGCACGGCAAATGCAGGGTATTTCGGGTTGCCGGTGGCGATGGCGTTGTTTGACCCGGAAACGGTTGCGACCTATATCACCATCTTTGTCGGCATGACGATTTTTGAATCCTCCGTTGGGTTTTACGTCACCGCACGACATAAACACACCGCCCGCGACGCCATTGCCAAGCTGCTGCGGTTGCCCTCCCTCTATACCTATTTTCTCGGCGTGCTGGTCGCCTTCAGCGGCCTTACCTTGCCAGAGTGGTACGAGGCCGCCGTGCCGCATTTTCGGGGCGCCTATGTCATGATAGGTATGATGATGATCGGGCTGGGGATGAGCAAGGTCACTTCGCTCAAAGTCGGCCCGCGCTTTCTGATCTCAGCGCTTTCGATTCGGTTTATCCTCTGGCCGGTACTGATGAGCGGAATAGTGTATCTCGACCGCACCTATCTCGGGCTGTTTTCGACCCATGCGCATCAGGGTTTTATCCTGCTTTCCATCGTGCCCTTAGCTGCCAATACCGTCGCTATCGCCGAACTGCTCGACGCCAACCCGGATAAAGTCGCGACCGCGGTGCTTGCAAGCGTCCTCATCGCACTGGTCTATGTGCCCCTCATGGCAGGATGGTTGCTTTAATATATGCAATATCGGATCAGGTTCTGCCTACTTGCGTATTAATCACCTAATTTGCAGCACAACGCAGCGTAATTGCCCTAATAATCCGTCCGTTTGATCTCATTGCCGGTCATGCCTTTGCCTTTGATGCTTTCAAACACGGTGAGCGCCTGCGCAACCATGGAACCCGCATCCCCGGTATTGGCCGGTAGCAGGATCGTATTGCTTTCTTTCGCGAGTTTTGAAAACGCTTCCACGTATTTCTCGGCGATTTTGAGTGCGACCGCTTCCTCCCCGCCGGATTTTTTGATCGATCCCGCGACTTTCTCAATACCTTGCGCCGTCGCATCGGCAACAGCAAGAATGGCCGCAGCCTCCCCTTCTGCGCGGTTGATCTGGTCGATCTTCGCCGCTTCTGATTCGAGGACAACTTCCTGCCGCTCTCCTTCTGCTACGTTAATAGCCGATTGACGTTGCCCTTCCGACTCCAGAATCGCAGCGCGTTTATGCCGTTCCGCGGTTACCTGCTGCTCCATCGCCTGCAAAATAGTTTTCGGTGGATTGATGTCACGGATTTCGTAGCGCATGCATTGAATGCCCCAATTTTCCGCGGCCTGATTGATTGAATTCACGATATTCGCGTTAAGCGCCTCGCGCTCCTCGAAGGTTTTATCCATGATAAGCTTACCGATTTCGGAACGCATGGTGGTTTGTGCAAGCTGGGTCAGCTGAATATACGGGTCCTCTACACCGTAGCTCGCCTGTTTCGGATCGGTAATTTTGAGGTACACTACACCGTCGATCGTCAGTGGTACGTTGTCTTTCGTAATGGCCGTTTGCGAGCGCACATCCGCCATCTGCTCCTTGAGGCTATGTTTATAGGCGACCTTGCTGAAGAACGGGTTGATGAAATTCAGCCCGGCTTCAAGCGTGCCGTTATATTTACCGAGCCGCTCCACAATCCACGCCTGCTGCTGCGGGACGATCTTCACGCCTTTGATGACCATGATGATAATGCCGATGGCAACGGCCAGAAAAATAAATTGCGAGGTATCCATAGCTTAAACTCCGTTTACTTTTAGATTGCTTCCAGAAAATGCCTGCCGTCCTATTTTTTATATCTCGCCGATAGTAATCGGCGCTCTTTCGTGCCCAATGAACGATTAAGAAAATAACTCACTTCTCAGTATCCACTAGCAGGACCGAGCCGTCCTTATCGACGACATACAGCTCGGTGCCCGCCTCCAGCTTATCTTTTTTTGCGCTCTCCGCCACGCGGGCTCGCATGATGGTGCCACTCCAGCGCACTTTCCCGGTCTTGCCTTTGGAAAGGTCTTCTTCCGCTATTGCGCGGCTGCCGATCATATCGTTGTAGCCCATGGCTTTATCGCCGAACCAGCGCTTGACCGGCTTCCAAAGCAAAATGGTCCAGAAGGCAGTCAGTACGAAAAAATACCCCACATGCCACCAAAAGCTGGTCGGGTCGATCACGTCGGTTACCAATAGCAGCGACATGGTCAGCGCGGCGACGGCGGCAAAGAAAAAGCCAAAGCCAGTCACGACTCCGACCTCTATAATAAAGAAAAATGCCGCAATGATCGCCCAGATTACCTCCGGATATTCGGCCATCCATGCTTCAAATGTCGTCCAGTCCATCTCAGACCCTATCACTATTCAACCGCTTTTTTAGCACGGTTAAGCAATGCCTGTATAGCAAATCCTGCTATCACCTCCCTCTCATAGAAAAGTAGAGTTATAGTTGTCACACACCGAACGACACCCTATATTAGCCATCCTAACAAGCTATTGAAAGTCAACTATGCCATTTACACCACCTCCCTCCCTGATGCTCTCCGGTAAGGAATGTTTGCCGATTATCGAAGGCGGTAAGGGCGTTGCCGTCTCGACAGGTAAAAGCGCAGGCGCGTTTGCGGCCGCCGGTGCGGTGGGCACGTTTTCCGGCGTCAACGCAGACCGTTACGATGAAAACGGGAAGCTGATTCCCGTTGTCTATCATGGCAAAACACGGCGTGAGCGACATGAAGAGCTCGTCACGATGGGGATCGAAGGCGGTGTGCAGCAGGCACAAATCGCACATGACATCTCCGGCGGTAATGGCCGCATACACATGAATATTCTGTGGGAGATGGGCGCGGCGGAGCGCATCGCACACGGTATTCTGGAGCAAACCAAAGGGCTGGTGCACGGGATCACCTGCGGAGCAGGTATGCCTTACAGGCTTTCGGAAATTGCTGCGCAATACGGGATTTATTATTATCCGATCGTCTCCTCGATGCGTGCGTTTCGTGCACTGTGGAAGCGGAGCTATTCCAAAACCGATGAATGGCTCGGCGGTGTAGTTTATGAGGATCCGTGGCTGGCCGGTGGGCATAACGGCCTTTCCAACAATGAAAACCCGGAACACCCGGAAGACCCCTATCCGCGCGTCCGTGAGCTGCGCAAGTTCATGAACGAAGTTGGCTTGCACGACTGTCCGATTGTGATGGCGGGCGGCGTCTGGCATTTGAAAGACTGGTCCGAATGGATCGATAATCCCGAAATCGGCCCGATTACGTTCCAATACGGAACGCGCCCTATTCTCACGCAGGAATATCAGGTACCGATGGAGTGGAAGCAGAAGTTGCTCACCCTCAAAAAAGGCGATGTCTATCTCAACCGTTTTTCACCGACCGGATTTTATTCCTCAGCGGTGGAAAATGACTTTATACGCGAGCTCATTGGCCGCAATGCACGTGAAGTAAATTACAGACGCGAGCCGGAGGGGTATTATACCGAGCCGCTGCCGCTACCACCACGCGGGCGTGAAGTATTCATTTCCGTTGAAGCGGAAGCAAAGATCCGCAACTGGGCGGATCTGGGTTATGACTACCCTATGAAAACGCCGGACAATACGCTGATTTTTGTCAGTAAAGAAAAAGCGCAGGAAATCCATCAGGATCAGGTCGACTGCATGGGCTGCTTATCGCATTGCCGGTTTTCCAACTGGAAGGATCATGACAATTTCACCACGGGCAAAATGGCGGATCCGCGCAGTTTCTGCATTCAGAAATCGCTGCAGATGATCATTCACGACGATGGCTCCCGCGGCGATCCGACCGAGTGGCAGCTGATGTTCTCAGGACATAATGCCTATAAATTCGCCGATGATCCATTCTATGCCGATGGTTTTATTCCTACAGTCAAACAACTCGTCGACCGTATTATGACAGGCGAGTAATCTTTAAAACGCCTCGATCACAACAAACGCAACCGCACTATCGATTTCATCGGCAAGCGAAAGGTGAACAGAACCGCCTCTTTGCTGCGTCAGTGCCTTGAGTAGGGCATCCCCCTTGGCCGAGAGGGCAACATCCGGCTTGCCCGAGCGCTGGTTAAAAATCGTCGCATCCTTGAAGGAAAAGCGTTCTCCAATCCCTGTTCCCACTGCTTTCGCGATTGCTTCCTTTGCGGCATACCGTTTGGCGAGGTAATCGACGCGGCCGGCATCGTGCTTTTGCGCCTCGAAATAATCCAGCTCCTCAAACGTCAGAATGCGATGAATGAAGCGCTCACCGTGCTTATCGAGAATCGTTTTAATGCGCGCCTTATTAACAATGTCCGTGCCGATGCCGAGGATGGTCATTTTTTATGTATTCCGCGCCTGATCCATGAGCGCGCGCATTTTTTTGACGGATTCCGCCAGCCCGGTGAAGATAGCCTCGCCGATCAGGAAATGGCCGATATTCAACTCTCGTATCTCCGGAATTTCAGCAATAAAAGGCACCGTGTCAAAGGTCAGCCCGTGCCCGGCATGCGCCTCCAGCCCTAACGAATCAGCGAGCTTCGCGCATTGCTGGATGCGTTTCAGCTCGCGCACTACCAAATCATCTTGTGGGTGGCGCTCATAGACATGACAGAAATAACCGGTGTGGAACTCGACGATATCCGCACCAATATCCGCTGCAGCGCGCACATGGGCTTCTTCCGGTTCAATAAAAAAGGAAACGCGAATATCTTCCTGTTTAAGCCGCTCGGCAAACATGGCATAGCGGTCAATATGATCGGGGATGTTTAAGCCCCCTTCAGTGGTTAGCTCTTCACGGCGTTCCGGCACGACACAACAGGCATTAGGGTGCGCATCCAGCGCAATACCGAGCATTTCTTCGGTTGCAGCCATCTCAAAATTCAGCGGGATATGGATGTTCTTTTTCAGAATAAGGATATCATCATCGCGTATATGGCGGCGGTCCTCACGCAAATGCGCCGTAATGCCATCCGCGCCTGCTTCCTGCCCAATCAATGCGGCTCGCACGGGATCAGGATGAACGCTCCCCCGCGCATTACGCACGGTGGCAACATGGTCAATATTCAGGCCAAGGCGGAGCTCGTTCATGGAATCTAGGTGTAGCCTATTCTCAAAAAGGAGGCAAGTAGCTTAGGTTAAAGATATTACCCGTCAAACCTCCTGCCTTCGGTATAGCGGTCGATCGTATGGACTACGGGGCGGGTGCGAAGCATGGCGATTAGCTTGGTCAGGTGCTCTACATCGGAGACCTCCACATCCACCAGCATTTCGAAGAAATTCGTCGAGCGGTCGGTAATACGAATATTATGGATGTTACCTTCGCTTTGCGCTATCGCGTTGGAAAATTCCGCGAGCGCGCCTTTCTTATGGTGGACAATCGCCTTCAAACGTCCGACATAGGTACCGCCGGTCGCATCCAGATCCCACGTCACATCGAGCCAGCGTTCCGGGGAATCAACAAACTGCTCGAGCTCGTGGCAATCATCGGTATGGATGGTCACGCCCTTACCCGTATTGACAATCCCAACAATCCGTTCACCCGGCAGCGGGTGGCAACAGCCAGCAAAGTGAATCGCCATACCCGGCACCAGCCCGCGAATCGGAATAGGCAGGCGTTCATTCTCCGCGCCATGCTTTTTGGTGCGGCGACGGAAGCGGTCAAAGAAGGTGGCGGATTGCTTTTTCTTCTCAAAACGGTCCGGAAACAGCTTGCGCAGCAATTCGATCCGCTGCAGCGTACCATCTCCTAGCGCGAGGTAGAGATCATCCAGATCTTTCTTGCCAAGCGCTTTGGCGGCTTTTTCCAGCTCGCCCTGCGTGACCTTCAACTTCTCCGATTTAAGCGACTTTTCGAGCATCTCTTTGCCGAGCGCCTTATATTCTTCGACCTGCGTGGTGCGAATATATTTGCGGATTTCCGATAGCGCCTTCCCGGTTACGACGAAATGTTCCCATGCCGGGGAGGGGTGCTGCGACTTGGAGAGCAGAATCTCAATCTGATCGCCGTTTTTCAACTGGGTACGAAGCGGCATAATACGCCCGTTAATTTTCGCGCCGACGCAGGAATAGCCGACCTGGGTATGTACGGCGAAGGCAAAATCAACCGGGGTTGCCCCGTGCGGCAATACGATCAGGTCACCCTTTGGGGTGAAGCAGAAGACCTGATCGTGATACATGGCGAGCTTGGTATTTTCGAGGAACTCCTCCGAATCGCGAGCATTTTCAATGATCTGCAGCAGCTCGCGCATCCAGCGAAATTGCTTCCCGTCGCGGATGGCATCTTCGCCTTGCTTATACGCCCAGTGTGCTGCGACCCCGAGCTCGGCCACCTCGTGCATTTCGCGCGTTCGCAGCTGAATTTCGATCCGTTGCTGCTCCGGCCCCATTACCACGGTATGAATGGACTGATAGCCGTTATTCTTCGGTGTGGAAATATAATCCTTAAAATGATCGGGCAGTGCGTGATATTGTGAGTGGATATAGCCAAGCGCGGTATAGCAATCGATCTCGGAATCCAAAATCAGGCGGAACGCCACAATGTCGGACATCTGCTCGAAAGGCAGGTTTTTCTTCTGCATTTTCACCCAGATGGAATAAGGCGATTTTTCCCGCCCGGTGACCGTGGCGTTAAGCCCGGCTTCTTCCATCACCCCTTTCAGCTCGGCAACGGTCTTATCGATCACATCGCCGCCTTCTTCCCGCAGAAATTCAAGGCGCGAGAGAATAGAGGTATAGGCATCCGGATTCAGTTCGCGAAAGGAACGATCCTGCAATTCCCCCTTGATCGCATGCAGGCCGATGCGCTCTGCGAGAGTCGCATAAATCTCCATCGTTTCGCGCGCAATGCGGACGCGCTTGGATTCGCGGTTTATATAGCCGAGGGTGCGCATATTGTGCAGCCGGTCGCACAGCTTCACGAGTAGCACGCGGATATCCTCCGAGCTCGCAAGCAGGAATTTACGGAAATTTTCCGCCTGTTTGTGATTGTCGGATTTGAATTCAATCTGCGTTAATTTGGTA
The DNA here is from genome assembly GCA_964588995.1 of uncultured Rickettsiales bacterium. Taxonomy (GTDB): domain Bacteria; phylum Pseudomonadota; class Alphaproteobacteria; order Rickettsiales; family UBA8987; genus CAZPQM01. The sequence goes on along the minus strand of CAZPQM010000025.1, from coordinate 6,249 downwards.
ACGCCGTCGACTAGCGTCGCGATTTCCTTGCCGAAATGCTGCTCGATATCGTTCAGGGTCAGCTCGGTATCCTCAACCGTATCATGTAAAATCCCGGTGATGACGCAGGAGGCATCAAGTTGCAGCCCGGCGATAATTTCCGCAACCGCAATCGGGTGGTAGTAATAAGGCTCGCCGGAATGCCGTTTTTGGGAGCCGTGATATTCGACCGCCATGTCGACGGCCTTGCGGACTAATTCAGCATCGACATCCTTATTAAACGCTCGCATAGTGGTTACAATACGGTCTGCGAGACCAGCCGGGGATAGATCCGTATCCGCCGAGGAGACGCGATTCGCAATCAGTTCGTAGCCGGATTGTCCGGATGTCTGGTGGGTGCCCGCTTCCATCCAGTCAGTATACAGGAAAAATACAGCTTGGACTAGTCGTCGGCGTCGATGTTTTCGTCTTCGAAGCTGTAATCTCCGTCATCGCGGGAGAGTGCATCCTCTTCGGCGGCTTCAGCTGCGGCTTCGAGTTCGGCTTCATCTTCAAAGGCGCCTTCAGGACGCTCTTCTTCATTGGCTTCCAGCCGGGCAATTTCCGCCTCTTCCTCTTCTGTCAGTTTGACTTCCAGGCTCTCACGCACATCCTCGTCCATGTCGCGTAACGTTTGATAGTTTCGCACCATATCTTCGCGCAGGCTATCCACCTCGACCTTGTCGGCGGCAATTTCGCGCAGGGCGATCACGGTATTTTTCTCGTTATTTTTCTCGATGGTCACTTCCGCTCCGGCGCTGATATTTCGGGCGCGCTGCGCGGCAACGGCCACCAGCTCAAACCGGTCTTTGACTTTATCAATACAATCTTCAACAGTAACGCGGGCCATATATCTACTCAAAAGGTTGGTTTTCAGGGGGAAATGGCTTATAGCGGTATTTGCGCAGTGAATCAAGTGGAAACTCACCCCTGAACGGCCCAACCTCTCGCGCTGACGGAGTAAAAGATGAAAATCACCCTGCTCGCTATCGGCAAGCTGAAAACCGGACCGGAAGCGGAGCTGGTCGCGGAATATCGCAAGCGGCTCAGTTGGAGTGTCGGTATCAGGGAATATGAGGCAAAGGCGGGCCTGAAAGGTGCAGCGAAGCAGCAGAAGGAGCATGAGCTGCTCAATGCTGCGATACCGGACGGGGCGTATATTATCGCGCTGGATGAGCGCGGCAAGGCGGCGACGACGCAACAATTCGCCGCGCTGTTGGAGGCGCAGCAGCATGCCGGGCAGGAGGTATGTTTCATCCTCGGTGGAGCGGATGGCCTGACGGATGCCATGAGGCAGCACGCAGACCGTCTCATCAGCTTCGGCGCGATGACCTGGCCCCACAAGCTCGCCCGCGCCATGCTCTGCGAACAGCTCTACCGCGCCGAGTCGCTGCTCAAAGGGCATCCCTATCATCGGGAATAAACGAAACGAAAATTAGATGCATGCCAGTCAATAGCGCTTCAGCCATTTGCATACCGTGCGGCGGCTGATACCCAAAGCATAAGCGATGACCTGCTGGCTCCAGCCCGCTTCATAGCGATCTATAATCAACGCTCGACTCAGCGCCGTCGTTCTGGCATTCTGATGTACGTTCACAGTGATCTCCTTTCAGTTGTTAGATTCAACACCAACAACCTATTCGGTCAGATTACTGTGAACAACCTATTGAGAGAGTACATCTAGCCTGTTGGTGCCCAAAAGTACCAACAATTTGATGGCGCATCCGCTCTGATACGGCGGGAATGGAGGAAGAATGAGCGCTTTAAATGATTTTTTCATAGACAATGCTGGGTATATTGCTCTCATCAGCCTCTTAGTAACACTTTTTGGAGTAGTTATCAGTTTCGTTATATCGAGAGTTGTAGCAAGACCAAAGATAGTTTCAAATATACATTATACTGCGCTTTTATCACCAAAGCTTAAAAATAATAATAAGATGGAAATACTTTATGATGGTCACAGAATTAATAATGCGAGCCTCATTGAGGTCAAATTATTCAATACTGGTAATTTAGAGCTAATAGGAGATCAAATAAATAAAACCAAAGGGATTCAAATCTTGCGCCAGGAAAAATTCTAGATTGGCAAATTCTAGACACAAACAATACTGGATGCGATTTTTCGCTTAACAAATTGGGATCAAATGAAGCGCTTTTGACCTTCCACCACATAAACCCTGGTAATTATATTCGAATATCCTTTGTAGTGGATGTAACGAAAAACAACATTGAAATAAAATTTATCGCTTCAGCGCCAAGATTGAGTCAAATTAAAGAGGCACCTGAAGTAACATCGGACAACGGTGTTCCGGCAATTGGATCTTTTCTGATAGCATTAATGGTAGTTCCTGCCTTATATAGGCAACCCTTTCCAAGTTTTGGCTTTTTTCTACTTGCTTTTGTATTTACGAGCATGCTTGGCGTTAGCATATATTGCTGGAAAAATTATTTTCTCGAAAGAAACTTTAGGAAATTTCAATGCTTGGAAGATTGAAAGAATTCAAATGTAAAAACGCTACTTTTCCAAAGCTGGGTAAAGAATCAAAGCTGTAAGACGGTTGTGGCTTGTATCTTCACATCAAGAAGTTAGACGTTTGCTGACGGATGAATTACCTTTTACTGAAAAAAACACTAGCCATTTCGGCACCTATCCGCTTATGGGTCCGAAAAGAAAAAGGGTGTAAGGCTACAATCCCGCTGATAGGCACTTACAGGCGTGGTGCCAGGTATTGTATCCTGCAGCCACGACAGGCCGAGCTTAAGCTAAGCTTAAAGCTCCTCAAGCACGCGCTGTCGTAATTCTTCCGTGACTTCAGGTTCGACGCCGAACCATTTATGAAAGCCGAGGACGGCCTGATGCAGCAGCATACCGAGCCCGTCGACGGTCGGGTTGCCGCGCTCCTTCGCCTGTTTCAGCAGCTCGGTCTCCAGCGGGTTGTAGACGATGTCGGTAACCAATGCGTCTTTCGGCAGGTGGGTGAGATCAATCTCCAGCTTCGGCTTGCCTTCCATGCCAAGGCTGGTGGTGTTCACGAGCAGATTCGTACCGGAAAGCGCCTTATCGCGTTGCTCCCAGTCTACCACAATCAGCTTCACCTCCGGGTTGACCGCTTTCAGCGTTTCGCGGAGCACCGCAACCTTTGCTTCCGCCGTTTCACGGGTGCGGTTGGTGACCACAATTTCCGGCATGTTGCACAAGCCTACCAGCGCCGCAGCAATCGCCCGGAAGGCACCGCCCGCACCGAGCACCACGGCGCGCCCCCCTGCGAGTGCGCTCATGTCGGGCGCGCGTTCTTCGAGATTTTTATAAAAGCCGTAATAATCGGTATTATTGCCGTCGAGCGTGCCGGTTTCCGGGTCCACCCAGATCGTATTGATCGCGCCGATAACCTGTTCGACAGGGCCGACCTGATCGACATAGCGCATTGCCTCTTCCTTGTGCGGCAGGGTGACGTTGATGCCCGCAAAGCCGTTTTCCGCGAGCGATTTGATGCAGTGCTCCAGCTCATCCGGCTTGATTTCATAGGTCTCGTAACTGCCGATGATGTCATAGCGATCGAGCCAGTATTGATGGATCACCGGCGAGAGGCTGTGCGCAATCGGGTAGCCGATCACCCCGGCCTTGATGGGTTGTTTGTTACTGTTCGCGGGTTCGTTCAATTGCATAATTCCTCATAATGTATCCCGAAAATAACTGCTATGGTTTCATTTAAGCCATGTTTCCGATATATCTTTTATATAACGACCGTTAGTAAAGCGCGAGAACGGTTGTTCTAACTCTGTAGTCGACGAAGTCGTTAAGTTCGTAGAAAATACAGCACTATCTTCTGGGAACAATAGAAAAAAGGAATGCCATGTTTCGCCTTGCTCTGACGTTGCTCCCTTTCGTGCTGTTTTGCGTGCCTTTTCATGCTCACGTTGCCGACGGCAAGGGCACGTGGACGTTTACATACGAAAATGACATATTCGCCGGTTCAGATAATCGCTATACAAACGGCGTACGCCTCGCCTACGCGACACCGGAAAACCGCATTCCCGGATGGCTGGAGAAGGCGACCGACCTGTTCCCACTTTTTACGCGCGAAGGCGAGGAGCGGCTGGTCTATGTTTGCCGGAGTGGAAGGGCGCGCGATTGCCCGCAATATGTTCCTCGATGGCAACAGCTGTGAGGACTCCCATTCAGTCGATAAAAAATATTTCGTCGGTGACTTGCAGCTGGGAGCCTCGGTTACCGTTAGTACACTCCGCTTCAGCTACACCCATGTGTTTCGCAGTGAGGAATATCGCGGGCAGATCGGCGGCGATCAGTTTGGCGCATTAACAGCGAGCGTGCGGTTCTAAGCGCGTTAACCCTATCTTAAACTTTTTCTCGTATACTTATGTTGTGAGAGGTGGGGTCAGTGCCTAAAGTATCTAAGGGTGAACGCATAAAAATTGTACTGTTCGACTTTAACGGTGTCGTTGCCGATGCGCATTACCTTCGCGACCAGTTGAATGCAGGTATTCAGCACTTACAAGAGCAGTACCCTGATCAGGAAGCTTTCAAGGAACTGGAGGCTTATAGAAACAACACTCCCTTTCATCTCAGTCTAAGCGGTACGCTTAAACCGGCCATTAAGGCAGCATTCCCGAACGATGAGGAAAAGCAGAAGGCGGTTTGGAAAGAGTTAAAAGATGCGTTCAAAAGTGTCACCCATAAAAAGGTGGAGTGGATTGAGCCGACCTATGAACTACTTAAAGCGTTAAAGCAGGAGGGCGTGCTAACCGCTATCACCAGCAACCAGCCGCAGCGTGTGCTTGATAAGGATATGCAAACACTGCTCACGGCTAAAAATATACAACAATCCGAAGTATTTGATGCGGTCATAGGGATATCCGGGGTGATGAAGCGCAAACCGGCAGCTGACCTCATCCAAGCGGCAGTTCAAAAGCTAGCACTCGGTGTGCCGCCGGATCAGATCGATATCTTACTTGTCGGAGACAACCTCTCCGACTTCAAAACCCGAGAGTCCGTTAGAGAGCACTTCCCGAACTATAAAGTAACGCTCATTAATCATAAAGATATGGGCGAAATAGGTGACCTCCTTTCACCGGAAGAGAAAGGGGTGTTGAAAATCCATCAGGTGCTAGATAAAGACCATGTCTCAGCTAGCCAATCCAGTTTCGGCTTTCATGAGAAGCGTGAGACGTTGCATGACGATGTCATGGCGTTTGCGACCGCACGCGGACAGGACTTGCAGCGGATGCGCTAGCATGGCATAACCATTTCGCCTGAACAGACGAATACAGCGCTAACGCAATCTGAAGGATGTTATATTATGCAATTACTTGATGCCATTACCTCTCGCCGCGCGGTGAAGTCGTTTCAGCCGGGTCTGCCGATGAGCGATGCAGAAATTGAACAGCTCTTTACCTGGGTGCAGATGACCCCAACTGCGTTCAACCAGCAACATTACCGCTTTGTCGTGGTAAAAGATCAGACGCTGCGTCAAAAAATCCGTGAAGCAGCGTGGGATCAGGCACAGGTGACGGATTGCTCGGCGCTGGTCGTCGTTTGCGGCTATATGGAAGCGTGGAAACAAATCCGGGAATGCTGGCAGGGGGCACCCGATGCGGTCATTGACTGGATGGATGAAAACGCGACCAAATTCTACGAAAATAACCCGCAAATGATGCGTGATGAGGCTATGCGCTCCTGTGGCATGGCGGCGCAGACGATCATGCTGGCGGCGCAGGAACTCGGCTATGATACCTGCCCGATGGACGGGTTTGATTTCGACAAGGTGGGCGAGCTGATCAACCTGCCGGACGACCATTTGATTTCAATGTTTGTCGCTATTGGGAAACCAAAGCAGCCCCCCAAGCCACGTCCGTTTCAGTTGCCACAGGAGCGTATTGTGATTGAAGACCGCTTCCCGTCCTAACCGCGGCGATGAAACAACCAAAAAGGCTGCAGCAAACGGCACTTGCCTTCGGCACATTTTTGCGCTAGATAGTGCTCCTCCTGCTGTGTGGGGCTATAGCTCAGCTGGGAGAGCGCTTGCATGGCATGCAAGAGGTCGCCGGTTCGATCCCGGCTAGCTCCACCAAACCGGAATCACGGTTACAAAAACTTATCTGGACCGAGAATGGCTGCGAGAGAGCGGGAGTTCGATACCCTTCCTTTTTGCTTTTATCCACCGGCCGTGCAAATGTCGCTTTCAGCACGGTTCGCTTACCCATAAGATCGTT
>CAZPQM010000024.1:0-19654 GCA_964588995.1 uncultured Rickettsiales bacterium | reverse complement strand
CACTTGCGGCAATCAAAACCCTGCTTAAACTCAGAATTAGCTAACAGTGTCTAGTGGGGACAGGCGCTAAAGAACATTTTTATCCTAGCAGAATAACCGCATAAAAGCAAGTGGAATAAGTGGTCTTACGGTTAATAATTTATGCCACCTCTTCCTTGGCAGGCGGGGCGGCGGGCGCTGATTCGCCTTCTGCACGGGAAGGCGCCTCTTTCAGCTGGTCAATCAGCCCGGCATCTTCGCGGATGCGGTGCTCAATTTCATCGGCAATCTCAGGATTTTCGATCAGGAATTGCTTGGCATTTTCGCGACCCTGCCCGATGCGTTGCTCGCCATAAGAGAACCAGGAGCCGGCTTTTTCCACAAAGCCGGCCTTAATGCCCAGATCGATCAGTTCACCCGTTTTGGAGATGCCTTCGCCATAGATAATATCAAACTCAGCCTGACGGAAGGGGGGCGCCACCTTATTCTTGACTACCTTCACGCGCGTCTGGTTGCCAATCACCTCATCCTTATCCTTCAACGCGCCGATACGCCGAATATCCAGACGGACCGAGGAGTAAAACTTAAGTGCGTTACCGCCGGTCGTGGTTTCCGGTGAACCAAACATTACGCCGATTTTCATACGTATCTGGTTGATGAAGATGACAGTACAGCCGGTGCGTGAGACACTACCGGTCAGTTTGCGCAGCGCCTGACTCATCAACCGCGCCTGCAAACCGACATGGGAATCACCCATCTCACCGTCAATTTCTGCCTTGGGGGTCAGTGCGGCGACCGAGTCCACTACCACAACATCAACCGCGCCGGAACGCACCAGCGTATCGGTAATTTCCAGTGCCTGCTCGCCCGTATCCGGTTGGGAAACGATCAGATTATCCACATCCACGCCAAGATGCCCGGCATAGACCGGATCGAGCGCATGTTCAGCATCGACGAAGGCGCAAATGCCGCCTTTTTTCTGCGCTTCGGCTGCGATATGCAGCGTTAGGGTGGTTTTACCCGAGCTTTCCGGTCCGTAAATCTCGATAATACGGCCTTTAGGTACGCCGCCGACGCCTAGCGCAAGATCCAGACCGAGTGATCCGGTCGAAATCGCATCGACCTTCATCGCCTCCTGCTGGCCGAGTTTCATTACCGAGCCTTTGCCGTAAGCTTTTTCAATCTGGCTGAGGGCGGTATCGAGCGCTTTTTGTTTGTCCATGGTGCATCCTTGTGATCGGTTATAACGCATTGGCCAAGTGTGATTCATTTGCCGCTTGGACCTGTCTTTTCATAATGTTATAATCAAGCTGTGGTGTGATGAAAACCCTTATTTTTAAGTAAATGAAGGGAATGGAGCGGAGACATATGACCGAAAAGGGCGGTCCTGAAAGCCTGTTCAATAATCGCTGGGTTGAACCGGATACCAGCTTCCGGCCGCTCATGTTGCGGCGGAAGAAAGGGGTAGTACAGCCGGGAAACATCTATCGTGTATACCATTCGCGAGAGGAGTATGTTAGTATTCTCGCGGATAGCGTGATTCATGCCATGCGCAAATCAGGTATTGATGAACCAGTACGCGTCGTGAAAATAGGCACGATGCATTATAATGTTTTTAATGATAAGGGATTAAGAGTAAAGCAGGCTATGCAGGAACGCGTAGAGGGGGAGCTTGCACAGAAGCAACCAACACAGCACAAGGATTCCAACGCCTTTCCTGCGCCTGATAACCATTCGACCGCCATAGAAATCGAACAACCTCAAACGAAGGGCACTGATTAACAACAATGATTAAACCCAGAGTCTGATAGTAGCCAGCTACTCGATTTCTATTAAGTGCGTTCGGTAATATTGCCGCCGCTTTTCGTGTTCTCTGAAAATGCGCTCCGCCTCTAACATATCCAGCATGACGCTGTTAAATTTCTGCCGCATTTCCGGCGTCCAGGCAGGGGCACCTTCCGGGCGTGTGGGGTTTTCCATGATCTCTCGCTCCAACTCTCTCCGTCTGTTATGTTATTATAAATCCTTTATGCAGTCAATAAACCGGAGGTTTATTACCTGTTATATTCGAGAGGGATATGCAGAATCCTTTAAGCACAAATTACATAATATATAGTTGTAAAAAGCTTATTCTACGCTGTAGCAAGCTGTTGCAGGCCTTTTCGGATCAGCTCTTCAACCGTGATTTCAGGATTCTCCTGAGCGAGTTGATGAACAATTCGGTATGCCTCCGAGCGGCTATAGCCAAGCTGCGTTAATGCGGTCAGGCTATCCTGTAAAACCGAGGCTGATAAAGCATTTGAAGCAATCGGCTCGACTCTTGTCCCGCTTTGGGTCAGTTTAGTCATACTGATACTATCGTAACCAGAAGTAATCGTATCCACTTTATCCTTTAGCTCGGTTATCAGTCGGCTTGCGAGTTTCGGTCCTACACCGGAAATTTGCGTGAAAGCCGCTTTATCTCCCGACGACAGGGCGGCTATCAATTGATCCGGTGAAAGTACGGACAAAATAGCCAACGCCATACGCGTTCCTACGCCATTTACGCTCAATAGCGTAGTAAACCACACCTGCTCCGCAGTAGTCGCGAACCCGTAAAGATGGATATGATCTTCACGGACATGGGTTTCAATCAGGAGTTCGGCTGCTTCGCCTTTTGCAGGGAGTGCCTGTAGGGTCGTGCCTGAAGCAAAAACCTGATAGCACACCCCGTTCACGTCCAAAAGGCATCTCCCATCAGAAATGCTTTCCACGATACCTTTGAGCTTGCCAATCATAGCCTGTTACTCCAACGTCTCGGGATAATCGTAAACGGACTTGCGACCAACTGCAAGCAACCTTTCAGCTAATGACCAACTGATGATGGGCATGGCATATTGCGACGGCGAGCGCATCGGCACTGTCCGAAGAATCAAAGCTGATACCGGGGAGGAGGTAACCCAGCATCGATTCGACCTGCACCTTCTCTGCTTTGCCGCGACCGCATACTGTTTTTTTGACGGTGGTGGAAGCATATTCCGTCACACTGTAACCGTTATTTTGTACGGCCACCATGAGCGTGCCGCGTGCATGACCTAGTTTTAGCGAAGAAAGTGGGTTGCGATTCACGAAGGTTTCTTCGATAGACACGCTATCAATCGTATACGCTTTTAGCAGCGCTTCCATTCCGTCGTAAAGCTCCTGCAAGCGGCTCGCGAGAGGTGCCCTGGCTGAGGTATGAATCGTACCATTGGCGATATGCTTCAGCTGACTGCCGCTGGAGCTAATTACGCCCCATCCGGTATGCTGCAGTCCGGGGTCGATGCCGAGGATGATACGTGCTGTCACGCTAACTCCATAGCTACTTACTGACTTTTCGCTTTATAGTACGCTTTTGCCGTCATTTCATATTCTTTAATCAGGCGTTTAGCTTTCGGCGTATCCATTGCATGCAGTGCTTTCCAGGCCTCCAGACGGACGCGTTCGTCCTGAATAAATAAATCCTGATACAGATATGCCTCCAGATTGGATCCATCGCGCTTAATATCCCCATACTTAATCAGATCGGCATAATGGCGCATGGATTCCTCGTTCTTTATGTAGGAGAGCGCCGTATTGACATAAGGGGGTAAGGGAAGTTCCTGCCGTTTAATCCATGCATTCAGATCCTTAACGTTTTGGAAATCCGGCGGGTCATCAAAAAGATTTTTTCCGGGAAGTAGTGATATCACCTCGTTGAACAGCGGGATTTCACTGCCGATGATCATGGCTTCGCGCTTCAGGCCCGCAAGACTACTGCGCAGATCATACCAGAAGGTCGGCATTTGCCGATTGAGCATCACCAGTGCGAATATGATAATCCCAACGCCAATGCCAAAGCCCAGCAGGTTGTGAAAAATAGCCTGCACGAAAAAAATAACGCGGTCGAGCAACCAGGCAATCGGCGTCAGCACGATGCGGCCGATAAATGCATAAACACGCGCGGCGAGGTAGCCTATGCCGTACAAAGCCAACCCGGCCAGCAGCAGAAGTAATAAGCCGCCACTTCGAAGTTTTTGCGCTACCGTGCCTTCGCCGCCCTGATCGATGTAGCGCTTCACCTGCCCCTGCATATTCTGCACGATTTGCGGCTTTTCCACGAGCGGGTCGAGCAGCTTTTGCTTTAATGCCGGCCTTTCCTGTTGGTGAGATTGGGGCGTTTCTTCGCTTGGGTCAGATAGCTCAAGTCCCGGCATATCTCCGACAGGCGGCACGTCTTTATTGGCTACCGGCTGTGAATAGCCGGGCGGCATATCTTTAGATGCGTTCTGTTCATTCATGTGGTCTCCCCTCCCCGGGCGCAGCCACTAGCTTGCGAGTTTATCAGCAACCTCATCGGAAAACTCATAATTCGCGCTGACATACTGCACGTCATCATTATCCTCGAGATTGTCAATTAACGCGAGGATTTTTTCTGCCGTGTCGAAGTCGACCTCAGTGGTATTGCTTGGCTTCCAATCTAGTCGCCCGGTTTCGGGATCGTCATATTTCTCTGCGAGCGCGTCGCGCACCTCATTAAACTGATCCGGTTCGGTGTAAATAATATGTCCGTCTTCCGGATCAAATTCACAATCCGTTGCCCCGGCCTCCAATGCGTCCTCAAACATCGTATCGGGATCGGCCGCGTCCGGCTTGTAGCGAATGCGACCCACCCGTTCGAACATGAAACTGACCGAGCCGGATTCGCCCATTGTGCCGCCGCCTTTATTCAAAATGGTGCGTATATCAGCCGCGGTGCGGTTGCGGTTGTCGGTCAGGCAGTCAATGATGAGCGCGACTCCGCCGGGTGCGAAGCCTTCGTAGCGCATTTCCTCATAATCTTCGCTGTCACCCAGCTGGCCGGAGCCTTTTTTGATCGCATATTCGATCTTGTCCTTCGGCATGGACTGAGCCTTCGCCGCGGCAATCGCTGCCCGTAATCTTGGGTTAAAAGCCGGATCGGGTTGACCCATCTTAGCGGCAACGATGATTTCACGCCCGAGCTTGGTGAACATATTCGCGCGTTTCGCATCCTGTGCGCCCTTGCGATGCTTAATATTCGCCCATTTGGAATGTCCGGCCATAGTTTAAGTCCTGAGTTCATTGAGATTGAGTGTAACATAGTTGGAACGTTATGGCACCTCAAGCTTCTTTTCACAGTATAAGCGCCGCTTTACGCTGTATTTTCCGATCATACACCGTACACTTAAAGGTGGTTCAGGATGGTTAGAGGACTAGAATTATGCCGCGCAATACGCATGAATTCCGTCGCTTTGTCGAACGCAAGGACATTATAAAGCTCATTAAAGCGACGATGAAACAGGGTGAGTTTCGTAAACGGTACCATACCGTTCCGCCGAAACGGATTCGGCTTTTGTTGTTTCTGGTGTTGCTAGCAGTGGTCGCCTTGTCCTTAATGCTGATTACACAGTTGCTTACATTACCGCCCGATATGCCCGTGCCAACATTGGAAGTGGTCGGTACGTTGATTGTGATCGCATTGCTAGCCGCTGGCACGGCCTCTTACACCTATGAGCTTATTAAGCGGCTTTCGGAAATTATTACGTATACGGAATTTCATACGATGATTGTCTCTCGTGGGCTGACAGCTGCTAGCGAGTTTGTGCTTATTGTTAGCAAGGATAAAAAACAACTTCATATGGACGGGCAATTTATGGATTTATTTACGACTGGCAATAATAGCCTAGATGCCTTGTTTACAGCAGCAGAACTGAGTGATACGAAACAAAGGGCGGTAACTGAAGCGATTGAGCATGGAAAGCATTACTCAACCAAGATCCGGGTGAAACAGGATGGAGAGCAACACGCCTACACGCTTAACGTTTGCCCGCTTTATGACTTGGAAGGGCTTAGCGTTTTATATGGGCAAAAAGCCTAATCGGCTAAACCACGATGCTTTATCAGGCTTTACGCTTTTTGAAGTTGTCGTTGCCATCATAGTTATTGCCGTTATCGTGATGGTATTTTATAGCCTACGCCATGTAGATGAAGTCGCGCGGATGCAATCACTCATTCGCGAACTTGACCAGATCGAAGCGGCTATAACGGTTTTTGACGTAAAATATCAGGCGCTTCCGGGCGATTTTAATCGGGAGAATCCGGATTTTTTGAAATCGCTTGGTAAGGGCAATGGGGATAGCGACATCGACCCGGAGCGTGAATCGCTGCTGGCGTGGCTGCATTTGCAGCGTGCTGAGGTTATTGACGAATCAGAGCTGGAGCCAATCGTTAAAAATAACAGGCCGCTGCGTGTGCCTATACCGGGTGTGGCGGTCGATCATGCGGGATTCCGGGTATATAAACCGGCTGAGCCTATTCATGGTCAATCGGGGAATATGCTCCATTTTGGCAGGGAAAGTGGTGAGCCGCTACTGAAAGACGGGATTCTTACGCCGGATGAAGCAGTATTTATCGATAGTAAAATTGATGATGGCACGACCACTGAGGGTAAATTGCTGGTCGATGGCCCCGATGGTTCCGACTGCTTGACAGAATCTACGGATACGATCGAGCTGTTTCTGCCTGCGCCGGCTGAGTGCTTATTGCATTTGTTGCTATTGTCGCGCTAATCCGCTAGGAACGCGCGTTATGAGTTTTACTATAGCACTGGTTGGCCGCCCGAATGTGGGGAAGAGCACGCTGTTTAACAGGCTGACGGGTAAGCATTATGCGCTCGTTGATCCGACCCCCGGTTTGACCCGTGACCGCCGCGAGGGTGCGGTCGAGCTGGGCGAGCTTTCTTTCACGCTACTGGACACGGCAGGTTTGGAAAAAGCGGAAACCGGCAGTCTGCAGGAGGCGATGATGCAATCGACCCAGGCCGCGATTGAAATGGCGGATGTCGTATTGTTCCTGATCGACGGGCGTGAGGGGCTGTTGCCGGTCGATGAAGAATTTGCTAAGTCCATCCGCCGTCAGGGTAAGCCTACGCTGCTGCTGGCCAATAAATGCGAAGGCAAGAAGGCGGACATGAGCGTTCATGAGGCGATTCGCCTTGGTTTCGGTGAGCCGCTCATGGTTTCTGCGGAGCAGGGTTTCGGTATGGACGAGCTGGAAAACGCGCTAAAATCATTGCAGGAAAAGCATCATATCGGTTCCGAAACCTATGATGCCACCTCGGAGGAAAAGGGGCTGCAGCTTGCCATTGTGGGCCGTCCGAATGCCGGGAAAAGCACGTTGTTTAATGCGCTCATTGGTGAGGAGCGCGCCATTGTGAGCGATGTGGCCGGCACGACGCGCGATGCGGTGGCAGTCGATGCGGCGTTTGACGGCCATCCGGTCAAGCTGGTGGATACGGCGGGGCTTCGCAAGCAAAGCAAGCGCACGAAGGATAAGGTGGAGAAGCTCGCTGTCGATGACAGTTTCCGGGCAATTCAATATGCGAATGTGGTGATTCTGCTGGTCGATGGTACGGCGCCGCTGGAAAAGGTCGAGTTGCAAATTGCGAGCCATGTATTGGAAGAAGGGCGGGCGCTCGTCATTGCGGTGAATAAATGGGATCAGGTCAAGGAGAAAACCCGCACCTTGGAGGAGATCGACTACCGGCTGGAAGTGCAGCTGTCACAGGCAAAGGCTGTTCCGCTGGTGACTGTTTCGGCTCTGAAACAAAAAGGGCTGAAGCCGCTAAGGCAAGAAGTGCTGCGTATTTATCAACTTTGGAATGCCCGCATTTCAACAGGCAAACTCAATCGCTGGCTGGAGCGCGCTACCACCAAACATATGCCGCCACTGGCGCAGGGGCAGCGCATCCGCCTTAAATACGTGACGCAGGTCAAAACGAGACCGCCAACCTTTGCGGTGTTTACGACCAGCCGGGTGAAGGACCTGCCCGATAGCTATATACGATACCTCATAAATGACTTAAGAGAGTTCTTTGATTTTCAAGGGGTTCCTGTACGCATGCTTATTCGGAAACAAAACAATCCTTATGAGGGGAAAAAGAAGCGCACTAACCGGTAGAGCGGGAGCCATCCGGACGTGGACCATTCAACGGCTGTGGCGTGATGTCATCCGCTTGTGGTGAAGATGCCGGAAGCGTCTCTGGGACGGTCTCGGGCACGTTTAAAGTATATCCCTGCTCAATGCTTTCCAATTCCGCAGCAATATTCTGCTCCGTAGTCAATGGCTTATCACCACTACTTTGCGTGGCCATCATGGCGGCGACAGCGGCAGCTACCGCGAGTAAAAGTGCGTCAAACAAGCCGGCTGGTTCTGCAGCCTGCATCTCGCTTTCCTGCAGGGTTTTGTCGGCGACAGCGGCGGGGTCTCCGTCCTCGTTCCCTGATCCCTTAACTGCATCATCCTCAGGTGCGGCCTTGCTGGGGGCAGCCGTTGCAGAATCATGCGATTCTCGCGCTAAGGCCTTTTCAATCGCTTTTTTACTGCGGTATTCCTTTTCTGCCATATCAAACACATTTACGGCATACAAATCAGCATTAGGATGGTCTGCTAAATATGCCTCCAAGGTCTGGCCACCATGCACACCGACCCCTCCATCGCTACCTGATACATAAACAACGTTTGTCTGATTACCTTGCTCATCCGTTTCTATTACTTCGTATAGTGAAATGACATGATCAATGCCATACTTGTAATTATCTGTTGCGCTGGCATCCAGCCCAATTATCCAACCTGAGCCTGCTTTTTCAAGAATTTCATTACGATCCGATATGGGATCCACACCCGACCGCTCTTCGATCATGTCTATTATGGTACCTGACCCACGATATTCAGGATTTTCAAACACTGCTAACGCGTTACTATCGAAAATAGTTTCCCCAGCATTTTTATTAGCAAGTTTAAGCGCAGAACTCATAACTTCGCAAGTCCACCCCGAGCAATCTATCCCGCCCGTAGAGGAGTCTTTAGAGCCCCAGTCATAGCCAACTCCGGCCTTGATTGCCTTATCCGTAAGTCGCTTAATTTCTTCGTCAATAATCAGTTTGTTCATACTTTCTACCTTACCACAAAAGCCTTAACAAAGTGTTAAAGGGGCTGAAATAGTTAGCCAGTAAGCAACAATTTACAGGAACGAGGTGGACGAAAGCCAGGCGGTCATCAACGCGGAGAGTATAATAGTGAAAACATAATGCATAACATGAACAAATTCTATAAGAAGCAGCTAAAAGGTTACAGCATAACAAGAGGAGCCGGATATGCCGCATATCATCATCGAATATACTGAAACGGCGCGAAGCCAGATTGAAGGCGCGGATGTGCGTCAGCATGTGCATCAGGCAGTGGTCGCAAGCGGGCTGTTTAGTCCGGACGCGGTTAAAACACGATATGTGGCCTATGAACGCATTGCCCACGGTGAATCTGGCAAGCATACCGATTTTGTGCATGTAAATCTAAAGATTCTCTCCGGCCGACCGGAACAGGAGAGGAAAGCGCTGGCCGACTCGGTGTTTGCTGTATTGGAGGAGCGTGTGAACGGCATCCCCAAACGCTCGGTCGAAATCCATGAGATGGATAAGGCGACCTACATTAAAAATTAAGTCCCCCTAATTTTCAGCCGATTAACGATTTATTAATCAAAAGCTGCTATGCTGGTGAGGACGAACCTAACAAGCAGGAAGTGATCGCGTGCCGAATCCTCCACCTGACATATTCATATCCTTTGATAGAAGTACTGCCGCTGGCATTCAGCGTATATTGGATACACTGCATAATAAGAAAGAAAAGACTGATGACATTAATGTATCATATTTTGAAGGTATAGCAAATGCCATAAATGCTAATTTAGCCAAACAGAGTGGGTCGGATGGTTCGCTCGATAAGAGCCCGTTTCGCAATATTTTGGAGAAAGCAGCTGAAGATATTTCCAATTTTTTCTCGGGAGAGTTTAATCAATACAAAATCAATAAAGCACTGGTAGACCCAGAGGTTCTGAAACGGCTCGAAGACCTGGTGAACGGCCTTTCACCTGCTGATAAAGCTGAAAATGTTGTTGCCTTGAAGGAGTTTGAAACATTTCTAAGTGAGAAGACGGGAGGTGATGCTGATAAAAAAGATGCATTGGCACTGTTAGAGAAGAGTTTTTACGAAGAGCGCATGCTGGCGCCTTACATGCATGTGATACGTCATCCCGGAGATGTTGGGCGGAATTTCATGCTTGCCCTCGCGGAAGCGATAGATGCAGCAGGCAAAGGCTGGGAAGATGTGAAAGACTGGTTTGAAGAGCTGCCTGAATTGGCCCAGCCTAAACGCGAAGGCAATAATACGGGCTCTCCAGAATCAAAACCGTTTGAAAAGAAGGATCTGACAGAACAACAAAAAGCGCAATATGAATCGCTCACCGCGCGGATCGGCGAGCTGACTAAAATGCTGGGAGAGTACAAAGAAGTGCTCTTGAATTCTGAGTATGCCGGGAAAGAGGCAATTCGCCTGGATAACATCAATGCAGATATGGTCTATGGCACGATTAAAGGTACCCTCGATGGGGCGGCAA
The DNA here is from genome assembly GCA_964588995.1 of uncultured Rickettsiales bacterium. Lineage (GTDB taxonomy): Bacteria > Pseudomonadota > Alphaproteobacteria > Rickettsiales > UBA8987 > CAZPQM01. The sequence goes on along the minus strand of CAZPQM010000024.1, from coordinate 9,207 downwards.
ACGCGCTTAATGACCTGGAAGAGGCAGGCTTTCCTTTAGGCGAAGAAGAAAAACGCGTGCTTGAAGCGGTGAATGCCATTGCGGTAAATATGGAGGATTGGCTGCCTTATCTAAAAAGCGTTCGTGAGAAATATCACGAGGGCTATAAGAGCGCGAGTGATCAATTATGGGATAATGATGCTAATAACGATACAGACGCTCTTCAAAAACTAGAGCTATATAATGCAACTTACAAAGCGATTCTTGAGTTATCGCGAGATACGTTCAAAGGACTGGACCGCACACTTGATAACAGACTAAACGCGATTGATGATCGTCGTGGCTCGATTGAGCTGGACAGCAGCCAGCCGAATATGCTCCCCGGTATGAACCCGGAGGAGGCCAAAGCAGCAAAAGATGTTATGTATGCGCTTAACCTGCCCGATGGAACCTCTGGGCTTACTTGGGACGAGTTGAATGAGTTAGCGCCACAGCAACGCTCTGGCCCACAGATTGGCTGATCTATCCAAAAAATTGTCCCCAATTCGCTTGAAGAACGCCTGACAGGCTGGTAGATAAAAAGATATTATACGGCTAGCTAAGGTGGGGGTGGTCTGCCGTGTAAGACATCTAATCATTCAGGGGTAAATGCATGGCAGCGCAAAAAACGGCCGTTCCAAGTGGCAATGTAGAGGCGGATGCCGTCGCCGCGATCGACGGGATTGATGTAGCAACCAGTGTCGCGCATGACCTCAGCATGTGGGGCATGTTTATGCAAGCGGACATCGTCGTTAAGCTGGTGATTTTGTTGTTGATCGCCGCATCTGTCTGGAGCTGGAAAATCATTTTTGAGAAGCTCTCCCGCTACCGTGCGATTGATAAAAAAATGCGCGAATTTGAGGACGTGATCTGGTCGGGTCGTCCGCTGGAGCAACGCTATGACGAATATAAAGGCCGGGCGAGCTTTCCGCTTGCGCGGGTCTTTGTCGCCGGCATGTATGAATGGAAAAACGCGCAGGCGCGGATGGCGGAAAAGCGCCGCAACAAGCAGACCGATACCCGTCAGCTCTCGATGGATATTGACGAACAGCCGGAGCAAACCTCGCTTAAAATGTCCATCCGCGACCGTGTATTGCAGGCGATGGATTCAACCCGCAACCGCGAAATTGGCGTGCTGGAGAAGCATCTCGGCTTTTTGGCAACCGTAGGCTCGGCCGCGCCGTTTATCGGTCTGTTCGGCACGGTGTGGGGTATTATGCGCTCGTTTCAGGCGATTGCAGCGACCCAGAACACTACCCTTGCCGTGGTTGCACCGGGAATCGCGGAAGCATTGTTCGCTACCGCGATCGGCCTGTTTGCCGCGATTCCGGCCGTGATTTTCTACAATAAATTTGCGCAGCACGTGGCGAATTTCTCGGACCGGCTGGATAATTTCATCGATGAGTTTTCGGCGGTGATCAACCGCGAACTGGATAAAAACTGATGGGCGCGGGCGTTAATCAGGGCGGTGCAGTACGCAGAAGGCGCGCGGGCAGCCGGGCGCGCAATAAACGCACACTGATGAGCGAAATCAACGTGACACCAATGGTGGATGTCATGCTCGTGCTGCTGATCATCTTCATGGTGGCGGCGCCGATGATGACTTCAGGCGTGCAGGTCGATTTGCCGGAAACAAGCGCAGAAAGCCTACCGACCGATGAGGAACCACTGGCAGTCTCGGTCACGGCAGACGGCGAAATTTACTTGAACAAGACGCAGGTACAGTTTGAGGAATTGGTGCCGAAGCTGGAGGCTATTGCCGGAGCGCGCAAGAAAGAAACCCGGATTTTCGTCCGTGGTGATAAGGCTGTGGATTATGGCAGTGTGATGCGCGTACTGGCCCATCTTCACAAGGCGGGATTTGTAAAGGTGGGTTTGGAGACAGATCCTACTTAAAATAGGTCATCGCCTGAATCTCTGATTCCAGGGCGATCCATACTGGCTAATATAGAGATTCCCCTAGAATTGCTGCGCAATTCAGGGAATGACGATAAGGTGTAGATGGTCAAAGAAGTCATTAAACTATCGGCTAGAACGCTCCCTCCACTCGCTGGTAAGGCCTTGTTTCAAAGTCAGAAGCAGGTGCGCGAATGGTACCGCATTTCGCCGGGCTGGACGGGGACGATTACTCTGCACCTGGTCCTGCTGGTGCTGATACTGGGCATTCCGAGCTGTTCCGATAAGCACAAGCAGCCGACCATTATTCCGGTTGAGATGATTATGCCAAGCACCACCCCACCAGCGCCGCAACCGCCGAAGCAGGTGGAAAAGCCGGAACCGCCGAAGCCAAAAAAAGTGCCCTCACCGGTACAGCAGGTAGAGTCGAAACCCAAGCCACCGCCTGAGCCCAAACCGGAGCCGAAGAAGGAGGTAGTGAAGGCGAAGCCAAAAGACAAACCAAAGCCTAAACCCAAACCGGAACAACAGCAGGTCGCCGAGCAGGAAAAGCCGGAGGAGAAGAAAAACTCGGAAGAAGAAATTGATAATTTGCTGGAGGGGTTTTTAGAGAAAGAAGAAGCATCCCCCCAACCCGCCGCCGGAGCACAGGGCGTAACCGACCGGGAATTGATGCAGATCACCAACCGGCTTGCAGAAAACTGGATCATCCCGGCCGGTATGGCCAATGTGGGGGATATGCTGGCGACCATCGAATTCCGCCTTGCGCCGGATGGCAGTATTAATGGTGGCGTCACGATAATTGAGCGCAATAAATATCAGAGTGACCCGGTGTTTCGTGCCTATGCGGATTCCGTCCGCCGCGCCGCCATCAGCGCCGCACCGTTCGACTTCCTGCCACCCGGGCGCATCCGGGCGCTGAACCCGTTCATCATCGGCTTCACTCCAAGCGATTTGCGTTAGCTATTCTTATATGTATTGACTACTTATGAATCGCACGTTTAGCGACATCCATCGCAGCTTCTTTGATGGCCTCATGCAGATCCGGATGGGTATGGCAGGTGCGGGCGATGTCTTCCGCAGAGCCTTTAAATTCCATAACCGTGACCGCTTCCATGATCATCGTGCCGGCCTGATGCCCTATAATATGCACGCCCAGCACTTCGTCGGTTTCCTTATCAGCAAGGATTTTCACAAAGCCATCGGTATGATCGATCGTTTTCGCGCGGCTGTTGCCGAGGAAAGGGAATTTTCCTTTATTGTAAGCGCGCCCGGCTTGTTTTAGCTGCTCTTCGGTTTGGCCGACAGTGGCAACTTCGGGGTCCGTATACACAACAGAAGCTACGAGATTATAATCGAAATGCGGTTTCTGCCCAGCCATAATCTCAGCCGCACATACACCGTCTTCCTCGGCCTTGTGGGCAAGCATCGGGCCTTCAATCACGTCGCCAACGGCATAGATGCCCTCAACATTTGTTTGGAAACGACTGTCAACTTCAATACGTCCGCGGTCATTGAGCTTTACCCCGGCTTCATTAAGCCCTAAATTTTCTGTGTAAGGGCGGCGACCAATCGATACCAGCACGACGTCTGCGTTGAGCGTTTCCGCATCCCCTCCGCTTGCCGGTTCGACGGTGAGTTCTACGCCAGACTTCGAGGTTTTTGCACCCGTCACCTTACTGCTCAGTTTGAATTCTATACCCTGCTTGGTGAGGATTTTCTGAAACTCCTTACTCACCTCATTATCCATCGGCGGCAGGATTTTATCGAGATACTCAATTACGGTGACTTCTGCCCCTAAGCGGCGCCAGACTGAGCCAAGTTCGAGCCCGATCACCCCGCCGCCAATGACGACTAGCTTGTTTGGCACTTTATCCAGCTCGAGCGCGCCGGTAGAATCGACGATCTGTTTCTGATCCACCTCCACACCGGCAAGCGGCATGACTTCCGAGCCGGTAGCGATCAGGATGTTCTTCGTTTTCAGGCTTTCCGGACTACCCTTCTTGCCGACCGGTTTAACGGCAACTTCGCCCTTGCCCATGACGATACCATGCCCCTGATATTTCGTGATTTTATTTTTATTAAACAGCATGTCAATGCCGGAGACTAATTGACTCACCGCTTCGCTCTTGCGCTTCATCATCGCTTTCAAATCCAGCTCGAACGTGCCCTTAATTCCGCGCTTTGCACCTTCATGGTTCAGCTCTTCAAACAATTCGGAGTCATTGAGTAGCGCCTTGGAGGGAATACAGCCTTCATTCAGGCAGGTGCCGCCCAGCTTGGCTTCGTCGCGCCGTTCCACTACAGCGACTTTCATACCCAGCTGTGCCGCGCGGATAGCACCAACATAACCGCCCGGACCGCCACCAATAACCACTAAATCATATTCGCTCATAAGATGCTCCACATTATTTGCGGGCATGTTCTAGCGCGGATGATCGTATTTTGCAAGTGCGTCTGGCAGACGGAGTAATTCCCGAAGGTAGGTCTCCTCGCAGCAATGCTCTTCATGAACATTACAATCATGAACATTACAAGCTACACAATATTAAATTGCGCTGGATTTGTATCCCGGTTGCGCTAGGCTATCTTCTCCCATTCTCCTTGGCGCTTAGCCGAAAGCAGACAGGAAATATGCACCTGCTCCCCCTCATAAACCGTCTCAACTTCTTCTGCATGTGCATGCAGCCAGGCAATACGTTTCCCATCTGAAGCGGGCAGCGTCACCTTAAGAGTGTGTTGCAGACTAGCAAAATGCGCATCCAGCGCCTGCAGCAAATCTTCATTGCCGTGCCCGGTCTGAGCAGAGAGCAGTACAAAATCAGAGCGCTTATTCGCATGTATGCGCTCCACCTCCTCTTTAGATAGCAGATCAGATTTATTCATCACTTCGATTATGGGCTTATCCTCACGATTAATCCCGAGACCATCCAGTACGTGCAGAACATCCTGCTTCTGCGCCGCTGTATCGGGCGAGGCGGCATCGCGCACATGGAGGATCACATCCGCTTCCAGCACTTCTTCCAACGTGGCGCGAAACGCCGCAATCAGCTGCGTTGGCAGGTCAGAGATAAAACCCACCGTGTCAGATAGAATCACCTTGCGGCCTGAAGGAAGAATCAACTCGCGCATAGTCGGGTCGAGCGTGGCGAAAAGTAAATCTTCCGCAAAAACCGTGGCATTAGTGAGGCGGTTAAACAGGGTTGACTTGCCCGCGTTGGTATAGCCCACCAGCGCGACAATGGGATAGGGAATCGCGCGGCGGTTCTTCCGGTGCAGCTCGCGCGTTTTGGTCACGGTTTCGAGCTCTTTCTTGATCTTCGCGATGCGGTCATTGATGACGCGGCGGTCGGATTCAATCTGCCGCTCGCCGGGGCCACCCATAAAGCCAAATCCACCGCGCTGCCGCTCCAGGTGTGTCCAGCTTCGCACCAGCCTTGATTTCTGATATTCCAGCGCGGCCAGTTCCACCTGTAGCACACCTTCTTTGGTCGCGGCGCGTTCCCCGAAAATTTCGAGAATCAGCTCAGTCCGGTCGATCACTTTCACTTTAATCGCTTTTTCCAGCTCGCGTTGCTGAATTGGCGAAAGCGTACAGTCAAAGACACACAGCTCGATTTGCTCCTCCTCCATAAGGGTGCGCAATTCGCCTAGCTTTCCTTTACCAATAAAAGTGGAGGGGTTTACTGTACGGAGTGGTACGATGTCGCTGCCGATTACTTCCAGCTCAATTGCGTCACAGAGGTTGATACATTCTTCAAGTCGATTTTCCGGGTCACGCCGCTGGCTGGTATCGCCTTTGGTCACATGCTTGCGATAAGGGTGCACCACCCACGTGCGCGCACCGAGAATGTTGATATCTTTTGGGTCTGTCATAGCCTGCTTGTAGGGCGTTGCCTGATCTGACGCAATCAAAACGTTCGAAAAAAAATATCAGTCTATAAAGAAGATTAACGCCGTTTGCTGCGAATGCGCGCCGGCTTGCGTTGCTCCAGCTTGAGCGCGTGCAGGATGAGGGTCATAAAAAGCAGGCCGGATAGGATGAAATGCATTAGCCTAGCACCTGTCCGTTTTTATCAGTGTTATGAGGAGCAACGTGATTCAGAACATCTTCATTTACGAAAGATGTCCCAATGCTAGCAAGAGCAGAAGCTATATCTCGTGCTTCCGAGCCACCACCACGTAAGGTCTGCACTTGCTGCACATTTGGTCCCTTTGCGGCTGAAGACGGGAGATCTCTGGTTATATCACCAAACTGGCTTATGTGATCGCGCACTAGCTCGCTTAGAGTTTCTCTAGTTGCTTCAAAAATTTCTGCGTTCATAATATCCTCTAATTAGCCCATGCCTTCACATGGTTCGTATAATGTTTCAACTCTGGCAATGGCGCTTCCGGCGTTGGCTTAGCGGCATACATCATCAGATACATCAGCACGTATTCGATGCTGAGCCAGCTGCGCTTACCAGTCTCTTCATCGACGATCACCATCCGCTCCAGCTCATCAAAATCAATGGAAATCGTATGATTTCGGTGGTCATAATGCGAGGTATTGACCGTTTCATAATCCATGGACGGGCCAACAAAGCCGTCTGCGTCGATCGGCTTGCCCTCCACAATACGAAGTATGCCATTAGTTTTATAAATATCGAGCAGCAAATCCCGCCCTTTGAAGGTAGACGCGAGATTATCGACCGCCTTCATCAGCGTGTCATATTTCTTCTTTTTATGCGGATCAAACTGGTTCTCAACCGAGACATTGACGATCTTCTCCCAGTCAAACAGCTCGACGCCGCCCAGTACAACAAAGGGATTCACGGCTTCGGTACTCTGTGCGGCAGTTTGCGTCATGAAACTAAGTATAGCACAGCTTTATTAAAAAGTGGTTAACATCCTATCATATTTTTTAAACTTTTTTCTAACGAATTGAAATAATAACATTTTTTAATGTAAATGCCCCAAGAGTAGACCAATAGCAACGATCAATCCTAGCCACGCATTCGACCTGAACTTGCGATGACAGTCGGACGGAATGGTTGGGCTTAAGGTGCGCACCTGCCAGACCAGCTGCGGCAGCGCGAAGGCGGGAGCAAGATAGGCATAGGCCGACATCCGCGCCGCCGGAATGCTCAGGATCAGCAACAGCCAGAACAACAGATAGCAGAGTCCGATAAAGTTTTTCTGATGCCGTTTGAACAGCAGTGCCGAGGAACCGATACCTAGCACACTATCATCCCGCGCATCCTGATGCGCGTAGATCGTGTCATAGCCAAGCGTCCAGAAAAAGCAGGCGCCGAAAAGTAAAAAAGCCGCCAGGGTCAGCTCGTCTTTCGTCGCCGCATAGCCGATCAGCGCACCGCCATTGATGGTGAAGCCCAGCACGATCTGCGGTGCGGACATCACGCGCTTGGCGAGTGGATACAGCAGAATGGGAATGACAAACACGCAACCAGTAATGATCGCGAGCTGGTTGAGTTGCAGCAAAATTATCAGCCCGATTACAAGCAGCACACCAAGCACGATAACTCCTTGCCTACGCGATAATTCCCCGGCTGCGATGGGACGCGTACGGGTGCGGGCGACGTGCTTGTCGATCTCTTTGTCCCAGATGTCATTGATCACGCATCCGGCGGAGCGCATCACGAGCGCACCTGCGGCAAACAAGGCGAATAACCATAGATCGTGGCTCAGACTGTAGCTACCGAGGATTAACCCCCAGATGCCAGGCCACATGACCAGCCAGATACCGGTCGGGCGGTCCAGCCGCATCAGGCGGGAAACAGGGTGCTGCAACAGCGTTGGTACCATAGACGTGATCTAGCGTGTTCTGCGGGTAAAGTCCAGTGAGCGCTATGCCGGGCAAAATTTGCCGGATCTGCGCCACAGCGGCAAAAATTACCGGCACTATGCGTTCATACAGACTGGCTACTTCTTGCTAACAATTTAGCTAAAAATCGAAGGACTAAACTAAGTAGTTGAATAGCTGACTTCTTTTCTTTTGCTGGTTAATAATTAGTTACTTTTGGCACGAAACTGGCAACGATAATTATGCATGGTGGGCCATGGGGGTGATCGATCAACCGAGACGATTCCTTCCCAACACCAACCACTCCACATTTGAATCAGGAGTTGGTCGGTCACTGCCCGGCCTCCGCGCATAGCTACAAGGGAATGTTTAGGGGTAAACAGGAGGGATGCATGGTCTTGAGTATGGTATTGACGGCCGGGATTTATATGCAGCTTTTATGGGTATGGATTGTGTGCATGTGTCAGGTGACGCACGTTCCGGAATCTGACTAAAAAGGTCGGAAAAGCCATTGACTTTGGTCAATCAGCAGGTTATAAACATGCCCCTGTGATATACCATGCCGTGGGGCTATAGCTCAGCTGGGAGAGCGCCTGCTTTGCACGCAGGAGGTCATCGGTTCGATCCCGATTAGCTCCACCATATTTTTCAATAGGTTAGTATCTTGCGCTGAAATCTACATCTTCTCTAGGTCGCAAATAGTTAGCATCAGGATCAATTTCACCTCACCACCTTCAACTTTCCCGACGGGGTGGTGTAGCGTGGTGAGCGGTTATCACTGCGCATGCGCCAACTGCGCTCCATGCCTTGCGAGGCATAAAAGGCGGCATTGGCCCCTACATCGAGACTATCCATCGCTTTCATGAGCCTGTCGCTTTTTGCATAGTCGGCAGGGGTGAACAAATCATGCTGGCACTGAGAGGCGGGCTGCAGGTTCATCAGCATCAGCCCGCATTTATGATACCAATAGCCCTTGCGGTAGATACGCCCTAGCCATTAGACGTCCCTGCTTTGTCCAGTGCCTTGACCTTGACCAGGAGGAGGTGAGCTGATAAAATCACTGTTCGGCCTATAATCTATTCCCATTTGTGCAAAAACATTTATTGCCTCATCATTAATGTCTAGCTGAGGATTAAGGTTTCCAACGCCATCATTATTAATATTCGCGACCTTACTTTTAACTTTTGAGATGTTTTCATCAATTGTCTCTTGATCTAACGGTTTCGTTGTTTCTTCACCTCTCTCCAGTGTAACTCTTTTGTTCTTAACTTCTAGAGTAATTTTATCTCCCTCCACTTTAACGTAAACGTTTTCCCCTTGTTTTCCAATAACAACCGCTTCTGTAACATCGCCTTCTCTGAAGGCATATATTGTGATATTGTTCTCCGTTTTTACTTTTGCTTCACCTTTCTTCAGGTCTTTAATTGTAGATAAATCGATCTCTGTTGTAACATCACCTACTGTAACGGTAATAGTATCGTCTGTTCTAG
>CAZPQM010000023.1:0-20343 GCA_964588995.1 uncultured Rickettsiales bacterium | reverse complement strand
CCCGTTCAAATTTAGGACAGGAGTTTAAAGAAGCTCCTTGCTTCTAATTTGATTCAGGTTGAGACCTTTATGCTTCGGCATAGAGTTGACTCCCTGCGGTGGTTATGAAACATATTTTTTTCCGACTAGGCAGCAAGTACCATCCCCGAAAGGGCGTTGGGAACATACTGGATAGTCGTCAACCTGCTCATACGCTTTGAGTAGGTATATAAAATTTCTTTTTTTCATTTTTCCACGCGCTCGCTTTTTTAAATTTCATGAAAGCGGCGCAAAAATTAAAAACTTAAAAATTATGAGACTAAACAGTCTAGTGCTGTTGCTCCTCGCATTCATCGGCTTCGGCCTGATGTCATGTGGGTCGAGCGAGGCACCCGAAACCGCGACTTCGGTCGCCACGCCCAGTGCTCCGGCACAGTTCGTGGCACTCGAGGTTAGCGAGCTCCGATCCATCCTGGAAGAGAACGCCCGCTTGAAGGCCAGTCTGGCCGCGCAAGGGGAACTCGATTCCCTCAAGCGCGCCAACGACAGCCTCGAACTGGCCAACCGCTTCCAGTATCTCGAAGGTGAGAACAGCGCTTTGCGCCTTACCGTCGAAAACTGCTGCGGATGCAACGGTTCGAAGTCCTCCGGGACGACGAACCGCACCCGCTCGGTTACCCGCGCTCCCCAACCCGCCCAGCGGGACTGGGAACCGCGAGGAACGGCCGCGACGCCGAACACGTCGAATATCACGGTTAGCCCCGTGATCAGCCCGAACTTCTACAACGGATGGAACGGCAACCGCGACAAAGGTAAACGCAGCAATGCCGGACCCGAATTGTACGACGCGCCCGGACCCCGCCTCGGCGGAACCGTAACGGTGACCGACACGGTTACCAAGCGGCTCCTGCCATTTGGCATTGAAGGACAGGGTGGCTTTCACGGCGAAGGGCCGGTAGGAGGACTACGGTTCACCTCGCCGCGCATCGAGTTCGGCGGATTCGGGATGTGGAACGAACGCACCGAAACGGCGGACATCCTCGTCGACGGGGTTGTACGCGTTGGCAAGCTCTCCAATGACGGGCACTTGCGCTTAGGCGCTGCCGGTCACGTTGAGATCGCTCCTTCGCGTTGGGTTATCCCTTCGCAAGAACGTACCGTCAACACGTTCCAAACCTCTGCCGGTGCCGTGACACACACGCGGGATTTCACCCGTGATGTCAATGTTACGAACTGGGCGACCAGCCAGACGAATGTCGGGCCGGTTGTAGGTTACGAACGTGATTTCCGGATGTTCGGCGGTCAATGGAACGCCTATGCAGATGTTATCCCGATGGTAAGCACGAAAGGGTTATCCCTGAAGTCGCTAAAGGATCCGATTTTGAACGGTCGAGGAGGTCTAGGCCTTTACCTCGACAAAGATAAAACGGATCGTTTCGGCGTAACGGGTGGCATTTTGGACGGGCAACTTTATCCGGCCATGACTTTGAAAATTCAGTAATTAACTCTAAAACAATTAAGATGAAAAACAATTTTCAAGCCTTCGGGCAAAAACTGCAAGCCATTGTGTTGGCTATTTTAGTGACCGTGCAGAGCTTCGTTGCTCCGGTTGCGTCTTTGGTAACGGTTTCCGCTCCGGCGGTTACCGTCGTGACCAGCACCCCCGGCCTCGCGGCCGGCGGCGCTGCGCTGCTTCTTCTCACCCCGTCATGTACAATCTACGAAGAGGCCAGCGACGACGTGGCTTACAATGTTACTACTGCTAACATCGATTCGATTATCCTGGCGATCCAGAACGGCAATGGGGACATTCAACAACAGTTGGATTTGCTCTACGCCGAAATGCTGCTCCTTCGAGGCGATGTATCTCGCCTTGAAGGTAAGGTAGACAATATTGCTTTCGTGGTGGCTAACAACCAGCTGCTGCTAGATCAATATCAGATCTACTTTCAGCAGTTGATCGCGCAGGGCAATGCCTTCGACGGCAAGCTCGATCTGGTCATCCAGACCTTGAACGCGATCCAGCAGCAGCTGATCGCACAGGGCCTGGTGCTCAATTCGAACGCCGAAGAACTTGCGATCATCCGTGCCGAGCTGGCTCAGAACCACCTGCTTTTGGTATCCGCGAACCTGAAACTGGATAACCTCCAGCAGTGGTTGCTGCAAAACGGCAACCTGATTCAGGATTTGATCATATTACTGGGTGGAGTGCCCAGCACGCTGCAGATCATCCTCGCCCAATCCCAACAGAACGGGCAGGATATTAATAGCGGAAACGCAGCGACCGGTGCCAGTCTGGCAGTAATAATCGCCAACCAAGGCAACCTGCAAGCCAACATGACCAGCGGCTTTGCTAACCTGCAAGGTCAAGTACAAGCCAACGGACTGACGGCTGCACAAGCTCTGGCGATCGGACAGCAATTGCTTTTGGCACTAGCTGATCTGGGACAAGACGTTGACCAGATTCTGGTAAATCAAGTCCAGATGATGGCTAACCAAGCGTCCTTTGAAGCCCAATACAATTCCGATCAAGCGGCTAACGCTGCGACTTTGGCTATGATCCATGCTGCGATACTGAACGGTAACCAATCCGTGCTGACCGCACTTGCGAACCACGACTCGAGCATCCACGCACGACTCGATGGAATCGAAGGTTGGTTGATTGATCTGATTATTAATTCTGCGGCGATGGGCAACGACATTGATACGCTGACCGCACTTTATGCTCAGCTACTGGCCATTGCCCAAGCCCAGAACATCGATATTGAGGTGATCGTCCAAAACGAGATCCACAATAATCAAACCGTTACGGTAACTCCGGCCATGTGCCAGGCGGCCAACAATAACGGCATGAACTGGGATTAAGTTTTCCATGAGGGTTAAAAGTTCCCTCAAGTCTCATATTTCTTAAAGGTGCCTCTGCACTCCGACCCGCAAGGGAAGGAGGGCGGGGCCCTTTTTTTTGTGTGGGTGAAATTTTTTTGCTCCTGATTTGCATTACTATGCAAATCAATGAGCTATGCCTTCGGCAGCTCAGGGCTGTGCAAAACATGCTGTTTTTGCTATTCTTTTTTACCTGAATCACTGATTTTCACATGAGCCTAACGCGCATGTACACGACTAAAGGGCTCGCATTACTACGCTCGCTAGCGCCACGCGCCCTGTCATTCCGACAACGACGTTGGAGGAATCCTATGCGGGCGGGCAAGATCCCTCGTCGCTGTCGCTCTCTCGGGATGACGTTTTTGGTTCCCCCACATAACGCTGCTATGCTACACTCATTTCCATGCTCTCCGCCCATCACCTCCGCGCCCGATTTGCCGCTGCCATGGCCGCGATGTATGGCGAGGAGGTGGGGCTGTATAACGATCTCGTGCGGATCACGGAGGCGTCGAACGCGGCGTATCTGGATGAAGAGCGGAAACGTCAGTCTGAGCTGCTTTCAGCTGAAGAACATGTTAACAGCGCCCGTATCTTCGTTGAGCGGCATGGCGCGGTCCGGCTCGCATCGCCTCAGGAGTTAAAACAGCTGGTTGAAGTGTACCGCGTGATGGGGATGCACCCCGTGAATTTTTATAATCTGACGGCGGTCGGTAACGCAGCTCCGGTGATTGCCATTGCTGCACGCCCGCTGGAGTTGTACGGTGATGAAACCGTCAACCCGTTTCGCATGTTTACGTCAGTGCTGGATGTGTCTGCGCTCGCCTGTGATGCGTCGCTGAAAGCGGAGATACGGGAGGTGATTGACAAGCGCGCGATTTTTCCGGCATCGCTGGAGTCGGAGGTGCGCACCGCCGATGTGCATGCCAGTGAGCTTGGCACGTATATAAGGCGTTTTGATGAACACGGTGGCTTAACGGAGGCGGATGCGGAGGCGTTTGTCGCGCTGGCAACGCGCATTTTCGCCATGAGTGATACGCTCGCGATTCCGGTGGAGCTCTATGAACGCATCAGGGCGGTGCATGAAGTGGCGGCGGATATTCTCGGCTTTCCGAACCCGCATATCAACCATCTGACGCCGCGTGCGCTCAATATTCAGGACGCGTATGACCGCATGGCGGAAGAGGGCAGGAAGCACCATTTCAGGATGCTTGCGAAAGTGCAGGGGCCGCCCACCGCGATGCAGCCGAATGTGCTCTTAAACCAGACCTCTTACGTCGCCAAACCGACCTGGGTATTTGCCGATGCGAAGAGTCAAAAATGCTGCAGCGCAGCAATACTTCAGACGATGCAAGCGGCGATTGAGGCAAAAGGCATTATGCTCGATTATAGCGGCGAGCTCGATCTTGCCAAGCTGGGGCTTGCGCTCGATAATGCGGGCTATCATCTGCAGGCGCTATTCGGTGAGGTCAAACGGCATTTTCAGCTACAGGACGTTGCGGATGCGCTCGGTGTTGATCTGAAGCTTCCGGCTATTGCAGTGCAGGCGCATACGGCGCGGTTCGGCGAGATTGAGGCGCGCTATATCGCGCTGACACCGAAAGGCCGGGCGCTTTATGATGAAGCACTCGCCGCGAGCGTAAAGGCCTATGAAGGCGCAGCGCAGAAGGATAATGCAGGGTGGCAGCGCGTCGCGGAACGTGTGTTTAAGCAAACGCCGCTCTGGCCGCGTGAGGACGGCAATTATACGCATCTGATAGAGCAGGAACTGGCTTATTTCCGCTATGAACTGGCGGATGAGAGCGCGTTTGATGCATCCTGCCGCGAGGCGCTTGCCAGCATAACGTCCGATAGCTACTTACCACAGGCGATGCAGCTCTTAGTGAAAGCCGGTGCCGTGCATCAACTGCCGATGATCTATGAGGATTTTTTGCCTGCCAGCGCGGCAGGGATTTTCCTCGGTAACCAGACGGAGCAGCAGGAGGCGCAGGATAGTAGCCGCATGGCGGCGCAGCTGGCCACCGTGCAGGATCCGAAATTACAGCAATTTCTGGATGAGGATGTTCCGATTTATGTGGCGTATAATCTCTATGCGGCAGAAGAAGCGCGCACGGTACTCGCGGTTGTGGACGCGCTTGCGCCGGAACTCACTGATACTAAAGCCGTTCTGGAACAACGTATCGCAGCGGAGCATACGCTGCTGCAGTTAGGGTAGGGTGGTCGTGAAGTACTCACCCTACTTTCATGCCATGCGGGAGAGGGGATAAGAACGCATCCTCCCCTGCCTGCGGGGGAGGTAACGAGGCTAGCTTCTATGAAGCGTAGCCGCAGTGGTGGGGGTGTCATGTGCTTACGGTGAGTAGTCATGCCCCCCTCCCAACCTCCCCCCACAAGCAGGGGGAGGAGTAGAAGTGCCGCGCTTGTGGGGGAGGAGATAGAACCCTGTCATTGCGAGGAGTGAAACGACGAAGCAATCTCAAGTCAGAGAATCCCTGCCTAGATTGCCGCGCTCCCTACGGTCGCTCGCAATGACGCCCTAACCTGCATTTCCTATCGTCATCCTGAGCGTAGTCGAAGGATCTTTTTAGTTGCTGGATAGCACGGATCAGGCTCGGCGCATTATGCCAAAAAGCCCTAGCACCACAATCACGTTATCACCCTTTTGCAAACCGTTCCACGGCGCTTACGGCGTGGTGCCAGCGTGTGAGTTTAGCGTCTCGCTCAGAGTCTTCCATGGCTGGGGCAAAAGCGGCATCACGCCGCCACAGGGCGCTTATTGCCTCCAGATCGGCGAAGATACCGGCTTCCAGCCCGGCAAGATAGGCCGCGCCAAGCGCGGTTGTTTCCTGCACCGCCGGGCGGCTGACCGGCAGGTTGATCAGGTTCGCAAGCCGCTGACAAAACCAGTTATTCGCGACCATGCCGCCGTCAATGCGAAGGTTATGTATTGCAGCTCCGTCCTGATGCATGGCGTGCATGAGATCATGCGTCTGAAAGCAGATTGCATCCAACGTGGCTTTGACCATATCCGCCTTGCTGCTGTTGCGCGTCAGGCCGAACATGGCGCCGCGCGCATCCGGGTTCCAATGTGGCGCGCCGAGCCCGGTAAAAGCTGGCACCAAAACGATATGGGAGCCGCTGTCCGAGGCTGCTGCGAGCTGTTCGGTTTCGCTGGCATGTGCAAAAAATTCGAGATTGTCGCGCAGCCATTGCACCGCGCTACCGGCAACAAAAATGGAACCTTCCAGCGCGTAAGTAGGCGTACCGTTCAATTGGTAAGCAAGGGTGGTGAGCAGTTGGTTGGATGAGGTGAGGGGGCGCTCACCCGTATTCAGCATGGCGAAACAGCCGGTACCGTAGGTGCTTTTGATCATACCCGGGGCAAAACAGGCCTGCCCGATGGTCGCCGCCTGCTGATCGCCCGCGATGCCTGTGATGGGCAGACACTGACCAAGCACGGACGTCTCGCTCTCCCCATAATACCCAGCGGAATTCTTCACCTCAGGCAGGAGCGAGCGCGGAATAGCAAATAACTCCAACAGTTCGTCATCCCACTCGCCTTTACGGATATTGTAGAGAAGGGTGCGTGAGGCATTGGTGGCGTCTGTTGCGTGCACCTTGCCACCGGTTAAGCGCCAGAGCAGGAATGTATCGACCGTACCGAAGGCGAGCTTTCCGGCTTCGGCTTTCTCCCGCGCGCCTTCGATATGGGTAAGCAGCCAGGCTAGTTTGGTCGCGGAGAAATACGGATCAAGCCGCAGCCCGGTTTTCGCGGTGATCGTTGCCTCGTGCCCTTCGGCCTGCAGTGTGCGGCACTGCTCAGCGGTGCGTCTGTCCTGCCAGACAATCGCATTATAGAGCGGCTGACCCGTCTTGCGATCCCACAGCAGGGTCGTTTCGCGCTGATTGGTGATGCCGATGCAGTCTGCTGTATGCCCCTTCAGAACGGTTTTGCAGGCCTCCAGCGTGGTGCGCCAAATCGCTTCCGGGTCATGCTCGACCCAGCCGTCCTGCGGGTAAATCTGTGCATACTCGGTCTGTGAAACCGCGATCTTCTGCCCGTTACGGTCAAACAGGATCGTGCGGGAAGAGGTCGTGCCCTGATCAATCGCGAGGATGTGACTCACTGAAACCGTTCCTCATAGGCGGATTCATCAAACCCGACCAGAAGCTCGCCCGCATGCTCAATCACAGGGCGTTTGATGAGGGTGGGCTGGGTGAAGAGCAGTTCAACGGCCGTGTGTTCATCCAATGCGGCTTTGTCGGCATCGGGCAGGGTTTTCCATGTGCGACTGCGTTTATTCACCAGTGTTTCCAGCCCGACACGCACTATCCAATCAGAAAGCGGTACGGATGCCATCCCGTCTTTTCGAAAGTCATGAAACTGATAGGGAACATTGTTAAGCTCCAGCCAGCGCCGCGCCTTCTTGACCGTATCGCAATTAGAAATGCCATAGAGTGTTGTCATGCTGCTAACTTACGCAGCGCGGAAACGAATAGCAATATATGATTATTGTGTATTATGACGGTAAGTGCGGTTTGTGTTCGCGCGAGATTCGCCATTATCAGAAGATTGCGCCGGCAGGGATATTTAACTGGCAGGATATTACCCGCAAGCCGGAGCCATTTACCAAGAAAGGCTATACGCTTGCTGAAGGGTTAAAGGCATTGCATGCGGAAGATGAAGACGGCCGGATGCATATCGGGGTAGCTGCCTTCATTCTGATTTGGCGGCAGCTGCCACGCTGGAAGTGGCTCGCGCGGTTTGCCTCCTTGCCGCTGATCTATCATTTGGCCAAGCTATCTTACCGGGTATTTGCCGCATGGCGTTTTAAACGGCTTGATCATTGTCAGCTAGCCTTGCAAAAGGAGCGCTCATGAAATACACCTTACTCTTATTCATGTTATGTATCACAGGAGGCGTTATGGCCCAACCGCTTACCCCGTCTAACGATAATTCGGATGCTAAAAACGTGCTGGGCGAACCGCTTCAACCATGCTGTTTTGACCCGCTAACCGGATTCTTCCGTGATGGTTCCTGTCGTACCAGCGAGCAGGATCATGGCACGCATGTGGTATGTGCGAAAGTCGATGAGACATTCCTCGATTTTACCAGGGCACGCGGTAATGACCTTTCCACACCAAGGCCAATGCATCAATTTCCTGGTCTAAAGCCGGGGTATAAATGGTGCCTGTGCGCATTACGTTGGAAAGAGGCGTATGAAGCGGGCAAAGCGCCACCGCTTGTGCTGGAATCCACACATGAAAAAGCACTCGAGTTTATTCCATTGGATATTTTGCAGCAATATGCCGTGAAGTAGTGAGGATTTTTTAAGGCATACTATCCTGAATCAACCCTATATCCCCGATTGTGCCATCCACTTCCGTCATCGCCTGAATCTTCGGTTATCTGGAGCGGGTGAAGAGATTGATTCAGAATCGTTTGAAACGATTCTTCACCCTTCGGGCGGCTAAAGCCGTCTAAAACGATGTTATCGTTTTGTCGAACTCGTATCGTTCGAACCTGTCACGACTATAAATCAAAAAAGCTCCCAGTGAACTGAGAGCTTTCTTAATATGGAGCGGGTGAAGAGATTCGAACTCTCGACCTAAACCTTGGCAAGGTTTCGCTCTACCCCTGAGCTACACCCGCCCATTCTACCGATTAATTTATGGGTGATTTTCGCGTCATATTTACACTCAGATTCCTCACGTACTTAATGTACGCTGCGGATCTTCACGAAAATCTTCCTAAAAATCCCCACATAACTTAATGGTGTAATCATATAATAGTAATATATTACATGAACGCCAAGTTAGAGGCGGATCATACGCATCCTCGCAGGAGAATCAAGTAGAAAAATAGGCGATTGGCCAGTAAGTATGCCTCACTCCTTATACCAAATCGCCGGTTCGGTAGGCGGGTTGCCCTGAATCATCTCGAATAGCCCCTGCAAGCCTTCACTCGAACGGTCGTGGAAGCGGGCCATCTTTACATGCGCCCCCGGGTCGCCCGGCGTGATGCGAACGCCCCAGATGGGGGCGGCACCTTGTGGAGCCAGGCCATAGCGGTAGTCAGCGATTATATGCGGATCATCCCCAAACGGGCCAATGAGTGTACTCGCAAACTGCGCAAAAAACCGAAGATCGTCACGCTGCTGCCCCTCTCCAATTTCCGGCAGATCCAGCTCCGGGTCATATCGCTTCACGGCATAGTTATGGGTAATCCAGCGCTGGCCAAAGGGCATGACGTAAACCGCCTGCATATACATCGTGCCATCCTCCACATAGACGCTGCGCCATAAAAACTGATTACCGAGCGACTGACTAACGAACAGGTGTTCAATCTCATGTCCGTTTCGGGCCGCGAGTTCCTGCGTAAGCTCCGTTGCAGCTATTTTCTGACTATAGCCGAAGCCGAGATAGGCAAGCCCGATCAGGGTGCCGATGAGGGCAGGGGTGCGGCTTCGCTTCCAATAGGCAAACACGACCGCGCAGAGGACGATACCGAAAGTAAATAGCGGGTCGATAATGGATATCACGTTCCACGCCACCCGCTCCTCCGAAAAGGGCCAGTACAGCACAGTGCCGTAGCTGGTGCAGGCATCCAATGGGCCGTGGGTGAGATAGCCGACAAAGGCAAACAGGTAGACCGTTTTAAAGGGTAGGGCTAGCCGCCTTCGCGCCATCAACCAAAGCAGCCCCGCTACGATAAAAGCGCCAATGGGTGTAAAGGCAAGTGCGTGCGTAAAATGGCGGTGCATGGCAATATTGAACATAGGATCATCCCCAGACCGGATCAGCACATCCAGATCCGGCGCGAGCCCGGCCAAACAGCCTATGAGCGCAGCCTTGCGTATATTAGCTTTTCGGGCAGCGCTTTGAGCAACCACTGCGCCAACGAGGCCTTGCGAAAATGGATCCATAGAATAAGCTTCGGTAGTTTTATCAATAAGTTTCCTTGCAGCGTGTCAATATTCGCCGGAATGTCAATGCGGCTTCTGCTTGCTTTTAGAAGGATTGAGGCTATCTTAAGGATATGTTGAAAAAGGTCGATCCCAAAATGCTGGAGATGCTGGTATGCCCCTTAACCAAGGGTGAGTTGCAGTATGATAAGGAAGCTCAAGAGCTTATCAGTAAGCAAGCAGGCCTAGCCTATCCGATTAGTGAAGGCATACCGGTAATGTTACCGGAAGAAGCAAGAAAGCTGGGTAAGTAGTCTTATCCGGCGTTGGTTTCGTTCGCCATATCTTTCAGCAGCGAAATGACCCGCTGACGCAATTTAGGGCTGGAAATTTTCCAGTAGGCCTGCACCAACTGCAACGTTTCTTTATTATCCATCTGGGAGGCGTATTGAAACCCTTCTTTAGCTTCGTTTTCTTCAGCAAAGCCGGGAACAGTTTGTCCGGGCGAAAACTTATCAAAAAAATATCCCACCGAGACAGAAAGTACCTTGGAAAACTCGTAAAGGCGGCTGGAGCCAACTCGATTCGCACCGCGTTCATATTTTTGAATTTGCTGAAACGTGACGCCAACGGCTTTACCTAATTCCTCCTGACTAAGGCCTAAAATGTTTCTACGCAAGCGAATACGCTTCCCCACATGAACATCAACAGGGTGCGGACCTGATAGCGTATCTTTGTCTTCTTTCAATGTTGCATTCATAAAGTTTTACAATTTACAATGATTACATAACACTCAAACAATATACATATCATAGTTACCACAGATTACAACTGCAAAATACACCAATATGGATATTCTCATTTTGGGAAGTGCACGTTATGGATGTGATAGGCTAAAATAAGGAAATATGAGAATGGTTTTTCTGTTTTTAAGGGCACGGGTAAGCTCGCGAAAAGGCGGTTATGAGGGAAACCCAGGCAATTTGCTCGCGTTCGGCTCTACGAACCTCAGACCACCGCAGAAAGGTGCGAATTAAGTCCAGCCAGGTGATATCCTTTGGGAAACATAATTTTCCCTCAGAACCAAATTGGCGCTGCATATCATACGTATTTTTTACTCCTCGCATATAGCCTTCGCAAAGGCCATATCCGCGCAGATCATAGGCTTCCCCTCGCTCTGCTGCCATAACCTGTTGGCAGGCCTCAATCAGACCCTTAGTATAGTCCATCGGATAAGGAAGTAGCTGCTGTATGGGCTTGGTCTCTAACTCTACTTCAGGCACGCTAGCTTGATTTGAAGGAGAAAGAAAAGCCGGGTTAAAGTTGGTGTTAACTTCAACTTCATTTTCATTAACGTTGGTGGCTTGTTGAGCAGTTGATGGGGGCATTGAAAAGAAAGCAGCAGCCAGAAATATAAAAAACTTAGGCATCTAAATCATACATCTTATTTTTGTGGGCAACGTCCTTTATCTGTACGCCAATCGTCTCTTCCAGTACGTTTATCTCTCCTGTCGCTACGGTAGTGCCGTTGACTTGCAATATAAGGTCATCGTACCGCGTTTGTTCCAATTCAATAATAGCACCGCGTCCTAACTTAAGAAATTGCTCCAGCGGCATGGAAACAGTCCCCAAAATCGCGTCCAGTGTTAGCTCCACATCGCCAAACCGTTCCAGCTTTTGCCGATTAATTGCATGCCCTTCGGACGATGACGTGCCTTCCATAGCCACAGCCATATCCTCTTCAGACATAGTATTCTCTTCAGACATATCACCCTTTTACCTTGGTTAAATCATTAGCGCATCGTAGTAAAATTAGCCAGTGAAAAAGGACGATTTCAGTTTGTGTGTTTCAAAAAGAAACATATCAAAAAAATCTTCTTGCGAATTAAAAGAAAAAAATTGACGTCAGCGACTTGGTGTCTTGCCACGAAACATGTAAGCGTCAATAGGCTTGGATTATAGCCGGTTAAAGTCTGCATTTGAAAGAAAAGTACATAAGTTACATTACAACTCAACTACTTAGCCTCATTGTAACAGAAAATTTAAAATATAGTGTGGGTTTTAGCTAAAATTACATCTAATAAATACGATAACAAACATAAATAATCTAATTATATCAAGTATTTAAACGCTCAATATTCTTGTCCCGCCGTGCTACAATAAAATTGGTTTGGGGAGGAATATCCTATGAGTGTATTCGGCAGAATGGAAATATCAGAACAATCGATTTCGTCTAAAAACGGGGCGGTCGTGCCGTTTAAGCACCAGGAACCTACCGCTTCACCGGAGCCGCATGAGGAATTATCTCAACCGTCTGAGCCTGTAAGTGAGTATGCTATTCTGGAGAATGACATGGCATCGGTCGATCAGGAAGACCTAATCGAAGAAAGCATCACTGACGATTTAAAGGCTGCCGGTATTATTCCGGGTAAACGTAAAACGGTATCGCCTAAAACCGCTGAGGCCAGTGCGAATCCGGCAACGCTCAAGGAAATCTGCAAGCGCTTTAACGACCAGAAAGATATGCTGGTCGGAGTAGATATTTCTAATGAACGCGTATCGTTATGTGAAATGCGCTTTACCGGCAAAGAGTGGAAGCTCAAAACGCTTGTTTCCAGTGTGGCATTAAACAAAACCGATAGCGAGCGTGCGGCTGCACTGGCTGATCTGATTAAGACGCACAAAATAAAAACCAAAGAAGCTGCCATTGCCATCCCGGTAGATGAAGCAATTGTCAAAACGATCGAATTACCACTCATGGAAGATGCCGATATCGAGGCGGCGATTGAACTTGGTTCGTTCTGGGAAAATTTCGTTCAGCTGGCAGACGATCTGAAACATTATTCAATCCATTATGAGGTTATCCGCCGGCAGGAAGAAAAGCTCAGCATGGATGTGCTGTTTGTCGCAGCCAAACATTCCACAATTAAGAGATATACCGATATTGCCAGCAAAGCCGGGCTGAAGCCGGTGGTGGTCGATGTGCGTTGTTTCTCGGTGGTTAATGCCGTGCAATTAACCGGCAAAGCGCCTATCGACGAAGCTATAGGCTTTGTTAAATTCGATTTGCAGGATCAGTTTATTTATATCAGCGATCACGGCAAACCCTATGTCTATGAGTTGTTTATCTCGGATCAGGACAAATCCAACCTGTTTGAAAAAGTGGGCGATCATGAATTTGTAAAACGGCTGGCCTCGCAGGTGAAGCAGATTATTTCCACCCATGAGAGCACGCGCGGCGGCGAGAAACGCGGCGAATGGAGCATCCGTATGCTGCATTCGACCAGCTTCTCAAAAGGGCTTTGCCGCATGCTCAAAACGCTCGTCAGCTGTTATGAGGTCGAGCTGCTGGATATGGCCGATAGTATTGCCCTGCCGAAGCCGATGGCGGCACCGGAACGCACGCAGCATATGCGGGGTTCTTCCGTGGTGATGGGGCTCGCGATGCGCAAGCTCGATATCTACGATAAACATAAAGGTAAGCTGGGGCGGGATAATGTTAACCTGATCCCCCATGTCAGCCGTTTGAAAAAGGTGAGTCAGGTCAATCTGAAATCGCGTATGGCGCTGGGTGTTTCCACGGCTGCCGTGATCGCAATGGTAGCAGGGGTCACGCTCTATTTCCAGACGACCAATGCAGGTTATCAGGCTGAGATTAAGGGGCTTATTCCGGTAGATACCGAGCATCAACGCCTCACGGCGGAAGTGAACCGGCTCTCAGGCGTTGTTACAAAAATGGAGGAGCTTCAGGCTGTAGGGCAGGGGCTTACGCCGAACCAGCTCGAAGTGCTCGGTGCATATAACGTAATCTATGAAAATATTCCTTACGGGATGTGGCTGACGGATATCAACTACAACCAAACGAACGAATTTTCGATCGCAGGAAACTCCGTTGCCGACCAGCATATTCTGGAGTTCATCCGCATTTTATCAACGACCGATGTATTTGATAACGTGACCTTAAAAACCATGCAGACCGAAGCGGTGACGGAGAGCGGTGCGATAAAAGCCTTCGCTCTGACCGCTAAGCTGGGGGGAGAATAACATGGCGATCGATTTGAATCAGGATATGGGCGAATTGATGAAATCGCTCATCGCAAAAATGAAAGCGCCGAAGGGTGATCGAGCCGAAACGGCGAACAAAATGCCTCGGAGGGAGAAGGCAGTTAGCAAGTCACTGCAACCGTACAAGCGGGTGATTCTTTTATCAACCGCCATGGTGCTTGCGGTGGCTTGCTACGTTTCGTTCTATGCGCTTCCTTCGTATCGCACCATGCAAACGCTGCAGGCGGAGCTTGAAACGCTGGAATCGAAAGAGCTGGAATTGATTGAACTGGCCGAGCGTGAGCGCAGATTAACGCAGCAAATTAAAACGGAAGGCCCGCAATTCGAAGCGCTTCTTAACGCGTTTGACAATACGCAAAATGTTGACCAGCTCTACCAGTCTATCAGCCAGCTGGCGATGGTCCATAAGCTTGCGATTCAGAATTTACAAAAAGGCCAGACCGCTAGCCATGCCGATTATCCGGCCGTTGATGCGACCGAGGTCACGATCAGCCTTGCCGGTAAATTTCATGATTACGTCGAGTTTAAAAAAGACCTCGCCGAATCAAGGCCGTTACTTACCGTAAAGTCGGAACAGGTATCGACGGACAGCAATAATCCGGGGGTACTTTCGGTGAATTTGAAGCTCGCGACCTATACGATTGATAAAGAGCCATTTAACGCGGTGCTGGCCGCATACTAACCATAACCTTAGGGGCGCAAAGAGGGGGAATATGAAAATAGTAGCAGTAACAACGCTAACGGCGACCTTGCTATGCTGCGGTGCAGCAGATGCAAAACGCGATCCGTTCGCACCATTTGGCAGTGCTAATAACGGACCGACAGCTACGGCAAGTAGCACGGGTAAAAAAGCCCTCACGACGCAGCCGCTCATGGCTTACAAGCTGATAGGCGTCGTGTCCAGCCAGGAGAAGGCACGGGCGATAGTCACCACTTCAGGCGGCACCAGCACGTTCATAATCGAGCCGGGCGAGCGGTTAGGTAAAGAAGGCGGCACGGTGGACCGTATCTCCCTAGAAGGGGTGGCCGTAAAGGTCGGCGATGATCTGGTTGAACTGACGGTCAGCAATAAACTGATACAGCAACAAGGTAAGGGGAATTAGCCATGTGTAAGCGAACCAGAGTTTTTTCCTGTATAATGGCTACGGTGCTGTTGGCGGGCTGTCAGACAAAAACGGTTGATCTGGAAAATAACCTGATCGAGCAGGATTCATTGTTAAACAAAGAGAAATTTATCGCGCAGAGTGCCGAACGAAACATACGCGAGGCCCATTTCGGTCCGCGCGTTGATACGAGTAAGGATCATTCGATTCGCCGCGATGCGCGCAAGCATATCAGCACCGAACAACCGCCGAAATTCGACGAGATAGAAACATCGAAATATCAGAATAATTTCGAGATCGATCTCAATGTGGAGAACGTCGATATCCGTACCTTTGCCGATATGCTCGCCGATATTACCGGCATGAATTTCATGGTCTCGGATGAGGTGAATACGCTGGTGACCGCCAAGGTTGAAGGGGTTAAATGGCCGAGTGTGCTGGATTCTATCCTGAGTATGAAAGGGCTTGCGAAGCATGTGGATCATAAGTCGAATATCATCCGTATTCATGATCAGGCGACTGTGATGGCAATTGAAGATTTCAATCGCAAACGTAAAGAAAACATGCAAAAAGCGATGCAGCTGAAACAGGCGAGTGAGCCGGTCTTTACGGAAGTCTTTAAGCTCTATTACACGAACCCGGAAGAGGTAAAGGAGATGCTCTCCGGTATCATTGACATTAAAAAGGGAGCCGGTGGTGAATCCGGATCTGGACTGCGTGACACACGACCCGAAATCACGGTGGATATGCGCAAAAACCTGATGATTGTGAAAGCACGAAAAGACGATATGAAGGTGATTTCGCGGCTGGTAGAGGAAGTAGATTCTCGCACGCAGCAGGTCTTTATTGAAGCCTTTATCGTTGAAGTCACGGATGGATTCGAGCGTGCGCTTGGTGCTCGCTTCGGGGTGCAGAGTGCCGATACGACTGCGCAGGGTAACACCTTTGCGACCGGTGGTGTGGCAGGTGCTGGCGGCACCGGTCTGCAGATTGGTGACTCGACCGGCTCTGCTGTAGAGCTTGCCTTGCCAAGTGCCTTTGGCGGTATTGGTTTCCTCGCCGGGATTGGTAATTCCACCGATCTGAAATTGGAGCTGACAGCCCTGGAAGAAGAGGGCTTAAGCAAGGTGATCTCCAACCCGAAAGTGTTCACGCTGGACAATCAGGAAGCCGTGATTTTCCAGGGTGATGAAGTGCCCTATGAAACGGTTTCGGAGGAAGGTACCAATATTGAGTTTAAGGAAGCCGGTTTAAAGCTTGCCGTCCGCCCGACTGTCGTGGGTGACGGTAATCTGGTGATGGATATCACGGTGAATAAAGATACCGTGGATACTTCGCAGCCAAATCCGCCAATCCGCAAGAGTGAGATTAAAACCAGTCTCGTGTCGCGGAATGGTTCGATTGTGATCATCGGGGGAATCTACGATGAGAATAAAACGCAAAGCAGCGATAAGGTACCGGGGCTGGGTGACGTACCCGGTGCAGGCCGTCTCTTCCGCCGCGACAATGCGGAAGATAACCGCCGCGAGCTGATGGTCTTTATCGCACCGAGAATAATTTAATGGATAGGATTCTGGCCAATATTACACTGTATTCCCCGGGCTTGAACCGGGGATCTATAAAATGGGGTAGACCCTCGGATCTGGTCCGAGGGAAACAGTACAATGTCAATTTTAACGGGCCATAAGCATGTTCGGGGATGGTATATAATGCTGCTGTTACCTCATGATGCGGACCGGATGCTGGGTGATTTCCTGCGCGATAATGACGTGGTGCCGAGTGCTGCGTTTGATATGAGTGAAGCCGAGCCGGGTGAAGGTATTGTCAGCCATTTGCTCAATAAAGGCGCGGTTGATGAGGCTGAAATCGCCAAACGTTTTGCGCATGTATTCGGATTCGATACGGTGCAACTCGATGCCGAAGCGATTCATCAGCGCCCGCTGAAGGACAAAATTCCGCCGGCGTTCATCACACGTAACCGTGTCTTGCCCTTTAAACTGGATGATACCTATCTGCATGTTGCCATCGCCGACCCCAAGGGGTTGCGCTATGTCAATGAGCTGAAATTGATGACGGGGTACCACATTCGAACGCATGTAACGGAACTTTCCGCGTTCGATCAGTTTATTCTGGCTGAGAACGATCCGAACCCGGAAATGCATGCCTTGCGGCAGCAGGCGCTTACCGCAGGGGAGTTGGACCCGGCAGATTTACTAACGCCCGAACAGGCTGAGGAGCAAGGGGTCAATCTGGCAGAGCTGACTGCCGATCAGGCCGATATAAAACAGGCAGCTTGCGCTTCGGCTGACGTTAACCTCGATGCGTTAAACGATCAGGAGGATAAGGAAAAAGCCAAGCTGACGATTGCCGCTTCAGGCTCGGATGTGATCGACTTTGTGAATCAGGTTCTGGTCGATGCCATTGTCGCGGGGGTGAGCGACATTCATATTGAAACCTTTCGCGAGCGCGCACGCATCCGTTTCCGTAAGGATGGTGTGTTGCAGTTGATGGATGAGTTCGACGAATTCCTGATGATGAATTACGCTGCCGTAGTAACGCGTATTAAAATTCTATCCAAGCTGGATATTGCCGAGCGCCGTTTACCGCAGGATGGTGCGATCACGACCGATCTCGCAGAAAAAACCGTGGATATTCGGGTGTCCGTATTGCCTGCTGCGCATGGTGAGCGCGTCGTAATGCGAATACTTGACCCGGAGAGTGCGAACTTTGAACTTGATGAGTTGGGACTTGAGGCGGAATCGCTTGCTGCAGTGCGAAAGGCTTCCCATAGCCCGCAAGGTATGATCCTCGTGACTGGCCCAACGGGTTCCGGTAAATCGACCACCTTATACGGTATACTGAAAGAACTGAACCAACCCGGCACCAATATTCTCACAGCAGAGGATCCGGTTGAATATGATCTGGAAGGAATCGGTCAGGTGCAGGTGCGTGATGATATCGGACTCGGCTTTGCTGAGGCGCTACGCTCTTTTCTACGGCAGGATCCGGAAGTAATTATGGTTGGAGAAATTCGTGATAAGGAGACGAGCGATATTGCGGTAAAAGCCTCGCTGACCGGCCACCTTGTCCTCTCAACCCTGCATACCAATGACGCACCGTCTACGATTACTCGTCTGATCAATATGGGTGTACCGGACTATCTGATTACCTCAGCACTGAGCCTGGTGATTGCTCAGCGTCTGGCGCGGAAAATCTGCCCGTCCTGCAAAACACATGATGAAGAGATAACGCAGGAAGAGTTGATCAGCCTCGGCTTTTCAAAAAGTGAAGCGAAGCTGGTCCAACCGGCAAAAGGAGCAGGCTGCGACGCCTGTATGCATACCGGTGTAAAAGGCAGGCGAGCCGTGCATGAAGTGCTGGTCGTCACGCCCAATATTAAGCAGGCGGTGCTTAAAGGTGCCAATGATATGGAGATTAAGACGATTGCGAAAGAGGAAGGGTTCCGCACCATGCAGGCAACCGCTCGCGAGCTGATTAAAGAAGGGGTTATCAGCGTAGAAGAATATAAACGAATTCTGGTGATGGATTAATATGACAGGTTTCGGGTTTCAGGTTTTAGGTTTTAGGAATGGTTATTTCACTGGGGAGCATAGTAATGCGACCCATTTAATGCGCATCGTGTCGATGACACGGCCTATATGCGTGGCTTGCTTTCAGCAAGAGGCGCTTAGGCTCATTGCGCGAAGTAGTAACGTAGCGCAGGAGCAATAAAATGAGCATCTACGCATGGAAAGGTATACAGAACAACGTTATGAGTTCGGGCGAGATTGAAGCGTCTTCGCTTGAAAATGCCAAGATGACCCTGCGTGATATGCGGGTGATTGTAACGGGACTGGAAGAACTCTCCGGTAAACAGGCGGCTAATAGCAATAAGAAGCTCGCCAAAGCACAAAAAGCGGAAGCTAAACAACTCTCCCCGGAGGAGAAAAAGGCGCGCAAGGCGGAGAAACCAGCGAATATGAAATATAATCCGCGCAAGATTAAGAACAAGCAAAAGATGATGTTCACCAAGAAGTTCGGTACGATGGTCGCTGCCGGACTGCCTATTCTGAAAACGCTGGAAATGCTGGAGCAGCAATCTGATAATCCGCACCTCAAAAAAGTCGTACATCAGATCTATAAAAAAGTGGAATCCGGTACGACCCTTTCTGAAGCCTTTGCGGAACATCCGAAAGTGTTTGATACGGTCTATATCAACCTGCTGCGTGCCGGGGAAACTTCGGGTAAGCTGACCTTCTTCCTCAAGCGTTTGACGGTACAGCTCGAGAAAACGGAGAAAATCCGCAGCAAGGTAAAAGGGGCGCTGATGTACCCGACCATTCTTTTGTGCGTTGCGGTAGCGGTGATTGCGATTATGCTGATCAAAGTGGTGCCGGTCTTCCAGCGCATGTTCGGCTCGATGGGGAATGAACTACCCGGGCCAACGCAGCTGATTGTCACTATATCGGAATTTTTACGCAATCCCAGTCAGGGTGGTGTTATGGTGCTTGCGATACTCGGCGCGTTCCTGATGTTCCGTTATCTGGTGAGAAGCCGTCCGAAAATGCGTTACTGGTGGCATGGGAAGCTGCTCCGTATGCCGTTGGTGAAAGACATTGTCATGAAATCGACGCTGGCAAAAATCGCGATGATACAAGGTAACTTATCGGCGGCGGGCGTATCGGTGCTGGAGTCGCTCGATATTATCAGGAAGTCGGTCAGGAACGTACGGTATAAAGAAGTGCTGGACGAGGTAAAGAAAGGGGTGGCGGCAGGGCGACCGCTTTCAGAGATTTATGCAGAACATGAGCCAATCATCCCGCAAAGCTTTTCGCAAATGCTTGCCGTGGGTGAGGAAACCGGTTCGATGGACGATATGTTCGACACGGTGGCAAAATATTATGAAGAGGAATTCGACACGGTAGTTGATCGCCTGACCGAACTGCTGGAGCCGGCGATGATCGTCTTTATGGGTACTACGATTGGTTTCATCATTATTGCGATGTATATGCCGATCTTCAATGTAGGGCAGGCAGTCAGTGCGGGGTAGCGCTTCGCGACTTTAGAGGCTCGCCTTCCGTAAGCAGCTATAAAGGCATAAGGTACTTGCAAGTAGCCGCACGAAGCGTTATAACACTGCTCTCATTGGTATAAGGGACTATGTTCCAATATATATCAGGACAACGTCTCCGATCCAGGTTTGGGTTGTATGTATCGTTGTCTATCACGTGATTTGAAGCGTGGAACAATGTAATAAGCGAACCAGTAGGTGAGCTTCACTTATCGGCCTAGCCGTAACATTCACTGAATATGAATATAATCGTATTCAGTGGAAATTATATAATATCGCGGGGTAGAGCAGCCCGGTAGCTCGTCAGGCTCATAACCTGAAGGTCGTAGGTTCAAATCCT
>CAZPQM010000022.1:0-20983 GCA_964588995.1 uncultured Rickettsiales bacterium | reverse complement strand
TGCCGGTGTCAAACCGGAGGAAGGTGGGGATGACGTCAAGTCCTCATGGCCCTTATGACTGGGGCTACACACGTACTACAATGGCGATTACAGAGCGCTGCTAACCCGCGAGGGGGAGCCAATCGCAGAAAAATCGCCTCAGTTCGGATTGGAGTCTGCAACTCGACTCCATGAAGTCGGAATCGCTAGTAATCGCGGATCAGCATGCCGCGGTGAATACGTTCCCGGGCCTTGTACACACCGCCCGTCACACCATGGGAGTTGGTTCTACCCGACGACGGTGCGCTAACCTTCGGGAGGCAGCCGGCCACGGTAGGATCAGCGACTGGGGTGAAGTCGTAACAAGGTAGCCGTAGGGGAACCTGCGGCTGGATTACCTCCTTTCTAAGGATTTACACGGTAAATCCAGATGACAGAATACAGAGGGCAAAAGACAGATAGTTGAGCAGGCTTTGCTTGCGATTCGATTGTCTGTCCTCCGTCATCAATCATCTGGCTTCTGTGTAATCAACAGACAAGATCAGTATCACCGTCTCCTTGTATGTCAGTGTCTATCGCGGAATGTTAGAAAACAAACGCTCCTTTCCGGGGCGTTTTTTTATGATCTTTTGCTTTTATTCTGCCGATATCAGTGGTTAGTATACCACAATGAATAGATGGCTTTTCATGACTTTCTCGGCCCTGCTGCTACCAGCCTGTCAGCCACTCAGTGCGGAGAGTAAGCCATATAGCATCGTGCGGCAAGAGACACGTTACCCGGTTTATGGGCGCACGCTAGCAGCCTTGACCGCATCAATCGACGAACAGGCTGCTAAGGCAGGTAATCAACGCCACGGCGGTTGGGCAGGCTATACCGATATGGAATATCAATATGATTATACCCTGTCCCACGAAGGGGAACGTTGCCGACTACATACTATTCATATCACGCTGACCACCACCGTCACATTGCCTGAGTGGCAGGATGAAGCAGCAGCGGATGCCCACGCAAGAAGCTGGTGGGATACGATGATAGCGCAGCTTAGTCTGCATGAGGAGGGGCACGTGCGGATCGCTGAAGCCGCCCTGCCTGCAATGATACGAAGTTTCCGCGCGATCCCCGCGAGCACGGAATGCGATACCGTGGCGGAAGCGGTTCGACAGGCCATGGCGCACTATGAAACCGAAGTAGCACAAGCGCATACAGAATATGAGCGCAAGACCGATCATGGCCGCAAGCAGAACGGCTATGTGCCATATAGTGAATTCACCCGGCGTTAGCAGTCAGGTTGTATTTAGCAAGGCAATAGGATAAAATGATAACGGGGTAATCGATGGGTGAAACATCACGTAAAGCATTGCAGTGGGGAAGGCGGAGTCATTTTAAGCGGCTCGCGCAGAATGCGGATAACTACTTCAACCTGCTGATTATGGATAACGCGATGCCGGTCATTAAAGGCGCGCAGCCAATACCGCTTTCCGATGCCGAAGTGCGTCAGCGGGTGCGCCGGGCGATTCATGCGATTATACTGGAAGGCGAGTTGGTTGGTAAACGCTATGAAGATGTGGAGCGCTATCTGGATGGCGAAATAGCCAGGTTGAACGAGGCTGCGCACTATAATCCCTACCGGGATACCACGCTCGCTTTCATGGCCATGCTTAACTGTACCAATTACCTGCTCGCGCTCTATGAGCACGATACAAAATCGCGCTTTCTAAACCGGCTGTTAAAACATTTGCGAGAAAGCTGCCCCATGGCGCTGATGCATGTGTACGGTAAGCAGCTATCGGACGATATGCGCCGCTGTTATCCGAAAGTGGCTAAACAATGTCAGGAATATGTTACGAGCTATATTGATAATTAGACACTGTTAGCTAATTCTGAAATATTTTGTTGCTAGCCTAAATCGTTGATTCGCAAGACAAAGCGTGCAGTTAATAGTGGTTCTATTGGCAAGCGCTTTAACGCTGCGAGCAGCGATTTAGGCTGCAATTAGCAGAACCATGGCTGATGTTGCCAAATAACGGCGAAAAATCTCTTGGAAATAAGCCCACTATTCCCGGCGATATTTTCCTTGTTCTTTAACAACATCAGTCTCATGGCAAAATACTTCAGAATTAGCTAACAGTGTCTAGCCGTTAAGCTATTATCGGGTCAGTGCCAGATCCAGCGAGCATTCCGATGTTCTTACAGCAAGGTTATACTCTCCCGCGGCAATGCAACTAGCGCCGCGGCCAACCAAAAGGCCCGTACTGGGATTACCGTCATCAAGACGCTCATCCATTATACGTGCCGCGTTTGGTGTCAGCACGGGCGCGTCATTGCGGGCATTCGTCACCGCACCCCCAAGACTAAGATAATTAATTCCACCGGTACTATAGAGCGAATAGCCAATAGGTGTGATCTGCGAGGCCGGGACATTTGTGCCTATTACGGCCTCGTCGGATGTTATGCTGCCGCTAAGCGGTATCGTGCTATCAATCATCTCCGCAAGCTGAAGTAGTTGCCAGCCTTTAACGCCCTCGGCATCGCCCCATTCAATCAGGCGGTCGCCGTCCCCGTTGCATCCGCCGGTGCTGGCCGCTGCATCGCCTCCGCAATCGGCGCCCCATAGCTCGTCAGCGCGAGGCAAGTCCCCAGGCCAGCCATTGAATTGATCTTGGAATCTGTCGATAGCTTGCTTAAAGTAGTTAAGTTCGCTAATAATTCGTTTACTATGTGCACTTTCAGAAAGCGTAAAACCAAAAATAACAACTGCTGATATTAAGCCAATGATTAATAAAATGATGGTAAGCTCGAGTAGAGTAAAACCACTTTTGTATAATTTATATTTCATATCGTTAAGAGCCTGCTAAGAGTTGGATAGTAATATAACATAAGGAACCTTCAGCAGTAACGTCATATTCTCCGCCGCTTAGGCAGGCTGTTCCGTATCCAGATATGTTTCCTGATCCCGCAGAGCCATCATCCATTTTCTGATCAATGGAAAACGCTTGAAGAGGACTGAAAAAAACACCGCTGTTCAAATGTGATGAGGCGTTATTAGCTCCAAAAATAAGCTCGTTTTCGCTGCTACCATAATGAACCCCAATACCAAGCTGGGAGCTAGAGGATGAAGAAGGTATAGTTTGACCTACAATACCATCGTTACCGGCATATGCTCCTGGCATGCCGTCTAAGACCAGCATTTCTGCCAGTTCTATATGCTGCCAAGCCAGCAGGCCTTCACTGGGTGTGGTAGAATTATCCCATAAAATGATGCCATTTCCGGTGCCATTGCTAGTCGTGCCGCCATTGGGTAATGCAACGGTAGCATCAATCATATCGCCTGGAAGGGAGTGATATTTGGTACTAAAGGCCTCAAAGACACTTTGATAGACTTCAATTTCTTCTATTATTTTTTGGTTCTGAGCCGTTTGTATAAGCCGCTGTCCTGCGATAACGCCGGCGGTAATTAAACCAATAATGATTAAAACAATTGAAAGTTCAATCAGTGTAAAGCCCAATTGCTTAAAGTCACTCATCTTATTCCCCCGTTAATAAGATACGCAAGGCGCAGGCTATAGTTTTGTCTGTGACCGAATAATTTCCTCCGCTATGACAGCTTCCGGCGGTGGAGGCAACGATACGTCCGGTAGAAGCATTGCCATCATCCAAATCAGAATCCAGCTTAAAGGCGGTTGCCGGTCTTACTACCGCTGAATCATTCACGCCGGAGCCATCACTTGCGCCAAAGCCAAGAAAGTTGCCAAAGCCGGCCAGATAATCGAGATAATAGCCTCCCTTTCCCGTAGTTGAAGCGGGCACGTTGGTACCAAAAACGGCATTAGCACCGGTTCCGTTGAGCCCGAGGTCGGTGAAGAATTCGGCACACTCGAGATGTTCAAAAGCAGCGGCCCCTTCATTCGGCGTTCCACCCCAAACGATTTGCCGGTTACCATTACCGTTGGTGGTGGTTCGACAACTCGTATTCCAGTAGCTGGTAGCATCGGTCATATCGCCGGGTAATTCGCGGTATTTGCTATCGAAAGCGCTAATGCCGGAGAGATAGGATTGAATTTCTTTGCTAATACGAACTACTTCCGCATTACCGATAACACGATAGCCTACGGTTACACCGGCTGCCAATAAACCGATAATCACCAACACAACGGATAACTCCACCAGCGTGAAACCAGTCTGGTAACGCGATTGAAACATAATGAATATCACAACCCTCCTGTGTCATTTTACTCAGCTCAATGTGAATAAGCAAGTAGAAGCCTGTTATTTGCCCCAAATCGGGGCATTACTTGCCATATAATGACTTTAACACCCGGAATAGCCGAAAATGGACGATGAAAACGGCGGTCCAGAGCAATCCGAAAACGATCGTGCGAGCTAAGCGAATACCGAGTTGCTTTTGGTAATCCTCCTGAAGAATCGTGTAATAAAATGTTTTATCTGCGTCAAACTGCTCTCGCGTAACCCGGCTGAACATGATGGCATTTTCGTCACTTAATGCCAGCTCAAGGGCGGGGTTGCGCAAATCCTGATAGGTAAAGCTTGCTTCGGAGGTAATATCCGGGCTGATCATATAAAAGCTGATAATGCCGCCTGCCACGATGTAAACTGCGATGAGCACAGCCGACACAAGGCTTAAAACTTTCGTATAGGGGTAGAGGAATTTCGGTGGTATCATCCTGTTTTTGCTGCTTCGCGCAGTGGTTTTTTATCAATTTTACCGATCATGGTTTTCGGCAGTTCTTTGAGCTGCTCAATCTCCCGAGGCATTTCATGCTTGCCGAGCCGATCCTTCAAAAACGAGCGCAGGGCTTTTTCATCCACCGGCTTGCCGGACTGAGTCACGATAAAGGCTTTAACCCGTTCACCACGTTCTTTATCCGCAACTCCGATAACCGCAGCTTCGCTTATATCTTCATATTCGTACAATGCCTCTTCTACGTTACGCGGATAGACATTAAAGCCCGCGGTGATGATCAACTCCTTCATACGGTCAACAATATACACGTAACCATCTTCGTCCAGCCTGGCGACATCGCCCGTGTGTAATCGCCGTGGACCATCCTCCGGCGTATCGATGACCTCATCCGTTGCTTCTTTGCGCTTGTAATAGCCCTGCATGAGCTGCGGCCCGCTAATACAAAGCTCGCCGATTTCGCCGGATTTGACCAGCCGTCCGGGCTTCTCCATATCCATAATTTCCACGATCGTACCCGGGAAGGGCAGGCCGATGGAGCCGCTCTTCTGTTCGCCGGTCGCCGGGTTGCAGCAGGTGACCGGAGCGGCCTCGGTCAGCCCGTAGCCTTCGAGCGCGAGGCAACCGGTGATCTTCTCAAACCGTTCTTTGACTTCAAGCGGTAATGCCGCTCCGCCGGAGACGCAGATTTTCAGGCTAGTCAGATCGTACTTACTCACCTTCTGGCTATTGGCAATCGCATTCAGCATGGCAGGTACGCCGAGCATCAAGGTGGGTTTTTTACGGTGAATCGTTTTCAGCGTTTGCTTGAGGTCGAAACGCGGGAGCATGATAATCTGATTGCCGAGATAGACACTCATATTCAGGCAGGCCGTCATTGCAAATACATGGAAAAACGGCAGTACGGCGAGCGTTTTCCCTTCGCCCGGCGGATCGATCGTGCACCAGATACCGCATTGCTCCGCATTAACTGCAACGTTCGTATGGGTGAGCGCCGCTCCTTTAGGTACCCCGGTGGTGCCGCCCGTATATTGCAGCACGGCAATATCTTTATCCGGTGTAATCTTTGGCGGTTTTTTTAGCGGAGAGTGGGCAAGCAACTCAGCAAAGGCCGTATGATCCGAAGCGCTGTAATCAACAATGGCAATATCCTTGCCCTTCAGAATTTTAAATAAGGTCTGTTTCAGTCTAGGCAACGCATCGGCAAAGCAGCCGACAATCAAATGCCGCATTTTACCTTCACCCAGCAGCTTGCGTGCTTTCGGGTAGAGAAGTTCGAGATCCAGCGTAATCATCAGCTCCGTATCGCTGTCCTTCACCTGATGTTTCAACTCATGCAGGGAATAAAGCGGGCTGTAATTCACGACCGTTCCTCCGGCGAGCATAACCGCGTAATAGCTGATAATATGCTGTGGGCAGTTGGGTAAATAGAGTCCGACATGGACACCTTTTTTCACTCCCAGTGATTGGAGTCCGGCGGCAAGCTGCTGCACCTGATCCCACAGCTCCGCATAGCGGTAGGTTGTGCCCAGAAAATCAATCGCAATATGGTCGGGGAACTTTTTTGCTGTATCCTGCAATAAGCGATAGACCGGCTTGCCGGAAAATACCTGATGCCAGTCAATCCCCTCAGGATAATGTGCTAACCACGGATACGCTACCATGAGAGTAGTATAGCATATTGTTTTCGCTGTGCCGACAATTTCTCATCCTTCATGGCTCCTCCTCCTGCTTGCGGGGGGAGGATGCGTTCTGATCCCCTCTCCCTATGCAAGAGGGTTAGGGTGAGGGCAATCATGGATAATACAATGCATATCTCTCCTTTGTAGGGCTAGATGTTATTCCACCCAGACAGACAATGGCAAATCGCTGTCGGCTATGCTACGTTGTTGCTATGATCGATTCCCCTATCGTGCCGCCTGTCGGGCAGGATCAGCGTCTGACCCTCAATCTGGGTGGCAAGCAGTTTATTCTGCAAGTGCCGAACGGGCTGGAAAAACAGCCGAACGGTGCGCTCATTAACGCGACCGTTGCTCGTGTAGAAACGCGGTTACAGGGGATTTTGCAGTTGCAGGCTAGCCCGGATATTAACCTGCAGAAAGGGGAGCTCGCCATTCGTTCCAATATTCCATTGGAAGTCGGCGCGAAATTGCAACTGCGGATTACCCAGAACACTTTAAATACACTTTTTGCCGAAGCCGCCAAAGCGGGAAATAAAACGGCCGGTTTTGAAGCCCAGATCGTCAATATTAATGGGAAGCCGCCGGGACCAGTACCGGACGACGCGACGCAGGTGCGTTTATCCTCCGATGCGCCGAAAACTGCGCAGATTCAGCCGGACCCTAACCTGCCACGCGATAAACCGGTGATCCGCGCCGTATTGCCGAAAGCGACCGGAGGAACAACGCCTGCGACCGATGCTGTTCCGCAACAGACACAAGCCAAAGCTCCGCCGGATGCGGATACATTGATCACACAACTTTCCGGTTCCAAAGCGAAAGGTGTCGTGATCTCAGCTAATACGCAAGCGCCGTCATTGATTCCGCCGAGTACATCCCTGCCACAGGCGCAGCGAGGACTTGCGCAGCAGGTGCAATCCATCAAAGCTGGGGATGCTTTGCAGGTTGAGGTAACCCGGGTACGCCTGCCGCTAAATAACCCGGTTCTTGGCGCAGCTACAGCGGCTACACCGCAGTCGACCGCATCACCGCAAGCAACGACCTATCAACCGACGCCTGCACAAACGGTGCAAGCCGCTAAGACGCCGCCGGCATCTTTGTCAGCGACTACAACGGTGAGTACCGCTACACCTTCAAATATAACCAATATATCCGGCCAAAGCAATGTGCCGAGGAGTCCGGCATCGCCTCCAGCTTCGCCACCACAATCTGCATCGAAGACGGCCATACCGCCAGCTTCTACCGGGCAAGTAGCACCGCCTCAGACCACGCCGCAAGCGCAGACGAGCCCGGTGACCTTCCCTGCGTTTCAGGCGGTAGTAATCGGTACGGAGCAATCCGGCGAGGTGGTGGTGAAAAGCGATATCGGCACACTGAAATTACTGCTTTCTGAGCCGGTGCCGCGTGGTACCACCCTGACATTGCAGTTGCAATCGCTTGCTGCATCGGGCGCGGGAAATAGCGCGCAGCCTACGCCATCCGCTCCGCTGTTTTTATCGCAGACGCTCGAGGAATTTGCCCGCCACTTTGCGGAACCGGAAGGGCCGATTCAGCAGCTTGCACAGTTTATCAAACAAATCGATACCAGCCCACAACAGAACCTGTTGAAACAGACCTTTCCTAATGGACAGCAGCAGGTCGCCTCCAAATTACTGTGGTTTCTCGGCGGCGTGCAGAGCGGTTCGGTCGAACGGTTTGTCGGTAGCGAACTGCACCAGCGGCTCGCAAGCGGACAGCCGGAATTACTGAACAAGCTGGAGCAGGTCTTTACCAATCTGCGCTTATTATCGCAGGAGCCGAACGCGAACGGGTGGCAAAGCTATCTGTTCCCTATTTTGCACGGGGAGGACGTATCCGCCGGTCGCATTTATGTGCGTAAAGAAAAGGAGGATGGCGAGAAGAAAGGCAATAAGAAACAAGGCGATACGCGCTTTATTGTCGAGGTTACGCTTGAAGAGGCGGGGCCTTTACAGCTTGATGGTTTTGTGCGGCAGCGCATTGCGGAGAAACTTACTGGCAGGCAGTATGAGACGGAACTGGAGTTGCAGATCCGTTCCTACAAGCCGATGACGCGTGATATGCAGCACGGTATTTACGAGGTATTTCAAGCGGTTAATGAAACCACCGGCCTGAAAGGAAGCCTTGCGTTTCAGGTCGTCGAGCATTTCCCCGTTGACCCCGATGGTCCTACCGGAGACGACCATGAACAGGATGTTCTGGTGTAATCATGCCAGGCTTATGCTTGACAGACGCTGTTGCTTCCCAGCATAAATAAGGCTTTTCATACTCACAGATGCAAGATGCCTTTTTTCACGCTGGAGACCAACCCGAATCCTTCGCAGGAATACCTTGTAGACATGCGTGTGGTGGTCCATGTTGCTGAACAGCAGGTGCAGCTGCGTCTCCGGTTTATCCCCGATCAGTACACAATTACCCATGAGGCGTTCAGGCACGCAGCAGAGCGGCTCGCGCAGGATGGGGGTGACTCACTCGAGGCGTTACTTCACCACGCATTGCATGCTATGAATAATGAAATACTCCCGTTATGGGGGCAACTGATTGGAACGATCGGCGACGGGGTAGAGCAAAAAAGGGTGCTTGTAGAAGATGTACAGCCGGGCTATGAACTCAGCCCCTTTGCCAAGCGTATCGCAGGTGCAATCTGACAAGCTATTGTTTTTCCATTTTTGTTGCATAGCGAGAAGATGCTCACAGTGCTTTGTGATATAAAGAAAAAATAAAGATATACCATAATAAGACTCAGTATTATGACAAACATAGTCGCGCAGAGCCAAATTATACATAGATTACAGTAGGTTGTGTAGCGTGCTATAAATATCAATAGTTTAGCAAAAATACTCATAATACAGTGACCTAGTTTACTTACGCCCCGTTCATTCACAGAGTTATCCACAGGTTCGGGGTTGCCTGTTATAGGATTGAATATTGCCTGTAAACTGTATCTCTCTAAGCCTGATCTGTGCTATCCTTCACACGATACAATAACCAAAAAAGCTACTGGATAACCGGGTAAGGCCCGGGTAAAACATAGCATGACCCAAGCAACCGGCCCTAACCTGATTCGTAAAGAGCTCGAGCATTTACCGCAAAGCCCGGGGGTGTACCGTATGCTCGATGCGGAAGGACAGGTGCTCTATGTCGGTAAGGCACGGCAGCTGAAAAGCCGCGTCTCCAGCTATGTGCAGGTCGAGCGGTTGGTACCGCGGCTGCAACGCATGGTGATGCAGACCGCGAAAATGGAATGTACGCGCACGCGCACCGAGGCGGAAGCGCTGCTGTTGGAAGCGAACCTGATTAAAAGCCTGAAGCCGCGCTATAACATCCTGTTGAAAGACGACAAATCCTTTCCCTACATCGCGATTACGCCGGGGGAAGATGTCAAACGAAGCGGACATGCTTTCCCGCGTATCATGAAGCATCGTGGTACAAAAAAGCCCGGCTATCGCTATTTCGGGCCATATGCTTCGGCGGGTGCGGTGAATGAAGCGATTGCTACCCTGCAAAAGGCGTTTCTGCTACGGTCCTGCAGCGATTCGATTTTTGCGAGCCGCAAGCGCCCATGCCTTGAATATCAAATCAAACGCTGCTCCGCGCCTTGTGTCGATTATGTGAGTAAGGCGGAATATGCCGAGCAGATCAACGCTGCGGTCGCATTCCTCGAAGGTAAAACGCGGGAGGTGCAGGAGCGGTTAAACGCAGAGATGAACGAAGCGGCGGAGGCGCTTGAATTCGAGAAAGCGGCCGCCTTGCGAGATCGGCTTGAGGCGATGGCCAAGATCACTGCAAGTCAGGGCATCAACACAGCGAAGATGGAAGAAGCAGATGTGCTTGCGCTCGCGCAGGAAGGCGAGCGCGTCTGTATCAGCGTAATGTTCATTCGTGGCGGGTTTACCCTTGGGCACCGCACCTACTTCCCCAAACAGGTCGAAGGATTGGACGCAGAAGAAGTAATGGAAGCATTTATCGGGCGTTTCTATCAAAATAACACCCCGGCAAAGCGGTTACTGCTTAGCCATGATGTCTATTGTAAAGCCGTGCTGGAAGAAGCGCTTTCCGAGCTCGCAGGAAAAAAGGTCGCGCTATTATTGCCGCTCCGCGGAGAAAAGCGCGCACTGATCGAAACCTCGCTCGTCAATGCCAAAGCGGCGCTTGAACGCAAAGTCACGGAGGAAGCTGGTGAGCGTGATCTGTTAAAGCGCGTGGCGGAAATTTTTGACATACCGGGCGAGATCGAACGTATTGAGGTTTTTGATAATAGTCATCTGTTTGGCACCAATGCATATGGTGCGATGATCGTAGCCGGGCCGGAAGGCTTCATTAAAAACGGCTACCGTAAATTCACAGTGGACCCCGCCAGACCGTCATCGCGAGCGCAGCCCAGCGACCGTGGAAGCCGCGTCGCCGCCGCTCCTCGCCATGACAGCATACGCGGCGGGGATGATTTCGATATGATGCGGCAGGTGCTCACGCGCCGCTATGGCCGCCTGAAAAAGGAAAACCCGGAACGTGAGCGCGAGGGGAAAGACAATATCTGGCCCGATCTCGTGCTGATCGATGGCGGTGCGGGGCATCTCTCCGTCGCAAACGCAGTATTCGAGGAGCTCGGTATTCATGATCTGCCGTTTGTGTGCATCGCAAAAGGGCCGGACCGCAACGCCGGACGCGAGGACTATTACCTACCGGATCGGGCACCTTTTAAGCTGGAGAAGAACGAACCGGTAGCGTATTACCTGCAGCGGATTCGTGATGAGGCGCACCGCTTTGCGATTTCCACCTATCGCGCCAAGCATCAAAAGTCTTTGCGAAAATCTGCGCTTGATAGCATACCCGGTATTGGGACAAAGCGCAAAAAAGCGTTGCTAAACCATTTCGGCTCGGTCAAGCTGATCGGCGAGGCCAGCGTGGAAGAACTGATGCAGGTTGAAGGCGTTAACCGCAAAACGGCAGAAACGATTTTGGAGTATTTGGTTTAGTATAACTCCCCCCTTGCGGGGGAGTCAGAAAATCGCTGATTTTCTGGTGGGGGCTATGTTCTCGCACTCTTGCCTGCCACCCCCCCACCCAAAAATGTTAATACATTTTATGGACTCCCCCGCAAGGGGGGAGTTATAGTAAGGAAATGCACTCCGAATCTTTCAAAGATGAGCTGGCGGCGGCGATACGCGCAGTAAGTGGCGATGAATCCCTTGACGTGCAGTTCCGGCGGCTACTCGGCGGCGGAGCCCCTACTGCACGTTACGCAAAGACGGCGCACCAGCTCGATATTGCACTACCGGATGAGCTCGACCGTGAGACCGTCCGCTATGTGCGCGGCATCACCGACCGCGAGGCGCTCAAACTGCGCCACCACGATGAAACCCTGCATCAGCAGTTGCGGCGGGAAAGCGGACAGGCCAGTATGCTCGATCGGTTGGAGGAAGTGCGCTACGCCTCACTCGGCGCGGAAAAGCTGAACGGTGTTGGCCACAATATCGGAGAAAGCTGGCTGGCTGAGTGGCAACTGGCAGGCTGGGTGGATGAACCCTCTGTCATTCCCGCGCAGGAACTGATTGCGCTTAGCCTGTTTGCATCGCAGCATAAACAGGCCTTGCCCGATGCACTACGAACCATTGCCGAGAGTTATGGCTGCAGCTTTACCGAACTCTATCATGCCGAATATAACACGTTGCATGCACAGCGGGAGGATCAGCGCGCCTATGCAAAAACGGTGGAACAACTCGCTCACCGACTGATGCACGGTGAGGATGCCGAACCCGAGGATAGCCCGGATGCAGAAGGAAAAGACGAGCTGAAAGGCGAGCAGCTTCAGCAGGGTGAAGCCGAAGAATCTCCCGATGAAGGTAGTGAGCTGGAGACGCTCCGCATGGAAGATCGCGGGGAACAGGGCGAGGCGGAAGAACAGAACAAGAAAGGCCGGCGTGCCACCGACCGCCCAGAGGAATTGCAGGATGATACCGGCGCGAGCGACCCGAGCCACAACCCGGCGCGGCCTGACGTAAACAGCGATAATGTGCTCTATGTCTACAGCGCCTACACCACGCAGTTTGACCGGGTCGAACGGGCGGAGGACATGCTGGAGATTGAGGAGCTCCGCCGCCTGCGACATGAGCTGGATCATAAATTGCACGATGTGAAAGATGTTACCCACCGCATGGCGATGAAGCTGCAACGGCTCTTGCTCGCGACCCAGCTCCGCACATGGGATTATCATATGGAAGAGGGGATACTCGACCCTTCCAAGCTGCCACAGCTGATTGTCGATCCGAGCTATTTGACCCCCTATAAGTGGGAGCGTTCCAGCCCGTATAAGCATACGGTGGTGAGTCTGCTGATTGATAATTCCGGCTCAATGCGTGGCCGGCCGATCATGATGGCGGCGATGTGCGCGGATATTCTCAGCCGGGTGCTGGAGCGCTGCGGGGTGAAGGTCGAGGTGCTTGGCTTTACGACTGCGGAATGGAAAGGCGGAAAATCGCGCAAAAAATGGCTGGAGCATGGCTCGCCACCCGCGCCTGGGCGCTTAAATGATGTGCAGCATATCATTTATAAAAGCGCGGATCTGCCCTATCGCAAGGCGCGGGCGAATCTGGCATTGATGCTCAAAGAAACGATACTGAAGGAAAATATTGATGGTGAGGCGATTCTTTGGGCGTATGAGCGGCTGCTGAACCGACCGGAGGAGCGGAAAATTCTCATGGTGATTTCCGACGGCGCGCCGGTGGATGATGCGACGCTCTCGTCGAACCCGGGTAATTACCTCGATCAGCATCTGCGGCAGGTGATTCACAGCCTCGAGAAGGACCATCTGGTCGAACTGCTCGCGATCGGCATCGGGCA
Organism: uncultured Rickettsiales bacterium; assembly: GCA_964588995.1. Taxonomy (GTDB): domain Bacteria; phylum Pseudomonadota; class Alphaproteobacteria; order Rickettsiales; family UBA8987; genus CAZPQM01. The sequence goes on along the minus strand of CAZPQM010000022.1, from coordinate 7,767 downwards.
CGATGTCACGAACTACTATAGCCATGCGGTGAAAATCGACCATGTCGAAGCACTCGCCGATGCGATGGTTAGCGAGCTCACGCAGCTCTTTGATGAGGATATGCGCGAGAAGCGGAGGAAGGCGAAGACGCGGTAACTATTTAACGGCTCCTTGAAAATACTACTGTATTTTCAAATGAGCCTGACGCTTCGCGACTAAAGCACTCGCATTACTATGCTCGGTTTTTTCAATGAGTGCTTCCCTCGGACTTGATCCGAGGGTCTGATGCGTTCCAATTTGATTAGATTCTCGGGTCAAGCCCGAGAAAAACAGCTATTGTACTTTTCTAATATTGATAAATCCGCTACACTGTAACAGCATGAAAAATAGAGGGTTATATGAAACACGCAGTCATCGCAGGATATGTACGCACCCCATTTACGCCGGCTCATAAAGGCGCGCTAGCCTCGGTTCGGGGCGATGATTTGGGCGCTGCGGCGATTCAGGGCCTGCTTGAGCGCACAGGGATAAATCCGGAAGCAATTGAAGACGTCAAAATGGGCTGCGCCTTTCCCGAAGGCGAGCAGGGTTTCAATGTCGCGCGCATGCTGGTGCTGCAGCTGGGTCTGCCGCAATCCATTGCTGGTGCAACGCTCAACCGTTTTTGTGGCTCGTCTATGCAGACCATTCATGATGCGGCGGGTGCGATTGCGACCGGTTCCGGCGAGGTATTTATTGCAGCGGGCCTGGAAACCATGACGCGCATCCCGATGACGGGCTTCAACCCCGCGCCGAACCCGGCGTTATATGAGAAAAACCCGGCAGCCTATGAGTCGATGGGCATCACGGCGGAAAATCTCGCCCATCAGTATAAAATCAAGCGAAAGGCGCAGGAGGAATTTGCGGCGAAAAGTCATGAGAAAGCCGCAAGCGCTCAGAAAGCGGGTAAGTTTGAGGAGGAAATCATCCCCGTTGATGACGTTCTGCAGGATGGCTGCATCCGCGAAGGCACGACGCAGCAGACCTTGTCCGAGCTCAAACCTGCATTTGATCAGAAAGGCACGGTTACAGCCGGCACGTCGAGCCCGTTAACGGATGGCGCGGCGGCGACGTTGGTTGTGAGCGAGGAATATGCCGATCAGAACGGCCTGCCGAAACTTGCGCGGATTAAATCCATGGCGGTTGCGGGCTGCGCGCCGGAGATCATGGGAATTGGCCCGGTCAGCGCGACCAATAAAGCGCTCGAGCGTGCAGGTCTCAAGCTGGATGATATCGATATTATTGAACTGAACGAGGCCTTTGCCGCACAGTCGATGGCGGTGATTCAGGAGCTGGGTATTGATGAAAGCAAGCTGAATATCGACGGCGGAGCGATTGCGCTTGGGCATCCGCTGGGCGCGTCGGGCGCGCGGATTACCGGCAAGGCTGCGAGCCTGCTTCGCCGTGAAGGCGGAAAATATGCGCTTGCGACGATGTGTATCGGCGGCGGACAGGGCATTGCGACCATTCTGGAGGCGGTGTAATCGTGACAAAAACACTGGATACAATTATTCAAAAGCGCAACCAGATTGAGGCATTGGCTGCAGAATGTCACTTGCGTAACGTACGTTTATTCGGTTCTGTTTTATCAGGTCATGATGTCCCGGAAAGTGACATCGATTTTCTAGTATCCCTGGATGCATCCGTCACTGACACCTGGGAAGGTTACGGTCACATCACTCGGTTTGAAGAACAAATGGAGCGTTTATTGAATCATAAAATCGATATTGTGACAGAAGATGCTGTGTCCAGCCTTCTGAAACATCGAATCAATAGCGAAGCGTTACCGCTGCAGGATATAAAACACGTTATCAGGAGAAAACGCGTGGATAAAGACAAAGCGCATTTACATCATATTTTTCGCTCGATGGAAGATATCGCCTCATTTATTGAGGACGGTATTGATCAGTATCATAATCGTGTTACGAAATTAGCATGTCTCCACGCATTACAAACAATGGCTGAATCGATTTCGAAATTGTCATCTGAAGCAAGGCTTGCAATGCCTGATTTACCTTGGAATGAAATAAAGGGATTTCGTAACGTGATTGCCCATGACTATTTTGATTATGATATTAACGATACAAAAGTGATTGAGGTTATAACCAGGGAGTTACCGCTTTTGAAGCAGGAGCTTACCACCTATGCTCAATCACGCTACCCGGGTGAGTTCCAATAATGGATCCGGAAGCGCTACAACAGCTCGTGCAGCAATTGCAGGGGGCGCAGGCAGCGGGTGGCGCTACCCCCGGTGATCCAAGCGCGATGCTTGCGCAGATGCAGGAATATGCCGGTTTTGTGATGCTGATTTCGCTCGGCCTGATGGCGCTCTTCATCGGACGCGGCATCTATAAATCAGTCAAAATGCACCAGTTGAAGAAACGGATTCATGCGCTTGAAATCGAGGTGGCGGAACTGCGTGTGAAGGTCAATGCACCGTCTTATCATCCAGCTCAGCAGGCTGAAGCGCAGCCGCCTTATGCTGAACCGCGCGTGGCACCTGCTGCGCCCACACAAACCAAAATGCAACCAGAGGAAAAATCATGGTAGGGCTGCTAGAGGAGCTCCGCGCGCAAAAGGCAGAAATTGAAGCGCTAGCCGCAGAATATGGCATTAGCAATATCCGCATTTTTGGCTCTGTAGCACGCGGTGAAGAACGCGAAGATAGCGACGTCGATGTGCTGATCCATATTGATGCTGGAAAAACCTACTTCGACCTAATTCGCTTCGAAAATGACCTAAAAGAAAAATGGAACAAAGATGTAGATGTAATCAGTGACCGTGGCCTTTACCATTACATAAAAGATAAAATATTAGCTGAGGCAACACCGTTATGAATGAACGCGATGAGACCTACTGCTATCATATTATCGAATGTATTACACTAATTGAACAGCATGCTAGTGAAGGAAAAGATGCTTTTGATAATAACATAAAAACACATGATGCAATTATATATCGGCTTCAAACTATGTCCGAATCGACTAAGCGTCTTTCAAATGAACTGAAAGAGAGCATTACCGAAATACCTTGGGATATTATCGCAGGCTTTAGGAACCGCTTAGTCCATGATTACTTAGGGTTAGATGACGAAGTAATATGGAACGTCATTCATGAATATTTGCCTGAACTTAAACTGGCGATGCAACGTGCAATGGAGAAAAAATATGACTAACATTAACAAAGTCGCCGTCATTGGATCAGGGGTTATGGGTGCCGGCATCGCCGCGCATATTGCCAATAGCGGTACCGAGGTGTTGCTGTTCGATATTGTGCCGGAAGGGGCGAGTGACCGCAATCAGCTCGCGAAAGCCGCCATAGAAAAGGCGGTCGCACAAACGAAGAAAGACGCACAGCAGCAAATGCTGACTCATAAACGCAACGCTAAACGGATTACGCCGTGCAACTTGGAAGACGACCTGAAAAAAATCGCTGAAGTAGACTGGATCATCGAGGTGGTGCTCGAGCGGCTCGATGTCAAGCAGAACCTGTACCAAAAGCTGGAAGAGGTGCGAAAAGACGGCTCGGTCGTTTCGAGTAATACTTCCACCTTGCCGCTCGCCCATCTGGTCGAGGGTATGCCGGAGCGCTTCAAGCAGGACTTCATGATCACGCATTTCTTCAATCCGCCGCGCTATATGCGGCTGCTCGAGCTGGTTACCTCAGAAGCAACAAAAAAGGAACATATCGAGACGATTACGGCATTTTGTGATGAACGGCTAGGCAAGGGTGTCGTGCCCTGTAATGATACGCCGGGCTTTATTGCGAACCGGATCGGGATTTTCTGGCTGACGGTTGCGATCAACCGCGCACTTAAAATGAAAGTAGATGTGCAAACAGCCGATGCGGTCATGAGCCGGCCGATTGGTGTGCCGAAAACGGGCGTATTCGGACTGATGGATTTGATCGGCATTGATCTCTTGCCGTTGATTGCGGAATCTTACGGAAAAACGCTGGATAAGAGCGACCGCTTTTTTGCGGAATATACCGATTTCCCCGTGATTACGAAAATGATTGAAGAGGGCTACACCGGCCGCAAAGGTAAGGGCGGGTTCTATCGCCTCAATACGGAAGGCGGAAAAAAGGTCAAGGAAACCAAAAATCTGCTGACGGGGGAATATGCCTATCAGGATAAGCCAAAGCTTGCCTCGGTGGGTGCTGCGAAAGGCGGACTGCGCAAGCTGGTCGAGCATGAGGATGCAGGTGGACGCTACGCACGCGAGGTGCTGCTGGAGTTGCTTTCCTATGCCGCTTCGCTGGTCGGAGAAGTTTCGGATTCCATCTATGATATCGATCGCGCCATGCGCATGGGCTACAATTGGAAGTATGGTCCGTTTGAGCTGATCGACCGGCTGGGTGGTGACGATATGGCCGGACCGAAATGGCTCGCCTTGCAGCTGGAAGAGGCAGGGAAGGATGTGCCTGCCATCCTGAAAGCGGCCGGGGATCAACCCTTCTATCAGGTGGAATCGGGCGAGCTGCAATACCTTACACCGAAAGGCGATTATACCGCGAAGCCGCAGCAGCCGGACGCGTGGATGCTGGCAGATATCAAACGCGGCAATAAGCCGGTGGCGAAGAATGCTTCCGCTGCGCTTTGGGATCTCGGTGATGGTATCCTCTGCCTCGAATTTACCTCCAAGATGAACACCATCGACCCGCTGATTTTCGATATGATGGATGAGGCGATTGCGCTTTGTGGTGGTGCTACTAACTCCCCCCTAGCGGGGGAGTCTGAAAATGCAAAGACATTTTCAGGTGGGGGGACAAGCACAAAAGGGAGTATACCCCCCACCGAATCGCGCAAGCGTTCTTCGACTCCCCCGCAAGGGGGGAGTTATCGTGGCCTCGTCATCGCGAATGATGCCGATAATTTCTGCGTCGGTGCGAATATTGGCCTCGCCCTGTTCGGCTCAAATGTTTCGGCATGGAAAATGCTCGGCGAGTTTATTAAGCGTGGGCAGGATACATTCATGAAGTTGAAATACGGGAACTTCCCGGTTGTTTCGGCACCTTCCGGCATGGCGCTTGGGGGTGGTTGCGAAGTGCTTCTGCATAGCGATGCCGTGAACGCGCATGTTGAGCTTTATACGGGCCTTGTCGAAGTCGGCGTCGGGATTATACCGGGCTGGGGCGGCTGCAAGGAAATGCTGTTCCGGCACATCAAGGCACAGGCGGAGAGCGACACGCTTGCGGCGAAATTTGGCAACTGGTTCAGCTGGTTATCGCCGGTGCGTACCCTGAATGTAATGCCGCCACTTAAAACGGTGTTTGAAGCGATTAGCCTCGCTAAAGTCGCCAAATCGGCAGAGCAGGCGAAATCCATGCGAATTCTGAATGAACGCTCGCGCATCACCATGAACCGCGAGCGGGTGCTGCCGGATGCCAAGGCGCTTTGCCTCGAACTGGCGAAGGACTATCAACCACCTGAGAGCTACACCGTGCAACTGCCGGGTAAAACCGCGCGCGTCGCGCTCGACATCGCGATCAATCAGGCGGAAAAAGCCGGCAAGGCGCTGCCGCATGATGTGACGGTCTCCAAGGCGCTTGGCTATGTGCTTTCCGGCGGCGAAACCGATATCCGGAAAGAGCTGACCGAGCAGAACATCCTTGACCTTGAGCGTGCCCAGTTCGACCATCTGCTGCGCACCCCCGAAACGCTCGCCCGCATTGAGCACATGCTCGAAACCGGCAAGCCGCTAAGAAATTAGGACTTTGTTAAACATTTCTTAACCTATTCCATGGTATAGTTCTGTTATAGAGCAGGAGATAGCTATGCCGGATTGGAGCGATTATATTGAGATAGCGGGCCAAGCGGGGGGTTTCCGGATCCTTTGATGTTAATAATTATTCCAAGGAAGAGATAAGGGAAATAAAAGCATTCTTAGATCGTATGTTTGATGAAAATTTTCCTGAAGGTCAGGACTTTCTTAAAATGCTTCAAAAGAAATTAGAAGATGGTGAAAAATTGACGCTATTAAACAGCAATCAGGCGTTTGTGGCAGCTCAAAGTGAAAACGAAATTTATATCGATTTCGACTTTGTGACCAATGTTGAATACCTATCTAAGGAAAATCAATGGGTCCGAAATGAGTTTATTCGTATCTTTGGTCATGAGTTGCATCATGTAGTTAGCTCTAGCGAATCAATTGATCGTGAAGAAGAAGCTATAGATTTTATGAATGATTTCATGAAAGATTTAGCAGAACATGAGGACCGAAACAGAGATGATGCTCCGCAACGTTTGGGTCATTCTTATGTTAGGGTGCTAAATGATTTATCGCTGGACAATCCGATTGCACCCTATTTCGATTGCGACAAAGTTGCCAGCATTTTAAAGAATAACCCAGATCCCGATGAATATAGACGTGTGCCTGAACTTCAGAGAATGATAGCTAATTTGTTTAAGGATGAGCTAAAACATGTAAGAGTTTTAGAAGAACGGCAAGGAAGCATTCTTATACAATATAAGCACCTAGGCGGTTCTGCTGAATATCACGAATTAACGGATAAAGGCGTATATTATTACGTTGATTATGAAGCCACGCATTTCGCTCGGAAGGCGCTAGAAATGGCACCGGAAGGATTTAGCGCTAAGGAAATAGCAGAATTGCAGCAATTAAGTAATCAATATCGGGATAATATATCTAATGTAAATATCACAGAAGAAGAAGTGAGTTTTGACAATAAATATATGCTGCTAGGCACAGAGCGCACAGAAGAAGTCACAATTACAAAAGACTCCGCCATCGTTCGTTAAGACTTACAACAACCCATTTGATGCGAAGCTGAAATGGTCGTGCTTGGCGATGATGACATGGTCATGGACGGTGATGCCGAGCCCGGTCGCGGCGCGGATAATGTCGGCGGTCACCTTTTTATCCGCCTCAGACGGTGATGGGTCACCGGACGGGTGATTGTGTACAAGGATGAGAGCCGACGCGCCGAGATCCAGCGCGCGTTTGACGACCTCGCGCGGATAAACGGGTGTATGATCAACTGTTCCATGCTGCTGCACTTCATCGCTGATCAGCCGGTTTTTTTTATCAAGGTAAAACACACGAAACTGCTCAATCCGCGAATCCCCCATGATGCCCTGACAATATTCCAACAGCTTCTGCCAGCTATTGATGATCGGGCGATCCTTTAGCGGGGTGGCAAGGGCGCGGATGGCACTGGCCCGTACGGTTTTAATCACGGCGATGGAGGCATCTCCCAGCCCCTCAACCCGGTTTAACTCAGCCGGTTGCGCTTCGAGCACGGCGGCAAGACTACCGAATTCCTTGATCAGCGCCTTGGCAAGCGGCTTCACATCGCCTCGCGGACGTGCGCCAAACAGGATCAGTTCCAGCAGTTCATAGTCGGGCAGGGTCGACTCACCTCCCACGTTGAGCGAGGCAAGAAACCGCTCTCTCAAACGCGCACGATGTCCTATTTGATGGTCTTTGGTCATGTGCGCAGTATAGAGGGGTGCGTGTTGCGAGTCGAGAGCAGACTCATCGCGTTGGTTTCCTCCCTCTACCCTGCCTACCGCAGGCTTGGCCTCAGAGGTTTCGTAAAGATTGCCACGCTCCCGTTGATCGCTCGCAATGACGAATTATTTACCCCGTCATCACGAGGAGCGCAGCGACGTGGTGATCACGAGCCTCATACATCCAACCGCGCGAGATGCCGTCCGGCCTTCGCAATGAGGACTAGACACTGTTAGCTAATTCTGAGTTTAAGCAGGGTTTTGATTGCCGCAAGTG
>CAZPQM010000021.1:0-21330 GCA_964588995.1 uncultured Rickettsiales bacterium | reverse complement strand
GTAAATACGCGCCAATACGCTGTGATTACAATGTTTTCGAAATAGCATAGACTGATGTGCTATTAGCTAGGAGCTTCCCGCATGCTACGGTAAATTACCGTAGACGACAAAAAATAGCGGGGAAACTATGGCAAATATTGAGAAGCGCACAAACAAAGACGGCAATAACAGTTATCGCGCTCGTGTGCGCCTGAAAGGGCATCCGGTGCAGACGGCCACCTTCCAGCGACTGACGGATGCAAAAATCTGGGTGCAGCAGACAGAAGCGGCCATCCGTGAGGGGCGTTATTTCAAAACAGCCAAGGCGAAAAAGCATACCATGGGCGACCTGCTCGATAAATACACGCGGGAGATATTGGACCTACGCCCTGACGATACGGCAAATCAGCGCCATTACCTGAAATACTGGAAGGACAAGCTGGGTGACTATACTCTGGCCGATGTCACGCCGGGCATGATTACCGATTATCGCAACCAGCTCATAGGCACCAAAAATCGCTACGGACGCGAAATTGGCCCCACCACCGCCAATCGCTATACGACGGCGCTCGGCCATGTGTTTACGGTCGCTTTGAACCAGTGGGAATGGATTGACCAGAACCCGGTGCGCAAAATCTCTAAACTGAAAGAGCCGCGCGGTCGTGTGCGCTTTCTTTCCGACAAAGAACGGCAGCGCATACTGGAAGCCTGCAAAGCGAGCACCAACCCCTATCTTTATATGGTGGTGATTCTGGCGCTCAGCACCGGCGCACGCAAAAATGAGCTGCTGCGCATACGCTGGCCGGATGTCGATCTTATGCGCGGTATGATCACGTTGCATGAGACAAAAAATGGCGAACGCCGCTCCTTACCGGTGCGTGGCTTTGCGCTGAAATTGCTGCAGCAACATGCGGAGAATCGCCCCACCCATTCCGAATATGTGTTTCCGAGCGCCATCAAAGACCAGCCCATAGATATCCGCACCGCATGGGAAAACGCTATGGAAACGGCTAAGCTGGACGATTTCCGTTCCATGATTTGCGCCATTCAGCAGCTTCCTATCTGGCCATGAACGGAGCCAGCATCGCAGAGATTGCGGAGGTGCTGGGGCATAAGACGCTGCAAATGGTCAAGCGCTACAGCCATTTATCAGAATCACATACGGCATCTGTAGTCGAAAAAATGAACGACAAGATCTTTGCGGAGCATGCATGAAATCATTGCTTCAGGATCAGGTCGATATGAATATTCTTGATCAGGCAGAGCTTGGCCTGTTAGGGGGTCGGCTGGAGATTGGACAAATTGCATTGCTGGCATTTCCTAACAGTCGGAAGCACCAGCAGGCGCTAGAAGAAGGAATTGTGGCAGCTATCGAAAGAGGCTCTCTCTCATACGCACTACATATTCCACACAAAGAAAAGTCTCAGGCGCAAAATGCTATTCCTATGCGGCTTGGACTCAAACCGCTTCGATTGGTGAAAGAAATTGAGAGATTCGATAGGTTAGCGCAGAATTTTCAGCTGCCTAAATTTGCCATTTTTAATATGGACCCGCTCACTATCAATGGTAGTAGTTCCGCCCTTGAGGGGGAAGATGACCTCCTGCAACGCGATATGTATTGGGTAAAGCGGGAACAGCTCAAATCCTATTTTATCGATCATGGTGAATGGCCGATCTCCGACCACCCATTGCTGCGAAAGTGGCTTGAGCAGTCGCCTACACAGAAAATATCCAAGGCTCCAGATATCCGCACGAATGAGTTGCACGAGCTGATAAAGGAAGTGATGCAGCGCATGGCGGCGGAGTATAAACAATCACCCAAGGCGCGGCAGGTATGGGATTATTTGCGCAAGCGCCAGCAGGATATTGACCTCATTCAGGAGGTGACTGCTGATAAAATACTTTGGGTCAGCAGCAATGGAATCGAACGAACACTGAATTTTTCTTCGTTCAAGACGCGCTTCTCCGCTTTGAAAAAAGAGCTGTTTGAGGAAATTGACGATTAAAAGTTATCGCTAGTGATGTTTTGTTATTAACTCACGCTAGCAGTGACAGGCACCTGTTTTACTCCGGGCAATAGCGGGCAACACCGCTAGAAACCGTACCTTACATAGGAGTAAAATGATGCATGACAATGCCCCTAAACCCAGCCTCAATCATACAAACCGCCTAATTCCCGTCACGCAATGGAACGACCATCACGCATGGCCACCGATTGGAGGACTGCGCCATCTCATTTTTCACGCCGATAAAAATGGCTTTGATACCGTCATTCGCCGGTGTGGCCGACGCGTATTAATCGATGAACAGGCATTCTTCCAGTGGGTCGAACAGCAGAGTAATCGCTAATGCGCAGGAGAATAACAGACCATGCGTGTCAGCGATATTAAACATGAATTACACTCGCGCCTTCCAACCATTCTGCCGGAATTGTTCCCTCATGGTTACACGAAGGGTCAGCAATTTCGGGTAGGAAATGTGCAGGGCGATAAGGGTGAAAGCCTTGTCATCGAGATGCAAGGGCCGAAAGCCGGGCTATGGCAGGACTTTGCCACCGGTGATTCCGGCGACATCCTGCATTTGTGGGGACAGGCAAAAGGCATTGACCCCAAGCAGCATTTTGCTGAGGTGCTGGAGGATGTGCGGCGCTATCTTGGCGTGAACGGTGAACGCCAGCCTCACTCTGCAAATGATGAGTATCATGGCGATTGCTCGATCAGCACCATTAATGGCTATCCTGCCCCTTCAGCCAACTGGGATTATACCGATGCAGCGGGACAGTTAATTGCCAGCGTCTATCGCTTTGAAATTGGCAGAGGCAAGAAGGAATTTCGCCCCTATGACCATCTCGGCAAGAAATGGCGCATGCCGTCACCACGCCCGCTATATAATCTACCCGGCATCGCTGCTGCAAATGAGGTCATTATATGCGAGGGCGAGAAAGCCGCGCAGGCATTGATTGAACAGGGTTATACTGCCAGCTCTGCCATGGGTGGAGCCAACACCCCGCTTGATAAAACCGATTGGTCTCCGCTCAAGGGCAAGAGTGTCATCATCTGGCCTGATAATGACGATGCGGGTATGGCTTACGGCAGAAAACTGACCAAGCACCTTGCCTCGATTGCACAAAACATACGCTGTATCACGCCTCATTCTGGCTGGGCAGAAAAATATGATGCTGCCGATGCGGTGGCAGATGATCTGAATTTATCGACTATCATTGATGGTGCCAGCGATAGCTTGCAGCATTATGAGCATTCTCCACTTATTACTGACTGGAGCGCCACGCGCTATGCAGGTGAACCACCAGAACAGCAATTTCTGGTAGAAGGCACATTGCCACTTGGCGTTGCCTGCCTGCTTGCGGCCATGGGCGATACTGGTAAAGGTATGCTGAGCTTGCAGTTGGCTTTACAGGTGGCAACCGGTGAAGATCGCCCGGCATACAGTCCGGGCATGGAAAGCCTTGGCAACCGTGTTACCTCTTTTGGCAAGGCGGTGGTATTTACCGCAGAGGATGATCAGGCAGAAGTGCATCGCCGCCTGAAGCGACTTGATCCTGAGCAGCGCTATCTTGAGTATGCCGACCGGCTGTTTATTGTACCACTGCCAAATGCTGGTGGCCCGCTGCCGATTGTGCAGGCCGCAGAAAAAGGCAAACCAGACATCACAGATGCCTATCGCGAATTGGAGGAACAGCTCTGCGCGATGGATGATTTGCGTCTGATTGTTTTTGATCCGCTCTCTTCATTTGCGCAGGCTGATATTACGGCAGACCCGGCGACTGGCAGTTTGCTGACAGGATTATTAGCAGGCCTTGCCACTAAAACCGGTGCATGCGTGTTGATCAGCCATCACATGCGCAAGCCTCAGGGGAATATTCCGATTCAAAGCGCTGCGCAGGCGCGGGACGCGATACGTGGCACCAGTGCGCTGGTAGATGGCGTGCGCTGCGCCTATGCCATCTGGCCCTATGCTCCACGCGAACAGGCAGCGATCTTCAAGCTGCTTGCTGAAAAGCCGGAACCTAATGCCCTGTTTCAGGGAGCCGTGGTGAAGTCCAACGGCAAAGCAGATCGCACAGTGCGCACCTTTTGGCGCAATGATACCGGTTTACTGCTGGATGTCACCGCGCTCACCCGTAAGCAGGAAGTAAATTCCGAAGAGATGATAACGGTGCTGCGAGATGCCGTGGCGCGTGCCGCCAAGAATGGCTACCCCTTCACCAAGACCGGTGGCAACGGTGTCTATCAGAACCGCCACCGTTTACCTGAGCAGCTACGCGGCATTGGCCGTGACAAGCTGGAAATGATGGTGGGCGATTTGCTCGATGAAAAGAAAATCGTCAAAGGGCGCACCAAGGGCAGCACGATTGAAAAATGGCTGGATGTACCAGAAGGCGAATTTGCCAAGGGCAATGGCGTGCTCGCAGATGGCGCTGAAGAGGTTAGTGAATATGACAAACACTGATCGTCCCATCGTTCCTGATTCCGGCTTACCGAGCCGGAACGCTTGCATCAGGAACACACAAGAGTTGAGGAAAACTGCGCCTTTAACGCAAAAATATCATTCCGACTTCCTGACGTTCCTAACGCTCTCAAACCCGCAGAAAACCTACATTCCGGCTTCCTTTATATTTCATATATGGGGGACGTCAGGAACGCCCCCATATGATGATGTGTTTTGCCCCGCCGGAACCCGTTTACCACCCCACCAACACCAACGGAGATTATGACCATGAGTACAGCCATATTACCGCATACCGATGAAGATCAGAACCAACTGACAGATGAGATGCAGCACGCCATACGCTGCTATACCCATGATTATGAAGCGCTCACCAACGTGCAGGAGCAGATGGACGCCATATTATCCAAGACCGAGGATGCATGGCATGGGCTGGTGCATTTGCGCGAGCTGGCTCAACACTGCCTCAGTGATATTGCCCGCCTGCATAGCAGCACTGCTTATGAATATGTTGATGGTGATACACAGCGTGAGTTTGTGGAGCGCCTGAATCGGATTGTGACATTCGTCAATGCGCATACACGGCGCGTGGATGATGGTAGCAAACCTCACGCGCCACGCTATGAAATGGTGTTTGCGAAATATGCGCCTGCCCATGAGCTGCTGCACATTGAGAAACTGACCGCAACGTCTGTTACTCCATCGAAATGATTAACGGGTCCTCCCGGAGGGTCCCCCTACGGGTACACCGAGGGCGCGGTCTTTAGCTAGGGTCAGTTTGAAAAAATGCATTTCGTTTCGTTTTCTTGCGATCTGAATATAACAATATCAATTACTTGTTTATCAAAATAGCGAAATGGAGGTATTGAAGGGCATTTCGTTTTTCAGCCCTCAAGAATCACATTGCGAAATGTTAGGGAGATGCGTCTGCCACGCTGGATAATCTGTCCCTCATGCCTATCGGTTTTACGGGCAGCGATACCATGTTTCCAGAGATAGCGGGCATCATGGTTGAATATCACAAGGCTACGCGACTCCAGCAAATGCGATATTTTTTCTTGGGCGCTGTATCGACAAAATCTATCACACAGGCTGACCCAATACTGAGCGAGGCAATCGTTTCCTCAAAACACGGCAGACAATCAACATGCGATGCAATGCCCTGACCAGGAATATATTCGTTGATAATAACCTGATCGGGCAATTTCCGGAAATGTCTGCCATCGTATAATCGCTTGCAATAATCCATCAACCAGTTTGGCAGCGGTCCCAGCCGCATCGTTTCATCTACGCGCCGGGCGGTATAATCATATTTCCAGCCATAGTGCTGCACGCGACTTTTCAGATCAGTCAGCCATGGCTGCTGATCAATGATGTCAATCAGCGCTGCTTCTTCCTGCAGCGTGATGAAATCAGGCACATAAGTCAGGCCAGTAATTCGCTCATCTGCAGGTTTCTGATGTGTAGGGAAAAGGTCAGTTTGCATACTCGTATCATAACATGCTGATCACATTTGCAAATGGATACGCCGCAAACCTGAAATTCTTTGATAAACCTTTTGCATATTAGAAAATATTCTCTTATTTTCGATCAATTAAACTTGGGAGCATAGTGCCATGGACGATGATGAAATCATGACCATTAAAGAGGTGGCGGCTTATCTGAAGCTGAATGAGAAAACAACCTATAAGCTGGTAGCAGACGGCAAAATCCCCGGTTTCAAAGCCGGTGGGTCATGGCGATTTAGAATTCAGGACATACGCAATTGGGTAGATGAGCAAACACGCGCCCCTAAAAAGCCGAATGGGAGTAAATAGCGCATGAAAAATACTACGCAGCAATTCCTGAAAGAACTGGATGATAAGCTCTGGAAATCAGCGGATAAGCTCCGCTCCAGTATGGATGCGGCCAATTACAAGCATGTCGTACTTGGCCTCATTTTCCTAAAATATGTCTCCGATGCGTTTGAAGAACGGCAGCAGGAGCTGATCCAGCTGTTCAAAGATGACAGCGAGAGTAACATCTACCACCTGCCGCGCGATGACTATGACAGCGAAGATGAATATAATGCCGCCATCCAGTCAGAGCTGGAGTTGGTGGATTACTACAAAGAGAAAAATGTCGTCTGGGTGCCACAGCATGCGCGGTGGAAATATATCCGCGAAACTGCAGCACTGCCGATTGGCACAGTGCTCTGGCAGGATGCGTCGGGTGCGGATGTTAAGCTGCGTTCTATCTCATGGCTGATTGACAATGCGCTGGATGAGATCGAGAAAACCAATCCCAAGCTGAAAGGTATCCTCAATCGCATCAGCCAGTATCAGTTGGATAATGACAAGCTTATCGGGCTCATTAATACCTTCTCAGATACCAGCTTTTCACGCCCGGAATATAAAGGCCAGCAGCTCAACCTGCACAGCAAGGATATCCTCGGCCATGTGTACGAATATTTCCTTGGCCAGTTCGCTCTCGCAGAAGGTAAGCAGGGCGGGCAATATTACACACCTAAAAGCATCGTCACCCTGATTGTGGAAATGCTGGAGCCATATAATGGCCGTGTCTATGACCCGGCGATGGGTTCCGGCGGCTTCTTTGTCTCCACCGACCGGTTCATAGAAGCACATTCTCAGGAGAAACATTACAAAGCCTCCGAGCAGAAGAAGAATATTTCCGTGTATGGTCAGGAGGCCAACCCGACCACATGGAAGCTGGCCGCGATGAATATGGTCATTCGCGGCATTGATTTTAACTTCGGCAAAAAGAATGCCGATACGTTCCTTGATAATCAGCACGCCGACCTCCGCGCTGATTATCTCATGGCCAACCCACCGTTTAATATTAAGGATTGGTGGCACCCCAAGCTGGAGGGTGATGCTCGCTGGAAATATGGCACGCCGCCGCAGGGCAACGCCAATTTCGCGTGGATGCAGCACATGATCCACCATCTCTCGCCCAAGGGCTCGATGGCGCTGCTGCTGGCCAATGGCTCCATGAGTTCTAATACCAACAATGAGGGAGAGATTCGCCGCCATCTGGTAGAAGCTGATTTAATCGAATGTATCGTGGCATTACCGGGGCAGCTCTTCACGAATACACAAATCCCCGCATGTATCTGGTTTTTAACCAAAGACAAAGCCAACGGTCTGCGGCTGGATGAAAAGAAGCGCAATCGCTCCGGCGAAACGCTGTTTATCGATGCTCGCAATATGGGCTTCATGAAAGATCGTGTGCTGCGTGATTTCACTGCAGACGATATCGGCAAAATCGCCAGCACCTTCCACGCATGGCAGATGGGTGAGCAATATGAAGATGAAAAAGGCTTCTGCATGTCAGCATCACTGCAAGATATCGCAAAACATGATTTTGTGCTCACCCCGGGACGCTATGTCGGCGCGGCAGATCAGGAGGAGGATCGCGAGCCATTCGCAGAAAAAATGGCTCGCCTGACCGCCCAACTCAAAACGCAATTTACCGAAAGCGACCGCTTGGAAGGCGAAATCAAAAAGAATCTGGCGGGGTTAGGGTATGAGTTCTGAGAAAAACGAAATCTCGCTCCCAGCCACGCAAGCGCCTTTTATTATTTATGGTGGCGACGATGATGCAGTGCGCGTGCGGGTGATCGTACAATATGAAACGCTTTGGTTAAGTCAGAATGAAATAGCCGAGTTATTTGACACAACGAAACAGAATGTTAGCTCGCACCTCAAGAATATATATGATGAGGAGGAGCTCTCTGAAGAGGCAACTGTCAAGGATTTCTTGACAGTTCAAAATGAGGGTGGGCGTAGTGTGAAGCGCACGCTCAAATGCTATAATCTCGATGCCATTATCGCCGTGGGCTACCGCGTAAATTCCAAAAAAGCGACGCAATTTCGCATCTGGGCAACGCAGGTGCTCAAAGAGTTCATCAAAAAAGGCTTTGTGATGGATGATGAGCGCCTGAAACAAGGCGAAACCACTTTTGGTGAAGATTATTTTGAAGAGTTACTGGAACGCGTCCGTTCTATCCGCACCAGCGAGCGGCGCATCTACCAGAAGATCACTGATATTTTCGCGGAAATCAGTACTGATTATGACCCGAAAGCGGATGTCACCCAGAACTTCTACGCGATGATCCAGAATAAATTTCACTATGCCATCACCGGACAGACAGCGGCGGAAATCATCCATAGCAAATCAGACCGCAACGCCCCCTATGCTGGGCTGATGACATGGAAGAATGCCCCCAAAGGACGCGTGCTGTCGTCGGATGTCACGGTGGCGAAGAACTATCTGGATGAAAAGCAGATCAAGCGGCTGGAGCGCACCATCTCCAGCTTTTTTGATTACATCGAAAACATCATTGAAAACCGCGTGGCGATGACCATGGCCGATCTGGCCGAAAGTGTCGATAAATTCCTCACCTTCAATGAATATGATGTGCTGCAGGGCAAAGGGAAAATCAGCAAACAACAGGCAGATAAAAAAGCCATTGCTGAATATAAGCACTTCAACAAAACCCAGAAAATCCACTCCGACTTTGATGCACTGGTGGAGCAAGTGAAGGGGGAGAAGGAGTGATGGGGCAAAATAAAAAAGAATCTAGCGGGGTTGGGATATGAATTATAAAGCAAAAAACGCAACGACCGAGGATTCCTCGTTAGTTCAAATTATAGGAGGACAGCCATGAACACATCGCCACCAGAAAAGCCCCGCTGGGTCTATCGCTTTGATAATTACAAACGCGCCTTTGGGCTGCTGCGCGAAGCGATTGAAACCATGGAAGAGCGCGAACTTACACAGCTTGAAAAAGAAGGCGTCATTCAGCGTTTTGAATATACATGGGAATTAGCATGGAAACTGATCAAAGATTATCTGAATCATGAGGGGCTAGTGTTGGATCGCATCACTCCGGCATCGGTCATTCGCGCAGCCTTTGAAGCGCAAATTATTACTAATGGTGATGTTTGGATGAATGCGCTGGATGCCCGAAATAAAATGTCACATGTCTATAATATCAAAAAATTTGAAGAGGTCATTCAGCAAATCCACGATCATTATTTACAGATATTCGATGATCTGAATTTCTCCATGATGGAAAAAGCCATGCAAGAAGGCGGAGTAAACCCATGAGTAGTCACGGCCTCTCCGATCAGCATCTAACCATCATTAAACAGGTGTTCGCACCCTATGCGGAGCGCATAGAAAAGGTGGGGCTTTTTGGCTCGAGGGCAACGGGGAAATACCGTGATAATTCCGATATTGATATGGTGATCTATGGCGATCTGACCGAAGCAGAGATTGACCGCCTGCACACCATGTTTGAAGAAAGTCTGCTGCCATACCGCGTTGATGTGAATGCATACGATCTGGTGGAATATACTCCCCTGAAAGCACATATTGACGCCACCATGCAACCGCTCTTTCACGGTCGGGAGGTGGTGTGATGGGTGAATGGCTACTAGAAAATGCTCATATTTCATTGATTGATGGAGACCGAGGAGCAAATTATCCAAAACAGCATGAATTTAAACAAGATGGATATTGTCTCTTCCTGTCCGCAAAGAATGTCACAAACTCAGGTTTTGTTTTTACAGATCCAATATTTATTTCTAGAGAAAAAGACCAAAAGCTACGTGCGGGTAAACTTATAAGAGGTGATGTAGTTGTTACCACAAGAGGCACTATTGGGAATGTTGCCTATTATGATGAAAGCGTCCTGTACGATAACATCCGTATAAACTCTGGTATGATGATTTTTAGAGCAGACGAGTCCGTTTGGAATCGTCGCTTCCTTTATTTTGTACTGGTATCTAATGTAGTCCAGAATCAAATCAAAAGCCTTACTTCTGGTTCTGCGGTGCCTCAATTACCTGCTAGAGATTTAAAGAAGTTTGTTTTGCCTAAGATTCCAAAAGTTACTCAGGACAGAATTGCAAAAATAATTGGTGACCTTGACGACAAAATCGCCATGAACCAGCAGATCAACCAGACGCTGGAGGCGATGGCGCAGGCGGTGTTTAAGAGTTGGTTTGTAGATTTTGAACCCACCCGCGCGAAAATGGCGGCACTTGATGCTGGCGGTGAGGAAGAAGACGCGACGCTTGCCGCCATGACCGCCATCAGCGAAACCCCTTGATGCCCTCGAACGCCTGAAAACCACCAACACGCAAGCCTACGCGCAGCTCCACGCATGCGCCACCCTCTTCCCCTCCCGCTTGGTGGAAAGCGAACTAGGTGAAATCCCTGAGGGTTGGGAGGTGAAAAAGCTCTCATCCGAGATTGATATTCTTAATGGCTTTGCATTCAAGAGTAAGGATTACTGCAAAGACGGTATATTTATATTGAGAACAAAGAATTTCAACTCGGGCTCAATCGCTGAAAGATTGCCAGATGATGTATTTCTCCCCGAGGAATTTCTCTTAAGTCATGAAAAATATCTCGTAGAACCGTTCGATTATCACCTGATTATGGTAGGAGCTAGCGTTGGAAATAGAGGTCTGGTGTTTCCCCACTTGCTCCCATCCTTACGAAATCAAAACATGTGGTGCTTTAGAGCAAAGGCAAAGGCTCATACTAGCCAAGCATTTGTCAAATACCTTCTGGACTTTTTAGTTAGTAAATTAACTGGCTTAGCATCAGGAAGTGCTAGAGAGTTTTTCCGAAAAGGTGACTTTGGCAATCAAATGATATGTATTGGAAATGAAGCCATACAGAGTGCTTTTTCTAAGCAAGTAACTCCATTATTAAACTCCATGGCATCTCTCGAAGAACAATCCCAAACCCTCACCCAGCTGCGCGACAGCCTGCTGCCCAAACTGCTTTCGGGTGAAATCTCCGTCGATGCCGCCACTGCCAACACCAAGGAGGCGGTATGACTTCGTTCAGCGACTACATCGTCTATGCGGATGAGGCGGGGGATCACGACCTCGAAAAAATCGACCCGGATTTTCCGGTGTTCAGTCTGGCTTTATGCATCATCAAAAAAGAGGATTACATCAACCAGATTGTTCCCTCTATTCAACGGCTGAAATTTGATTATTGGGGGCATGATAAAATTGTGCTGCATGAACGGGAGATCAGGAAGCAGGAAGGCGAGTTTGCTTTTTTGCGCACTGACGCTGAATTACGGCAAAATTTCCTCTCCCGTATCAATAGCATCATGCAGGATTCCCCTTATTGGGTGGTGTCTTCCGTTATTCGAAAAGCATTTTTGAAGGAAAAATACGCCAACCCGTTTAATCCCTATCATCTGGCGCTGAAAGTCTGCATGGAGAAATTGCTGTCTATTCTGCAACAGGAAAAGCAAACGGGTAAAAAGATTACCTGCGTGTTTGAGCAACGGGGCAAAAAGGAAGATGAGCAACTGGAATTAGAGTTTTACCGTATTGTGAATAATCAAGCGCAATGGGGGTATCAGTTCAAAGACTTTAGCGTCATGCAATTTGAGATAAAATTTGCGGGCAAAAACCATAACTCAACCGGGTTGCAATTAGCTGACTTGCTAGCGCGTCCTATTGCGTTGAAGACATTACGCCCCGATCAGGCAAACCGCGCTTATGACATCATTAAAGAAAAGTACAATAATGGCTATGTTAACAAAACATTCCCTTAAAAAACAAAAGGGCTCCGCTACGCAGAACCCATTTTGTCGACCGGGAAAAGCCCAATCCTTTGAGATGATAATTGCAGATTTTGTGCAATTTGTCAAGATGCGAAAAGAGTATGATGAACGAAACTGAATTAGAAAACCGTTGTTTGGATTGGTTCCGTGAGTGTGGCTGGGAAGTGGCGCATGGGCCGGATATTGCCCCCGATAGCGCATCGCCGCTGCGCCGTGATTATTCGCAGGTAGTGTTAGAAGCGCATATTGAGGCAGCATTCACGCGCATCAACCCACATTTGCCTGCTGAGTGTCTGGACCAGGTGCTGGTGGCGGTAAGCAAGCCAGAAAGCCCCGATTTGATCGCCAGCAACCAAGCCTTCCACCGCCTGTTGCTGGCAGGAGTGCAAGTGCAATATAAGCAGGATGACCAGATCAAGCATGATCACGCACTGCTGATTGATTTTGACAGGCAGGAGAATAACCACTTTTTTGCAGTCAATCAGTTTACCATCACCGGTACCCGCCAGCCCCGCCGCCCGGATGTGATTGCCTTTATAAATGGGTTGCCGATTGCCGTTTTAGAACTGAAAAGCCCGGATGATGAAAATGCCGATGTGTGGGATGCCTATCACCAAATCCAGACCTATAAGGAGGAAATCAGCGATCTATTCATCTGTAATGAGGCGCTGGTAATCAGCGATGGTTACACAGCGCGTGTGGGCTCACTCACCGCAAGTCAGGAACGCTTTATGCCATGGCGCACCCTCCAACATGAAGATGATAAGCCTCAGTTGGAGTGGGAACTGGAAACCATGGTGCGCGGCTTCTTTGATCGTGCATTGCTGTTGGATTATATCCGCTTCTTTATACTGTTCGAGAGTGATGATGCCGCCATCATTAAAAAAATTGCGGGCTATCATCAGTTTCATGCAGTGCGTGAGGCGGTGAACGCAACCGTTGTCGCATCGGTTGGTGCGCATAAAGTGCTGCATAGCGACATTAAACCGAACAGCAAAAAAGCCGGTGTGGTGTGGCACACGCAAGGATCTGGCAAAAGCATTTCCATGTGTTGTTATGCGGGTATGTTGTTGCAGCAGAAGGAAATGAATAATCCCACACTGCTTGTAGTCACAGACCGCAATGATCTGGATGGTCAGTTATTTACTACGTTTGGAAATGCAGAATCGTTGCTGAAGCAAAAGCCTGTGCAGGCCAATGGACGTGAGGAATTGCGCCGCTTACTTGGCGAGCGTGAGTCTGGCGGCATTATTTTTACGACGGTGCAGAAATTCTCGCCGTTGGATGACGAAGATGCGCACCCTATCCTGAATGATCGCCATAATATCGTTGTTATCTCTGACGAAGCGCATCGCAGCCAGTATGGCCTAAAGGCGAAGCTATCAGCAGATGGAAAATATAAATACGGCTACGCTAAACATATGCGTGATGCGCTGCCCAATGCTGCATTTATTGGCTTTACCGGCACGCCCATTTCTTTTGAGGATAAAGATACGCGTGCGGTCTTTGGGGATTATGTTTCCATCTACGATATTCAGGATGCGGTGGAAGATAAGGCCACGGTGCCAATCTATTATGAATCACGCCTTGCTAAACTAGACCTCAACCGCGCAGAAATAGAAGCGCTATCTTCTCAGGTCGATGAGGTGATTGAAGATGAGGAAGATATTGGCACGCGTGAAAAAACTAAAGGTGAATGGAGCCGATTAGAAAAACTCGTGGGTGCGACACCGCGCATCAAGCAGGTGGCTGCGGACATCGTCGCGCATTATGAGGAGCGCGGCTCTGCTATTGAAGGCAAGGCCATGGTGGTCGCCATGAGCCGTGAAATTTGCGTGCATCTGTATAATGAGATCGTAGCACTCCGGCCAGGTTGGCATGATGAGGACCCGGAAAAAGGACAGATTAAAGTTATCATGACCGGCTCTGCATCCGACAAAGCCCTGCTGCAGCCGCATATCTATAATAAGCAGACCAAGAAGCGGCTGGAAAAACGATTCCGTGATTCGAAAGATAACCTGAACATCGTGATTGTGCGCGACATGTGGCTGACCGGTTTTGATGCCCCATGCTGTCATACGATGTATGTCGATAAGCCTATGAAGGGGCATAACCTCATGCAGGCGATTGCGCGGGTGAACCGAGTGTTCAAAAACAAGCCCGGCGGCCTGGTCGTTGATTATATCGGCATTGCCAATGAACTGAAGCAGGCGCTGAAAATCTACACGGATTCTAAGGGTAAGGGCCAGCCTACACTCAATGCCGAAGAGGCATATGCCATTTTGCTGGAGAAACTGGATGCGATAGGCGGCATGTTTGCCAAAAGCGCCACCGCGAAAGGATTTGATTATTCAGGGTATGAGGAGGATGCCTACCGCGTTTTAGTACCGACAGCGAACTATATTCTGGGCCTTGAGGATGGGAAAAAGCGTTTCCTCGATCTCGTGCTGGCAGTCACCAAAGCCTATTCATTATGCAGCACGCTTGATCAGGCAAAGCAGCATCGCAAAGAGATAGCCTTTCTCACGGCGGTGAAATCTGCCATCACTAAATTCACCAGTGTCGATAAAAAACTAACGCAGGAAGATAAGAATTCCGCGCTCAGGCAGATTCTTGATAATGCCGTGATTGCCGAGGGTGTCACGGATGTGTTTGCGCTATGCGGTTTGGATAAACCAGATATTGGCCTGTTATCTGATGAATTTCTGGAGGATGTACGCCAGATGCCGGAGAAGAATCTGGCGATTGAGCTTCTGGAAAAACTGCTGAAGGACGATATCAGAGCTAAAACCCGTAATAATGTGGTGCAGGAGAAGAAATATGCAGATCGCCTGCAGGAGACATTGCGGCGGTATAATAACAGAGCCATAGAAACCGCGCAGGTCATCGAAGAGCTCATCCAGATGGCCAAGGATTTTCAGGCAGATATTGCGCGTGAGGAATCGCTTGGCCTCAGCCCGGATGAAGTCGCATTTTATGATGCGCTGGCCAATAATGAGAGTGCAACACGCGAGCTTGGCGACGAGATACTCAAGAAGATCGCGATAGAGATCACAGAAAAACTGAGGAAATCAACCAAGGTAGACTGGCAGGTGCGGGAAAGCGTCCGGGCGCAACTGCGCATTCTGGTACGCCGTACCCTGCAAAAATACAAGTACCCGCCCGATCAGGCCGCAGAAGCAGTTGAGCTGGTCCTCAAGCAGGCAGAAGCCCTTTCTGGCGCTTGGAGCCAGGGTTAGAAGTTATAAGAGATTGCACAATGGGAACAGAAATCACATTAGATATAGGAGGGATAACCCTCACATATAGCAAAAATCATATTGGGATTGATCATGGCTCTCTTTTTCAAGAGAAAGATAGAAAAAGATGCAAGTCAGATCAGATCGATTACGACTATTTTGAAAAGAATGATGAAGACCCTTTAGAGATGGAAATGGCTTTCATTCGGCCATTAGGTGAAATAACACCGCGTCTAGGACTGCTGGGATTTACCTTTGATGTTGCTAAGCATGAGTATGAAAAGTTAGTTGCGAAATTTCTAGAAGAACGTGCAATTTTTGAAGAAGAGTCATCTGCAGAGCATCCGTCCTGCATGAAATTCGAAGAGTTTGTTCAGTTTGCTACAAAACACCCGATAGCAACCCTTGATGATACATTTATATCAGGAGTAGATAAGGAGGGTGAAGTTAAGGTTCGCGGACGATTTCACAAAGATAGCAGAACGCAACGAATCCCTTTTTCATATGACTATGACTCAGCTGGTTATTCTGAAGCGAACTATTTTGGAAACTTAATAGGAGTGCTTCATCCGTACAGCATTCTACGCATTCTATCTGAGAATAAAGAAAATTTAGATGTAGATGTGGTTTGGCAATATGGGCCTCTTGTTGAGGCTGGTTGGGCGAAGCAAGAGGAGTTTGTTTCAGATGCTAAACGCCGTGAAAAATTTCTTATCGCTACTGAAGGCGTCTCTGATACGCGTATTCTGAAACATGCTCTTGCTATCCTGAAACCACAGGTGGAAGATTTTTTTAGTTTTATTGACATTGAGGAAGGCCATCCTTTTTCAGGGGTTGGTAATCTTGTCAACTTTGCTAAAGGGCTAATCAAAATTGATGTCCAAAATAACGTGGTATTTTTGTTTGATAATGATGCTGTTGGGTATGAAAGCTATAACAAGCTCATCAGTATGAAACCACCTGCTAATATTAGAGGTGTTATGCTACCAGCACTGGAGCAGTTCAGAGATTTTCCAGCAAAAGGACCAGAAGGAACCTACAGCGCTGATATTAATCGCAGAGCTGCTGCAATTGAATGCTACCTTGATCTTGATTTAGATAAGAACGAACCGCCGCTTGTTATCTGGAAAAATTACTTAAAGAACAGTGATACGTACCATGGCGCATTAAAGGATAAGAATGCCTATGAGACTGAGTTTTTTCGGCAGACTGCAGATTCCGTGGCCGCTGGTCAATACAGCACAGAAAAAATAGAAGTCGTCCTTGCTGCGCTAATATCAGAATGTGTTAGCATTGCTGCTAAGTTACGAGCGCTTGAAGAGGAAAAGTTTTGAATAAAAAAGACCTCGACCTAAACCCACAATTCAAGCATGCACTCGGCCTATTGGAGGAGTCAAAGCAGCATTTGTTCATAACCGGTAAGGCGGGAACGGGTAAATCGACGTTACTGGATTATTTCTGCGCGTCAGCAAAGAAGAAGCCAGTCGTGCTGGCCCCGACCGGGGTGGCGGCACTGAATGTGAAGGGGCAGACGATACACCGCTTTTTCAATTTTTATATTGATGTCACGCCGGAGAAAATCCGCAGCAAAAAGCAAAAGCCGCGTGACCCGAAGCTCTACCAGAAGCTAAAAACCATCATCATTGATGAAGTATCGATGTTGCGAGCCGACCTGCTCGATTGCATTGACGAGTTTTTACGCCTCTACGGCCCGCTGCCCAGCCAACCCTTCGGCGGGGTGCAGATGGTGTTTGTGGGCGATCTTTATCAGCTACCGCCGGTGGTGGGCAAGGAGGAGCGCGATATCTTCCGCACCCATTATACCACGCCCTATTTTTTCAGCGCCAAAGCACTGGAAACAGCGCCGCTGGAGGTGGTGGAGCTGGAAACGGTGTATCGGCAAAAGGATGAGCAATTCGTCAGCCTGCTCAATAAAATCCGTAATAACTCGGTGGAAGATACTGATATTGCCGAGCTGAATCAGCGCCATCTACCGGATGAAGAAATACCAAAAGACGAAGCCTTCACCATTAGCCTGACCACCACCAATGCCAAAGCCGATGAAATCAATGAATCGCATTTGCATGCGCTGAAGGGCAAATTGCATAGCAGTAAAGCGGTGGTGCGTGGTGATTTCGGCAAGGAATATTTCCCCACTGCCACTGAGCTGCAATTCAAAATCGGGGCGCAGATCATGCTGCTCAACAACGACCAGAAAAAGCGCTGGGTCAATGGCAGTATCGGCATTATTGAGGCGATCAAGCGCGATGAGGACGACGAGGAATATTTGCGCGTGCGGTTGCATGATAATGACAAGCTGGTGTCAGTCTCGCCCTTCCAATGGGAGGTGTATAAATTCTCCGTCGAGGGCGGGGCGATTATCTCCGAACCGGCGGGCAGTTTTACGCAATACCCGTTCCGGCTGGCATGGGCGGTGACCATTCACAAGAGCCAAGGCAAGACGTTTGACCGGGTGGTAATTGATATCGGGCGCGGCACCTTTGCCAGCGGGCAGACCTATGTGGGGCTGAGTCGCTGCACCTCCTTTGAAGGCATTCGCCTGAAAGTACCGATCAAGAAGCAACATATCCGCACCGACCCGCGCATCTATAAATTCCTGACCAGCCATGCCTATAAAAAAGCGGCTGAAACGCTCTCATTCGAGGACAAGCTGAGTCTCATTGAGCAGGCAATTGCCACCAAGCAAAGGCTGGAGATGACGTATCTCAAAGCCAACGACACCAAATCCAGGCGCGTTATTGTGCCGCTGACGGTGGGCGAGGAAGATTATCAGGGAAAGAAATTCCCCGGCATGCTGGCCTATTGCACCAAACGCAAAGAGGAACGCATGTTCCATGTCGGGCGGATTCTGGAGCTGAAAGCGGCCTGATGAGACATTATCACGCCACCTCTTTCCAAAGGCGGATGCGTTCGGCATTATTCCAGATAATATCAGCGGCGGTCTGGCTGATAGGCAAGTGTTTGATTTCATTATGCCATGTATCGCGGAATTGTGTGATGGTTTCTTTGGCGGTTTTGAGCACCAGATGTTCCGGCAGCATGGCTTTGCTAGACATATAGGTTAGCAGCTCAAACGATAGGTCTGCCATGTTCTTGGTTTTGACGAAACGCAGTGCCATGGTCTTATCGGCAATATAGGGGATGGTCGAGAGCAGGTCATAGGCTGGTGCCAGTTTCGGCTCTCTCTTATCCGGATAAATAACAGACCAGTTTTTCAGGTGCATGTCCGCGTTACCAATCAGCGTGCAGAACACCAGCCGCCTGATATATTCGGCAACGCCTTCGGTCCCTATGCGCGTAGCGATGACCTCGGCGATATTCTTATAATTCGCCTTTTCATATTTGTGGTCGGGGTAGATACTGAAGATCTGTGCAAAATCTTCCATATGCACTTTGCCGCCATCATCGGTGCGGTCAAAGCGTTTAACAGCCAGCGCTTCATGACCTTGCAGCTTGCCCAGATTTTTGGGCAGGCCGGAGATTTTCTCAAGTGGCACGAGCTGCACTTCCGGTACATCCATACCCATCTTAGCTGCCAGCGTCATCATGGCGAATTCATTCTCTGGCACAGCGTCATATTGCGGGGATGGCAGCTTAATAATCCATGAGCCGCCGATACCTTTCACCGGTATAGTTAGCCCTCCCTGAGGCTGCATCATCCCAGAGAATTTGAGCTGTACGCCTGCAAGGGAGAAACGCATAAAATCGGGGGTAAAGGAAGGTTGCTCTTCATTACTTGCAGATGGTGACCAATCACTATCTGTGGAAGCGGTTATAGCGCCGGGTAAATCTTCACCCAATGCCCAGAGCAGGAAGAATTCACGCTTGGCATTCACACCAGCTCGGTCAGCCAGATAATCACGCAGCGGCCCTTCCGGTAGCAGATTTGAAAAGAAGGGGGGTATCTGTACGCGCGAGGGTTTAACGGCAGGCTCAAAATCCCCCTGTTTATTTTCAAAGGAAAGGCTGAGTGTTGCTCGTCTGGAGTCGTTCACATAAGCGTCTTCAAACGTGAAGATGGTTTGCTCATTCGGCAAAAGCGTGAGCGCACCGATTTTTTCATTGTGCAGTGATATGTTGAGGGTGCGTGGTTCAGTCATCATCGTCCTCGTCTAAGGTAAAGGCAGGCTCGAATGTGTCACCGCTGATTTTGCTTTGCATGAAGCCCTTTACGGCTGGTACGTAGCGCCGAGGGATGAGCATCGGTTCCAACTCCAGCACGCGGGCAATTTCAAACAGGCTGGAAATGCGGATATTGACCTTGCCATTTTCAATGTTGGAGATATGGCTTTGCGGCACGCCTGCCAGCTCCGCCAACGCGCGTTGGCTGAGTTTCTTTTCCTGCCGCGCTGCTTTGAGCGCTTGGGTAAATGGTATCATTAGTTGGCTCATGTGATATATTATAATATATAATAACCAATAATCAATATATAATTCTATATCAAGATGCGGCATATCCCTTGCCCGCTTGGTGCGTCTAGTGTAAATTGCCAGTGATGGAACTCGCCAAGGCTATGCTCTGCACCCTCAAATTGGCGAGTCTTTGGTTTCTGCAGGCCATCTTTGCGGCGATTAGGCGTGCTATTCACCGCATATTATGCGGTGAATATTGTAACCAGCCTTGATAGTCTTGTCCTGCAAATAGCTTTTTCACGACCATCAACGCATCCAGTCTGAAGGGTTTCCGTGGGCCACTGACGGGCCACTTGCACACAAAAAATGGCAAAAACCACCGATAACAGGCAACATACTAAACAGCATAAGTATTTGATTTATCCGTTGTAATTGGTTTTGGTGTGTTGCCATTTTTTGCTAGCATACGCCTCATAACCTGAAGGTCGTAGGTTCAAATCCTACCCCCGCAACCAACTTACCATTTGATTTATAAGTATATTTTTAGGGCGCCAGCTTGGTGCTTTTGCCGCCCGTTTGCCCGGTGCCCCCTTGGTGCCCTCTTGTGGGTGAATGATGGGGCACCATGATCAATCATTGTGAATGGTGGGGGGGATCAGTATTTCGAAAAATTCGAATAACTGAGGTGTAAAGGATTGCTTGACAACTGCTTGTTGTCTCAAAGCTCGATCAACTTGCCTGCTTTGTCGAACCCCTTGCAGAGATACTTGCCGCCGAAACCCGAATAACCGCGCTGGTTAGAAATGATGCGCGTGTTACCCACCATCTGATCGTCGCATTCGTGCGTATGGCCATACACCCATAGTGCGGGCTGATAGGTTTCGATGATTGGCACCATATTCAGTGAATTATAGGCAGGCATAAAACGGCTGTCGCGGTGCTGGGTGTTTGGGTTCACCACGGGCGCATGATGGCTGATCACCACCCGCTTGCCCGGCAGATCATCGGCAAACCACTGCTCCAGTTTTTCTACATAAGACATATGAAATGCGACGGTATCCGTTGCACGGAGCAATTGACCATTCGGTAGCATGATCTGATTATAATCATTCATACCCTGCTCAGCCTGCGTCATAGCATCGCGATCTATGCCATTAAAATCCGTCCACATCGT
The DNA here is from genome assembly GCA_964588995.1 of uncultured Rickettsiales bacterium. Taxonomy (GTDB): domain Bacteria; phylum Pseudomonadota; class Alphaproteobacteria; order Rickettsiales; family UBA8987; genus CAZPQM01. The sequence goes on along the minus strand of CAZPQM010000021.1, from coordinate 494 downwards.
TCCACCGAAGAAATGCACCCCATCAATCGTAACCGCTTCATTCTGCAGAAAATGCACATTCGGGTGATTCGTGCGCAACCACTCCTGAAACGCAAACAGTCCGGCATCCATCGGGCGGCCGGTGTAATATTCATGATTTCCTGCAATATAAATGACCGGCTTGTGCCACTCACGCAGTGTCCACCCCAACGGCTTGAGGTTGCGGAAGGTAATAATGTCCCCGGCCAGAATCATCACATCCGCATCGCTCTCTTTCGGCGGGCAGAAGTTCTGGCCAAATTCTAAATGCAGGTCGCTGTAGCAGATGATTTTCATAAGCCATCACCATAACCGCTTGCCACCGCATAAGCGAATGTCTTTTCACTATTTACAGACTTACATTGCTTTTGCTTACGTCTCCGCTATTTTCTCAAGAATGCAATTTATTTCGGGGCAGGCATGGCAGACGACGAAATCCTCACCATTCATGAACTCTCAGACTACCTCAAGCTGAA
>CAZPQM010000020.1:0-22806 GCA_964588995.1 uncultured Rickettsiales bacterium | reverse complement strand
TAGCGCGCTTCGTTCGGGACGAAGAGGCCGGAGGTTCAAATCCTCTCACCCCGACCAGTTATTTACTTTAATACAAAAAAGGCCGAACAGTATATCCCTAAGGTCGCACGCGCGAATTCTCGTAAGGGTTATTTAACATATAGTGCTATACCGAATTAAGTTGTTAGCCCAGCTTGGCGAGAGCCGCATCGATAGCGTCTTCGTGCTTGAGAGCAAAATGCTCCAATTGCCACTGATAATCTTTAACCACTTCAACCACCACCTCGATCACGTGTAGATCATCGTCGTACTCCTCTGGCATGACCTGATGTAAGTCTGGGTATTTTTCAAATAGCTCATGCCCCGCATTCTTATCATCATGATGGTCAATCAGGACATGCAGCACATCGGCATAGAGCACAAATCCCTTTTTAAGCGCCATCAGGAGCGGTTTTTCTTCCTGCGTGAACTTATTGAAGTTGCCGTTATATTCGATTACACGAGAGAGGGCCGTCCATGCCGGGTTGCGCATCACAAATTCGGGATCATAGGACGGATCGCGTCGTTTCAGCGCAGTATATTCATCCCAGGCGGCGCGGATAAAAATAAAATCGATCGTTTCCTGAATCGACTGCGCATCTTCTTTTGCATTGGTGTTGGAATCAGGATCGAAATTTGTGTTGGTTCCGAATAGCTTATTAAAGACCATATAATTTCATACTCTTTGTTTGGCCCGATGTGTGTCAAAAAACGTACAAAACCGGCTTGCCGTTAACCTTATATTAAGAATTCTATGATACCATAATGGGAAGAATGATGAGAAACATTTAATGAAGGACCGAGGGGAATATGGCAGAATTTCTGAAGGATAATGGCAGGTTTGGCGCGGAATTATGCTGCCACACGGCAACCGGATACCGCTGCGTGGCCAATCATCCAGGTAATCAGAAAGGGCATATAGACCGTATAATGTTTTTCGCGCGTCATGTCGTGGGCGGCGATGGCTATCCTTATACTGAAGTGGGTTTGACCGGTCTGGAAGATAAAGAAAAAGCACCGACACTCAAGGAAATGAAGCGGACGCTGGAGACGCATGGTTTTAGTGAAGTCACTACCTTAGCCGATCATTTTGAGGATGATATGGCGTTTGCCGAGCATATTGCTTCGGATCCAAATTCGATTAAACTGCGGATGAATGCCGGGCGCATCTCTATCAGTCGCGCTGTGGAAGTGCTTGGAAAATGGGTGCTGGAGGCCTCGAAGGAATTTGTGATCGAACAGGAAACCGTTCCTGATGTATTATTCCACTCGATTCTAAGTGAGATGGGCGATGAGCTCATGCGGGGCCCTGGGGGCAAAGAATACGCTATCAAAAAAGCACAGGATTTAGCACATACGTTGGAACAGGGCTACTGGACAGCCTAAATTTCTGCTTCCTGCTTGTTATTTTACGCAAGCGGTTGTAAAGATAAATCATGATGGGTTTTAGGAAATGGTTCATCCTCACGCTGGGGTGTGCGATCATTGTTGTGCCGCATAGTATACACGCATGTGGCTTACCACTTCCTCCGGCAAAGATGAAGCGCGAGCTACTTCTCGCCCCAATTGGCGATGAACGCTATGAAGCGATTCACCGATCCCTTTTCCATGCAACGCCGGACAGCCTGCATGATTTTTTTCGCTACCTGAATGAAAATCTGCCGGAATATCCAGACCTGCAGAAGGTCGCTGATATTGCCTATTCGTGGGATTATCTTTCGCCGTTTATAAAGCAGGATCCGGCCCTGCTACAGTATATTAACCCCAAAGCGAAGGATTACCATAAACTTGCCGCGCTAGCGCTTAAACACAATGCTGAAGTGATCAGCTATATCGATCCCGAGCAATTAACTAATAAAAGGCTACTTGAGTTACTGATACAGCACGTGGATACTAAGTCCCACATACGGGAGAACGCTACCGACTGGCCAGTTGGTTCGTTTCTAACTTATAATCAAACCTACCAGTCTTTACGTGAATTGTATGCACCGTTTTACGAAGCTGTCAGAGCCGGTAAGGCCTCAGAAATCTCCGACCTGATTGTACAGGGCGGGCTGAACCCTGATCTCCCGACATTTACGTGCATATTCCCACTGGATGTTGCTATTGCCAACGAAGATATATTGTCCGTAACCGCGCTCATTGAACATGGCGCTTCTCCGCAAATCGATACGCTGATGAAGGTAGTGAACAGTAAGGATAAAGCGCTGTTTAAACTCTTACTGGAGGCAACCAAACAGGAAGGGGCTACGGTTTCTACAGGCCGATTGCTGACCGAAGCCGTTATTCAGGGAGATTTGGAGTTGGTCAAACTGCTTGTGGATGAAGGTGCAGATATCAAGCAGCGCGATAACTTTGGCCGCACGTTACTGCATGAGGCCGCTTATCATGGACATCCTGAGGTTGCAAGCTACCTGATTTCCGAAGGCGTCGACATCGCGGCAGTCGATCGTTTTACCTATAATGGCACAGCATTGACCGCGGCGGTAAGCAATCCGTATAAAGATAATGTGGCTATCGTAAAGCAATTAATTGAGGCCGGTTTCAACCCGCAAAAACACGTTCCGGAGGCTGTATTATTTGCCGTCTACTACAGGCATCTGGATACTGTTAAAACATTGCTGCGCGCCGGTGTAAACATTGATACCATAGTGAAAACGGTGCGTACGGCACCCTATCTGGAAAGTAAAACGCCGCTGCATATTGCGATTGAACGGAACGATACGGCGATGGTAAACTTCCTGATAGAACAGGGCGCAAGCGAAACGATTCTGGATTCCAAGGGACGTCCGCCTTTACATATCGCCGTGCTTGATCAGCGCCCGGATATCGTGAAAGCCTTTACAGAATTCGATGTCAACCTAAACATTCGAGACAATCAGGGCCGTACAGCGCTGCATCTTGCGCTGCAGAGCGGCTATGTGGATAATGATACCCTGCAGTTAATGATGGAGTATGGCGCTCGTCCGGCGTACTATCAGGGGGGTAATCTTGGATATGTTGAAGGTAATTTGGCCGAGAGCATGCAGACAATCGTACGTATGTTGCTAGAGTCCGGTGCTAATCTGAACGAAATAGACAAAGCTGGAAAAACGCCACTGGATTATGTCCTGCGCGAGGCCGGGGAAATCCCTGCCGCTACCGACCAGGAGCAAAATCCCGCCACAAACGGAACGGCCCCGCAACAGGGATATGGTGCCCCAGGCGGACCCTCTTTAACCTATTAACACGCTTGCAAGCTGCTGCATTTGCGGTTATCCATACGCTACACTTGCGTGCGCCCGTAGCTCAGCTGGATAGAGCGCGACCTTCCGGCGGTCGAGGCCAGGGGTTCGAATCCTCTCGGGCGCGCCATTTTCTTCTAAAATACCTTGCCCTCGTTTTTAGAGGTGTTCGAAATCCGGTTTTCCGGTCATACACGCAACGGCTAGCTGTCCCAGAGAATGGAATGCCGGAATTCTGATTGTCCGCTTTTCGTGTGGTAAATTTTTTGCCAGTATTTGTTCCTCTCATGGAGAGCTTCCTTACGGATTGGTCGTTCTAAAACGATTTTCCGGCTTCCATCGGGCTGCAGGCACATATCCCCTCACCTCAAAAGACCAGGAAATCAGCATGGCCTTTTGCCGCAAGAGTTGTTATGCTGAACCCTCAACTGGAAAGGTCTTTTATGCAATTATTATTCACGTTGTTAACCGCTATGGTTTTTGTTACTTGCCCGGCTCATGCGCTGACCGATGCAGAAGTGAAGCAGGTAGTGGATTCGCTGCCTGCAGTGCAGAAACTTGGCCAAAAGCTGGAAGCAAGCGGTCAGTTTGAGGGGCTGCAGGCCGAAATGAATGTCATGCTGGAGGGCAGCTTTGCACCCTTTGCACAATCCATCAAGCTCATGCAAACAAAAGCGCCAGCGGCCTATAGCGAGATGGAAACACTTATCACAAGTTTTGGCTTCGCTAGCCCGGCGAAGTGGGGTGAGCTCTCGGATAAGGTGTTAAATGCTTACATGGCACTGAAGATAGAAGATGAGAATGTCAACGCATTAGCGATGGCAGAGCAGATGACGCCGGAAATGATGGAACAGATCCCCCCTGGGTTACGCGAGCAGATGGAAGCGAGCCTTAAAGTAATGCGCCAGTTAAATCAGGTGCCTGTTGTACACAAGGAAGCCGTGCTACCGTATCTTGATCAACTAGATCAATGGTCAAATCACCCTTAATTGGTTTATGGAAAAATTTGATACGATATCTTAACCTTTCTCTGCTATACTGTAATGCAGGATGCGGGTAGAAAGAGAGAGAGTATGAGTGAATACACGCCCGAATCATCTTTGCACACACCATCTTATACATCCGAATCATTTTCACGCTGGACGCAGACAGATTTGGAAGAATTTATTACCTGGTTGGAGAGTTTAGAGCAAGAACGTAGTTCGACTAACTAATTATCCGTTGCGGCGTTTGCTGAGGTCAACCACGTTACCATGACGCAGCGCCTCGATATTCGCGGCGTAGCTTTCCACCGAGTTGCCTTTATAAACCGCGCTCCCGGCCACGAGCACGTTCGCTCCGGCCTCTTTGACCAGTTCTGCCGTATCCGGGTTGATGCCGCCATCGACTTCCAGGTCAATCTCCTTACCCGTTTCATCGATCATATAGCGCAACTCGCGAATTTTCTCGACCGATTTCGGAATGAAGGATTGCCCGCCAAATCCGGGATTAACCGACATTACGAGGATAAGATCCAACTCCTCAATGATATAATCCAGCACATCGGGCGGCGTAGAAGGCACTAACGAAACCCCCGCCTTTTTGCCTAAAGATTTGATCTGTTGCACCACGCGCTCCAGATGCGTCACCGCTTCCCAGTGTACCGTGATGATATCAGCACCGGCCTCGGCAAATGCCTCAATGTAAGGTTCAGCCGGTTCAATCATTAAATGCACATCAAATGGCAACTCGGAATAAGAGCGAATCGCCTTTACCACGTTCGGCCCGATGGTCAGATTGGGAACAAAATGCCCGTCCATCACATCAACATGGATATAATCCGCGCCGGCCTTGTCGATCGCCTCAACCTCCTCACCCAGACGCGCAAAATCTGCAGACAGGATCGACGGGGCAATTTTAACGGTAGACGGCTCAGACATAGCGTTAGATGTAGCACTAAACGCCCTGAAACTGCAAGCATGCAGCGATAAAAAATGAAATTGTGTTGAAATGATACAGCAAACCGCTTACTCTACACCTATAAGGTGCATCAGGGAGAAGGGAAAATATATGGCAGCACAGCATATTCTGGTCGTGGACAATGATCCGTTGCAGACGAGGACGCTGGAACTTTCATTGCAAAAATTATTCGACTGCAAGGTCACCGCGCTGAATGGTGGTAAGGACGCGATTGCTTTCCTCACTTCCGAAGCAGGGCGCGATGTGGATGTGGTGCTGCTTGATCTGGTCATGCCGGAAGTGGACGGTATGGAAGTGCTGCGCAATGTTCGCCCGGTGCGGCCGCACCTGCCGATCATTATCGTCTCTGCGCATGGCGAGATTTCAGCGGCGGTTGAGGCAATGTCGGAAGGTGCGGTTGACTTCGTCGAGAAGAAAGACGGGGATGAGCGACTCAAAGTCTCTATCCAAAATGCGCTCCGTATCCAGCGATTGCAGGGCGAAGTCTCGCGGCTGGAGCGCTCGAACACTGGCGAAACCTCGTTTAACGATATCATCGGCGACTCGGTACAGCTGTTAGAAACCAAAAAACTTGCTCAGAAAGCAGCGGAGTCGAACATTCCGGTGCTGTTACAGGGGGAAAGCGGCGTCGGAAAAGAGCTATTCGCCCGCGCGATTCACGGCTCCGGTATTCAGGCGGGCAAGCCCTTTGTTGCAGTCAATTGTGGCGCCATCCCGGAAACGCTGGTAGAAAGTACGTTATTCGGGCATGAAAAAGGTGCCTTTACCGGTGCGGTCGAAAAAAGCATCGGTAAATTCCGCGAAGCGGATGGGGGCACGCTATTCCTTGATGAAATTGGTGAACTGAAGCCCGACCTGCAGGTGAAGTTGCTCCGTGCCTTGCAGGAAGGTGAGGTGGAGCCGGTCGGCAGTTCCAAACCGGTGAAGATCAATGTGCGTATCATCTCGGCGACGAACAGGCCACTGAAAGACGATATTGAAGCCGGCCAGTTTCGGGAAGATCTCTACTACCGGTTAAATGTATTTCCCATCCGCATTCCGCCCTTACGCGAGCGCACGCAGGACATCACCCTGCTGGTAGATTATTTTATCCAGCGCATAGCCACGCAGGAAAACAAGCATATTCTCGGCATCACCGAGGAAGCAAACCAGCTGCTCAAGCGCTATGGCTGGCCGGGTAACATCCGCCAGCTGCAAAATGCGATCTACCGCGCGGTGGTGATGACACGGAACGAATGGCTCGACCGGGAGGAGTTCGGTCAGATTCTCGGCGCGATGGAAGCGGCCGGAGTGGAAACCGAGCCGGAATCGGCGGAAGAAACGGCCAGGGCGGCCACCATGACGCATGGGTCGCAACTGGTCGATAGCAGCAATTATCTGCGCGTGCTCGGCGAGGATAGCGAAGTGAAAACCTTGTCGGAAATCGAGGCGGAACTGATTGAATATGCGCTGGAATTTTACGAGTGGCGCATTTCCGAGGTCGCGCGGCGCCTCAAGATCGGTCGCTCGACGCTCTACCGCAAAATGGCAGAATTCGGCCTCAGTGAGGAAACTTCGAGTCAAACAGGCTCTTGAGACAATTTAATCTCTATATGCCTATAGCCGTTATTGACTGCCGCGCGCGATGAAAAAGCCGTTCAGCCAGGGGAGCTCCTGCTCGGTTTTATGGTAAAGAAATGGAGCATCTTCCTCGGTGAGGACGGAGCCGCCTGCCGCGTTTAAAACGGCGTGAGCCGCAGCCGTATCCCATTCCATCGTCGGGCCGAAGCGCGGGTAGATATCCGCCTTGCCTTCCGCGAGCAGGCAGAATTTGAGCGAGCTGGAGGCGTTAACATAGTCCTTCACGTTCAGCGCGTTGATGTATTGCTGCGTCGTTTCATTCAGATGAGAGGCACTGGCAATCACCGACAGCCCGTCCGGCGGTGGGGTACGCACGTTAATGCGGCGGTTGATACCCTGCCGGAGGCGGTAGGCCTTGCCGTCCTCCCCGGTAAAATAGAGCGTTTCCCGCGCCGGAGCGTAGACCACGCCGAGCACGGGCTTACGCGCATGAATCAGCCCGATATTGACCGTGAATTCTCCGGTCCTTTTGATAAAACTCTTGGTGCCATCGAGCGGATCAACCAGCCAGAAATAATCCTCCGCATGCGGCGGAGGGGTCTTCTCCCCTTCTTCGGACACGCAGGTGATCTCCGGTGCGAGCGCTTTCAGACGGGCAACAATCAGCTTATCCGCCTCGCGATCCGCTTCCGTCACCGGGCTGTTATCGTCCTTCGCGATCACGGCGATCCTGCCGTCATAATATTCCATTATGAGCGCACCGGCTTCCTTCGCCAGCTGGCATAAATCAGGTATGAGGGTGGCATATCGCATTGCATTACTATGGTGATTCTCCGGCCCATGTCCACCTTAAAGCACGACTCTCTGATTGCAATTACAGCAAGCAGGCGATAAAACCAATGCGATTGTTCCGGAGTAACTGATTTATGAACCGATATACGCGCAAAACGCCCAAACTGATTGAGACGATTTTAAGCGAAGGGCAGAAGCTTTCCAAACGTAAGGCAAGCCCGCTGCAGGAAAACTATATCCGCCAGCTTTACCTGCAAACCCCGCTGGACTTTTTGAAGAAAGTAGATGCGCGCGTACTTTTCATTGCTGCAATGCAGCATTTTGCGTTTGCTAATAGCCGCAAGCCTCAAGAGGATTGGAGGATAAAAATCTATAACCCCGCCATTCAGGAAGACGGTTGGGAGAGCGAGCGCACTGTTATCGACCTGAACATGCCGGACAGACCGTTCATTCTCGATTCCATCACGGCGGAGATTCTACGGCAGGGATACACGATTTACGAGGTGATTCACCCGGTCGTCCGGCTGGAGCGCGATAAGAATGGGCTGATCAGCCATATTTACGATGCAGATGAGCTGGACAAACCGGCTGAAAGTTGCATGCATATTCAGATCAGTCATATCGGCAGCAAAAAAGACCGCAAAGCGCTACAGGCCGGGCTCGAAAAAGTCCTCACCTATGTCAAAAAAGCGGTGGAGGACTGGCAGACCATGCTCGACCGCGCCAGTGATGTTCTGGAAGAGCTTGAGCGCGCCCATGCCATGCACAGCAATGAGGAAGTTAACGAGGCATTTGACTTCATCCGCTGGGCGGTGGAAAACAATTATATTTTCCTCGGTTACCGGCAATATGAGTTTGTCCATGAAGGTAAGCATCCCAAGCTCGTCGTGGATAAGGAGCATGAGTACGGCATCTTCAAAGCGAAGGAAGATGAGGATAAACCGGTTGGGTTGCAGGCTGTGCCAGAAGAAGCGCTCAAGACCGGTAAAACGATCCCGCTAATTGAGATTACCAAGTCCAACCGCCGATCGGTGGTGCATCGCTCCGTGCAGATGGATTATATTAGCATCAAGCGCTTTGATACCAAGGGCAAACTGATCGGTGAACACCGCTTTATCGGGCTGTTTACGTCTTCGGTTTATCACCAGAGCGCCACCCGTATCCCGATTATACGTAAGAAAATCGATGCAGTGATCCGTCGTTCGGACTTTGCCCCGCAAAGCCATAACAGTAAGGCGTTGATGGCGATTCTGCAGAGCTACCCGCGCGATGAGTTATTGCAGATCAGCACCGATGAACTGCTCGAAAAGTCGATGGGGATTGTCGAGCTAGCTGAGCGCCCGGCGACCAAATTGTTTGTCCGCCGCGACCGCTATGAGCGTTTTGTCAGCTGTATTGTTTATATTCCGCGCGACCGCTTCAACACGAATATGCGCGAAAAAGTGCAGCATATTCTGGAAGAGGCTTACGGCGGGCAGATGTCCGACTTTTACAGCCAGCTCACGGAAAGCCCCTTAGCGCGATTGCATCTGCTGATTCGCGTGGAAGAGGGCAAGGTCAAAAGCCCGGATTTAAAAACGCTCGAACGGAAGCTTGTGGACGTAACCAACAACTGGTTCAACGGTTTGCGAAACCGGCTTATTACCGAGATGGGCGAGCGTAAGGGCGAAAAATTCTACCGCTATTATGTGAACGCCTTTACCGACTCCTATAAACAAAGCTACCATTTTGGCGGCACGTATCACGATATCGTGAAGATGGAAGAGGCATACGCCGAGGACCGGCTGACCATTGAGCTTTACAAGCTGGAGGAGGATGATGAATTTACCTATCAGGTGAAAATTTTCCAGCCGCGGCAATTGGTGATGCTCTCTGAAGTGATGCCGGTGTTAGAGAATATGGGCTTTGATGCGATCGACCAGCACACCTATCAGGTCAAGCCAGAACATCAGGACGATTCCAACTGGATCATGCATTTCCGTCTTAAAGTCAGTAGAGGCATGAAAATTCCGCTTGCGAAAGGCGCGCGCTCACCGATTGAGGATATCAAGGCGGAATTTGAAGAGGCGATGTATAAGGTCTGGCACGGCGAGCTGGAAAATGATGCGCTCAATAAGCTGATCCTGCGCGCGAAAATGACCTGGCGCAATGTCGAAATTCTCCGCGCTTACCTTAAATATACGGCTCAGACTGCCTTCCCCTATAGCTCGGACTTCATGGCGAGCGTGGTGGCGCGGCATCCGCTGATTGCGACGCAGCTGATGGAGCTGTTCCATGCCCGCTTTAATCCGGAAACGGAAAAGCGGCAGCAGCAGATTGAAAAGGCGAATGATACCATCACCGTGCTGCTCAGTGACGTCAGCGATGTGGTGGACGACCGGGTCATTCGTCAGTTCCGTGATACGATCCAGCATACACTCCGCACCAATGCCTTCCAAACCAAAAAGGGAGGCGGTTATAAAGACTATATCTCGCTGAAGCTGGATGCAACGCAGGTGCCGAACCTGCCTCTGCCGCGGCCTTACCGTGAGATTTTCGTTTATTCCGTTGAGGTCGAAGGCATTCATCTGCGCGGCGGCAAAGTGGCGCGTGGTGGTTTACGCTGGTCAGATCGGCGGGAAGATTTCCGTACTGAAATTTTAGGCCTCGTGAAAGCGCAGATGGTCAAGAATGCAGTGATCGTCCCGGTCGGTTCAAAAGGCGGTTTTGTGGTGAAGCAACCGGTGATCGGTTCGCGTGATGCGGTTATCGCTCAGGGGATTGAATGCTATAAAAACTTTCTGCGCGGCCTTCTGGATATTACCGATAATCTCGTCAGTGGCAAGGTCACTCATCCGAAGGATGTGGTGATTCACGACGGCGAAGATCCGTATCTGGTCGTAGCGGCTGATAAAGGCACGGCGACCTTCTCCGATATCGCAAACGAAATCTCTGCAGAATATAACCATTGGCTGGGCGATGCCTTTGCGAGCGGTGGTAGCGCCGGCTACGATCACAAAAAAATGGGGATTACCGCACGTGGAGCATGGGTCTCGGTGCAGCGTCATTTCGCCGAAATGGGCTTGGATGTACAGAAGGAGGATTTCACCGTCGCAGGTATTGGCGATATGAGTGGGGACGTATTTGGCAACGGCATGTTGTTGTCCAAACATATCCGACTGATCGCGGCGTTTAACCATATGCATATTTTCCTCGATCCGAACCCGGAAGCCGCTACCAGCTACAAAGAGCGCAAGCGCCTGTTCGCTAAGCAGCGTTCCGGCTGGGAGGATTATAATACCGACCTGATTTCCAAAGGCGGGGGCGTTTATTCCCGCAGTGAAAAGGTGATCGAGCTGAGTAAGGAAATCCGCGATGCGCTCGACATTAAAGAGAGTAAACTCTCCCCCGATGAGCTGATTCGCGCCATTATGCGCAGCCCGGTGGATTTGATCTGGAACGGCGGCATCGGTACCTATGTGAAATCCGCCGATGAAAGTCATGCCGAAGTGGGTGATAAGGCAAATGATTCGACGCGTGTGAATGCCGATGAGCTGCGCTGCAAGGTAATCGGCGAGGGTGGCAATCTGGGTCTTACGCAGAATGCGCGGATTGCCTATGCGCTGCACGGAGGGCGGATCAATACCGATGCGATTGATAACTCCGCCGGGGTGGATTGCTCCGATCACGAAGTCAACATCAAGATCGCCTTTTATCACGCGATGGAACGCGAGGCGCTAACACTCAAAAAACGGAATGAGCTGCTCGAAGCGATGACAGAGAATGTTGCAAGTCTGGTGCTCAAGGATAATCAGATGCAAACACTCGCCTTGACCATCAGCGAGCAGGAGGGCGCGTCCCTTCTGGAAACGGAAAAGCGCCTGATGCGCGAACTTGAAGAAAAAGGCCTGCTGAACCGCAAAGTCGAGTTTCTACCGGATGATGAACAGCTGCAAAATCGAGCACTGATGGACAAAGGCCTGACCCGCCCCGAGCTAGCGGTCATCCTTTCTTACTCTAAAATTGATATCTTCAATGAGCTTATGGATAGCGCCATGCCGGATGACGATTATTATATCCGCGATGTGATCAGCTATTTCCCGGACGCGATGCAAAAACCTTATTTACAGGATATTGAAGCCCACCCGCTCAAACGCGAACTGGTGGCGACGGCTATTTCCAACAGCATTGTCAACCGCATGGGCAACAGTTTTTTCATGCGTATGAAAGAAGATCTCGGTAAAAAAGGCTGTGATGTCGCACGCGCTTATACCGTGGTGCGTGATGCGTTTAACTTACGCGAGCTCTGGGCAGAGATTGAATCGCTCGGCTCGACGGTGCCGGTGGAAGTTCAGGTGGAACTCCATCTGGAAATCCGCGAACTGGTGAATCGCTGTGTCTCGTGGTTCCTCCGCCATTACCCCGATCCACTCAACGTGTCTGAATTGATTGACGGCTATAAGGAGAATGTCGAAAAACTTTACGGTATTTTTGATAACATCATGTCCGACGCAGTGCGGGATTCGGTTAAGGCGAAAGAGGAGGATTACATTGCGCACGACGTACCTGCGAAGCTGGCAACCCGGATCGCACTGTTTGAAGCGCTGGCGTCGGCCTGCGATATTATTTTTGTTGCGAAAGACAGCCACTTGCCGATTCGCGAAGTAGGGCGCAGCTATTATATTCTCGGCTCACGGCTGCATCTGGGCTATCTGCGATTGCAGGCCCGCAAGCTGATTACGGATTCGCATTGGGATAACCTCGCAATCCAGAGCATGATCGAAACGCTGTATGACCAGCAGATGCGCCTTACCGCTAAAGTGACACAAGGTAAGTGTGAAGGTAATGTGTGTGATATCGCGATTGACAGCTGGCTGGAGGCTAACGGAAAAGGGCTTTCAAGCTATGATAGCTTCTTCGCGGACATGATGCGGCAGGAAGAGATTACCGCCTCAATGCTTATGGTCGCTATCGGTCGGGTCGATAGTTTGTTGTAGTCGCGTTTCAACGCTCCGTTCACACGGGATTTCCCGAGCGGTAGCATAACGGCTTTCCAGCGCCTGCTGTTCTTGCGGGCTGAATACCATTCGAAGCTGTTTTAGTTTCTCCCGCGCGGTGGCGTTTAACCGCTTATCGGCGAAGTAATACCAGATATAGGCACGCTCGTTATCGATCGTTATATCCAGCTCCGAGTACTGTATCTCGCCTTCGTAAAGCTGCCCCATGTCCGTCTGGGCTTTGGCATGCCCGTTTTTCGCTGCGTAGCACATCCATAGATAAGCCTTTTCCCCATCGGTTGGCCCTTCATGTGGTTTACAGCAATAGGAGCGTGCAAGCTCGTACTGCGCATAAACATCCCCCTGCCTGGCAAAGCGTTTCCAGTTTTCGCGCTTCTGCGTGGTTTCGTAGACGCCGATCAGTGCGGCCGGTACGTTAGTGACGGGAAATTTGCAGCCAAACAGCACCGGCATTAACATACAAAGAGCGCCGCTATGCTTTAGGACGTTTGCCGGCATGCTTGCTTAGATAGTCGGTAGCTTCTTCTGCGTTCTCCATGAAGGAGTAATATAGGACATTATGTTCCGGCATCGCCTTACCATGGCAGCTATATTTCGTAAACAGGCCAAGCGGCATCGGATCCGGACCAACGATTTCGTTCATCGGGATTTCAAACTCCTGGAGCAATGCATTGCGGTGAGTCAGCCCTTGCGGTGTGATCTCCAGCCGTATCATCTTTTCCACATAGGGGTAGAGAAACAGCTCGCTAAGAACCACGGAAGCAATCAGCAGGCCGATATAGGTCTCATAACGTTCAGCATTACTCGGCTCCACCATTATATATAACAGCGGGATCAATAGCAGGTAGACCCACCAGAAACGGCGGCGGCGTAAACGCACCGTGATCCGCTTCTCCGCCATCAGCGATACACCTCGCACGGTATGTTCGGCCATGCCTCCAGTAACTCTGCAACATCCTTGCGTTCTGCTTCGCTCAGCTCGGGCTCGAGCTCTTTGTAGGGTATGACCGCATCATCATTACCATACTTCACTGCAAGGCTGTAATAAGCGAGCGCCATCGTATTATTCCGTGGGACGATAGAGCCTTTGTAATCATGCGCATGTTCATACAGCTCACCGACCGTCAGAAGCGCATCGCGTTGGTTCTGACGCGCCGCCTTGCAATACCAGAACAGCGCCTGAACATTGTCGTAGCGCGGACGGTCACCGCAGCAATATTCCTCCGCGACTTTATATTGCGCCTCGGCATCCCCCTGCATTGCGAGGGTTTTCCATGCTTCTTTTTTGCCTATTGATTGCCCGTAATCCGCGGCCTTGAACATATAGTCGATACAGCCGGTGAGTAGAATACCGCACAGAAGGAAAGCCAGAAAACGCATCATACACTACCTCTTTTATATCCTAGCCATAGCATATTCTACATCGCCTGTCAGGCGTAAGGAGAGCTTACCCGCTCGTTTGTGGAAGGTTACTGCCGCGCTGTGGCGGATTATTCCATATCAATCGGCGGCGGCGGGGGAGGAGGCAATGCGCTTTTGTGTGCAGGGCTGTTATTTGCTGCCTCAGCCTCGTCACTCAGTTGCGGTGTTACGCTGCTCGCCATCGCGCCGCCCGCTTCAGGGATGATATTTCCCGGGAAAGGTAATTTGCGCGACTCGGCCTGCACCGGGTAGGTACGGTAATGCGCATCCTCTTCCGCGGCCTGATTCTGGGTATCCGGTGCTTCAAGCGGCTCAAGCGGTGTTATATTGATAGTGCTTTCCGTCTGGGGTGCAATGATGGTTGCGCCGCTTCGGTAGCTGCTTGTAAAACCGTCCTCCGGCATAGTCGCCGGCATGGAAACCGGGCTGGGGGAACGAGAGGAGGACTTCTTACTGACCGGGGGAATATCCGCAATCCGGCATGGAATATCCGGGAAGCTTTCCGCAAGCGCCATACCTTCGCTGATACCGCTCTGGCTTAGCTGTTTCATCAGCCGCACTTTCGCGTTCAGCCCGTTGGGATGCTCGTAAACACGTGCAAGCTCAGCATAGGCAAGCGCCAGCGGGTAGTTCTCGACTTCCTTATGTCCGGCATAGATTTCAGCGAGACTATAAAGCGCTTCGGGAGATTGCTCCCGCGCGGCCTGACAGAGCCAGAAGGTCGCCTTCGCCAGATTCACATCCGGTGACCCACAGCAATAGGTACGCCCCAGCCGCACTTGCGCATCAAGATTACCATCTTCCGCGCGATCCAGCAGGCGATCCCGTGTGCGTTTGGCTTCACGCAGCTTATATTGCTCCTCCTGCGATAATTCACGCTCATCTGTCCGCTCCGGCGGGCTTTCAAACATAGGCTGACACGCAATCAGAGCAAAAAGCAGCATCCATAAAGCGGCAATGCTGACCATGCGCGGGATGATGACACTACCGCCAATACGGATGGGAAAATATTTACGCATTAACTAAAATCTCCAAATCGCTTAAAGAAGATATCTTCCTGCTGCCACAGCTCAGGTTCAAATTCGCACGGCGTATTTGGGTACGCATCGGCAAGCACGATAGCTTTTTCCGTTGCTTCCTGCGAAAGATATTGCATCACATTCAGCCTGGCAGCGCGCGCGCCCACAACACCATTCCTTTCTGCTATACTATACCACGCATATGCGATGATATCATAGGCTTTTGTGCCGGGAAGATTGTCGGAACTCGGGGGTAACGGGTAGGTTTTACCCAGCTGGCTGTAAAAATGGCCAAGGCTCATATAGGCCGGGGTATGGCCCTTGAGCGCGGCATGACAGACCCACTTGGTGCCCATGCGGTAATTTTTGGCACCGTCACGCCCTTCTAAAAACGCCAGCCCCACCTGATACACACTTTCCGGGTCACCCTTCGCGGCCTCAGCCTCAGCCGACAGCCGATTGAACGGTTTATCAATCCGGTGCGTATCCACGCCATGGCATCCCGCAAGGGTGAATAGTAGCAAGGTTAAGGGTACATAAGCGCGCATGCATGCGCGTATAGCATGGAAAAACCGGAAGTTCCAGCGTTGAGTTTTTGGATGCTCGGCCAAGTTAGGTTACTCTGGGCCTAACGGCACTGTAAAACGCTTAGTTCAATGAATTTCGCCCCAATGGGTACCGATCGCCGTATCGGCGGTAAGGGGGATGGATAGCTGCACTGCGTTCTGCATGGTGGTTTTCACGAGCTTCGCGGTTTCTTCGGCAGCGTCCTGATCGACCTCGAGGATCAGCTCATCATGCACCTGCAGCAGCATCGCTGCAGGCAGTTGTTTCGCCTTCAACGCGCGGTCGATATCAATCATTGCCTTTTTAATGATATCGGCAGCAGATCCCTGCAGCGGCGCATTGATGGCAGCCCGCTCGGCGAAGGCGCGCTGCGGCCCTTTGGTAGTGATGCCGGGGGTGAAGCATTTGCGGCCGAACAGCGTCGACACATAGCCCTGTTCATGCGCGAGCGCCTTGGTCGCCTCCATATACTTTCGAATACCGGGATATTGTTCGAAATAGGCATCAATATAGTCAGCCGCCTGTTTTCGGGAAATCCCCAGACTGGCCGCCAGCCCGAAAGCGGACTGGCCGTAGATAATACCGAAATTGATCGCCTTCGCGGCGCGGCGGTTAGTGGCATCCATCTCTTCAAGCGGAATACCAAAGACCTGGCTCGCGGTCAGCGCGTGAATATCCTGCCCCTCCCTGAACGCCGCTTTGAGCGTTCCAATATCGGCGATATGGGCAAGCAGGCGGAGCTCTATCTGCGAGTAATCTGCACCGATAAGCTTTTTTCCCTCAGCGGCGATAAAGGCAGTGCGGATTTTGCGTCCTGCCTCCGTGCGGATTGGGATGTTCTGCAGGTTCGGCTCGGTGGAGGAGAGCCGCCCGGTCGTGGTCGCTGTCATATTAAACGTGGTATGCACACGATGAGTCGTTGCATCCATCAGCTTGGCGAGCGCATCCGTATAGGTGCTTTTGAGCTTCGACAGCATGCGCCAACCGAGGATTTTTTCTGCAATGGTATGTCCTTCGGCGGCGAGCTTTTCCAGCACATCGGAACCGGTCTTATACTGCCCGCTTTTTCCGGTTTTTTTGCCGCCTTCAATCCCCATCTCCTCAAACAGAATTTCGCCGAGCTGCTTGGGTGAACCGAGATTGAACTCACGCCCGGCGAGCTCGCAGGCTTCCTGATCAAGCTGCTCCATCTCGCTGCCGAACTGCTCCGAAAGTTGCCGTAGCACCGCCGGATCGAGCCGGATACCACGCTGCTCCATATCGCTCAGAACGCGCGATAGCGGGCGCTCAATCGTTTCGTAAAGCGTCATCATTTTTTCATCAAACAGGCGTTGCCACAGCTGCTCCTGTAATATCAGGATATCCTGCATCAGCGCGCCGAGCGTTTTCTCATCCGGCGATTCGGCCAGTGTTTCAAGGTCGTAGCTGTTGCCGCAATGCTCCTTCAGCAGGGAGTGAAGATCGCGCGCATGCTTCGTGCCATCGAGGCAATAGGCCATTACGGTGAGATCGTCGTAGGGGGTTAGGGTTTGCCCCCCCTCTATCCCCCCCGTAAACGGGGGGGAGGCAGGTGAGATACCCGTAAACGGGGGGGAGGTATTTTTCAACTCCTCCCCCTGCTTGCGGGGCGTACCGCTCAACTCCTCCCCCTGCTTGCGGGGGGAGGTTGGGAGGGGGGCAAGCAGAGAAATCAGCGCCTTCACATCCGCACTGATTTTGAGGATGGAAGGGTGCTTCAAAAAGTCCTCTAGCCCGTCACGCAGCTGTTTCAGCGTAAACCCCTCTGTCGCATCTTCTGTATCACTACCGAATAGATCATCCTGCCCGTCTCCAGCGGTGAGCGGCACCCAGATAGCCTCCACATCGCGCGTGTTTTTATTTAAGGTCGCAAGTGCAAGCCCGGTCAGCACGCCTTTTTTAGTGTGCAGCGGTTGCAGCGCGGCATAGCCGTTTTCCAGTGCGCGGTTTACCCAGGCCGGTAAGGACGATAATTCGCGTAGGGTACTGACACGCAGCGCCCCTGCAGACGGAGCACTGACCGGCCTGCTCTCATTGGCCGGTTCGCGGTTCAGCATTTCCAGATCGTCCTTCGAAAGCCCCTCTATTTTTGCCGCGAGCGATTTAAATCCGTGCGCTTGCAGAAACGGCACCAGCATATCCGGATCATCCGGGCGCAGCGTGAAATGACTTAGCTCGTGATCCACCGGCGCGTCATAATGCAAGGTGGCGAGCTCTTTAGAAATCTTCGCCTGCTCGCTATGTTCGATCAGCGCTTCGCGCCGCTTATTCTGCTTGATTTCGCCCGCGCGCGCCAGCAATGTCTCCAGATCACCATATTCCTGCAATAGCGTCGCTGCGGTTTTCGGGCCAATGCCGGGCACACCGGGAATGTTATCGACTGAGTCTCCCATCAGCGCGAGCATATCCAGCACTTTCTCCGGCGGAACGCCAAACTTCTCCTCAACCTCTTTTATGCCGATCTCCTTATTCTTCATCGCATCCAGCATATGTACCGTATCATCCACCAGCTGCATCAGGTCTTTATCTGAGGAGACGATAGTCACCCTGATGCCTTGCTCTTTCGCTTGCCTGACATAGGTCGCGATGATGTCATCGGCTTCATAGCCGGGGATTTCCACCGTCGGGATCGAAAGCGCCTCAGCAGCTTCACGGATCAGCGGAAATTGCGGGACGAGGTCTTCCGGCGGCGGCGGTCGGTTGGCCTTGTATTCCTCATACATCTCGTTACGGAAGGTTTTCTCACCGCTATCGAGGACAATCATCAGCGCACTCGCCCCATTACCACGAATCTGCCGACGCAGCTTGAGAATCATATTGGTAAAACCATAGACCGCGCCAACCGGTGTGCCTTCCGGGTTGGTCAGAGGCGGCATCACATGATACGCGCGGAACACAAAGCCATAGCCGTCGACGATATAAAGGTGGTTGGGCTCCGTATCGGGCATTGTATTAGCTGCAAGTTGGTTCATGGCGAGAGAATAGACAGTCTCGCGCGCTGAGTCCAGTGAGATGGTCTCGTCAGGCTGTTTTTCTAAGCGGGCTTACTAATCCGCAATCTGTTCCAGCACACGTGGGATCGCCGCGATAATATCTTCCGGAATCAGCCCGGGCGCAGCGAGATTGCCCGCCTCCGTATGGCACCAGACGGCAGCGGCGGATGCATGATGTGCGTCCATCCCGCTTGCCAACAAACTGCCGACCAGCCCGGCGAGCACGTCGCCCGACCCGGCCGTTGCGAGCCAGGGAGTCGCCTTTTTCTGAATGATCACTTCTTCTTCCGGTGAAGCGATCAGCGTTTCTGGCCCTTTCAGGATAATCGTCGCACCGGATTGGATCGCCGCGCCTTGTGCGGATTCAGCGCGGTCATCAATGGTACCGAACAGGCGGCTGAACTCGCCCTCATGAGGAGTTAGCACAACAGGCGCATCACGGTTTACAATCATCTCAAACAACGGGTCATTGTCGGTTGCAAAGCTCGAAATCACCCCCGCATCCAATACGAGCGGTATGTCGGTCTGCAATGCGCCCATCGCAAAGCGCCGGGTTTTATCGCTCGGAGTAAGCCCCGGCCCCATCACGAGGGCTTTGACTTTTCGCTTTTCCAACCATTCCGGAAGGGTATGCACAGCGTCAATGACATAGGTCAGCAGGCTCAACCCTACTGTTTTATAATAGTCATGCGTATCCGGATGGGTGACGATCGTCACCATGCCGCAGGAGAGCCGTTGTGCGGCTAGCGCAGCTAAGGCAGCGGCTCCCTCCATGCCGTCTTCACCACCGAAGACGGCTAGGTGGCCGCGCGCATATTTGTGGCTGTTCTCACTGGGAAACGGGAAATGCTGTTTCCAGACTTTAGGCACATTGGTGATGGGCTTGGTCATAGTCGTCTATATACTGTAAATGACAGTAAAAGGTAAGCGAATTATGCGTACTTAACACGTACGATATTATTCCTTCGCATAGGCGGGTTCGATCAACGTAATTTCGTTTTTATGCACCGTAATGGCGAGATCGCCTTTCTTAAGCTGGATGGCATATTTGCCGAAAATATCGTAGCGCCAGCCTTTCATCGCCGGGATTTTGGCGCGCCGGCCGTAACGGGCAATTTCTTGTAAATCGGAGACTTTTGCCACAACCGAGGGTGCGACATCATGCAAATCGCACTGAACTTTGAGCAGCACTTTCAATAACTCCATATAGGCGGCTGTGCCACGCGGCAATGGCTTTTTCTTTTCCGGCTTAGGAACACGGATGGTTTTCCGGCCTTTATTGCACGCGCTAAGCACTTCATCTACCAAATCGGGATAGCGCTTAAAGTCGAAAAAGCGCAGCCCCATCAGATCCTCTTTCGTGCGCGGGTTATTCGAGGCGATTTCCAGAATCGCATCGTTTTTCATCACCCAGTTACGCGGTTTATCCATCCGCTGGGCACGCCGCTCTCGCCATTCGGCAAGGGCTGCTACCAGCGCGATGAAGGACTTTTTGTGCGAACGCATTTTGATCCGCTGCCAAGCATCTTTCGGGTTATTTTCGTAATTCTCTTTCGCGAGCACCGGTTTCATTTCCTCCAGCGCCCATTTCTCCCGACCTTTTTCCTTTAACTGTTCGTTTAGCTTCACATAGATATCGCGCAGATAGGTGACATCGGAAATCGCATATTCGAGTTGCTTATCCGAGAGCGGACGCGCCGCCCAGTCGGTATGGCGGGAGGATTTATCGAGGTCCTCGCCGAGCAACTCCTTCGCGAGATTGCCATAGCCGATCGCCTCGCCATGACCGAGCATCTGCGCGGCAATCTGCGTATCGAACACATTCGGTGGAATCTTCCCGGTGATATTATAGAAAATCTCGATATCCTGCGAGCAGGAGTGAAGCACTTTGACGATGCGACGATTATAGAGCAGCTTGAGAAAAGGCTCGAGATCAATGTCTTTCGCAAGTGGATCAATCGCAAACGCATCATGCTCCGATCCTACCTGAATCAGACAAAGCTGCGGATAATAGGTTTTTTCCCGGATGAACTCGGTATCGACCGTGACAAACGGCTCTTTCGTCATCGGTTTAATCCGCTCTTTCAGGGTTTTCGTGTCAGTAATCAGGTCGGTCATGTAGCAGGTTTTAGGTATCAGGTTTCAGGTTTTAGCGCGGTTATCATCCTGCGATTTTATCGTAAAACCCACCCATCGGCACATATAGGGCAGTGCATGGATTCAGCAGGCAA
The DNA here is from genome assembly GCA_964588995.1 of uncultured Rickettsiales bacterium. GTDB lineage: Bacteria > Pseudomonadota > Alphaproteobacteria > Rickettsiales > UBA8987 > CAZPQM01. The sequence goes on along the minus strand of CAZPQM010000020.1, from coordinate 2,006 downwards.
GCCGCAGCAAAGATAACAACAAGATGAAACACTTGTAAAATCTTGGCTTTTCCTATATATCAGCGCACTTCCATAGTCAACGAAACAATAAACGAGCCCCAAAATGCACAGCTATCGAACCCATCACTGTAATCAACTCCGCGCGAACGATGTCGGCGAAACGGTCAAACTCTCCGGCTGGGTGCACCGCAAGCGCGACCATGGAGGCGTGTTCTTCATTGATCTCCGCGATCATTATGGCATGACGCAGCTGGTCTTTCCCGAAGATGGCAATGTGACGCCGGAAGATGTGGAGAAAGTACGCTATGAGAGCGTAATTACCATTGAAGGCGAAGTGGTGGCGCGCGATGCCGAGGCCGTCAACAATAAGATGGATACCGGCGCGATTGAGGTGAAAGTCGCCAGCCTGAAGGTCGAAAGCGCGGTAGAAGAAGAGCAACTGCCCGTGCAGGTCAATAGCGATAAAGAATTTCCGGAAAGCACTCGATTGAAATACCGCTTTATGGATCTCCGCCGTGAGAAACTGCATCATAATATCGTGCTGCGTTCTAAGGTCATCAGCCGTATCCGCGAGCTCATGACGGGGCAAGGGTTTATGGAGATTCAGACGCCCATCCTGACGGCATCAAGCCCGGAAGGTGCGCGCGATTACCTCGTACCGAGCCGCGTGCATCCCGGCCAGTTTTATGCGCTGCCGCAAGCGCCGCAACAGTTCAAGCAACTGCTGATGGTGTCGGGTTTTGATAAATATTTCCAGATTGCGCCCTGCTTCCGCGATGAAGATGCCCGTGCAGATCGTTCTCCCGGTGAGTTTTACCAGCTAGATATGGAGATGAGCTTTGCAACACAGGACGATGTATTTAATGCGATTCAACCTGTACTGGAGACGATCTTCTCTGAGTTTTCGGATAAGAAGATTGAGGGTGGTTTCCCGCATATTCCCTTTGAAGAGTCGATGCTGAAATATGGCAATGACAAGCCGGATTTGCGCAACCCGATTGAGATTGCCGATGTGACAGAAGCGTTCCGCGGTTCGAACTTTGGCATCTTCGCGAGCCAGATCGAAAAAGGTGCGGTTGTACGCGCGATTCCTGCGCCGGAATGCGGCACGAAAGCGCGCTCCTTCTTCGATAAGAAGAACGACTGGGCACGCGAAGAAGGCTATGCCGGGCTGGGCTATATCATGTTTGCAGACGGCGAGGCGAAAGGGCCAATCGCGAAGAACTTAGACGAAGCTCGACTGAATCAGATTAAAGAAGCAGCCAGGCTTGGCGATAATGATGGTATATTCTTTAGCTGTCATGTGGACAGTAACAAGGCTGCCGAGCTTGCTGGCAAGGCACGGACCATCATCGGCGAAGAACTTGGGCTAATCGATGAAAATGTGTTCAAATTCTGCTGGATCGTCGACTTCCCCTATTTCGACTGGGATGAGGATGAAGATAAGCTCGACTTCTCGCATAATCCCTTTTCGATGCCGCAGGGAGGCTTGGAAGCGCTCGAAGCATGCGGTGACGATAAAGCGAAGCTGCTCGCGCTTAAAGCCTATCAATATGACATTGTGTGTAACGGGGTTGAGCTTTCTTCCGGCGCGATTCGAAATCATAAACCCGAGCTGATGTATAAAGCGTTTGAGATGGTCGGATACTCGAATGAGGTAGTCGATGAGAAGTTCGGCGGGATGATCCGCGCGTTTAAGTTCGGTGCACCGCCGCATGGGGGCATTGCGCCGGGTGTGGACCGCATGGTGATGCTGTTGGCCGATGAACCGAATATCCGCGAGGTGATTGCCTTTCCGATGAACCAGCAGGCGGAAGATCTTCTGATGAACGCGCCAGCACCTGCTGACGAGCGCCACCTGCGCGAGCTGCACCTGCAACTCTCGATGAGCGCGCGTGAGGCGCTTCGGGATTGATGAATGTGACTAGATATTGTCGTCAAATTATTTTACTCCATAATTCAATGCACTTTATTTGGATTGCAGCGGCAAATGAGGCCGTATGCTT
>CAZPQM010000019.1:0-27844 GCA_964588995.1 uncultured Rickettsiales bacterium | reverse complement strand
CCTTCCCGGTTTAAGGGAAGTATAGCATGAAAAATAATTAGCTAACAGTGCCTAAGTCAAGTGGGTTACTGACAAGCCGCTTTTGGAGCTTTACAAACGCACGAAAGTGCAGGGGCTCTTGTGATTAGACATGTCTTGAGACGAGGGCAACCTCATCTCCAGAGAAGAGCCCAAAAGGAAGCAGTATGCTCCAAAGCATCGGTGAAGTAAGCAGACTAAAGCCCTTCATCTAGCGCTGTTGAGTGCTCACAGGTCACACCTGTGGGAGATTATAAGTCTGGCCATTGCCGGGCTTGTACAAGGCAACGGACAGAGAGCTAAAAAACAAACCCGCCTCGTGCCACCCCAAATGGGACACATGTGGCCCTGTGGGAACCTCACAGACCACCTTCATAACGAAGTAGATGGTCAATAAACTCGCGGAAAATCGCCCCGAGGAGAGGTAACCCTACGAGGATAAGGGTAAAACTTTTTCTCTTATGAAAAAAGAGGAAAAAGCTCGGGACGCAAAGAAAAAAAAGCGTCTTGAGAAAGGCAGGGTCATCAAAAAGACCTCGCCTTCGGAAGGCCCAACCAAGGTGGTTTTGGGCCATAACGGGGCCATCGTCGACGCCAGTATGGTGGACGACGACGGCAACGTCCGCCTCTAACCGAATCCCGCACTAAGCCGAGAGGCCTGGTGCGGGCTTCCTTTTTTATTCACCCCCGCACGCTATCGCATCCCATAGCGCCATTTCATCCACAAAGACTTTACTCACCGCCTCTACTCCATTACACCCATTGCATGGACAAGCTAACCATCAAAGGCGGAAACTCGCTGCAGGGTACGATTGAGGTCGGCGGGGCCAAGAATGCCGCCTTGCCACTGATGGCGGCCAGCCTGCTGACCGAAGATCCCCTCACACTGCACAACATCCCCTCCCTGTCCGACATCGCTACCAAGCGCGAGTTGCTCACCCATCTCGGTGTGCAGATAAAAGAAACAGATCGCCTGAAGAGCACGAGCAGCTTCAGCCGCTCCTTCACGCTGGATGCACGTTCGACGGCAAACACCATCGCACCCTATGATATTGTCCGTAAAATGCGCGCATCGGTCGTCGTGCTCGGCCCGCTGCTCGCGCGGTTTAAGCAGGCGCGGGTTTCGCTCCCCGGCGGCTGCGCTATCGGCACACGGCCGATTGATTACCACCTGAACGCCTTTGAGGCGATGGGCGCGAAAATATCCATCGAAGAAGGCTATGTCGAAGCGAGCGCGCCGGATGGGCTTCAGGCTGCGGAGATCGACTTTCCGGAAGTCTCCGTGGGTGCAACCGAGAACGCGCTGATGGCGGCATCCCTCGCTGAAGGCACGACCCGGCTGAACAATGCCGCGCGCGAGCCGGAAGTCACCGACCTTGCCAGGCTGCTGCTGGCAATGGGCGCAGAGATCGACGGCATTGGCACCTCGACCCTCACTATTCACGGCAAACCCGCCTTACACGGCGCAGAACATACCGTGCTCTCTGACCGTATCGAAGCCGGTTCCTACGCCATTGCGGCTGCGATTACCGGCGGTGAAATCACGCTGAAGCATGCCCCCGTAGACGCGATGAAAGCCACGCTGGACGCGCTTGAGAAAGCGGGCATCGGGCTGATTCACGATGAGGACGGGCTGAAAGTGATTGCCCCGCAGGCCCTTCGCCCGCTTTCACTCACCACCGCGCCTCATCCCGGTTTCCCGACTGACATGCAGGCGCAGTTTGTCGCACTGCTTTGTATGGCGGATGGGGTGAGCCATATACGCGAAACGATCTTTGAAAACCGCTTCATGCACGTGCCGGAGCTGATGCGAATGGGCGCGAATATCGAGCAGAACGGACGCAACCTCGTCATTCATGGCGGCAAACCGCTCAAAGGCGCGGAGGTGATGGCAACCGATTTGCGCGCCTCGATGTCGCTCGTCCTTGCCGGGCTTGCTGCTGCAGGCGAAACCACCCTCAACCGCGTCTACCATATCGACCGCGGCTATGAGCACATCGTCCGTAAGCTACAAGGCGTCGGCGCAGACATCGAGCGGGTGAAGGGCTAATTTGTGGGATGTCAAGACTGGTATTTGCGAAAATTTTACTTATACTAAGTAATTGAGGTGATTAGCTGGCCTATGCGTGAGGCGAAACATGTCTCGAGGACCAATGCGATATCCGAGGGAGCTACCTCTGTCCGGGCTGTGGTCCGGTTATGCGGCGCCCACCTGTACATACGGGTCTATCGGAGCTTACAGTAGCCCACGGTATGGCTGGCCCACCTCGCCCTTTTCTATTGTATTTTCTTTGTAAGTTTTAGTCGTAAGATTGCTAGCCCATCTCTTCAATGCGCTGGGTGACGCTGTCGACATAGTCCGAAACGGCATTGAGCGCATCGATAATATCATCGCTGTTATCGTTGCCGGCTTCCGGTAGGCGTTTTTGTACTTCTGACTCAATCAGCTCTTCGGTGATGTTCCCTTCGAGCATATCGTTGATTTCATCCTGCATCATCAGCGCGGCAGTAACCAGCAGGATCGTATCGTTCGCGCTGCCCATCTGCGCTGAAAGCCGTTCAATCCGCTCACTGACCGAGGCCGCAAGGTTGCGCAAATGGTCTTCCTGCCCCTCGGGACACATCAGCTGGAAGGTGCGGCGTCCGACCGAGATATCGACTTTACGCGCCATGGGTGACCTGCTTGAGTTCGTTTATCATATGATCGACCTTTTTCAGCGCCTGAGAGCTTGCAGTCCGGGCACGCTCCAGCTCACGCTTATCCTTCGCGGAGCTTGCCTGAATCTTGCCCACCTCATCGCGCAGATGCTTGTTTTCCTCGTTCAGCTGCTTGAGCGTTTTCTCCAGTTGCGACGTATCGGCACCAGCTCCGCCATGGCTTGCGGCAAAACGCACCTTGCGCTCCACCACGTTTTCCATGCGGGAAAGGCTCTTACGCAGCCGCTCCTTCGCAGCTTCTAATCCTGGAATATCCGTCTCTATCATCGCGTATCAGATGGTTACCACTCTTCCCCTTATACACATGGAAGCGCGGTTATTGCAAGCTGATAGAGCCATGATGATTATACAGTCTGTTAACTATCCAGTTCCGGATAGGGCTGATCCAGCACAGATTTGGCCCGATCGACCTCTTTGATCAGGTCGGAAAGCACGTGCATCAGGCAGAAGATGGTGAATAGCTCCTCGCGCTCCAGCGGCCTGGCAAACAGCGAGGGTGGCTCAAACAAATCTTCCTGATAGGGGATGGTGATCTGTATTTTATCCTCATAGAAACTGCACTGCACTGCGTTATTGATCGAATAGAGCGCATCGCTGAGCGCACTTTCCTCATCGACATCATAGAGTTTCGGTCGGGAAGCGGACGTTAGAAGCCGGTAAATCGCGTCATCCCAGTTTTTGCGGGCTTTTGGCGCCTGCTCCAGCACCTTGCCCAGCCGCAGCAAATGGGTGAAAAATGCATCGGATAGTACTTCCTGCGCTTCGGCCTGATGGGTAGTAAACGCCTTAAAATGCTCGTTCAGCTTGCGTTTGGGCAGGTCGATCTCCTCAAAATGCTTAAAGCGCTCTTTAATATAGCTTAGCTTGCGGCGCTTGCGTTCGATCACTGCGGTGCGTCCCTGAAACAACCCGCGCAGCCGCACTTTCGGATCACTGAGATCAATCGTCACGAACAGTCCGCGGAAAATACTCCGGCGCTTTTCCTGAATCTTCGAGACAAGTTGTGCATCGCCGATATTCAGAATGGTTTGTTCATAAATGCCACGGATGTAGTCCTCCGATCGATATTCATCGTGCGGCGGTAAAAGCAGCGGATGCATCAGATTGACTTCGGCGTTCATCCCTTCCGGGCGGAAGGTAAACGGTCCGAAGGCCTTGAACACGCGGCTATAAATCAGTTCTTTCAGCCGCACTTTTTTGTAACTCAGCCGGTCGGAAATACCGCCGCTCGTACCGGGCAGGACATTAAAAATCAGCCGCAGCGGGGTAAACAGTACGTACAAAAGATTTATGCGACGGCCTTCATCATCGCCTTCTTCCACGTCCGGCAGGTTTTGCAGCTCCACCATTTCATCATGAAGCCGCCCGCCTTTATAGCGGATATAACGTCGATAGCGCACCAGCGGAAATAAACCGAAGATCAGCAACATGATCACCCAGATTTCCCAGATCAGCACATAACCGATCGTATCGGCAAAGCTATGCTCCGCTTCGGCTTTACCGGAGGCGCTATGCAGCCAGTTACGCAGATGAGGCATGTAAAGGAATGAAGTCAGAATCAGCGCAATGACCACCGTCATACGAATATAGAACAGGCGGAGATAGCGTTTACGGCGAATCTCCAGCGCTTCCGCCAGCTGCGCAAAATGCTTCTCATAGAACGGTGCAAACCGCTCTTCCATCTGCTTTCGCCACGTTTCAAACGCATTTCCCATGCTTCACCCTAGCAAGCTTACCGGATATTGCCAAGCATCATCAGCGTGGTCAAAACAGTTTTGCTGTGCTAAGAGCAGAAACATGACCTGTGAGTTACATGCATCGGACTACCTGCTCCTCGCACTGAGCTACTTCCTAGGCTCAATTCCGTTCGGACTGCTAACGGCCCGCTGGCTGGGCGGCACCAACATCCGCGATCACGGCTCCGGCAATATTGGTGCTACGAATGTCACCCGTGTTCTGGGTAAAAAAATCGGCCTAATCGTTCTGGTATTCGACATGGTGAAGGGCGCGCTCGCCGTGTTGCTGGTTAGTTGGTTTGGTTCCGTCTCCTGCTCGAATTTATTACTCGCGTTTGCAGCCGCGCTCGCTGTAATCGGACATATGTTCCCTGTCTGGATCAAATTCAAAGGAGGCAAGGGGGTGGCAACGTCCTTTGCGGTGATCCTGACGATCTGTCCGCCGATAGGGATTGCAATCGCGGCCACCTGGCTGCTGGTCTTTCTGGTGTCACGTATTTCTTCCTTATCGGCCATTTTCAGTGCTCTGATGCTGCCCTCCTATGCGCTGTATTTTGCAGGAGATATGGGCAATGAAATTGTGTTTCTGTCGTTTTTCATTTGCGTTCTGGTGATTCTGAAACACCATGAGAATATTCACCGGCTGGTACGTGGGGAGGAAAAGCGCTTGTAATCAAACGGATCAGCTTCTAAAAGCGGAATAACAGCAGGCGGTGTTATGAAAATTCAGAGCTTACAGGACAAGGAACGGCTGGACTGGCTACGCCTATCCCGCACGGAGCGGATTGGCCCGCATACCTTCTTTCAGTTGCTGAAGTTGCACGGCTGTGCGGCTAAGGCGCTGCAGGCGCTGCCCGATATGGCGCGCCGCGGTGGCGCAAAGCGGCCTTTGGTCGCCTTTCCATTAGCCAAAGCGCAACAAGAGCTGGAAGCGCTCTCACATTACGGCGCCACACTGATCGCCGCTTGCGAGCCGGACTACCCCGATGCGCTCCGCCACATTCCCGATCCGCCGCCGCTGCTTACAGTGCTTGGCGATCCTGCCGTGTTGCAAAGGGCGGCTTTGGCGATTGTAGGAGCGCGGAATGCCTCTGCCAATGCGATGCGCTTTACCGGGCATATCGCGAAAACGCTTGCGAAAGACTATCGCCGTGTGATCGTGTCCGGCCTTGCGCGCGGCATTGATACGGCGGCGCATAGCGGTGCGCTGGAGGCGGGTGAGGACACTACGGTGGCTGTAATTGCCGGAGGCATAAACGATATTTATCCGAAAGAAAATACCGCACTTTACGAACGTATCGCCAAAGGTGGCGGCTGCATCGTTGCGGAATCCTCGTTCGGGCATCCGCCGAGGGCCCATGATTTTCCGCGCCGCAACCGTATCATCTCCGGCCTGTCGGAGGGTACGCTCGTGGTGGAAGCGACGAAGAAATCCGGCTCGCTGATTACCGCTGAGCGTGCGTCTGATCAGGGCCGGGAGGTGATGGCCGTGCCGGGCTTTCCGCTTGATCCGCGTGCGGGTGGACCGAACAAGCTGATCAAGCAGGGTGCTGCGCTGATCGAAAGCGTCGATGACATTATCCATACGCTCAACTATGCCGAGCTATCGCGCATTCCTTCGCCGTTGGAAGAAGGCGACCAGGGGGATTTCATCGCCGCTCCGCCGAGCGAGTCCGATTATGCGCGTGTACAATCGGTCATTCTGGAGCAGCTCTCGACGCACCCGGTGCAGCTGGATGATCTCATCGCGGCCTGCGAGGCACCGGCGCAGACAGTACAGGCGGTACTGCTTGAGCTCGAACTCGCCGGGCGCATCGAACGCCAGCCTGGCGGCTATCTGGTGGCGGTCTATGCGCCGGAGATGGAAAGCTGCTAGCCGGCATATCTCGCTTTATTCAATCAGCTTAGTTACTTTGATCTGCCCGTACGGTGTTGGCTGGGAACCGACCTCATCAAGACCGACCTCAACGGCGCCGGTTATATTCTGAGGCAGGTTCAGGTAATTCAGCTCGACGCCGAGCCGCAAATTCAGAGAGCGTGACGTTTCAGCCGTTCCATTAAACGCTGCCTCTTCTAGGTTGCCGAACGATGCTGACGAGGAAACGGCCCAATTAGGGTTGCTTAGTGCCCGCGTGTATTTCAGGCTCGTGGTCCAGCCCTCATTAACTGCCAGTTCGGTTTCATGGCTAATCAGATCACGCGGAGAAAAAGGGTAGGCGAATCGCCCATGCAGCGCATGTTCGGATTTGCCCTGATAAGGCAGATGAAAATGGTAAGACAGATGCGCCTGAGGACGCCCGATATGGAGGGTTTCCGTCGCAAGTTCAAGCTCTCCGGTTACGGCCGCTGTGGTTACATCGGTAAATAGCCGGCCTCCAACTTTGGCTGTCCACGGATCGAGCGCACTGATATCGCTTCGTATGCCGGGCGCTAAACGCAAAGCGCCATCGCCTGATGCGACATGGAGGACGGGACCGACCCCTACAGTTAGGTCGGGAAAACTAGTATAGCTCATGACCGCGGCATCGAGCGAGCTTTCCGCATCATCGAGCGGGCTTTCCGCCGCCTCACGGGTGTATGCAGCCTGAAACGACCTACCCTGATAATTAGGCTCACCTCCGGCATTTTTGTAAGCAACGAAGCGCAATCGCTGTTCGTCCGCTGAAGCAAAACCGTTGAATACGGCGCTGTTACCAGTATCGTCATGCAGATTAAAATGAAACTGCCCGGCTGGTCCGGTCTGTGTGTCGTACGAGGCGGAAACAAAGTCCGGAGGGTTATGGGCATGATGCCCGTCATCGCGATGAATACGCGGGTATTCCTCCGGGCTCACACCGGCGGCCCGAAACCCTTCCGCGTAGCCATATTGCGGAAACTGCCAGAAGGCACCTTGCTGCGTCGGACCAAAAAGGGGTGCCGAGCCGTGATCCTCGGTCAGTTCGTTCGCTTTAACAAAAGCGGCCGAGGGATAGCCTAAACTATAGGGGAGCGCTATCTCACCGGTTGTTGTCGCATTCTGCGGGTCGTGTTCATAGGGGTTAAGTGGCTTGCCGCTATCGTTCTCTATTTCCCGTTTATTCTCCGCAATAGCAAGGCCTTTCCGGATAATAGGAAGCTCTCCCTCGATAATCTTTTCGTGCTGATTTCGTAAATAAGTATGGCGCCTTTGCTCCTGCTCCTGCACCAAATATTCGGGCAGAGTAACCTCTATTTCAGGCAATTCCGGCTCTCGCTGCGGCACATCCAGCGGCGCCGGGCTGAGCGTCGGTAAGGCCGCCGTCACGGTGACATTACGTTCAGGCGCTGAAGGCGGCGCAGCTTCGTTCGTTTCGCCGTTCGGCTCGATAATCTCCTCTATCAGTGGGGCTAGACGCTCCGGAATCTGTGTCTTTCCCGTTAAATAAGGTATCGCACCCTCATGCCCCAGTACGGTCGTAAGCACAAACGCTGCTTCCGGAGAGACGGCCATGGTGGCTTCGCTAAGGTTATGATGCGTTTTTAGTAACCGTAAATTCCAGGTATACGCATCCTCCGCAGCACGTATAACATCACCCGGGTCAGCAAAATCATAGCGTTTTCCCATACTCTGCAAATCGCGGATAATTGCGTGCTCATACAGCTTCCCATCTTTAGTAAACTGAAATACATAGCGCGGCTCGTGGTAGCCCTCGGGAAGATATTCGCGGGATATAGCCTCCAATATGTCGGGGATTAACGCTTTATCTAACGGCACAACACTACTTACACATTATTTACATGATAATGTTATAATATAACATACCGTCTGGTGGTTAAAAATTGGTTTTTTTTCATATACTCTGGTAGCCAGCTGTTACATCAACCACGTAACACAAACAGGCCCTGCTCGGCGAACAGGTTCGGGCCGAAAGTGCCGTATCCCTTAAAAGCGCGCGTTTTCGCATCTTTGTCAATCGTATAGCGCGTTTCTACCGTTGCGCCGAGATGCTCCGCCAGCTTAATCATATCCTGTATCGTGCAGAAATGAATATTCGGCGTTTCGTACCATTCATAGCTGAGGCTTTTGGTTACCGGCATTTCACCTTTGAGCAGCAGGTAAAGCCGGTTGCGTAGATAACCGAAATTCGGAATCACGACGATCACCCGCTCGCCGATACGCAAGGATTCTTTCAGAACCTGTTTCGGCTGTTTCATCGCCTGAAGCGACTTCGCGAGGATCACCGTATGAAAGGTTTTATCGGGATAATGTCGTAGCTCCGTATCGGCATCGCCCTGAATCACCGAAAGCCCTTGCTTGACCGCGCGGGTAACGTCCTCCGCCTCAATCTCCAGCCCCTGGGCATGAACCTGCTTTTCCGCCTCCAAGTAATGTAGCAGCGCGCCTTCGCCGCAACCGATATCAAGCACACGGCTGCGTGGTTCTATCAGCGGGGCGATGGCCCGTTGGTCCGGGCGCAAATCGGCATCGGATACTGTCATGCGTGCTTATTAGCAGCTATTGCCGGTTTTTACCAGAAGCGTGATTTACCCCGGCCTTTGCCGTTTGTTTTGCGCGTATCGGCTGGCGCTTAAACGCGGGAATCATAGCGAAGCTGCGCTTCTCCGCTTCGATCAGCAGCACGCCGCCGCCAAACAGCCGCAGATTGACCCGGCTGGTTAGGGGGAAAAACAGTTTGTCGATCAGCCGGACGAAATTGGTATAGATCGGCGAGTGGATCGGCAGGAAGAAAATCAGGCGCTCCAGCGTGGACACATGAAACTGCGCCTCCTGCAAAAGCGTCTCAAGCTGCATCGCCGTAAACGGGCGGCCATAACCGAACGGGGTAACATCGCGGCTCGCCCAGCTGCTGATCCGGTTCGGCACGATCATCATCAGCTTACCCGAAGGTTTAAGCACACGGGACACTTCGTCCAGAAAGAGATCGGGCCGCTCGGTAAATTCGAGCATATGCGCGACCAGAATCCGGTCGAGGCTGTGGTCTGCAAAGGGCAGGTGGTATTCATCAACGAGCAGGCTCTTATTGCCGTTTTTTGGGTTGCGCGGCCACGGGATCACCCCGCACGCGGCGGGCATGCACGCAATCGCCGGCTGCGAACGCGGCGCGCTTACCTCCTTATCCTGCTGGTTGCGCGCGTGCAAAAACGCCTTCAGGTACGGCACGGCGTAGCCAATCCCCGCAAGCGCCGTGTTGTCGCCATAGCGTTTTTCGATCAGCATCTCCGGCCATAATTTCGCGATCTTTCTGGCGATACGGCGATAGACCAGCTTTCCCAACCGCATGCGGTAAAATTGGCGAAAGGCAAGAACGTCAGGGGTGTACATGGCGGGGTGTTCGCGTTGAGTTAGCCTAGTATATGTGCGGAACGGTACTCTGCACGGCCGTTTCTGGCAAGCGGCAATTCACGATAGGGAAATCCGACAAGGAAAGCGCATTTTACGCACGATGTCATAGCAGGCTTTAGTGTTGACGAAGTGTGCAGATAATATGCCTTCTCAACACCTCCCTAATGCACCAGTTCGACTTCGACTACTTCATCCTGCTCGTTGCCGATTTCATCGCCCCACATGCGTTCTAAGCCGTAATGCTCACGTATATCGGGTTTGAAGAGATGCACCACCACTTCCGGATGGTCGATTAGCACCCATTCCCCTTCGGTTTTCCCTTCGACGGAGAGCGCGCTGTCGCCCATCAGCTCAACGACGTAATCCGCCATGGAACTCACATGCCGGCTCGATGTACCGCTCGCGATAACAATCGCATCGGCCATGTAGCTCTTGCCGTGTAAGTCAATGACGGTGATGTCAGAAGCCCCTTTGGATGTCAGCAGGGTGGTTAAAGATTCAATAAACGCTTCCAGCGCCGTTGCAGATGAAGTGTCCGGGCGTAAGAGATGGCCCGCCGTTAACGTTTCCGTCACATGCCTCCTTTGCCGTAATACCGGCTATGTTGGTTGAAATGCTGAATAATGAAACTATTCATTGCTTGCATTGTATCACTTATATAAGAATCCCGTCAATGAAATACAAGAAGGAGCGCGGATTTCCCGTTGCGGCTTGGACTGCGTTGCGGTAAATACACAGGTGATACTGGCTGCTGTTTTCGCTTTACGAAAAGAAGGTCTCCATATCCCTGTGACCTTCTATGACTGACACTATCTCCAGATGGGTTTCACTGTAACGCATGAAAATTACATAGTGGCCAAAGGGGTAGCTGCGTATATTGGGTAAAAGCTCCGGGCGGGCGATTCCTAGCTGAAAACCGGCGCCGGCGATTTCCCTGCATTTCTGACGTAATTGCTGAACAAAACGCCTGCCCGTCGAGGATGAGCCGCTCTCTCGGGTAATATAGCGCTGAATGGCGACTAAATCATCTTTAGCCTGCTCGAGATAGCGCAATTGATAGGTCATTCGGGAAGATCGGCTTCCGCATCCAGCTGCGCTGCCAGCTCTTCATCACTGTAAGCCCCGCCCTTGGCAATCGCCCGCTCCAGATGCTGCGAGAGGGCTTGCAGCCTTGCTTCCCGCTCTTCCACCAGACGCAACCCCTCACGCACAATTTCACTAGCATTATTATATCGCCCTGTTTCCAGCTGTGCTTTTATGAAGGACTCAAAATATTCGCCAATCGCATAACTCATGATGGTGCTCCTCACCGGATTATACCAATAAATGTTAACTATTGGCAAGTGCGATAAGTATTTGCGCTCATTCTGCTTTTGCCGTAAACCACACCCATGTTCGATAACCTGACCGATACACTCGGCAATGTTTTTTCCAGGCTGAAAGGTAAAGGCTACCTGACCGAGGAAGATGTCAGCGCCGCCATGCGCGAAGTGCGGATTGCGCTGCTCGAAGCGGATGTCTCCCTGCCGGTGGTGAAGGAGGTCATCAAAAATATTAAAGCAAAAGCCGTTGGTGAAGCGATCATCAAGAACGTTAACCCGGCGCAGCAGGTCATCAAAATCGTTTCCGATGAGCTCGAAACCATGCTTGGCGGGGAAACCTCCGAGCTGAACCTCGCCGTCAGCCCCCCCGCTGTGATCCTGATGGCGGGATTGCAAGGCTCAGGTAAAACCACGACGGCAGGTAAGATTGCCAACTGGCTCAAAACCAAGCAGCAGAAAACCGTGCTAATGGCTTCGCTCGATGTCTACCGCCCGGCAGCGCAGAAGCAGCTGGAAACGCTCGGCAAGCAGGTCCAGATCGATACGCTTGAGATTATCGAAGGGCAGCAGCCGGATGCGATCACCAAGCGCGCGATGAAAGAAGCGAAGCTGGGCGGGTATGACGTGCTGATCCTTGATACGGCTGGCCGTACGCATGTGGATACGGAGCTGATGGAGGAGCTGGTCGCGGTCGCGAAACTTTCTGATCCCGCGGAAGTGCTGCTCGTTGCCGATAGCCTGACCGGACAGGATGCGGTCAATGTTGCGGGCTCCTTCCAGACCGCTTTAGAGCCTACGGGCACTGGCGTAAGCGGCATCGTCCTCACGCGAGTTGATGGGGATGCGCGCGGTGGCGCGGCCCTCTCGATGAAAATGGTCACCGGCGTGCCGATCAAATTTTTAGGTGTCGGCGAGAAAATTTCCGATATCGAATATTTCCACCCCGGGCGCGTGGCGCAGCGCATCCTCGGCATGGGTGATATTGTCAGTCTCGTTGAGAAAGCAGCGGAAGAGGTCGATGAAAAAGAAGCCAAACGCATGGAAAAGCGGCTGAAGAAAGGCCAGTTTGACTTCAATGACCTGTTCAAGCAACTCGAGCAGATCAAGAAAATGGGCGGCATGGGCGGCATGATGGGGATGATGCCCGGCCTCGGTAAATTGAAGGACAAAATCGCTGAAAGCGGGGTCGATGACAACATGGTCGTGCGCCAGCAGGCGATCATTCAATCCATGACGGAGAAAGAGCGGCTACACCCGAAGCTGATGAATGCCAGCCGCAAAAAACGTATCGCCGCCGGGGCAGGCGTGACCGTGCAGGAGGTGAACCGGCTGCTTAAGCAATTCAAACAAATGCAGACGATGATGAAGAAAATGAAGAATATGAAAAAGTCTGACATGCTCAAAATGGCCAGTCAATTTAAGAACATGGATATCAGTAAGCTGCAATAGAGCCGCCAGATATTAACGTTTGATATGCAGGAATTACACGATATTCAGAAATTATACGCTTCCGCTAAGGCTACTTCGGAAATGCGCAAGGGAGAGGCCTTTTTTTAGAGGATCACGTCTAAAGTGAACGGCGGAAGAACAGTTGATAGCTAGAAGGACGCGTTAATCCAACGTTTCGTTAGGGTATACACCCCAGAGGCTGCTCCTCGGCACCCAGCCGCGAAGATTGTCTGCCGTAATCAGGCACGCATTATCGCGACATTTTTCCAGCTCAGCATGCGCCCCCGCTTCAATGCGGGCGACCGGGTGGGATTGCGCTGAAATACGCTCGCGCAAGATCTGCGTTTCCCCTACGATAGTTACCGTGCGATTATTGGACAACTGGCTGCGATGCATCCAACCCTCATCGCCCTGAATATCACGAATTTTGCGCCATTGCTCAAACTCTGCAATGATTTCCAACGGCATGCCCTTGCGTTGAAGCACCCATTTGATCCGATAGCGTAAGCCCGGTCCGGTACGCACATTTGCCTCACTCGTATTCACCGAGACATAACGCGGCAACGGCAGACGGGTTTTAGCCTCTACAGGCCAGCACACCAACCAGGGCGTCACCAGTAGGGCTATTAAAAATACGGCGTATAGGGTTTTCATATTCTTGTTTTAACGAGTTTTATAAACTGAGTAAAGTAGACTTAGACACGAAGTAACACGTAAAAAATTGTTACTGCCAATGTAACATATGCAACATTCACCGAGACTTTGAGACCTGTAGCATACGCGATATTCTGTATGGTTTTCTTGCGCTTTAGCTGGCCAATACCCAATGCCAAATTTCGGTATTCTTCTCGCGCCTTCTTAAACCCATAATTGTCTTTCTTCACATACATGGAGGACGCTACCAGCAAATACATATCCTTTAGAATACCGGAGCGAGAGGCTTTTTTCAGTGAACGCTTCATTTCATCACGGATTTTGGAGCTGTGTAAGGTTTTATCCAGACTGCTAAGCCGTGACAACATCCAGTCACTTACCGTATGGAGAGGCGGAGCCTTTGCTTCTTTTTGCGCTACACTGAGTAAGCCTAACATCAGGACATGTGGATTTTTAGAAACGGAGGGGTAATTTTTCAGGTTTTTGACGGTCATTTCTTCGCTTAAACCAATTTTAGCTGCCAGAAAAGCGGAAAGATGCCGATCCAACGGGTCTACCTCATCGGTATTACCTTGATATTTATTCAATGCAATCACTGCATCGTATAGATTGGCCGCATAGTAAGGCTGCAGTAACTTACTTTGGCAGGCGAGACTTGGGTTTAGATCATAAAGCGTTCGCTCCATACCAAACCCAAGGGTATTCTTACGGATATTCTGACGGATTTTCAGTGGGCTCCAGCCCAGCACACCATAACTATATAAATCCGGCTCTTTTTGCCGGTTAATCCAGTATTGTAGGATGCCATCGTTGAGAATAAAACCAAAATACTGCAGTTTTTCACGCTCGCCGTTGATATAAATATTCGCGAGATATGATCCGAGCGCGCTGGGCATACAGACCATTCCGTGAAAACGAAGCGGTCCACTAGGGTCAACCGCAATGATGATACGTGCGAGCTTTTCGTCGGAAAGAATAATTTCCTGTACTGGAGTTGGCACCAGCGCTTCAATCATATCGGCCTGCTCCGGGCGCTTGAGAGCAAGATTTAACCAGCGTGTTAACTCTGCTACCCGGAGTTGCCGTTTGGCTACTGGCCATTTTCGATGAAGGTCATAGGCCAGCTTTTTGGGACTGAAATATTCCTCTCCATCGAACACCAATGCGGTGCTCGCTTCTTTATGAAGCTTGGAGGCATGCGACATCACATCCTCCATCCTCAGCCAGGAACGCACCTCCGATAATTTCCATCTGTCTTGAAGGTCGTCAGAAAGCAGTCCTTTCAACAAGCTATCCATACGCCGTGATATAGGGTTATCGATTTCATCAATCACCTGTTTTAACACGTTATCGCTAGAACCATTATCCAGTCGCCACCTAATAATCGCCTCCGCACTCATACCCTCAAAAGGCAACCTTCCGGTAAACAGGAAGATCAGTACCATACCGAGCGCGAAATAATCTGCTGTCATGTCGAATTCGTTTTTACCCGTCGGATCACACACCATATTTTCCAATGGCTCAAATACAGGAGACTGTGAATAGCCGTAGAATTCAGACAAACATTCACCAATTTGCACCCGGGAGCTTTCCACATCGATATAAATATTATCCGGGTTAATACGACCATGGGACGTACCGGAGAGCGTAAAATACTGTATGGCATTAAGAAGCTGACCCAGAAAATGCCGCGTTACCCTTTTTTCCGAAAATCGGTTATTATTTAGCATATAGTTTGTCAGTGTAATCCCCTGCGGACGCTCCAGCACTACAGCAAACGCCTCATTATTTTTATCGGGTAACATCACTTTGCCCGAATCCAGCACTTTAATTAAATGCGGCGTGTCTGCCCGTTTCATCACATCCATAGCAAGCATACGCACCGGAAATTTGGCATCAAATAATAATGCATATATCTCACGGTCGGCAGTGAGTTGCTCACGCTCATTTGCGGCAAACGCAGAGGCAAATTCCGAGGAAAGTGCGTCAATCTTACGGCTGTAATCAATCGCAAAGCTATCACTTAAATAGCCTTCATTATTACCAATCCGTTCCAGATTCGGGGTTTCGACAACATTCCCCTCGTCAAATAAATCACCTCCAATACTATCGGTTGCCGATACCGGTTTCTTTGCTATTTCCCTGGCTTCGGCTCTATCGCGCTCTGATTCGGTAATTTCCTGTGCTTCTTCTGCCATGCGACGTTACCCCTACACCTCGCAGCTTAGCGAAAAACCACGCTGTTGTGAAATGCTTTTACGTTATGCGCTAATCAGCAAACGGATCGGCGATGAGTATCGTGTCATTCCGCTCGGGGCTGGTGGAGAGAAGTGCAATTTTACAGCCAATTAATTCCTCAAGGCGTGTCACATACTTAACCGCATTCGCCGGCAGGTCTTTAAACGAGCGCGCACCCCGCGTGGTCGACTGCCAGCCTTCAAACGTTTCATAGACCGGTTCCACCTCCGCCTGAATAGTGGGCGAAGCAGGGAGATAGCTATAAACCTTGCCGTCGTGCTTGTAACCGATACACACCCTGATTTCTTCCAGCTCATCCATCACATCAAGCTTGGTGAGCGCTATCCCCGTAATACCGGAGAGCTTAATCGTCTGTCGCACAAGGACCGCATCAAACCATCCGCACCGGCGCTTGCGCGAAGTCACCGTACCAAATTCGTGGCCGCGTTCGCCCAGATGCTGGCCGATCGCATTATCCTGCTCGGTTGGGAACGGGCCCGATCCTACGCGGGTAGTGTACGCCTTGGTAATGCCCAGTACCATGCCGATATTGCGCGCGCCCAGACCGGAACCGGAGAAAGCGGTACCCGCCACCGTATTGGAGCTGGTAACGTACGGATAGGTGCCATGATCCACGTCGAGGAGCACGCCTTGCGCGCCTTCAAAGAGGATGCGCTTGCCT
Source organism: uncultured Rickettsiales bacterium (assembly GCA_964588995.1). Taxonomy (GTDB): domain Bacteria; phylum Pseudomonadota; class Alphaproteobacteria; order Rickettsiales; family UBA8987; genus CAZPQM01. The sequence continues at coordinate 11,704 of CAZPQM010000019.1, read as the reverse complement.
TCGGTCGCAAACGCATCGAGCACTTTCCACACCGGACGCGCATAGGCAAGCAGCTTCGGGGCAATCGCGAGCAGCTCCGCCTTGATGTCGTCTTTCTTAGCTTCTTCTGCGCCAAGGCCGCGACGCAGTGCATTATGATGCGCAAGTAGACCATCCAGTCGGCTATCAAGCAGCGCTTCATCGGCAAGATCACATAAACGAATAGCCCGGCGACCGATCTTATCCTCGTAGGCCGGACCGATACCCCGACCTGTCGTTCCGATTTTCTTACTGCCACGTCCCGATTCCGCAGCTGCATCCAATTGCTGGTGCAGGGGGAGAATAAGCGCGGCATTTTCCGCAATCATCAGATTATCCGGCGTAATCTCCACGCCCTGCTCCGCAACGGTTTCAATTTCCTGCAACAGGGCATGCGGATCGATCACCACCCCGTTACCGATAACAGACACTTTACCGCCGCGCACCACACCGGAGGGTAATAGGCTCAGCTTGAAGGTCTTGCCGTCAATCACCAGCGTGTGCCCGGCATTATGGCCGCCCTGAAACCGTACGATGACATCAGCGCGTTCGCTCAGCCAGTCAACGATTTTACCTTTTCCTTCATCGCCCCATTGCGAACCGACGACAATGACATTGCTCATAATGTTGCTCCTGATAATCGCCCACGGGGCAGGTTGCGTAAAGCCGGAACGCTTATAGGTGAAAACAGCCGGGTTTGCAAGGCATGAGCACTACGCAACCAGCTCTAAAACGGGGATTAGGGCGTCCACGGCTCGTAATCGGACGAAGCTTCGCTGCGCTCTCCGCCCATACGCACATGCCCTGGTGGAAAATAAGCCTCCTTGGTGCCGGTCATATTCGGCTTGTGGTTTTTCTGCCAGTTATAATGACGCTTTTTATCTTCTTCGGTGGGAGGCTCATCGGTTATATGGTGCAACCAGCCATGCCAGTAGGGCGGCACCAGACTGGGTTCAGCTATATGTTTATAAATCACCCAGCGGCGCTCCGTATTCGGGCGCCCGATGGAAACCGCATGCTTTTTCTTAGACCGATAATAGCTGTTACCGAACTCATCATTGCCGACATATTCCCCATGCAGCCAGGTAAAAATCCGTGTGCCTAATGTTGCCATGTTTTAGCCTCTATATTCTCTAAAGCGTTATATCGCTAGCTAGAAAACAAAGCAACCCCGACAAATACGGCTCGGTTAACGATTTATTAATCAATTTTATATAAAATGTGCTCTAACTAAGGGAGAAGCATCATGACACCGAATATGAGACGCAGTTTATGGGCACTGATTTTGATTGCGCTTATCATCGCAGCATTGTTTTTTTATCGCCTGCAGCAAACCAAGACGAGCCAAACAGCAATACCTGCTTATCACGTTTCACACAGCGCGACGCCAGAAATTATAGCCTCGAATCTGGATACCCTGCTAATCTGGAAGCGCTATCAGCGAATGAAAGACTATGTTGAGCGGATGGAGCAGGGTGAGCAACTTGCACGCCGCATCAATTATCCCTTCCTGCACTACACGATGGGTAATGCCGGTGCACAGCTATTGAGGCGTCTCGCCGTGCTGAAAGAGCATCCGCAGTACGGCTATATCCGTTCCGAACTAAGTGCGCTAGCGCGTTTTGAATCGGAAGCGGAGTGGTATGCAGCTACACACCCAGAAACGCTTTATGTGCCAGTTTCAGACGCGCGTTAGCTGTTATGTCCCAAGACGTTGTTCGCACCTAAGCGCAGGCGTTGTGTTGATTCCGTGATGGTGTCTGTAGTTGTTATAGAAGTCAAGGAAGTGTTTGAGCATGGCGGTTCGTTGGCTGGAGTGGGTGTAGGGCTGCGCGTGGCCCATTCCTCTAAGCTGGTACGGATGAATCGTTCGGCTTTTCCGTTGGTTTTGGGGGTATAGGGGCGCGTGGTGATGTGTTTAATGCCCCAGCTTTTCAGGCGATTTGCGTAGCGTTTTTTATAGCCGACGCCGTTATCGGTCATGATGCGACGCACGCAGATACCATGCTGCTTAAACCATTTCACGGCATTGCGAGCGAAGATGAGCGAGCTGTTGCCGGTCTCATCGGGCAGGATTTCGCTATAGGCGAGGCGGGAGTGGTCGTCGATGGCGACGTGCAGATACTCCCATCCGCAGCCCTTTCCCTGCCTGCGATCGCCATGAATGCGGTGGCCGACACCGTCGATTTTGGCGAGTTTTTTGATGTCGATATGGATGATTTCGCCGGGTGTTTTGCGCTCATAGCGGCGCGGTTTGGGCGGCGGCAGAATGTCGCGTTTGCGGCTGATACCATGCTTTTTGAGGTAGCGGCAGACGGTGGAATAGGCCAGCCCCAGATGCGCGGCAATGCCGAAAGCATCAGCGATGACCTGCTGGCTCCAGTCCGCTTCATAGCGATCTATAATCAACGCTCGACTCAGCGCCGTCGTTCTGGCATTCTGATGTACGTTCACAGTGATCTCCTTTCAGTTGTTAGATTCAACACCAACAACCTATTCGGTCAGATTACTGTCAACAACCTATTGAGAGAGTACAACTAGGTTCTGACTTCCAACTTCCTCATAGCATCAGGTTAATAACCAGCTTTTGTCCCTGCCGGTCGGCCTGAATATTCCAGCTACGCTTGGGCTCGTCCAGCAGCGCTTCAAGCTGCGCGACCGTGGTAACCGGCTCCCCATTTATGGCTTCAATAATATCCCCCTTGCGGAAAAAGCGAGAGCGGCTGCGTTCGCTGTTCCCATCTATCACCACCACGCCGCTAGTGCGATCAAGGCGCAGTTGCTGGGCAAGCGCGGGTGAGAGGTTCGCTACTTTAACTCCGGCAAGCGGATTGCTGCCGGTAAGTGTTTGTACCATTCCTGGGCTGATACCGCGGGGCAGTTCCATCTCGATCTGCAAATCCCGTGTCTTACCCCGTCGCAGCACTTCTAAGTTTGCATAGGTGCCAAGCGGCTTGGTAGCGATATGGAATTTAAGCGTCTCTTCATCATTAACCGGCTCGCCGTCAACGGTGATAATCACATCACCTCGCTGTAGCCCGCCTTTTGCCGCAGGGCTTTCCTCCAGCACGTTATTGACCAGCACACCGCCCGGGCGCTCCAAGCCAAGTGACCGCGCGAGCTCCTGTGTCATATTTTGTGTTGAGGCGCCGAGCCAGGGCCGTGCAATCCGATCCAGTCCCTCGCGATAGCTTTCGAGCACCCGCCATGCCATAATAGCAGGTGTGGCGAAGCCGATCCCATCCGAGGCGCCGCTTTTGCTATAAATCGCGGTGTTGATACCTACCAGCTCTCCGCGCAGATCGACGAGCGCTCCGCCGGAATTGCCGGGATTGATCGCGGCATCGGTCTGGATGAAGAATTCGTAATCTGCTATCCCTACTGCTGTCCGGGCGAGCGCGGAGACGATTCCGCTCGTCACCGTTTGCCCTACGCCGAAGGGATTACCAATGGCCAGCACGATATCGCCTACTTCAAGCGTATTTTGTTGTGCCATCGGTACGAAGGGCAAGGGCTCCGTCAGGTTTTGCACTTTTAACAATGCAAGGTCGGTCTGCTGATCGGTAAGGACCACATTGGCCTTAAATTCCCGCTTGTCATTCAGTACGATTTTGATGTCATCCCCCTGCGCCACCACATGATAGTTGGTGATAATGAGACCTTCCGGATCAACGATTACCCCGGAACCGAGCGAGTTGATCACCCGCTCGCGGGAAAAACCGCGGAAGGGAGATAGCTGACCGCCAAACGGATCGCGGCCGAAAAATTCCTCGAACAATGGATTGATAGCAAACGGGCTCGACTGGACGCGGACGCGCTTGCTGGCATAGATATTCACTACGGCAGGTGCAACACGCTTGACCACGGGCGCAAAGGAAAGCTGCATCTGCTGCTCTGACTGAGGGAGCACTCGCTGCGCCTGCGCTGTTGCCCCGCTATTTCCTTGCAAAATCAAGGTAAAGAGTGTAATAATAGCTACCTTTTTGAAGAGACTATACATTGCGCTTTCCTCCTTCAGCTACATATAGGGCGTTAAAGCGCAGAATAAAAGGGACTTGCGGCGATACACTATTCCTTGTATTATTATGTAATACAAGCAATGGAAAACCCATAATCAGGAGTAAACTAGATGCAACGTAATACCAGCGTGACCCTCGGCGAGCATTTTTCCAAATTCATCGAGCAGAAGATTGCCGAAGGGCGCTTCGAGTCGGTGAGTGAGGCGGTTCGCGCCGGACTGCGTCTGCTGGAAGAAGAAGAGCTAAGAGTGCAAAAATTGCGCGATATCCTGCAGGTCGGTATTGATCAGATCGAACGCGGCGAAACGGTCGACGGCGCGGAAGTGTTTGATCGTATTTTCGGTGAATTGCGTGATGCCCAAGAAGAACTATAAGCTTACATTAGCAGCTGAAGTAAGCTTGGATGAAATAAAACTATTTTCCAAGCAGAAATTTGGAGCGCGACAAGCAGAAAAATACGTTCGTAAGATTTATGATACGATTGCCATATTATGTGACCAGCCATTATTAGGAACATGTTATTTCAATAATGATTCGATTGATAAAATTTATTCCTACCCGGTCGAGTCGCATGTTTTGTTTTACAAAGTAAGCAAGGAAACACTCCTGATTATCGACATACTACACCAATCCATGGATCCGACACGCAATTTATATGATGAAACACCCCACTAACACGGAAAACCGCTTTGCACCCGGCAAGAAAAGGGCGGAAACGCGCATCGTTGTCGCCATGAGTGGCGGTGTCGATAGCTCTACCGTGGCGGCGCTGATGCATGAAGAAGGCTACGATGTCGTCGGCATCACGCTGCAACTCTATGACCACGGTGAGATGCTGAAAAAGAAAGGCGCATGCTGCGCCGGGCAGGATATTTATGACGCGCAGATGGTAGCGGAAAGCCTTGGCATCCCGCACTATGTGCTCGATTATGAATCCTTGTTCAAAGAATCGGTGATGGAAGATTTCGCCGACAGCTATATCAATGGTTTTACCCCGATTCCCTGTGTGCGTTGTAACCAGACCGTGAAGTTCCGGGATCTGCTCAAAGTCGCGCAGGATCTCGGTGCAGACGGGCTGGTTACCGGGCATTATGTTCAGCGGATTGACGGTGAGCAGGGCCCTGAAATGCATCGCGGAATCGATCCGAAGAAGGATCAGAGTTATTTCCTGTTCGCGACCACGGCGGAACAGCTCGCCTATACGCACTTTCCCCTCGGCAGCATGACCAAGGAGGAAACACGGCAACATGCGGAGCGCTTCGGGCTGATTGTGGCGGACAAGCCGGATAGTCAGGACATTTGCTTTGTACCGAATGGCGATTATGCCTCCATTGTAGAAAGGCTTCGCCCGGGTGCGCTGGAGCCGGGCAATATCGTGCACCTTGATGGCCGAGTGCTCGGGCAGCATGAAGGCGTAATCAACTATACGGTCGGTCAGCGCCGGGGTTTAGGCATCGGCGGCGGTGAGCCGCTTTATGTCATCAAAATCGACCCGGAGCAGAATCAGGTCATCGTCGGGCCGCAAAGCGCGCTTGGTATTGAAAGCTTCTTCGTTGAAGCTATTAACTGGCTGGGAAAAAACACCATTCCGGCGTCAGGACTGGACCTTTCGGTCAAAGTGCGGGCGAACAGCCCTGCGATGTCGGCTACGCTCTTTGCACCGGATGATCACGGAAAAGCGCGTATCCGTTTTTATGATCCACAGCGCGCTATAACCCCGGGTCAGGCGTGCGTTTTCTATGATGAATCACGCGTGCTGGGTGGCGGATGGATTACCAAAGATCACCAGCAGCGCGAACTCAAAGTTGCATAGATCAGCATATTCGCTTTAACCTGTATCATAGTTAGACAATACACCAGATTCCATATTCAGAAGGTCTGTTTTGCTTCCCTATGAGGGTCGCTATTGCTAGTATGAGTAGTAATAGCGAGGACATTATGAAGCCGAAATCCTGTCTCGTCATTGATGATGACGAGGATAGTCTGTTTATTACGCAACATAGCCTGGAGAAATTGCAGCTACGGGCTTTCACCGCCACTTCACTGCAAGAGGGTGAGAAACTTTACGACGCACTCTGCCCGGATATTGTCATTATAGAATGGCATGAACCTTTTATTCATGCACCTGACCTATTACGCAGCCTCTCCGAGCGTGACCGACAGAAAGCCCGCGTTATTGTAAGTAGCGCCGAAGACAGTGCGGAATTGCGAGAAGCAGCGTTAAAGCATGGTGCTGATTATTTTCTATGCAAACCCTACGCTATAGAGGCGCTGCGGCAGCTATGCCATTCTTTTTCGGCACCTGCTACAGTCTAGTGCAAAGACATCACATTCTGAGCCATTTTGATACGATTATGTAAGTATTTTCAGATTTTAGCACATATAACTATGCGAATTAGCGTGCTTCTATCGTATCCTCTAAGTGTGGGTGAAAGAAGGGGGCGCTATGAGAAAACGGCAATGTCTTATTATCGAAGACGATCAGGATTGCGCATTTATAGCGGAACATATTTTTAAATCCTTGCGGTTTGAAACCCATATTGCACGAAACGGTAAGGAAGGTTTTTTATTATGCGATGTCATAGAGCCGGACGTTATTCTGCTCGACTGGAATATGCCGGAACTTGATGGCCTCACTTTCTACCGGAAGCTATCGAATTCGGGCAAATGTCAGGAAACCAAGGTGATCATGTGCACTGCCGAAAGTGAAAGTGATAAAGTCCGTGAGGCATTGAAACAGGGTATTCACGGCTATGTCGTGAAACCCTACCAGAAAGACGCCATCCTGCGGCAGCTTAACGGAATTGGAGTATTTACCTAATCGTCTCTCTATCCCGAAAGTGTTGACAAACTTTTTAACAAAAACTGCATTTCGTTAACGTTTAATTAACCTATCGCTGGTATAGTTATTACTAAGAGGGATATGTGTATAACCTAGAAAAACAAGGGATAGCCCGACATGACATTAAACGAAGACGATATGCAAAAGATAACGGAAGTACGAGAATTATTGAACAACTTTGACTTGTTTGACTTGACCCATGTCGGTATGGACGCACAAAAGCCAGTTTTTCCCTCCAATCGCTACGAGGGCGCTGCTGCCGTGAAAGAGTCTGATGATCTTAACGGCGTTCGTTTCGTCTAAGTATTCGCCTTGTCAGTCTCTTGCATTTCTGCAGCAATAGACTCGGGTATGTGTAACGTACGGGTAGGGTAGGCTATTTCGGCACCGTTCTGGGCTACGATATCGGCAATTTTCAGCATAATTTCCTGTTTGATACCTTGAAACTCGACCCATTTCGTCGTCTTGGTGAAGGTATAGACCAGAATATCCAACGTAGATGCGTTGAAAGCAATAAGCTTCGCAAAGGTTGTCATACGTTGGTCAATAGCGTCATGCTCACCCAGCATTGCTTCAATATCCCGCGTGATTTTATCCACCTTCTCCATATCATCATAGCGCACGCCGACAATTTCTTTAATTCGCCGGTTTTTCATTCGGCTCGGATTTTCGATGGAAATGGTGGTAAAGACCGAGTTAGGCACATAAAGCGGCCTTTTGTCGAAGGTGCGGATACGGGTTAACCGCCAGCTGATTTCCTCCACCGTACCTTCAATTTCCTTATCCGGGGAGCGGATCCAGTCCCCCACCTTAAACGGCTTATCCATATAGATCATCACCGCACCGAAGAAATTGGCGAGGAGGTCTTTGGCGGCAAAACCAATCACCAGCCCACTGACACCGCCGGCTGCGAGCACACCGCTGATGCTAAACCCAAGCGTTTGCAGGATAATCAGTATTCCGGTTATGATGATCGTCACTTTGAGCAGCTTGGTAATAGCAAAGATGGTGGTTAAATCGGCTTGCCGCTTTTCAGACTCGACTTCTTCTACTAACCGCGCCTGAAGCGAATCGATAAAGCGCGTACCGCACCAGATGACGGCGATCACATAAAGCACATTTTCCGCAGGTTGCAGGTAGTTAAAAATCAGATTATCCGGGTCGTCTGAAAAGGTCACCTCCACGGCGAGCGTTAGCCCAAACACCCAGACCACCAGCCGGACAGGTTGTTTCAGCGCATGGACCAGCGCATCGTCCCAGCTATTCTCGGTTTTTTCTGCACGTTTACTGACGCGATAGAGCATGCCGCGCAGAATCAGGCTGACCAGCAATGTAATAAATACGATGGCGAGTATCTCCCCGACCCAGAGCGCTTCATCGTTCCAGTTGCGGGTATATTGGTCAATCTGCTCAGTTATTTCGTCCATTATGTTCCTGCGACCGTCATTGTATCGATTCTAACGCTGGGGCTTGTAATGGATCGGTTAAATTCCAGATCATTCGCGGGGGTAAGCATCTGATACATATCGAGCAGGTTGCTTGCAATCGTTAGCTCCGAAACCGGGTAGCTCAGTTTACCGTTTTCAATCCAGATACCGGCAGCGCCCTGGCTGTAATCTCCGGTCACCCCGTTCACCCCCATGCCAAAGACATCGGTAACGAAAAAACCATCTTTGATATCGGCGATGAGCTCTTCCGGGCTTGCCTCACCGGATTGTAGATAGAAATTACTCGCTCCCGGAGACGGAGCGGAGGAGAGGCCGCGCCCCGCATGGCCGGTAGTTTGTAGCCCTAGCTGGCGGGCGCTCCGCGTATCGAGCAACCAGCTTGTCAGTCTGCCATCTTCAATGATAGCACGTTTTTCCCCTACGATACCTTCCGCATCAAAACTATGTGAGCCAAGTCCGCGCGGCATCAGCGGGTTATCAATGACTTGAATACCCGGCTTGAAAATGTTTTCACTCATTTTATCGCGCAGGAAGCTGGTTTTTCGAGCGATAGAAGCACCGTTAATCGCGCTGGCCAACGCGCGCATTAGGCTACTGGCAACGCGTTTATCAAAAATGACGGGTACTTGCTGCGTAGAAACTTTACGCGCTCCTAATCGGCGTACGGCGCGTTCACCCGCCTCGGTGCCGATGGCCTGAATATCCTTCAGATCTTCGAAGAAACGGCTGGTGGAATAATCATAATCCGTTTCCATGCCAAGCCCTTCTCCAGCGATAACCGAAGCTGAAACAGAATAGCTGGACGTTTCATAATGACCCTTAAAGCCATTGCTGATGACGAGCGCCGTCTGGCTATGGCCGAAGGAGGCCTCCGCTCCGTCCGAATTGGTCACGCCCTCTACGGCAAGGGCCGCCGCCTCGCATTCGGTCGCCGCAGCAATCAGCGCTTCCGGCGTCAGAACCGTCTCGTCATAAAGGGCAAGGGCGGGCAGCGTTTCTGCGATTTCCGTTTCATCGGCAAGCCCCGCATAGGGGTCTTCGGGGGCCAGCCTGGCAATCGTCAGCGCTTCGTCGGTGAGCCGGTCGAGTGCTTCGGCAGACAGATCGCTCGATGACACCATCGCCTGCTTGTAGCCGGCTTTCTCTTTTAACAAAACGCGGAGGCCTATGCCGTTCGATTCCGCCCGCTCGAGTGCTTCCGTACTCCCGAGCCGTACCCGCGCATTCAAATCCTCCTGGGAAAAGCCGATGGCGTCTGCTGCATCCGCACCGGATTGTTTCGCTTTGTTAACGAGATAATCAACGGCATCTAATAAGGAGTCGGTCATAAAGTCACTTCCGGGTCATACTGTTTTGCGCCAAGCTAATCGAAACAACCCATTCCCGCAAGGAGTAAAGATGGCCTCTCCCCTTACTGCGTTTCAAAAAGCGGTCTATACCGCCTTAACGGACGATAGCGCGCTGAATGCTGCCGTGACCGGTATTTTTAACCGTGTACCGCAGGATCAGCCCCCGCCTTATGTCGCGCTCGAGCTGGCCCATGCCACCGACCGCTCAACCCTGGCTGCGCGAGGGCTCGAGGTAGAATTGCTGCTGCACGTGATAACGGATGATCATAACGGAACCGAAACACAGGCAATCGAAGACCACATTTACCGCCTGCTGCATCATGCTTCACTCACGCTTGAAGATAGCAACAGCCTACAGCATCTGTACTTTGAAGACAGCAAAACCAGTCTCAGCCGTGATGGTATCACCACGCAGACCACGATGCGCTTCATCGGCCATCTTACGATTGCGCCATGATACAGGGCGTGAAAAAATACGATGCGCTACTCGTCCTTGCTTTTTGCATGATAAAGCACTAAAAAACAGCCTCATAATTACAATGAGGCAGGTATGAGCAAGCAGATTTTAGTTCTCCCCGGTGATGGAATTGGTCCTGAAGTCACAGAACAGGCAGTCCATATCCTTAACTGGCTGAACGACAACGCCGGGGCGGATTTCACCGTGTCCTACGCCAATCTCGGCGGTATTGCCTATGACGAGGAGGGCGACCCCTTCCCGGAAACTACCCAGCAAGCCGCGATAGACGCCGATGCGATTCTCCTCGGCGCAGTCGGCGGCCCGAAATGGGAGCCGCTGGATATCTCCGTTCGCCCGGAAAAAGGACTGCTTGGTATCCGTAAGCATCTGGAACTATTTGCGAATTTACGTCCCGCCATGGTGTTTGACGAGCTGGTCGAAGCTTCCTCCCTCAAGCCCGAAATCGTCAAAGGGCTCGATATTCTCATCGTTCGCGAACTCACCGGCGGCATTTATTTCGGCGAACCGAAAGGGGTGAAAACCCTAGCCGACGGCACGCGGAAAGGCTGGAACACGCTGGTTTACACCACGCCCGAAGTGCAGCGCATTGCCCGCGTTGCCTTTGAGCTTGCCGCGAAGCGGAATAAGCGCGTCTGCTCGGTCGATAAGGCGAACGTGCTGGTCGCGACCGAAATGTGGCGCGAGGAAGTGCAGAAAATCGGCGATAGCGAATATAGCGACATCGAGCTGAGCCATATGTATGTCGATAATGCGGCCATGCAGCTGGTGCGCAACCCGAAACAATTCGATGTCATGGTGACCACCAACATGTTCGGCGATATTCTCTCCGACTGCGCGGCCATGCTGACAGGCTCACTCGGCATGCTGCCTTCGGCGAGCCTTGGCGCTAAGCAGGCAAACGGCAAACAGCACGCGCTCTATGAACCGGTTCACGGCTCCGCGCCCGATATTGCCGGGCAGGATAAAGCGAATCCCATCGCGACTATCCTCTCCCTCTCGATGATGCTCCGCTACTCCTTCGACATGCAGGCAGCGGCAGATGCCGTTGATAAAGCGATAGCGGAAGTGCTGCGCGACGGCAAACGCACTGGCGACATCATGCAGGATGAGTGCGAGCAGATCGGGACGAAAGCGATGGGTGAGGCCATTCTCGCTTCGCTGGAGCGGCAGGAGATCGCACAAGCGGCGTAAAGCGCCCCATCCCTTCCTCTAACCCTAAAAACCCCCGCTCAGCAGTGAACATGCAACCCGGTTGACAATTCGGGGGTGTTCTTCATTTATTGTCTGGCCGACTAGCAACGAGTCAACACGAAAACGGTTTCCTAAAACCCGGTTAAGTTGTCATCATCCTGTCATAAAAAACTTAAAGACTTTTTAACTACTTTATGTTACAATCTATGCGTAATTAAGAGAAATAACCGCATTTTAGCCAAATGCACATGAACCCCTTAACGGCAAAGAAACAAGGAGAGATGATATGGTTACAAATTTAGGTGGTAGAGCAAATGCTGATGTTAAGCCAAAACTAGAAGCTAAAGCGGAACAGCGCG
>CAZPQM010000018.1:0-27849 GCA_964588995.1 uncultured Rickettsiales bacterium | reverse complement strand
TGGCCACCAAAGAAAAACCCCACTGGAGCCATCCGGTGGGGTTTTTTGTGCGGGGAGGGGGTACGGAAAAATTAAGAAAAAATCGAACTAATTTGAAAATTTCTTAACGCTTTGTTAACTATTATGTGGTAAAATAATTACCATGGTGAGGATGGTATTAACTTTTTTCAAACACAGTAAGAGGCAGGCTTCAGCAGGCATATTTGGGTTGGTTTTTCTAACCTTAGTAAGTAGTGGTGCCATTTCAGATGAGCCAATACTCCCACCGGGGCGGCTGGTGGACTCTAAGAAATTTAAGGTCTATACGCTGAGTATGGACGAAAACCCGGATGATTTCGGAGAAATGCTGGACGCCATCCCAAGTGATCATGTATGCCTTCTACCGCAGAAGCCGCGTTCTGTGGATGTGTATTTCAGTTAACTTGCTATGAACACAACCCCCATGCAAGACCAAACGGATCCTCCTAGGCCTGTAAAGGTAGGGACCGTATTCATCCCGATAACGTATTTAACCGATCATAAATCAGGGGACTTTTATCAAAGAGCGGAAGGTGAAAACCGGCATCCTGACCATCGCCCTTTAGGGCCCGAATCTTTTTTGGACCTTATGATCAAGAAATACGGTGAGGAGCCAGATGACCCGGGAGATTTCTCGGACACGACCATGCGGCGCCATGTACATTTTTTGCATATGCTACCCAATACAGGATTTTCACAGACTGGCCATAGTGACGAAATCCACATCCGCGTTGACCCTATTAAAGAGGTCGATTTATCAGAACCGGAGACCCCCTCCGGTGTCTTGTTTGATGCCTATGCTTTGGCGCAAAATCACAAACGAGGAGAGTATAGTTATAAGTTAAAAGACCAAGTGTTATCAGAATCCAGCAGTCAGGAGATATTGCGCGACAAGCTGAATGAATTTTTACCTAATACGAATGAAGATAGAGAATATAAAAGGCTGCTGAAAGGATGGAAAGCCGAAAAAGTTTCAATTGATGGTGAAACCTACTTAAAGCCCGAAAAAGAAAAATATTACCCGGAAATTAAGTTAGTGAAACCCACAGAAAGATATAGAGGCGGGCAGGAAAAACCTATCATCGAGATGGAGCCGGGGCTTAAGGTCTCTCTGCGGAAGGTTAATCGGGATGTTATTGTAGAATTCAAAAAAGATGGTCAAATTACCAATGGCATTCGCTTTTCCGGGGACTGGGCAAAATCTATAAATGAAAAGGATTTACAAGAGCAAAAACCGAATGAGCTACTTAACCTCAAAGAAGTGCCCTATTCGAATTATACCGATATGGAGCGAGGCGTTGTGGATGTTCCGTATGCCCCGCGCTTGTATGACATTGAGCTGCAACAGGCGTATCGGTATGAGTTGACGAGAAAAGACGGTAAAGTATACAAGGAGTGGTTTGAGGATTTTGCTACCAAATTCGGTATTCGTGATAATCTCGATTATGTGTTGATCTTGAAAGAAGAAGCAGAAAAGCATGGCAGGCAGGAAGACGTAGGCTACTACCAACGGACTGAAAAGATACTGCGAGAAACGCTTAAGAAAATAGATGAGATTGATGAGGGTTTGAAAGATCAGGATAGTAAAGAATCTAAAAAATCGCACTACAGCGTGGAAGTGGATAAGATTGTAACTCAAATGCGAGAACGGCTTATGGAGATTGAAAGCGAGCTAGAAAAGAATCGCTTAGACCGTTTTAAAAAGTTTAAAAGCCTCGGTACGGGCTATGTTGATCCGAAGGAGCAGGAAATCTATAATGCCTTTGCAAAGCACGTCACAGATAGTAAGGGACCGCGTTATGCGCAAAATGCCCGGGAATCAGACCGGCAACTTTCTTAAGAAACGGCCTGCTGTACCGTGACGAGCATGGATTCAATACGTTGGTAATAGACCTGCTTTTTATCCGCCGTGAGGGTGCCCTCACGTTTTTCCGCCTCGGCTTCTCGCGCAATGTCGGCCACTGCCTCAAAACCCAGATTATCCGCCGCGCCTTTGAGTTCATGCAGCGCGTTGGACCAGCTATCACCCGTCTCATCGGCTTCATGCTCCAGCATAGTCGCCATGCAGCGGTCGCAGGAGGACTTAAACAGTGTCAGAATTTCCCGGCGCAATTCCGGGTCGCCATCGGTAATGGCATTGAGGCGTTCCAGTGAAATAGCGTTCATGCGTCCATTGTAAAAGGGTTAAGCGAAATGGGGCTGATTATAGCGCGAATAACCAGCAAAAAAATGGCTAAGAATGTGGCACTGTGGCGCCAAGGTAACGATGGGCTTGTGCAATCAGCTCGTCTACAATCTCGCGGCAGGGTTGCACGTCCGTGACCAGACCGACGCTCTGCCCGGCCATGACCGAACCGTGCTCAACATCCCCGTCGATAACGGCCTTCTTGAGCGCCCCTGCCCAGAAATGTTCTACCTTGAGCTGTGCTTCCTGTTTATCCAGCTTCCCCGCTTTTAAGGCGGCAGACGTTTCGAGCTGGCACTCCTCAAAGGCTCGTGTCGCTTTATTGACAATCGCGCGGACCGGGATCACCGGTAAATCGGGATCAATCTGCACCGAAGGCATCGCATCGCGCGCGGATGACTTAATAAAAAGCTGCTTAAAATTAGGATGTGCGATGGATTCTTCCGCGCAGACAAAGCGTGTGCCGAGCTGGACGCCGGAAGCGCCCATGCGCAGATATTCGACAATCGCTTCACCGCGACCGATGCCCCCTGCGACAAAGACGGGAATCTCCGGATGGTGTTCCTGCATGTAGGGGAGGATTTCCTGAGCGAGCACGGAGGTTGAGACCGGACCGATATGCCCGCCAGCCTCCGAGCCTTCAATCACCAGCGCATCCGCGCCGGAACGCACCAGTTTTTTCGCAAGCGGAATCGCCGGAGCAAAGCAGATGACCTTCGCGCCGAACGCCTTTACACGCTCCATGGAGCTTGATCGCGGCAAGCCACCGGCAAGCACGACGTGTGAGACGGATTCCGCCTCACAGACCCCGATAAGCGCCTCTAGCTCCGGGTGCATGGTAATCAGGTTCACTCCGAATGGCTTTTCGGTCAGCGCCTTTGTTTTTTGGATGGTCGCTTTCAGTAAATCCGGCGGCATGGAACCGCAGGCAATCACACCGAAGCCCCCGCTATTGGAAATCGCAGCGACGAGGTTTTCCTCCGATACCCAGCTCATTGCACCGCCCATAATGGCATACTTCGTACCGAGAAAATCCGTACCGCGCTTCCAAAGGGTGGGGAGGTGGGTCATTTTATTACTCCGAAAACTCCCCCCTTGCGGGGGAGTCTATAAAATGCGTTAGCATTTTTAGGTGGGGGGTCATTAATCCCGTCAGCTTACCCCCCACCTGAATCAATAGATTCAGACTCCCCCGCAAGGGGGGAGTTATGTGAATTGAATTAATCATCATCCAGTCCATACGCCGTATGGAGGGCGCGGATAGCGAGTTCGAGATATTCCGCGTCAATCAGTACCGAGATTTTAATTTCCGAGGTAGAGATAACGTGGATGTTGATGCCCTTCTCCGCGAGGGTGGAAAACATCTGCTGCGCGACCCCGGCATGCGATTTCATTCCCACGCCGACGACAGACACTTTGGCAACGTCTTTTTTCACGATCAGTGAGTCATATTTCAGCTCGGTTTTCTGCGCCTCGAGCAGCTGCTCGGCCTGTTCCACATCGGTTTTGGGTAAAGTAAAGGTCAGGTCGGTTGCCTTACCGTCCTTGCTGATATTCTGTACGATCATATCGACATTAATTTGATTATCGGCAAGCGGGCCGAAAATATGGGCGGCTACGCCCGGCATATTCTCCGCGCCGACGATCAAAATCTGGGCGTCGTTCTTGCTGTAGGTGACTCCGGTGATAACACGTCGTTCCATAACTTCCTCTTCATTAACTAACATGGAGCCGGGCAGGTCCTCAAAACTGGAGAGCACCTGAAGCGGCACGTTATAATTCATGGCCATTTCTACCGAGCGGGTCTGTAAGACTTTGGCACCGCTCGAGGCCATTTCAAGCATTTCTTCATACCCTATTTTCTTCAGCTTGCGCGCTTTGGGCGCAATGCGCGGGTCGGTCGTATAGATGCCATCGACATCGGTGAAAATATCGCAGCGGTCGGCTTTGAGCGCGGCGGCCAGCGCAACGGCTGAGGTATCGGACCCGCCTCTGCCTAAGGTTGCAAGGCGGCCATCAGGAGAAATGCCCTGAAAGCCCGGGATAACTACCACTTCACCTTGCTCGAACGCTTTGTGCAGCGGTTCGGTGTCAATACGTTCAATCCGTGCTCTGGAATAGCTGGTATCGGTACGGAAAGGCTGTGACGGGCCGTTCCAGGACCGTGCAGGGATGCCCATCGCTTGCAGCGCGAGTGCGAGTAGCCCCGACGTGATTTGCTCTCCCGCAGAGACGACCGTGTCATACTCCGCCTGTGCGCTCGCCGAGGTCAACTCGGCAATCGCATCGACAAAGCCCACCAGCTGGTTGGTATGACCGGACATGGCGGAAACGACGACTGCAACGTGATTCCCTTCATCGACCTCGCGCTTAACGCGCTCGGCGACCAGCTTGATGCGGTCCGTATCCGCAACCGAGGTACCCCCGAATTTTTGTACTATAATGGCCATAGTTTGTTTATCTCGCTCTCGCTGCGCGTTGCTATGCTGCGTAATCAGCCTGACGCTTCCGGCGACTTAAATCATGTCATTACTATTGCATCTCCGTCGCAGCAGACAAAAATGCTTAAAATAACGCCTAAAATCCGGTTGTTTATAGAGAAAAGCGCACTGAAATTCAAATGGTATTTGTTTCTTAACCTAATATTAAGCTTTTTGCGTTAAACTATACAGCGAGGAGACAGGCTACGTGACTGCACATTTACCAGAAACGAACTATGGAAATTTTTTATTCGAGCTGGTACGTCCGGTGCGTGAGCAGGTGCAGCAGACCGACCGCCGTGACCCTATCCAGATGGAAAGTTTTGAGGAACTTGAACTCAAACGCGCGCAGGGCCGTGAACAGGAGAGGCTACACATAGCACGTAAAGAAGATCGCAGTGTGGTGAGCAATCTCGATTTGAATATCGATGATTTACTCAAAGAAAAAGTGGAAGAATTTGAAGAAAAGATCGGCGAATCTATCGTGTATTACAGCGAAGAAAACAAACAGAATCCGGAAATGGAGAATCTCAAAGAAGAACAACTGGTGTTTATCGCTGACCCGATTGATGGTACGTCCAATATGACCCGGAACAATTCGCAGTTTTCGACACCGGTGGCCATTGCGCGTGTGGTCTATGGTAAGCTGGATATGTTGGCAGCGGCTAATATTTCACATGCGACAGACGAAATATTGTGGGCGGAAAAGGGCAAAGGCGCCTACAGAACCACATATCGTGATATTACGGTCACACCAGCGCAATTGAAGGA
Source organism: uncultured Rickettsiales bacterium (assembly GCA_964588995.1). Classification (GTDB taxonomy): domain Bacteria; phylum Pseudomonadota; class Alphaproteobacteria; order Rickettsiales; family UBA8987; genus CAZPQM01. The sequence continues at coordinate 22,395 of CAZPQM010000018.1, read as the reverse complement.
GCAGGGTGTGAAACTGGACACATCAGTTAGTATACGCGATCTGGAGACCGAACGGCTTATGCTAAATGCTCCTGATAAATCCGAACGCGAGGCCGATAAGGAAAACATAGCGTCAAAATTTGGTATAAAAGGAAATATAGTTTCCTTGTCTGTGTATGGTGATAAAGATTTAGCCAATCATCTTTTTAGCAAGATCCCAGATGCTGAAGCAAGCCGTCGCATGACGGGGGCTACGGCGCTTGAACTATCGCACGTCGCCATGGGGGATAGCAAAGCCGCCGCCTTTGTCGGAGCGCCAGAGGTGAATGCGCATGATGTGGAAGCGATGGCGTTTATCGTAAAAGAAGCGGGTGGTGCCGTTCACCAGCTTAATGTCGATGGGCGGCAGGTGGTGGTCGTAGCAGACCATCAGGAACGTGCTCTAACTGCTGCCAATATGTTGAAACATAATATCGAAAAGCATTTGGAGGAACGGGAAGCGAAAGAGGGTAAAGAGCCTGAAGGCAAACAATGGGGCCCTAAATTTCGAAACCCAAGAGGTGGAGACTGGGCACACAGTTTGTAATTAAGCTACCTGCTCAAAATCTTGTAATGATTTGACACTCAGGCGTTCTAGACCGTTGCCTTTGCTTAGAAACTCCATGGCTTTGACGATAGAAGCAGCCCCGGTCGCCGTTGTCGTATATGGAATTTTTTCGATCAATGCCGTGCGCCGTATAGAGAAGCTGTCTTTAATGGATTTCCGCCCTTCGGTGGTGTTGATCACGAGCTGTACGCCGCCTTCCTTGATGCGGTCGACGATATGCGGGCTTCCTTCCAGCACCTTATTGATCCGCTCGACCTTAATCCCCTGCTCGCTTAAAAACGCGGCGGTACCATGCGTCGAAATAATCGAAAAGCCGAGCGCCTGTAACGATTTGGCAATCGGTACCATCGCTGTTTTATCCTCATCCTTAACCGAGATAAAGACCGTGCCTTCCTGCGGGAAGTTAAAGCCGGTACCGAGCTGTGCTTTTGCGAAGGCGGCGGCAAACTCGCTATCAATTCCCATCACTTCGCCGGTGGATTTCATCTCCGGGCCAAGCACGACATCGACATCGGCAAAGCGGGAGAAGGGGAAGACCACTTCCTTCACCGCCATATAGGGCAGGTTGTCGTTACGGGCTTCGAGTTCCAAAATAGACTCCCCCGCAAGGGGGGAGTTGAGGGAATGCAGCACTTCTACGAGCCCTTCCCCCGCCATGATGCGTGCCGCAATCTTCGCCACCGGAACACCGGTCGCTTTAGCCACAAACGGTACGGTACGGCTTGCACGTGGATTCACTTCGAGGATGTAGATGTCAAAACCCTCCAACTTCCCCCTTGCGGGGGAGTCTGCATCTATTGATGCAGGTGGGGGGCTTATGGTACGGAGGATAGTCTCTATAACTTCTTCTAAGTTGTTATATATCTCGTTATTCCAAAAACGGAGGATGGTAAGACCCTGTTTCTTAAGCCAATCATCACGCTTCGTATCGTGGTTGTTACCTGCATGCTGAGACCCGTCCACTTCGATCACTAGACGATATTCCGCAGAGTAAAAATCAACGATATAGTCCCCAATAGGCTGCTGCCTTCGAAATTTGATACCTTCAAGCTGTTTATCTTTCAGCAAGTTCCACAGTGAAAACTCCTGCTTGGTAAGCGCTTTTCGCATACTCTGTGCTTTTGACTTTGCAAACTCACTATACCCCTCACCGAGTCGGCTTTCGCCTCCTCGACTCCCCCGCAAGGGGGGAGTTATAGCTTCGGACTGCTTCACCGCGAACTGCACATTCATCAGGCCGCGTACGTTAAGCGAAAGGGCGAGCGAGCGCGCCTGCACCTTAATCTCCTCAATCGCTGCTTTTGGCAGGCTATAAGGCGGGATGGTACAGGCCGAATCGCCGGAATGCACACCGGCTGCTTCGATATGCTCCATAATGCCGGAAATAAATACATCCGTACCGTCAGAGAGCGCATCCACATCCACTTCTATTGCATTATCGAGGAAACGGTCCAGCAATAGCGGGCCGCCATCAAAACATTCCGGAAACTCGACGAGATAGCGTTCCAGCCCGTCTTCGTTCCGGACAATCGCCATGGCGCGCCCGCCAAGAACAAAAGAAGGGCGCACCACTATCGGATAGCCGATCTCTGCCGCTTTCGTAAGCGTTTCATCGGCGTTACGCGCAATCGCGTTATCCGGCTGTTTCAGGTTCAGCTTTTGCAGCAAGCCCTGAAATTGTTCACGGTCCTCTGCCAGATCAATCGCATCCGGCGAGGTGCCAAGCAGGGGAACCTCATGCTCTTGCAAGCCGCGCGCAAGTTTAAGCGGGGTCTGTCCGCCAAACTGAATATTGAGCCCGTGAAGGCGGCCGTTCTGCTGCTCAACATGCACAATTTCCAGCACATCTTCCAGCGTGAGCGGTTCGAAATACAGCCGGTCAGACGTGTCATAATCTGTCGAAACGGTTTCCGGGTTGCAATTAACCATAATGGTTTCGTAGCTATTTGACTGCTCCTGCAAATGACTACTGTCATTTTCAATGAGCGACCGCTTCGCGGGCTCAGGGCTGCGCGCACCCTCCTGTTGCGCTTCTTTATTATTCTGTCCTGTGTTTTTTGCCTTCTGACCCCTGAGCGCCAGGGCCGCATGTACACAGGTATAATCAAATTCGATGCCCTGCCCGATGCGGTTCGGACCACCGCCGAGAATCATTACTTTCTCACGTTCTGAGGGCTTGGCTTCGCAAGGTTCAATACCCGGCTGGAATTCTGCCAAATCGTCAAAACGTGTGCCCCAATAGGTGGAATACATGTACGGTGTCAGTGCTTCAAACTCCGCGGCACAGGTATCGACACGTTTATAGACCGGGCGGATGCCCAGCTTGTGACGGGCTTCGCGGATGTCGTGTTCAGACACACCGTCATTCCTTGAACCGGCAGAGCCAATTTCAGGGGAATCTTTAGCTTGACTGCTCGAGATTGCCCTAGAATCGCGTTGCGATTCAGGCAATGACGAGATTAGCTGGGACAGCCTGCTATCTGAAAAACCCATCTGTTTAAGCTCCAGTAGGTGAATCGGATTTTTCAGGTCGCGTTTGCCACTGGCTACCTCCTGCTCGGCGATGACAAGCCCCTGAATCTGCTCCAAAAACCAATTATCCCACGCCGTGGTTTGGTGCACTTTCTCGAGGCTCCAGCCTTCACGGAACGCCTGCGCGATTTGCAGAATGCGTTTCGGTGTGAGCTTGGAAAGTTCGACGGCAAGGTTCTTATCCGGTTGCTCATCCAGCCCGGTCAGGCCTGTCTCCAGCGAGCGAAGCGCTTTCTGTAAGGATTCCTGAAATGTACCGCCAATCGCCATGACTTCTCCAACGGATTTCATCGCGGAGGTAAGGATCGGCTTGGCTCCGGCGAACTTCTCGAACGTAAAGCGCGGAATTTTTGTCACCACATAGTCAATTGTTGGCTCGAACGAGGCGGGCATGAAGGGAGTACTATAACTCCCCCCTTGCGGGGGAGTCTGAATCTTCGATTCAGGTGGGGGGTTTACTCCCCGTGAATTTGCCCCCCCTCCTGAAAATGCAGTCGCATTTTCAGACTCCCCCGCAAGGGGGGAGTTGGCTCTTCCACTCACCACATCATTGGCGAGCTCATCGAGTGTATAGCCCACAGCAAGTTTCGCAGCGATTTTCGCGATGGGGAAGCCGGTCGCTTTGGAGGCGAGTGCGGAAGAGCGTGACACGCGCGGGTTCATCTCAATCACCACCATGCGGCCATTTTTCGGGTTTACACCAAATTGGACGTTAGAGCCTCCGGTTTCCACGCCGATTTCGCGCAAGACCGCGCAAGATGCGTCACGCATGATCTGATATTCCTTATCGGTGAGCGTCAGAGCAGGCGCAACAGTGATCGAGTCCCCTGTATGCACGCCCATCGGGTCGACATTTTCAATCGAACAGATGATGATGCAATTATCGTTTTTGTCGCGAACGACTTCCATTTCATATTCTTTCCAGCCGAGAAGCGACTCATCAATTAACACCTGATTGGTGGGAGAGGCATCGAGGCCCGAGAGTACGATACGCTCGAATTCGTCTTCAGAATAGGCTACGCCACCGCCAGTTCCACCGAGGGTGAAGGACGGGCGAATGATGGCCGGCAGACCGCAGACTTTCAGGAATTCTTTTGCGGCTTCGAGCGATTCCACGACTGCATTTTTCGGTACTTCCAGCCCGATCGCTTCCATAGCCTCGTTAAAGCGCTTACGGTTTTCCGCCTTGTCAATCGCATCCGGGGTCGCGCCTATGAGCTGTACGCCGTATTTATCCAGAATACCGGCATCATGCAGAGCGAGCGCGCAGTTAAGGCCCGTTTGCCCGCCCATGGTGGGCAGGATCGCATCCGGCTTTTCCTTCGCGATGATCTTCTCCACCATCTCCACCGTAATCGGCTCGACATAGGTGGCATCGGCCAGATTCGGGTCTGTCATGATCGTCGCCGGGTTGGAGTTCACCAATATGACGCGGTAGCCTTCTTCCTTGAGCGCTTTGCACGCCTGCGCGCCGGAATAATCAAATTCACACGCCTGCCCGATAATAATCGGTCCTGCGCCAATGATAAGGATAGAGTGGATGTCAGTTCGTTTTGGCATATTACGCTGCTTTCCTTACAGAATGTTCCTTCATCATTTCCATAAACTGATCAAAAACGATCGCGATATCGTGCGGGCCAGGGGAGGCTTCCGGGTGGCCCTGCATGGAAAAGGCGGGGCGGGTTTTGCTCCGGATACCCTGCACCGTGCCATCAAACAGCGATATATGCGTAATTTCCAAATCCTCCGGCAGGTTGTTATCGGACACCACAAAGCCATGATTCTGGCTGGTGATCAGCACTTTACCGGAGCTGAGTTCTTTGATCGGATGGTTAGCGCCGCGATGCCCGCGATGCATTTTCTCGGTCTGGCAACCAAGTGCTGCCGCCAGCAATTGATGTCCGAGGCAGATACCAAAGATAGGAATCCGTTTTTCCAGAAGGGCTTTAATCACCGGCAGTGCGTATTCCGCTGTGGCTGCCGGGTCACCGGGGCCGTTCGACAGGAACACACCGTCCGGCTCGAGCGCGAGTATCTCGGCAGCAGGCGTGTAAGCCGGAACGAGCGTGACCTTGTTCCCGGCTTCAGCGAGATAGCGCAGGATATTCTGCTTAATGCCATAATCAACTGCAACAATATGATAGCGAGTGCTGTCCGGGTCGATCACCGTGAATTTACCGCCGACATCGGAATAATGCCACAACCCTTCACCCCAGATCTGCGCCTGTTCCGAAGTGACGGATTTTGCGAGCTCGCGCCCTTTCATCGACGGGTAATTCTGCAGAGTGGCAATGCTTGTTTCCCAGTCGAATTTTTTCGCCGAAGGCACATGGACGATCATTGCGTTCTGTGGGCCTTCTTTGCGTATTTTATTGGTGAGCGCGCGCGTATCGATGCCGCAAATAGCGGGAATATTATGCGCTTTCAGCCAGCTATCAAAATGCTGTTCACTACGGTAATTGGAAGGGCTCGTAATAGATGCGCGGAAAATCGCGCCGCGGGCATGGATGGAGCCGGACTCCATATCCTGCGAATTAACGCCGACATTACCGATGTGCGGGAAGGTGAAATTGATGATCTGCCCGGCATAGGATGGGTCGGTCATGATCTCCTGATAGCCGGTCATCGCGGTGTTAAAGCAGATTTCGCCGATGGTTGATCCTTCCGCCCCCGCGCCACGGCCAAAAAAAATGCTGCCATCCGCCAGGATAAGGGCAGCATTGTAATCCGCACTGGGCGGTGTAGGAAAATCGTCTCGTCGTTGCATGTCTCTCGAATGGCTGGATTTTGCGGAGTTTTACCAAAATAGTGTAACACGTCAAGAGGAGTTTGCAGTTTCAAAGGAATTTTGTTACGCTGACATTCCGGTTTATTTCGGGATCCTGAGCCTTATGCTCCCCCGCTATCGATTTGCTCTTGATCTCGGTAAAAGGCCGGGATGATAATCAATTACAAAGGAATAGAAACATGACCCAAGCCGCCGTATCAGCCGAAACCATTGTCGATGTAATGAAAGAAGTCGCACAGATCGGCAAGGAAGCCAAGCAGGCCAGCCGTGAGCTCGCGAAGAGCAGCAACGAAACGCGGAATGCTGCGCTGAAAGCAGCGGCGCAGGCGCTTCGGGATCATCAGCAGGACATATTGGATGCGAACGCGAAGGATATGAAAGCGGCGAATGAAAAAGGCATCAGCGGTGCGTTTTTGGACCGTCTGGAGCTTAATAACGAGCGTGTCGAGTCGATGGCGAAAGGGCTTGAGGCGATCGCTGAGCTCGATGATCCGTTAGGTAAAACGCTCGCCGAATGGAGCCGCGATGAAAACGGGCTGCATATTAAACGCGTGACTGTACCACTGGGTGTGATCGGCGTCATATTTGAAAGCCGCCCGAACGTCACGGCGGATGCCGCTGCCTTATGCCTGAAGTCCGGTAATGCGGCGGTTCTGCGTGGCGGGTCGGAGAGTTTCCACTCCTCCGGCGCGATTATGCAGGCGTTGCAGTCGGGCATCGAAAAAGCCGGGCTACCTAAGGCGTCGGTGCAAAACATCCCGACCACGGACCGTGAGGCGGTCGGTGCGATGCTGCGCTCTGTTGAGTTTATCGATGTCATCGTGCCGCGCGGGGGTAAAGGGCTGATCAAGCGTGTGATGGAAGATAGTCTGATACCCACGCTGCAACATCTTGACGGCAACTGTCACAGCTATGTTCATTCCTCTGCCGATGCGGATAAGGCGGTGCGGATCGTTGAAAACGCGAAAATGCGCCGCACTGGAATTTGCGGGGCGACCGAGTCGATCGTAATTGATGAAGCGGTGGCGGGCAGTATTCTGCCGCAACTGGTTGATGCGCTCGCAAAAAAAGGCTGCGAAGTACGCGGTGATGAGGAAGCCTGCATGATTGACGGGCGTATTAACGAAGCAACGGAAGAGGATTTCGATACGGAATATCTCGACGCGATTGTGTCCGTGAAAGTCGTCAGCGGTCTGGATGAGGCAATTGCGCATGTACAAGCGCATTCTTCCGGCCATACTGATTGTATTATCGCCGAAGATCAGCAGGCGGTAGAGCGCTTCCAGCAGGAAATTGACAGCGCGATTATCATGCACAACACCTCGACCCAGTTTGCCGATGGCGGTGAATTCGGTATGGGCGCGGAAATCGGCATCGCCACCGGCAAGCTGCACGCGCGCGGCCCGGTTGGGATTGAACAGCTGACGACGTTCAAATATATCGTCAGCAGCGAATGCTCGGTGCGCCAATAACGCGCTTTTACGGGTTTCTCCGGGTAGCAGACTGCTACGGTCTGAGATCGGTTCAGTGTGTTTGCGATGAAGGGGTACAACACTCGTCATTGCGAGCGACCTTCGGGAGCGCAGCAATCTCATGCTGCTGGGTCTATGAGGGCTGAGATCGCTTCGTCACGTCGTTCCTCGCGATGACGGTATTGCTCACAGGATGATTGGTTGTATCCGCTTTTCCTGCGGATATATGAAACTCTGCGGCGCGGGGGTTACACTGTGATGCCATTCGGTTTAATCGGATAGTATGGTATTGTTTAAGCTACTAGCTGTGTTCCTGTTATTATGTTGTGCGCCCGCTTTCGGACAGGCGAACGATATTGCCCCTGAGCCTGCGACCGGCATCTCTCAGAAGCAGGAAGTCACCGCTGAGCGCTATATGGCGGTGACAGCGCACCCGCTTGCCTCTCAGGCTGCGGAAGCGATGCTTGCACAAGGCGGTAGCGCGGTTGATGCAGCGATTGCGGCGCAGATGGTCTTGAACCTTGTGGAGCCACGAAGCAGCGGTATCGGCGGTGGCGGGTTCCTCGTCTACTATGACGCAACAACCGGCGAGGTGACTACCTATGACGGGCGCGAAACAGCCCCGAAAAATGTTACGGAATGGTTGTTCTACCGGAGCGATGACGCTGGCAAGCCCCTTGAGAAGATGGATTTTATGGATGCGGTCAAAAGCGGCAAGGCAGTGGGTGTGCCCGGTCTTCTCAGTATGCTGAAACTTGCGCATCAGCAGCAGGGGCAACTGCCGTGGGAGACGCTGTTTACTCCCGCGATTGAACTTGCTGAGGAAGGCTTCCCAGCTTCGGTACGTATGGTCACAAGCATTCTGTACGCGCTCAAACATAAGGCGCCGGACGGTTTTTTGACGCTCTACACCCCCGCCGGTGGCAAGCAGGTGAAAGTGGGCAAAAATTCACGAACCCTGCCTTTGCGGAAACACTGCGAACCATCGCCGAACAAGGTATTACCCCGTTTTACGAAGCCGGGCTTGCGCGCAATATCGTTCAGACCGTACAACAGGCGGAGATTCCGGGGGCACTAACGTTGGAGGATCTGGCAGGCTATGAAGCAAAGCAGCGCGCCCCGCTCTGTGGCAGTTATCGCAGTTACCGTGTATGTGGCATGGGCATGCCGTCCAGCGGCCCGGCGACCCTCCTGCAAGTGCTCGGGATGGTAGAGCAGTTTAACCTGCATTCATATAAGGTGATGCAGCCCGAGGCGGTGCATATCCTGCTGGAGGCTATGAAGCTCGCTTATGCGGATCGCAACCGTTACTGGGCGGATAGTGATTATGTCGGTGTGCCGGTGCATGAACTCTTATCGCGCGATTACCTTGCCTCACGCGGGCGGTTGATTAAAAAAGAGGCAGTAATGGAACCCCGGCTGCACCGGGGCAGGTAACAACCGGGCTGGCAAGCAGCACTCATGAGGAGGGGGCGTCTACGACCCATCTTTCCGTCGTGGATGCGAAAGGTAATGCGGTTTCCATGACCATAAGTGTAGAGCATAGCTTCGGTTCCAGTTTGGTGACAAACGGGTTTGTGCTGAACAACCAGTTGACCGACTTTTCCTTTGAACCGGAACGGGACGGCATGCCGGTTGCCAACCGGGTGGAGCCGGGTAAGCGTCCGCGTAGCTCCATGTCGCCGCTGATGATTTTCGATGCGGATGGCGAACTCCGTTGGGTGCTGGGGTCGCCGGGTGGTTCCTCCATCATCCCGTATGTGCTGCAAACCGCTATTGCTTTGATGGATTAGGAACTCTCCCCGCAGGAAGCGGTCGCGCTGCCGCATTTCTATAACAAAAACAAAGCCGAGAGCGTAGTCGAGATCATACCGGCAGCCTCCGCCTTGGCTGAAGCTTTACGCACCACCGGCCATAGCGTCAAACGTAAACCCATGGCGAGCGGCCTGCATGTGATTGCGGTGCAGCAGGACGGAGATTTACGCTCCGGCGTTGACCCACGCAGAGAGGGATTTGCGGCTGGAGAATAGGGGTGCGCTCAAAGACCCGGAAAAATGAGATGCAGTGACTAGGGGGATATGCTACAACCCGATCCGAGAACAGGAGCGGATTTATGACACAAACGAACAACGCGCTAAAAGAGAGTGATATGGACACGGCAGAACTGACGCAGGAATGGGCGGATAACCTTGCCAAACTGACCCGGCAAACCTCGGAATTCATGCAAACTTATGCTGATGTACTTGCAAAGAAAAACGAGGATTTATCGGAGGCGGAATCCGGCTTTATGTCGGCCATGCGCAGCTACTCCAAGATGCTTGCAAGCCTGTCCACTCACCCCGAAGAGCTGATCGAAAATCAGATGGAACTCTATCAGGAATATACGATTCTGTGGGCGAACACGATGGCGCGGCTGATGGGCGAGGATATCGACCCGTACGATGTTGCACCGCAAAAAGACCGCCGCTTCAAAGACGAAGCGTGGAGCAAATATATCGCGTTTGATTTTGTAAAGCAGGCCTACTTCATCACCTCTGGCTGGATGCAGGAAATAGTCGATGATCTCGACGATGTCGATGAGAAAACTAAGCGCAAGCTGCATTTTTATACCCGGCAGTGGATTGAGGCGTTGTCTCCCACCAATTTTGCGACCATGAACCCTGAAGTCTTACGCGAAACGATGGAATCAAACGGTGAGAATCTGGTGCGCGGCATGGAAAATCTGATGCATGATCTGCAAAGCAGTAAGGAAAAGCTCGATATCGCCATGACGGCGCGCGATGCGTTCGAGGTAGGCAAAACGCTCGCCTTTACCCCGGGCAAGGTCGTATTCAAAAATGCGCTGGTGGAAATTTTACAATACACCCCAACGACCGAGAAGGTGCATAAAACGCCGCTTTTTATTGTCTCACCGTGGATCAATAAATACTACATCCTTGATCTGCAGGCGCATAATTCTATGGTGAAATGGCTGGTCGATCAGGGGCATACGGTTTTTATTACGTCTTGGGTCAACCCGGATGCCAGCTTAGCACGGACACGTTTTGAAGATTATTTCCTTAAAGCTGTGTTGCCGGCGTTAGAAGCGATTGAAACACTCACCGGTGAAAAACGTACTAACCTGGTAGGCTACTGCATCGGCGGCACGCTGATGGCAGCCGGTCTGTCCTACCTGGAGCAAAAGGGTGAGAGCGACCGAATAGCGTCGATTACGTTCTTCACGACATTAACGGATTTTGAAGACCCGGGCGAACTTTCGGTTTTTATAGACGATGAGCAGGTGGAAGCCCTGTCGCGTCGGTTGAAGACGGAAGGGGTGTATGAAGGCGAGGATATGAGCTTTATTTTCCGTTCCTTACGCGCATCGGACCTGATCTGGTCGTTTGTGGTCAATAATTACCTGCTGGGCAAAACGCCGTTTCCGTTTGACCTGCTCTACTGGAATCAGGATACGACCGCTTTACCGGCGGATATGCACCTCTTTTACCTGCGCAAACTTTACCTTGCGAATGCGCTGGCTACACCACGTAAATTGCAGTTTGATGGCGTAAAATTGGCGCTGTCGGATATTGATATTCCAACTTATATGCTTTCAACCAAAGAGGATCACATCGCGCCGTGGAAATCCACCTATAAATTGACGCAGCAGGCTAAGGGGCCGATGCGCTTTGTGCTTTCGGCGAGTGGCCACGTCGCCGGGGTGGTGAATCCGCCGCGTCCTGATCTCGGTAAACGGCATAAATACGGCTACTGGGTGATGGATAAAACGCCGAAGCAATACCCGGCGGATCCTGACGCATGGTTAGAGCAGGCGGAACAGCATCAGCATAGCTGGTGGCGCGATTGGGATCAGTGGCTGGCAGAATATTCAGACGGCAAAGTGGATGCGAAACCGCGCACGCCTGCGAGCTCGCTTCCTGATGCGCCGGGTGAGTATGTCAAAGTGCGGCGTTAGCCTATCAATCATGTTGGCGCCATGGCGAGCGACCAACGGGAGCGCGGCAATCTCTTTGTCATGCTGAGCGAGCATAGCGAGTCGAAGCATCTTTTTCAGGCGGTTCGTTCCAGAAGATCCTTCGCTGTCGCTCAGGATGACAAGGGCTGTTCTTATATGTCATTGCGAGGAGTGAAACGACGAAGCAATCTCGTCCAGGGGACCCCACAATGAGATTACGTCGCCTTCGGCTCGTAATGACGCGCATGTGGCCTGAGATCGCGTCACTACGTTCGCGATGACGATCTTATTTATCCGTCATCGTCACGCGAAACTGCGCTTGCAATGACATCTTAATAGTCCCCTAGCCAAGAATGGTGAAACGAGCCAACAAGCCACTCGACTCTCAATTCACGTCACACTATACTCGCCGCTATGATCTATCTGCCGATTGCGGAATTGCCGATTAATATCATCCTCCTACTGGGGTTGGGGGGATTGGGTGGTATCCTCGCCGGTATGTTTGGCATTGGGGGCGGGTTCTTGCTGTCGCCCCTGCTGATTTTTCTGGGTGTTCCGCCTCCGGTGGCGGTTGCAAGCTGTACCAACCAGATCATTGCCTCCTCTGTTTCAGGCTTTATGGCGCATTGGTACCGCCGCAATGTCGATATTAAAATGGGGTTGTTCATGCTGATCGGCGGGGTGATCGGGGCGGCACTTGGCGTATCGCTGTTTACGATCCTTGAAGAGCTCGGGCAGATTGACCTGACGATTTCGCTCATTTACGTGGTTTTTCTAGGCTTTGTCGGTTCGCTTATGTTTGTCGAATCATTGAAAACCATGGTGCATCAAAAACGTGCGGGCGAAGTGCCATTACCGCCGAAAGAGCGTGGCCGGTTCGGTAGGCGTCTGCCGTTCAAAGTCTATTTCCCGCGCTCGGAGATGGAAATCAGCGCGATATTACCCATACTGATCGGCGCAGTGGCAGGGATTCTGGTCTCGCTGATGGGGATAGGGGGCGGCTTCGTGACCATCCCGGCGATGATCTACCTGCTCGGGATGCCGACCAGCGTGGTCGTTGGCACCAGCCTGTTCCAGATTATTTTTGTCACTAGCATGGTCACGATCTTGCACGCGACCAATACGCAATCGGTGGATATCGTGCTCGCCTTTCTCCTGATTATCGGAGGGGTGATCGGCGCGCAGATGGGCACGGTCATCGGCTCGAAATTACCGGCAGAGCGTTTGCGGATCATCCTCGCGATTATCGTGCTGGCGGTTTGTGCGAAGCTGGCGCTTGGCCTGTTCCTCGAGCCCGACAATCTTTATTCGATTGAGGTGGTGGAGTAGTTATGAAATTGCTCCTTGAAAATAGGGCAATATTTTCAAAAGAGCCTAACGCGCTTCGCGCGACTAAAGGGCTCATATTACTATACTCACTGCTTTATTTTGTTTTATTCCCTTCTGTCTTCGCCAAGCCACTGGATGTGGATCTCGCGCTGCACAAAATCGATATTGATCATAATTTTCAGGGGACGTCGATCCTGCTGTTCGGAGCGCGAAACGATGTTGGGCGCGTTGTGTCGGTGATTTACGGTCCCCGGGAGAATTATACCGTGCGCAAAAAAGAGCGCGTCTTCGGCATGTGGGTCAATACACAGTCGATGGAGTTTAGCAATGTGCCTTCCTTCTATTCGCTCGCGACCGCCTCGCCGCTGGAAGATATCCGCCGTGACAGCCTGCTGGATCGCTTGGAGATAGGCATCAGCCACCTTGATCTCCGCCCGGTAGATCGCGGTCTGTTTACCGATGAGGAAGTGCAGTATTTCCGCGATGCACTCATCCGGCAGAAACAGGCGCAAGGGCTCTACCATATGGAGATTCGTGAACTGACCTTTTGGGGAGAAACGCTCTTTCGTACTATGCTGGAATTTCCGAAAACGATAGAGCGCGGCTGGTATCATACGGATGTGTATCTTTTCGACGACGGTGAGTTACTTTCGATGCAAACCATGCCGCTCGAGGTGCGAAAAATCGGGCTGGAAGCGTTTATTTACGATCTCGCCCATAAACAACCGAAGCTGTATGGCGTGGTTGCCGTGCTGATGGCGATTGTTGTCGGTTGGTTTGGTACTGCCGTAATCAAGAAATTTACTTAGAAAGTGAGGAACTATGCCGACAAGCAAACCCACCTTTTTAGTCTGCGTAAACGACAAGCCGCACTCCAAAACGGCGCTTCGCTTTGCCTGCACGCGGGCGAAGCGGATCAATTCGGAAGTGCTGTTGATGTATGTCGTTGATCCAGTTGATTATAACTCCCTCTTTTCCGTCGGGGATGTCATCAAGGAAGAGCGGGTACAGCATGCGGAAGACATATTGGAAACCATGGTAGAAGATGCGAAAAAGTGGGCAAAAATCACCCCGCGTACCAAGGTATGCGAAGGGCTGATTAAAGATGAGGTGATTAAACTGATACAGGAAGACAGCTCGATCAGCCTGTTGGTACTCGGTGTTGCGGCGGACGGATCATCCAATAAAACTGGCTTGTTGACCCAGCTAGCTGGGGAAATTGGTGATGAATTTAATATCCCGATGTTGATTGTTCCCGGGAATTTAACCGATGCCCAGATTAAGGAGCTTAATGAATAATATAGTTTTATATCTGATTCTGGTATGCCTCATAGTGCTGAGCGCTCCATAATCAGGTGAAGGAAGGGGATGAGCTGGAGCTGGAATATATTTTCAATAACGGCTATAAGGGAGATAGCTACACATGGAAAGTGATTACCCATAAAAAACACGACTAATCCATCTTCCCCCTTTAAATATAGACGAGAAGGCTTATCTATATTCGCGTAAGGTAATGCTTTTTCGACAGGATATACATGCAGATTCTTGAAAATGCCAAGCGCATCGTCATTAAGGTGGGCTCTTCGCTGATGATCGATCCGGTAGCGGGGGAAGAAATTCGCCGTGAATGGCTGCAATCGCTATGTGATGATATTGCGCTACTGATGCGAAACGGTAAAGAGGTGGTGCTGGTTTCCTCCGGAGCGGTGGCGCTCGGACGCAAAAAACTGAAGAGTGACAAGGTCAAAGCCTCGATGAAGTTGTACGAAAAGCAGGCGGCAGCGGCATGCGGTCAGGTCGAGCTGATGAATGTCTACAAGCATGATTTCGCCCCTCATTTGATTGAGGTGGCGCAAAACCTGCTCACCATTGAGGATTCCGAAGAGCGCAGACGTTACATGAATGCGCGCAACGCCCTCGGTGCGTTGCTGGATGCAGGGATTGTGCCGATCGTGAATGAGAATGATACGGTGGCTACCCGCCAGCTTCGGGTTGGGGATAATGACCGCCTCGCTGCACGGGTGGCCCAGATGGTGGGGGCGGATGTGCTCGTGCTGATGTCGGATGTCGATGGGCTCTACACCGCCAACCCGCGCCGCCATGAGGATGCGGAACATATCCCTGTGGTTGATGACATTACGGATGATATCATTGGGCTGGCCGATGGGGTGGGTTCGACCGGGGGTTCCGGCGGAATGCTCACCAAGATCAAGGCCGCTCAGATGGCGACCATGTCGGGCTGTGCGGTGGTTATCATGGATGGGCAGCAACCCAACCCACTCGCGCGGCTAAAAGCCGGGGAGCGTCATACGCTCTTTACGGTGACGCAAAATTCCCGCTCGGCCTGGAAGCAATGGATCGCGCATAGCCTGAATACCGGTGGAGAGCTGGTGCTCGATAACGGGGCGGTCAAAGCCCTGCAATCGGGCAGGAGCCTGCTGCCGGTCGGCATTGCCGAAGTAAAAGGCCAGTTTGAAAAAGGAGATACGGTGGTGCTGCTTGACGAGACGGGGCAGCGCATCGGCTGTGGTATGGTGGCCTATGATGCTGACGAAACCGAAATGCTGAAAGGTGAGCCCTCAGAGCAGATTGAAGAGATACTGGGCTATAACGGACCGGTCAATATCATCCACCGCGATGATCTGGTGATGGATTAGAAAAAATATCGGATTAAAAAACCCGGGAAACAACCGCTCCCGGGTTTCTTTATGCTCGGTATAAATACCTGTCTATTTGTTAGCGGGTATCTCGGTATTACCGGCTGCCGGTTTGGTGTTTTCTTCCAGCACATCTTCCATTGTATCTTCAGCGCTTTCGACAGCGCTTTCGACAGCGTCTTCGGCTGCATCAGCCGCATTCTCTGCCGCATTTTCTGCCGGGGAATCGATACCGAGCGCCTCCTCGGCTTTTTCACCGGCGTCTTCCAGCGCATCGGCTACGTCGCCTGCAGCATCTTTCGTTGCCTCATACGCATCTTCCGCAGCGTTACCTGCTTTTTCAAGGAGATTGCTTTCTGCCGCTTCCTGCTTCGCTTCAGCGGCCATATCCGATGCCGCATCGCCAAGGGCCTCGGCCTTTGCGGTAGCCTCCGCAGCTGCGCGCTCGGCATCCTGCTTGGCTTCCTCCAGCGCTTCCTGTGTAGCAGAACCGGCCTCAGAAGCCGCTTCTGCCGCTTCATCAGCCGCAACATCCGCGGCAGCTTCCGCTTTGGCAGCCGCCTCCGCAGCCGCGCGCTCAGCATCCTCTATCGCCTCGTTGAGATCAGCATTGGTTTGATAATCACCCTCGCCGAACCAGCTTTTGATGTTTTCGACAAATCCTTTATCGCCCGCTGCGCCTGCTGCGACAACCACAACAGCAACAACGGCGATCACCGTTAAAAATTTGGAATTCATAATAACTTCTCCATATAATACGAGTAAATCAACGTGTTATATGGCAGAAAGGCCCTCGGGAGTCAAAGATTTATTATACTGCTACTGCGCTTCCAGTAATTGCGCTTTGGCTTCGGCTTCGCAGATGTCAAGCTGGCGGCGGATATCCTCTTCCGTCAGGTTCAGCCCTTTCTGTTCAAAATCAGCCAATATTTTACGCACGACCGCGCCATCAGTTGAGTCTGTCGTACCCAGCTTGACGATATCAATCGCATAGGCTTCCGCGTCCTCTTCCGGTAAGTGCAACTGACCGGCCGCCCATAAGCCAAGCAATTTGCGCCTGCGCGAGACCATTTTAAAGCGCAATTCCTCGTCGTGAAAAAATTTTTCTTCAAGCGCCTTGCCGCGTTCTTCCATGCTGCTCATATCACTCCTCACGGGTTAATACTGTTATTTTACCGAAAGTGGAAAAACGCGCAAGCACCTTATGATGAGGAACAACGGAATTTCTTGCAAAATAGAGCTAACCCGCTATGGTGCGCTCATTATTTAAATAGCATGGTCTGGAGTCTGCATGGCGCGCAATAATCCGATTTATGAAGGCAAAGCCAAAATTTTATACGAAGGTCCGGATCCCGGTACGATCATTCAGTATTTCAAAGATGATGTAACCGCGGGTAACGGTGACAAGCATGAGGTAATGCCGGGAAAAGGCGTGCTGAACAATCGTATTTCGGAATTCCTCATGACAAGGCTCGATGAAATCGGCATCCATACCCATTTTCTTAAAAGCCTGAATATGCGGGAGCAGCTCGTTAAAGCCTGTGATGTGATACCGATTGAGGTGGTGGTGCGAAACGTAACGGCAGGTAGTCTGGCGAAGCGCTTCGGCGTGGAAGAAGGTATGTTGATGCCTCAGCCGCTGGTGGAGTATTACCTGAAAAGTGATAAGCTCGGCGATCCGATGATCACGGAAGAACATATCGTGAGCTTCGAATGGGCGATGGAGGAGGAGCTCGAAGCCATGCGCAATATGGCGCTCAGAGCCAATGATTTTCTTTCCGGGCTGTTTCTGGGTGCCGATATCAAGCTAGTGGATCTTAAGCTGGAGTTTGGCCGTATTTACGATGAAGAGGGGAATCTATACCTCGTCATAGCGGATGAAATCAGCCCGGATAGCTGCCGTCTCTGGGATGCGGAAACGGGTAATAAGCTGGATAAGGATGTATTCCGCCGTGACCTTGGTAACCTGATGGATGCTTACCGCGAGGTGGCTAAACGGCTCGGCGTGATCGGCGATGACATGTCCAATGTCGAATCACTCATCAAGGAAGAAAGTGCGGCTGGCGGTAAACCCTCCTCATCCGCGGCAAAAAAGAAGCCGGCTGGTAAAGGTGCGTCCACGGGAAAGCCGGCGAATAAGAATACGAAACCGACGAACAAGAAGTAACGCATTATGAAAGCACATGTCTACATCACCCTCAAACACGGCGTCCTTGATCCGCAAGGGAAGGCGATTGAGCAGTCTCTCTCCCATCTGGGTTTTGACGGGGTGGAATCGGTCCGGCAGGGCAAATTGATCGAAATTGATTTCAAGGAAGCGGATAAGGCGCAGGCGGAGGAGCAGATCAGGGCCATGTGCGAGAAACTACTCGCCAACACGGTGATCGAGAATTACCGCTTCGAAATAGAAAGTTAGCGCATCATGAAAGCGGCTGTTATCGTATTTCCCGGATCCAACTGCGACCGCGATATGAAAGTGGCGCTGGAGCAGGTGGGCTTTGATGTCACCATGGTCTGGCATGCGGATAGCGAATTGCCACAAAGCGATCTGGTTGTGCTACCGGGTGGTTTTTCCTACGGGGATTATCTGCGCTGCGGGGCGATTGCGGCGAAATCGCCGATCGTGCGTGAAGTAGTGCGGCATGCGGAGCAGGGAGGCTATTTGCTCGGCGTCTGCAATGGGTTTCAGGTGCTATGCGAAACGCAGCTATTGCCGGGCGTATTGATGCGGAACGAGAATCTCCGCTTTATCTGCAGGGATGTGACGCTTCAGGTGGTGAATACTAATAGCTTTTTTACACGTGGCTTTGTAGAAGGGCGGCAGATCACGGTGCCGATAGCGCATCATGATGGCAATTACCGGATCGACGATGCAGGATTAGAAGCACTTATGGAACACGATCAGATTGCCTTTACCTATGCAGACGAGAATCCAAACGGCTCAGTCGCGAACATTGCGGGTGTGCTGAACCGCCGCAAGACCATACTCGGGATGATGCCGCATCCGGAGCGACTGATCCATGAATCGCTCGGTGGAACGGACGGCAAACGCTTTTTTGATGGGGTACTGCATGCGCTTGCGTAGCCGGGCACTGGTAGGTTTTTTGCTAATTACGCTGATTACAGGTGGTACTCTTTCGGCGCAGGTCGGGCAAACTGGTATAGAAGAAGTGATCGAAGAAGCAGAGTCCCTGACCCGGGCGGAGCGGAAGCGAAATTTTCGTACCATTGACCCCGACAGCAGTACCTTTGAGGCGACACCGGAGTTTGAACTCGCGCCACCTGAGCAAGGCGTGGATGATGCGAAGCGCGGTAAGGCGTCACTGCTTTCCGAACAGGCGCAGAAGTACGATATTACGCAGGCGCTGCCCCTCAAGCAACATTGCGAATACGCGGCCAGCTACGCCGAAAATGACGACCTAAACCAGGAAGTGGTGGTCAAAGCGGCCTTGTGCAAAGGCTATATGATCGGATTTATTCAGGCGACGAACACGGAATCTCTCTTTGGTAAGCGCCTATATTGTTTACCCGATTATTTAACCTTTGATAAAATGATATCGATTTACGTCAAATGGCTGAATGATCATCCTCGATGGCAGAATCTTTCGAGTTCTCAAGCGGTTATGCGTATGCTGCAAAGCATTTACCCTTGCCACAGACGATGATCATATATAACAAATTGTTAACCGATTTCCATAACTAATCAGCAAATATTAACAAAAGTTAATAATTCTGCTTGCTTATTATGGGACGTTTCGGTATAATGATGTTGCAAAAAGATAAAATATTCGCTAAAAGCCGCAGGTTTTAATGGAAAATTTATACTAAAGCGAATAAGACACACAATATCCTGACGGCTTCCACACTATACTAGAATTTAATTAACTGGGAGAGAGTTAAATGTATAACAGAATGTACCAAAAACAAACGAGCTGGAGAATTTTCAAGCGCGGTAAAGACGTATTGAACGGCTTCATGCTGGCAACCGCCTTAACGGCATCGCTTGCTTTCATGAGTGGTGAAGCGCTTGCAGCACCTACCGGCGGTCAGATTGTCGGCGGTCAGGGTTCGATTAATAAGCAAGGTACGAATACGAATATTAAGCAACATACGCAGCGGCTTGATGTCAACTGGCGCACTTTCAGTACGGCACCGAACGAGGCGGTCAATTTTTATCAGCCCGGTGCAGAAGCGGTAGCATTTAACCGCGTAACCGGCGGTTTACCATCGTACTTACAGGGCGCACTGAATGCGAATGGCCGCGTGGTCATTATGAACGATCAGGGCGTGACCTTTGCCAAGGGATCGACTGTTAATGTCGGCGCCTTAGTGGCCACCACGGCACGTGACGTGACGTTTGACGGCGAGATTGCCGAATTTACCGGCTCAGGCGACGGCGCAGTGATCAATCAGGGAAATATCACCATATCGGATGGGGGTTTTGCTGTTCTGGCAGCTCCTCAGGTCCGGAATGAAGGAAAAATCAAAGCGAATCTTGGCCGTGTCGAACTGGCTTCTGCCAATAACTACACGCTCGATTTCCGTGGCGATAATTTAATTAAATATGCAGTGAATAAGGACGTAGCCGAAGAAATCGGCGTAACCAACACCGGTACGATTGAAGCGAAATCCGGTACGGTATCCATCACGGCCGCTGCCGCGGACAAGGCGGTAACATCGGTCATGAATATCGACGGGCTGATTGATGCGAGCGCCTTTGAAAAAGACGGGAATGGCGGTACGGTGCTGGTCACCGGCAATGCCGATCTGACTAATACCGCCACCATCAAAGCAGATGGTAACGGTACGGGTGACGGCGGTACGGTCATCACCAAAGTCGACGGGATGAACCACTTTACGGGAGAAGCCCGCATTTCTGCTGAAGGCGGACGCGAAGGCGGTGACGGTGGTTTTGTCGACATCTCAGGAAGCAGCTTCCTGATCGCCGGTGAAGTTTCTACCGTTGCGATCAACGGCAAGCCGGGTACGCTCTTAATTGACCCCGAGCAGATTAACATTAAAAACGGTTCCGGCGCTCCGGAAGTCAATACCGTATATGAAAACGATATTGAGACCGCCACGAGTAATGTTGTGATTGAAGCGGATCGTATCCGTATCGAGGATATTGCCGATGATACCATTCAGGGTGGTGAGTTTGATATCACCCTACGCAACACGTCAGATCTGGGTGCCATCACCTTCGATGACCCGAATGACGGTATTTTCACTACTGGCGGTAACATCACGCTTGAAGCCGGACAGGGTGGTATTCATAAAACGGGCAACAGCCTGATGCCTGCTGGTAACTTTGCAATTATTGAAAATGAAAGTGATCAAGGCACGCACGTCATTTCGCTCAGCGCGGTCAATAGCGGTGATATCCGCATTCGGAGCGCGGAAGTAGATGTTAAGGGCGGCAGAGGTGAAATCGTGATCAACGCGATGGATGACTTTAAAGTCGTCAATGACCTGATTGTCACGAATATCGATCAGGGTTCAGGCACAACACCTACCGAGGCCATAATCACGGTGAAATCCGGTGATGGATTTGAGGTCGGCGGCGATGTAACGGCAGATGCTATAGACGAAACGGGTGAAACGCGCGAAGCAATCGCTCGGGTTGATCTGGAAGGCTCGCTTGATAACGGCAATGAGCGCTTTTCAAATGGCAATAATAAGATGGTCTTCGGCGATAATGTAGAAGCAACCGCGCGTGCGACCAATAACGATAACGAGAACGGCGCGACTGCTACGAGTGACATTGACCTGATCAGTGGTATGGACATCACGGTTCAGGGTGATGTGTTCGCTGAGGCGATTGCAGAAGCCGATCAGGGGCAAGTTGATGCCGATGCGGATTTCTATGCTGAAGCCGGCACCCGTGAAATAGGCAACGACAGTGTCACGCTGGGTGACGTTACCTTGTTGGCGGATGGCCAAAGCACCGGTGAAGCCGCTTCCGATGTGAATGCTGATGCTAACGGTAAAATCGTAACGCCTGGTGCTGTAACGCTTGGTGAGGTCGAAGTGGAAGCTTTCGGTCAAACAATTGGCTCAGTAGGCAATGAAATCTTTATTGAATTCCTGGGTGGTATTAATGTTGGATTCCGTAACACGTTCGGTTTCTATGTTGAAGATGCGGATGGTAACCCAGTCAATGGTGAGGTGTTGTTTAACGACGCCAAAACAGTCCCAGTTGGCACAAAGGTTACGCTGACCGTAGCTGATGCAGACAAGGTTGGTTACTTCCTCATTCCAAACGGAGATTGGGAACAGCCGGGTGTGATTAATAACGGTGACAAAGTCACCTTCCAGAAAGTCGGTGATGAGTGGTTTGCCTATAAAAATGGCACCCAGCTGGTCGGTTCCGACGATTATGTCCCGAATCCGAATCACGTCGGTGCCCTGTTTAACAATCCATCTTTGAACAAAGATGGAGAGCAGCACATGCCCGATAATCCGGATGTAGTGGGTAACGCTAACTGGGAAGATCTGGTCGAAGAGAACTGGGATAATGATTTTAACGATGTAAACCTTCAGATTACCGAAGGGCAGCGCAGGGAAGCATCTATCACAGCGAACGCAAGCTTTAACGTGGAGACCGGAGAAGATTATAACTTGACGAATTCAGTCAACGTGACAGCAATTGCAGATAATAGCGGCGTCGATGATATTCCGGCAACCGCTAGTGCGGAAGCGCAGTTTATCAGTGATGGCGCAGTAAATGTAAACGCTCCGGTTACGACAACCGCGCAGGGTGATACCGGCGCCGATAGTTACCTGAATATTGAAGCGAATGGCGGCGACTTGAATATTAATGGTCAGCTCTACGCGCTGGCGGAAACGTCTGGTGAAGGCAATGTAGCTAATGCTACGGTTCGTGGCTATGCCCCGGAAGAGTTTGATCTTAACGTGAATGTCGAACCTATTGCAGAAGCGGACGATGCTTTCATGCAGGATGATGTTTCTAATATTGACACCGACGACGAAGATACCGCAGAATTAATCTTGCGTGGAGAAGGTGGCGATGGCGATGGCGATGGCGATGGCGATGGCGATGGCGATGGCGATGGCGA
>CAZPQM010000017.1:0-27951 GCA_964588995.1 uncultured Rickettsiales bacterium | reverse complement strand
GACTTCTTCGAATGAGTTACCTCGCCTGTAAAAACAAGACCAAGAAGCAAGAGGGAGGAATATTTTGTATGACCCTCTTACAGCACACCTCTTGGATTTTACCGTTCAGGCTTTTGGTGAAACCATTTCCTGATGGCCTGCCAAGTGTGACGTAATGCCGCTGCACATTATTTGCTCGCTGCAGCAAGTAAGTTTTTTAGTCATTAAAGTAACCAAGTTATGCTGTAAATTGGCTGATTTGTGGCAAGCGTTGTAGCTAGCTATTTGAGGAGCTTTGGCTAAATATACCTTCATAGATGGCGAGGATGTTATCGCGCAAAATCTGGTTAGATTGTTCGACCATGGAAATGGTAAGACTTTGCTGCGCAAGATATTGAGTGTATTGGGTTGAAACAGCTGCCACGTTAGTGTCCTTCAACTCACTACGTGAAGCATCTTGGTTTATAAACCGTGTGGCAAGATTATCTTGAATGTAGTCAGCGCGACTTTGTAGTGAGCCAACATAACTACGTTTGGATATAATCTGATTTATCGCATCAGCTACACTCACGATGGCGTTAAGTGCCTCATCGACCGGTACAATCTTGAGATTATCAGGATCGGCAAAAATAGCATCCAGCGTGGCATCCACGATATCATATTCGAATAGCTCACTTTCTTCGTAGGCGACGTCAAACTTTAGGACGCCTTCTTCAATAATAATATTCTCAAAGGTTTTTAATTGGCTGAATTGTAGGGTGATATCGCCAAACTGGAATTGTTCTACATTGGTGAAAATATCAAGGCCATCGGGGCTACCACTTCGATTGTCAGTAATTTGTACTTGATTAGGGGACAGAATATTGATGGTATAATCGTTGAAATCGCCTGTAAATACAGCCGTATCATAGCCTTCGCCACCATTTACTACATCATTTCCATCGGTTGTGAGTCCAAGGAAAGAGTAAGATGAGGTAGTATTATCCAAAATGCCGCCCGCATTAAGCGAGCTGGTGACTTCCATGCCTGATCCTCCGCCATTTTCCCAGAAGAGAAAGCGAACTGGGTGGAGTCCTTTGGTGAGGGTAACGGTTGATGTGTCAGGAACGGCGTTAAAACCTCTATTTGTGGGTTGCTGATCTATTTGGATACCATCAATTTGTAAACTAAAACCATCGTCGGTTTGTACACCAAAATCATAGTCCCCGTCCGCAGGAATTCTTAGAAGCCCCTCAAAAACAATAACATATCTATTACTTACGGTTCCTAAGGCAGGGTTACTCAATGTGGCTGTGTCAGGCCCTAAAAATGAGTTGATGTTGCCGCCTGTGCTATTGACCGCGCCACGAGGGTAATCTAAGGCAGTGGAAATAAACGTACCTGCTACAGGTTCTTGAGCCACAATTTGCTCCGCTTCATTGAGGCCGGTAATAGCAAGAAAAGGGCCGCTTTGATAGATTGTGCCTGTTAAACCAGGTTGTAAGTCTAAACCAGCCTGAATGATATCGTCTCCCAAACCAGCTTCGATTATATCATTACTCTCAAAGCCGCGAATAAAATCAGTTATGTTGCTTCCTGCCAGTGTGTCCTGGCCAAATGTGCCATCTAAAAATATACCGCTTGTCACTTGTACGCGCTCTTCAGTCGAAAGGCCAACGCCATCAAGCACTGGGATTTCATTGAATTTCGTGCGTGTAGCAATATATTCGACTTGCTGCTTAAGTTGCTGAAATTCGATATTTAAAAAGGATCTATCGTTATCGCTGAGTGCGCCGCTACTGGCACTTGAGGCAAGGCTTTGCATTCGTTGCAAAACATTGATGATGTTTTGCAGCCCGCCTTCGGCTGTTCGCAGCAGGCTTTTTGCTTGTGATACATTGTTAGTTGCAGCGTTAATTTTGGTCAGTTGTGTTTCTATGGTGGAAGAAATTGCCTGTGACGCTATATCATCAGCCGCCCGTGTAAATCGCGTTCCCGAAGATAATCGTGATACATCGCGCGACACCAGATTGGTGGATGTGCGCAGATTTGCGGCTAATAGATCCGCACTCGAATTATTAATTGTAAAACTCATACTACCCTCAATCTTAGCATTACATGCACTGCTTTCTTTAATTTACATGCAATATTGATGCCAATATACAGTGGTGCCTTAATATAGGGTGGTTTTGTTGTAAAACAGAAATAGATACTGCTGCACCGTATAATAAACATTGACTTTCTGATAACTGTTACATTATTCTATATGTCATGGTACGTGGTGGCAAAAGAGAGAATGCGGGGAGGCCGAAAGGCTCTAACAAGTGGAAGGAGTCCACGAAAGTCGTGCGCCTGCCTGAGAGCATGGTGGGGGAGGTTTACGCTTATCTGGAAAGCCGCGCAGGCTATAAATTGCCGCTCTATGGCGCGAAAGTAGAGGCTGGCTTTCCCAGCCCGGCGGATGATTATATGGAGGGCAAGCTAGACCTCAATCAGCATCTTATCCACCACCCAACAGCCACCTTCTTCGTGCGCGTCTCGGGTGAGTCGATGCTGAATGCAGGCATGTTCCCGAATGATTTATTGATAGTTGACAGAAGCATAGAGCCAGTGCATGGCAAGATTGTCATTGCCGTGCTCGATGGCGAGCTGACGGTAAAGCGGCTGTATATGCAGAATGGTGTCATTAAGCTGATGCCGGAGAATGAGAAGTTTCAGCCGATTGAGATTGAGAAGGAGAGTGAGCTTACGATTTGGGGTGTGGTCACGAATGTGATTCACGCTGTATAATGTTCGCGCTGGTTGACTGTAATAACTTCTATGCCTCCTGTGAGCGGGTGTTTCAACCTCACCTTAAGCATACGCCTATCGTGGTGCTGTCGAATAATGATGGCTGTATTATTGCGCGCTCCAATGAAGCGAAAGCCCTTGGCGTGCCAATGGGTGCGCCTTATCATCAGTCCAAAGAACTGATGCAGCGCGAGGGCGTGGCGGTGTTTTCATCCAACTATCAGTATTACGGCGATATGTCGCAGCGCGTGATGCAATCGCTGGAGATGTTCGTTCCGGATATTGAAGTTTACTCGATTGATGAAGCCTTCTTAAAGCTCGATAAGATGCCTGTTAATGACTGGATGGAATATGGCATAAAAATGCGCGAAAAGGTGCTGCAATGGACAGGCATTCCAACGTCCGTTGGTATCGCGCCGACAAAGACGCTGGCCAAGGTCGCCAATCACTACGCTAAAAAGCACACTGCCATGGGCGTGTTTGATATGATGGATATGCGCGCGCAGGAAAAGATCCTCACCACATTGCCAGTTAGCGAGCTATGGGGCGTGGGCAAGCAGTGGAGTAAGAAGCTGAACTATATCGGCATACACACCGCCGCGCAGCTACGTGACACCGACCCGCGCTTTATACGCAAGCATTTTAGCGTCGTGGGGGAGCGCATGGTAAGGGAATTGCGCGGGGTTTCATGCCTGGGCCTGGAAGATATACAGCCGCGCAAAAATATCATGTCCTCCAAATCCTTTGGCAGGATGGTGACCGATCTTGACGAAATGAGCGAGGCGATTAGCACCTACGCCGTCAGAGCCTGCCATAAGCTGAGGGGGCAACGTAGCCGTGCGTGCGCTATCCATGTGTTTCTGCAAACCAACCGCTTTAGGCAAAACATGAAGCAATATGCCAACAGCACGACTATTGAATTTGTTAATCCAACGAATGATACGGGGCAGATTATCAAAGCCGCTAAAGAAGGCTTGCGGCGTATCTACCGTGCGGGTTATTGGTATAAAAAATGCGGGCTGATGCTGATGAACATCCAGCCAGCCAGCCAGTGCCAGAATGACTTATTTGCGCACGTAGACAACCAACGGAGCGATGCGCTTATGAAGGCGATGGATTCTCTCGATACACGCTATGGCACAAACGCAGTATTCTACGCATCACAAGGCATAGAGCGCAGCTGGCAAATGCGAAGCGACAAACGCTCGCCGAGATATACCACGCAGTGGGGTGAGTTACTAACTTTAACCTAGATGGTAGCAACCAAGTAGCAACCGAGCCTTTGGAATCAATTATAAAAGAACCTAACCTACTGAAATCCTTGGTGGGTGAGGAGGGACTCGAACCCCCGACCCTCTGGGTGTAAACCAGATGCTCTAGCCAGCTGAGCTACTCACCCGCAAGACGCTAACGCCATCAATGCAATCACGGATGGCACCCTTATGCAGGGACAATAGTGTTACCGAAAAACACGGTGGATTGCAACAAAAAAGGCGGCCCGAAGACCGCCTTTCTCGTAAAAACAGCAATCACTAACCGTTAATCGCTTCTTTCAGCACTTTACCCGGACGGAATTTCGGCTGCTTGGACGCCGGGATATTGATTTTTTCGCCGGTGCGCGGGTTACGACCGGTTGTTTGCTTACGATTGGTCACCAGAAAGGTGCCAAAATTGACCAGACGTACTTCCTGCCCTTTTTTCAGCTGGTTGGAAATGGTATCGAAAATAGCGTCAACTGCCTTAGCAGCATCCGCTTTGGTACCATCGATTTGGTCTGCAACGGCTTCAATCAGTTCATTTTTATTCATGGAGATCTCTCCCTATACCTATCAGTTAAACAAAGGCAACCGGTGAGACAGGCAGGCTATAACGCCTGAAACCCCTAACCAGCAACCATTTCAAGCAGCATAGGAACACTAGTAGAAAAAAAATACAAGGGAAAAAACCGAAAAAACGGCGAATATGAGCGGAAAAACCATATTTTGGCCCGAAAAAGCGGCTTTTCGCTTCTATATCAGGCGATTTCCTCGAGCCGCAATTCCTTCTCAACCCGGCTTTTTGTTTCCTCGTCCGGATCAACCCCCCTGCCGGTAGCCAGCACCATGCCATATTCGGTGAGGTTGACTTTGCGAGTGCGTAGCGCCGTTTCCAGATAGGGTACGACTTCGGTTTTGAGCAGCAGATAGGCATAGAAGAGCTCGCCCTGATCGTCCACCGAGGTGATCAGCTTGACCGAATAGCGGTCATCATGGTTGATTTCCTTAATAAAGGAGGTTGTCGGATCGGTTGCCTGCTCATTCATGAGCGTCCTCATACATCAATTCCGTCGCCGCGGGAAGTATATTTTGCATTAGGAGCTTTAGGTTGCACTTGTGACCCCTCATTGGCTTCAGCACCTCCGCGTCCTAAGTTCTCTCCTACCATGGCCAGCGTTTGATGCATGGCTACGTCTTGCTCGGGGGGATCGGGAAAGACAATTTTTTTTGCATCCACATAGGCTGCTATATCAGCATTAAACGCCGCACCCTGCAGGCGGGTATTGTCTCCCGGCGTGGTTACCACTTCCCTTGTCATATTTCTCCCTCCAAACGGCACCGTAATCCCCAGTATAGCACGGAAAGATTAAGAAGAGGTTAAGCGAAGGCGGTATTCTGTGACTTATCGGCCAAAAAGCGTGGCATGCGCATGTAAAAGCCGGGAAACTGAAGGATATCGGCACCGGTTCCCAACTTAAAGCGGGCGAGTCCGGGCTGATGTACTGTATCAATTTGACCCAGATCGATGTGACGAATACCTTTCTCGCGTAGGTGTTGCGCCGCTTGATAGAGCAACCAGTGTCCGGCTCCCTGTTTGCGTCCTGCCTCCCCGGTCCAGCTGATGAAATAGCTCGCCGTATTACCATGCAGCAGGTAGAGCTGTGCAGCCACCGGTTCCTGCCCGTGACAGGCAGCCAGATGGACAATCGGCGTCGGTTCGGCTGACAGGCGCGCATAGAGGGATGCAAACTCCGGCGGTAAATTGCGATACCGCCTCTCCCGCTGTTTAGCCTGCTCTGCCGCCAGCAGCCATTGCATCTCCGCCGGTTCGGACGAGCCTGTCAATTTCAGTCCGGTCTGCTCGGCCTGTTTGAGGCTCGCACGCCATTTCGGCTGCATACGCGCCCATAATACATCCGTTGCGGCAGCGATATCCCATAGCGCGATGGCCTCCCCGGTAGCAACCTGCCGAAACGGATGGGTAAGCGACTGTTCGGGCGGGGGAGCAATGATACAGCGCGATGCGGATACCGGCATTGCGGCCTGCAGCTGTTCCATCATCGACTGATAGCTTATTCCGCACGATTCAGGGTAACCTGTTGGTCCACGTAATAACAACGTCACCGGAAACAGTTTCAGCCAGCGCCGATGCAGAAGCTGCGCCATCGCGATGGGCTTATCGTTGCGAAACAGCCCGGCGCGGTAGACGCGCGCGCCCAACAGCTGCATCGCTTCACCATACGCATAGTGCTGCTGCAGGGGGCAATAGGCTTGCCGGTCGGTCATGTCCTGCCACTGTGATGCGGAAAGCGTATCCCACTGAATAGAAACCGGATGCATAGCTTGTTCATAGCATAGTATCCCTGTAAGAATCATCTATTATGAAGCAGGAAGAGCGTGTCTACGGGCAACGAATCGAACCGCCGCGCCTGACCGGGTGGGGTCGCTTGTTGCTCTTGTGGTATGTGGGGCTGCCGGTTTTACTGGCACTACTCTTATTGGATATAGCGCTCTGGGCCTTCTTTGCGCTGGTTCTGGACAGCTGTTACGGTCTGCTATGTCTTATCTGAAGACTGATATTGTTCATAATAGTTTTGTTGCAGTTCTCGTAACGTTTCGCGCTTTGTTTTTTCAATCTGCTGGGTTTGCGTACGCAAAAGATCCAGACGATATTCATTTTCTGACTGGATTTCGTTAATCTGACTTTGATACGTATTTTGAAGGATATACTCTTTGCCGTCGAGCTCTGCCATCTTCTCTTTGACATACATGGTATGTTCTTCTTTCAGCCTTTGGTAATTCACGTCCAATCTGGCACGTTGTTTTTCCATATATTGTGTAGCCTCATCTTTATCATGCCTACGCTGCTCATTTGCCTGATGTTCCGTAGCCTCCAGTGCGCTCAGTAGATCAAGGCGTTTTTCCTCCGCTTTTTGGATAACAGCTTCCAGCTGTTTGCGATCTTCTTCAGAGTAGTTGCGTGCAGCAATATCCACCTTCAAACCTCTGATACGCTCCTGATCTTCTCCAATACGCTCAAAACGTGATTTTAGGCCTGCCATTTTCGCATAAAATTCTGCTTCGATTGCCTCATGTAATTCCTGCACCTCTCGCTCTAGCGCTTCCACTCGACGGCTATAATAATCATCAATCTCACGTTCGCGTTTATTTAATTGTTTTTGTGTCAGAAGCCGCTCTTCCTTCAACTGCGCTTTTTGCTGGCTAAGTGTATTATTGAGCTGAGAGAGCTTTTCCCGCATTTCACGAACGACACGGTGCTGCTGTCTTGCCGTCTCGGCCAATTGTTGCCCACTAAGCTGGCCAATTTTAATTTTTTCTTCCTGTAGTTCTTTTAGCGCCTGCCTTCGTTCTTTGGTTTCTATTTGTTCGGATATATTCATTTCATTATAAAAGGGATCCATTGCAATCATCATCTCTTCTATATGCTTGCTGTGAATCAGCCTAATATGCTCCGTTTCTTTAGTATGCAGCGCGTTGATATGGTCTCGTGTTGTCTGCATAAGCAGGTTAAAATCCTCCTTGAGGGCACGAGATTTTTTGCGCTGCTGTTTTTCAGTCTGTTGAATCCGATCGTTATATTCCGACATGATTGTTTTATGTTGCTTTAGTCGGAGTTCCCGGTATTCCCTGCCTTTTTGTTCCAGCTTTCGTTTCACTTGCTGCGTTTTTGCAGCTAATTCCTTAGTTATAAACGCCTTATGTTTTGTCAGTTCCGCATCTATCTCCTGCACAGCACGCCTAATATTCTCCTCGGTTTCACGATGTATCTGACCGTAAATACTATGACTATGCTGCTGTAACCGCGTTCTGGCTTCCCTTAAAAGCTCATCCTGCTTACGCTGTAACGCAGAAATATCAAGATTCATCGCCTGGTCTGCCTGATTCAGTTCGGATTGCAATATATTCTTTAGCTCAGATTGCTCTTGTTTGATTGAGTTAAATTTTTCGTCCAGCGTGTACTTCATTTCCTGATAGATCGTACGGCACGTGTTGAAGTCACTTAATAATCTCGATTGTTCTAAGTCCTTCTGATTATCTTCAAGTGTTGGCCTAAGCAGCACCAGCTGCTCACGAAAACTCTGCTCGTGACTACGGTAGGCTTCCTGCGCACGAGTGTACAACTGATCCAGCGTCATTTTATGTTTGGTATGCGCGTCATCAAGCTCCCCCTCTATTTGCGCTATATCCTCATGAAGTATCGTACATAGTTTAGTGAGATCGCTTATATATTCCTCATAATGTAACTGATGCGATTCCACCTGTTTTTGATACGTTTGCTCAATAATGGCTGTTGTAGAAACGCGGATGTTCTGCTCACGGACACTTTTCTCACTCGATAACTGTGCTTGTTGCCGCTTCGCCTCCTGAATCAGGCGTTCCAGCCGCTCCTTCTCCGTCAACTGCTCGTTTGTCGCTTTTCCTTGCTGGCGAATCTGCGCCTTCATTTTTTTCAGAGATGCTTGATATTCCTGAAGCGTCTGCTGTATTTCGTTTGGTAGTATGCTGTCTATTTTCTTATGAGAAGGATCCTGTGATGTGCTGAAGAGTGTTTGATGACGAAGTGAGCTTTGTATCTCATGCTGTTTCAAAGCAGCTTCATCCAGTAATTGCTCCAACTCACGATGAAAATCATTGAGTACAGAATGTACTTCTCTAGGGATTGGCTTTTTACCCAAGCGCGATGATTCGAACTGCATTTCTGACATAGCCTCTCCCCTTCGTTCATTCTACCATAGAAATGGTTAATAAACAGTGAAGAAAAGGCGTTAATTTTGGGTTTCGCAGCTGGAGAAACTAAGGGGTTTTAGCGAATAGCTTTAACACAACCCGGCGTTCAGCTCATTCGCGACATGCTCGACAAATGCTTCCGTCGTAGACCCTGTCGGGCCAGCAAGATCGCGTGTACCACGACCATCCAGCATAACCGTTGTCATGGCGTCGTAAAGCGCGGATGTATAGCGTTCCATCTCCTGCAGCTGGCTCTCACCTTGCAGCCGCGCACTATGGTTCATCGCTTCTTTCAGCGCAAAGACCAGCCCGAGCGGGTTAAGGGAGGTTTCTTCTCCCTTCAAACGGCGTTTTTCCATCGCCGAAACCGTACCGTGGCTCGCCTCAAACTCCATGATTTTTGTGCCATCATCATTTTTACCAATCAGCGCAGACGAGATAAAGCCGGGGCTACGGTGCACCTGCGCCATCAGGTCAGTCAGCATATCGCCGTCATAATTATGCGCCGCCATGCCAAAACCACCATCGGTCCATTTAATCATCTCCATACAAGCGGCATCACTGATATGGTGCTGTAGCTCGCCGCCGCACTCATCCAGCAACCCACGTGCCTTAAACTCGGATTTATACTCCGCATCAAACACATCCTTCATGATCTGCCAGAAACCTTCCTGCCATTTGAACACGGTTTTTTTCGTGGTGACATAAGGGGTGATGCCTGCCTCTAATGTGCGGCTGAAATAATGATGCGCGAGGTCTGTCACATTATCGAGCGGGTTATGGTAGGTAACGAGCGCGTTCTTCACATCACTCAACTCACGCTCATCAATGATGACCGGCTCAGAACCATCGGCCGGGTGGAACGTCGTGACAGACTTTCCGGGGCCCACATCGGCCGAACCTGCCCCATATTCGCCGCCGACC
Source organism: uncultured Rickettsiales bacterium (assembly GCA_964588995.1). Lineage (GTDB taxonomy): Bacteria > Pseudomonadota > Alphaproteobacteria > Rickettsiales > UBA8987 > CAZPQM01. The sequence continues at coordinate 18,274 of CAZPQM010000017.1, read as the reverse complement.
GCGTGCCGTTCGAAAAAGACCGGACGTTTATAGCCAAGCTCCAGACCATCTATCATGATGGTATCGCGGGAGATGGTAATCCCGTTCCAGCCGCGACGCATAGCACCATTCGGGCTACCCCACGCTTTTTTGAGTCCCATCGATGCTTTCTGCTCGTTGGTCGGGGTAATCGTCGGCTCTTTGAAAATCGCACCGATCTTTTTGCCTGCTTCCACGAGATCGCGCAGCACCTGATCTTCGGTGTCATCGCGGTGCTTGCAGGAGAGATCGTAAAACTCCCACGCGCTCGTATCCACGTGCGGCTCTACCCACGCCTCCAGAATCAGCTGCATGCCGTAGCGGGTCATCTCTTCCCCTTTGATATACACCATCGCCGGCGCGGTGAGTTTGGCAGTCATCATGTTCTCCTTAGATTACGCTTTAAAGACTACTGCATTTTCAACAGACGCTAAGCCCTTCCATGATGAAAAGCCTCGGATATTGCTGCTCAGCGCTCCGGTGCGGCAAAAATGCTATAGTTTCGATAAAACCCTCTTCCGGCTCATACTGTAACGTGTAACCTAAAACCTGTAACCTAAAACCCGGAACCTATCCATGCCCAACTCTCCCCATCTCGATCTCACCCTCCTCGTCTCCTCCCAGGCTCAGAAGGAGGTAACAGCCAATGAAGCGCTTATCCGCCTTGAGGCGCTGCAAAATACCGGCGTAAAGGATAAGGATCTTGCAACCCCACCCGGCAACCCGGCAGACGGCGATGTGTATATCGTTGGAGCGTCCGCTACGGGTGACTGGGCCGGGCAAGAAAATGCAATTGCCTATTTCGATCAGATATGGCGTTTCATCACGCCGAATGAGGGTATTCACCTGTTTGTGCTGGATGAAAATGCCACCTACCGGTTCGACGGCACGGATTGGGTGCGGACCGATGAGGCGCGCGCGCGCGGTACAGTGCAGCTAGCGGCCGGAACGGCCACGGTTGCCTCTAGTCTGGTGGATAGTAATTCCATCATCTTCCTCACCAGCAATTTCGACGGGCCAACCGGTAGCCCCGGTGTTTTACGCGTCTCTGCCCGCAATGATGGGGTCGATTTCACGATTACCTCATCCTCAGCCACCGATACCAGCTACGTTGGCTGGGTGCTATTCTAAGACCGCTTACTTCCCCTTTTCCATGCCGTGCTGCTGCTTGTAGTCCTTCACCTTGTCGAGCGATTCACCGACCTTATCAAGGCTGGCCTCGCTCATGTTCGAAAGCCCGCCGCCCTTAGCCATCGTCGCTGCGGTGGCGGCGAGTGCTTCTTTGCCCGAGAGTTTACCGACCTCGACGCTTGCTTTCTGCATCGTATCTTTCGCCACGGCATGGCGGCTTTCGGAAGCGAGCTGCTTCAGGCCATCACGGGACTTCGCATCTTCTTTCACCAAGGCTTCGCGGTCATGGATAACATCCAGCTTCACCAGCTTTTTCTGATCCTTCGCCGTGGCTTCTTCCGCGCCCTTTTTATCCATGATAACGCCCGGCTTATCCTCAATAAAATGAGCTTCTTCCGGCGGGCCTACCTCTTCATCCATATGGCGTTTGTGCTCATCACGCTCCCAATGGTCCTTACGCCGGCCGCGCAAGGCGGAGGGTTTGTTGCCGCCTTTATTGCTGGTGGTCCCGGCTTCTTCTTCACCCTTGCCAAAGCCGCCTAAGAGTTGGCGAAATTTGGACATCGCCGCTTTTAAGGCCGCGCGCATGTCAGAGGCATAATCGAGCCTGTGTAATTCCTCCTTGACCCGCTCGGAGTTTTTGGTTGCTTCGCGATACAGCACATGCTCCTGCTCGCGTTCCTGCTCCTGCTGCTGCAATTCTTTGGCAAGCGTCTGATCTTCCTGCAGGCTCTTGCGGCGCTTGGCGTCTTCGCCGCCTTTTTCCCTTCGCGGACCTTCTTTTCGGTTCGTCTGGCGCATCGCTGAGAACACGCTCGCTACGGCTGCTTTGGTCGCATCGAGCAGCCGCTTCATGTCCATCCGGTAATCCTCCCGGATCAGCCTTGTGACTGTCTCCTCACTTTGCTGCTGCGTTTGCTGCTGATAGCGAACATAAAGCTGGTTATCTTTCCCCATCTCCAGCTTCTGCCCTTGCGGCATGGCGCGTTGATTGACTTCCTCGAGCACCCGTTTTTGCATGGCACCATCACCGGAGGAGGTTATCGTATCGGCAATGACATAGGCATGCTCGGCGCGGGACACGGCGTCGCGGATAGCTTCCAGCTCCTTACCATTTAAGAACCTGCGCATCTCCTGCTGCTGGTGGAATATGACCATTTGCAGCGTTTTTTTATCCAGCCTGCCTTCCGTCGCGGCAATCAGTGCCTCCAGTTCACTGATGTCGATTTCGTGCCCATTAGCTGCCAGAATCCGCAGCCGCTGCAACAGGTCGAGCTGGTCGAGTATGGCGAGCAGCTGGTCTTCATTTGTTGCCTCTTCGAGCGATTTACTGACCCCGTTTTCCGTGACGGTCACCTGCTGGTCATCCATGGAAATATCGGTTCCAGCCATGCCGAGCAGCGCCGCCACCAGCTCGATCAGCTCCTCTTTTGACATGCCGAGCTGTTGCAGCATCGCTTCGATTTTTTCTGCCGTCGTTTGTTGGGTATCCTGCTCAGGATGCACACGCCCGCGCACGTTGCTCGAATGATCCTGATTGACAAAATGGTGCGGAGTTAGGGGCATGACACAGTTCTTTTATCGGTCCGCCACGCTAGGCCCGGCAGAAATGGTTTGTTCTGGCTCCATATCATCGCTCAGGTCGGTAGCTTCAATCAAACCCTTAATCGCGGGGTCTTCTCTCTTTTCTTTTGCAATCAGCTCTCTAACAGCTGCGTCTAACCCCTTCCTCCGAAGGCTGGTCTCATTCGGCCCTGCGCCTTTTTCCATCATCTCGCGGGTTATAACATAGCCGGTCTTTACACCCTGCTGCGCAAATGCCTGGTTAAACAGCACGGCCAGCTTAATCTTGGCCGCCTGCATATCTTCAAAATCCGAAACGCTCAGGACACCCCTATCCAATGCGTCTTTAACCAAGTTGGCCGTTGCCCGGCCCATCGCGTCGTGCACTTGATTGGCCTGCACATAATTCAAGGTTTTTTTATACTGACTGGCTTTACGACTATTCCCGTCATTCACCGCCTCCACGACATCAAGCGCAAAAGCCCGAACTGTTTGGGTCACATTCTCCCTTTGCTGATTAGTTAAGGAAGTAGACAGCTTATTCAGCACCTGCTTTTCAAAGTTACTATGTACAATTTCCGTAGGCACCCGGTTGAGATAGGCTTTCATTGCCTCTTTTTTGTAGGCCTTAGCAAACGCATCGGTGAAGGCTTTCACGTCTTTGTAGGTCAGACCGATCGCTTCATAATCCACGCCTAACATAGCCTTAGCTACATCATCCACTATCTTTTTCGTATTGGTCAGGGCAAACTGGCTGAGTTTATTATTGATCGCCATATTTAATGCATCCGATCCGAACGCCCATACAAAGCCGGCGATATTATGTTGGGATTGGTGATAGGCCATGTTAATCGCGTTTATCGTGGCATTCTCTTCCCCATGATCTTTAAGCACACTCACTTTGATAAAAGGTAGCTTTTTTATATCATAAGGCGTGCTATCCGACGGACGCGCCGGAATACCCTGCGGCATTGACCCGCCTTGCTGCATACCGGGCACCTCAGAATTGCCGTGTTTTCCGGAACGGACTTTTTTTACCCAGCTCATCGATTGCGCCACCATAAAATATACTATACTTTCCACCTTTAAGTATAACATCTCTGTCTTAACAAATCGTTAAGTAACTGATTTTTTATGACCCTACGACCAATATCGGGCATAGCGCGCTGGGGCGGCTAGCCGTTTTATCCAACTTCATGCCACTATTACCATATATTACAATAGGATAGTTCTTCCAAGCGTGTGCGGTACGCTATGCTTATCAAAGATGGCGCGCTTCCTGATTCAACTCCTGCAGGCGGGTCTGCGCTTGATCGGTAACCTGTTTTTGCATCTGTACCATATCCAGCTGTTTTTCATTCATTTCCTGATATTTCTCACCGATAACATGGTTTATTTTTTGCATCAGGCGCTCTTCTTCAACGCGAAGGGCGCTCAGTTTACTGTCCGCTTCCGCATTTAAAACGCGTCGTTGTTCGGCAAATTGCCGTTGAATTTCATCCAGTTGCTCTGACCGTTCATCCTGTATGGTCTGGCGTCTCATATCCAATGTTGAAAAGATAGCGGCATGACTCTGCTCCAATTGCCGCTGCATCGCGTCATACTTGCAGTAAGCATCGCGAATCAGCTCTTTCAGCGCCAAATAATCGTCTCTCAATTCCTGCGACGCGGTTTCCTGCATTTGTATTTTATACTGATTCAACTGCTTTTTTAGCAGCCTGATCCGGTTCTCATGCTGCTTCAGATGGTCCCTCTCCTGATTTAAGCCTTGCAGCGCTATCTGATGTTGCTCTTTGGCCTCTTTGAGCATAGCCGCATATTTTGCTCTTATCACCTCTTCCTCGGCTTCAAGGGTGTGCCGCAGTGTTTTATTTTTACGCTTTGTTTCCTTGATAGTATCGTTATATTCCTGCTGTATATTTGCCAACCGCTCCCGCTGGCTAGCGGAAATACCAACAATTTCCCTGCGCCCTTCCGAAGATATCATCGATTGCCGATTTTGTATGTACTGCTGGGTTCGACTGGCCGATTTGCCGATGGCGATTTTTTCTTCAATTAATTTTTTGCGCTTCTGCTCCTTGTTGTGCTCTTCGTCCAACTGGTGTTCTGATACGGAAGCATGAAAGGCTCTCATATGACTCGCAAACATATCGCTTTGCTTCTCTTTAAATGAAGAGATATGTTTTTTATGTTCCTGACTGATATAATCCACGCGTTTCTTCGTAGCCTGCATGACGCTGTTCAGGTCCTCATGGGCGGATTCCGTAGCATTTTTATAATGCCGGGTAATGTCCGCAATATTGCGTTCGGTCATTCTAAGCAGTTCTTTTTGCTCCCGGTAACGACGGCGTTTATTATCTCCGGCCTGTTTGGCCATACGGCGTTTGACATGCTCTATCCGCTGTATTTGTTCAGTTTTCAGCATCTTTCGATGCGCGTCCATACTGACTTCCATGTGAAATATGTCCTGACTCATCCTATCGACTGTTTCCCGGGAAATTCGGCGCATAAAATCATGCGTATGCTGCTGCAAAAGTCCACGCGCTTTTTTAAGCTCGGCATCACATGCCTGCCGCAATTTCGATGAGGATTTCTGGATATCAATATTCAAGTCGATGATTTCTGCGTTTATGGCGCGCTCCGTATTATTCTGGCTCGCCTCCAACCGTCTCACCTCTTCCTGCATGCGCACTTTAAGTTCGTTTAGTCTGATGGCGACTGACTCATGCTGGCCCTCTTTCAGTAATATTGCAATTTCGCGCGTGCAGGCTGCGATGTCCGCTTCATTCTGATGCATTATTTGATCGCACTGCTCCTGCTGCCGCGCATATTGTTCGTGAGCTTGCATATAAATCGCATCCAGCGCCTGCTTTTCTTCGCGCTTGAGGTCTTTATACCCTTTGCGTACTCTATCCACCTGAGCATTCACCTCCTGCTCAATTGTTTCGAGCTGCTTTCGAATTTCCTCTTTATGTTGATGATGCAGTTTTGCCTGACGTTCATAAGCCGTTTTGACCAGATTATTTAATTCCAGTCGCGCTTGCTCGCCAATTTTGCGCTGCTCTTCCTCTAGTGCTTTTTGTTTAAGCGTGCCTTTTCGGATTAAATCACGCAACTGTTTACGCGCTTCTTCAATTTTTTCCTTCGGCATATGTTCAAGCATTCTGGTTGCCTGGACATTTAACTGGTCAAGCAGTTCCCGCTTCTCGCGAATTTCCTGCATATGTTGCTGGTATATCGCCTCATAATTATCCCGCGCTTCCTCAATTATCAGATTGAGTTTTTTGTTGCGTTTTTCCTGCTTGTCCCTGAATTCAACTTCCAGTGTGTATTGCTGGTTTTGCGCATTCTCCAGCATCGCACTCAGTTCATCCTGCAAAGCTTTTACTTCGTCTCTTTGCTGCTTTAGGCGGGTTCTTCTCTGCAATTTGCTGTCCGCAATCGCAGATTCTACGATCGCCATTTGCAACTTGCTCTGCGCTTTTTTGTTAGACATACTACCTCAATACACCACCTTTCAGTATAGCATACTCTACGTCAATAAACCGTTGTATTCGAACAACTTTCCATATTTTACAGTCATCATTTATCCTTAATTTATGCTGGATTTACATAAAATGATTGCCGATCCGGCTAAGCTATTGTAAAGATTTTGATCTACGCGTGTATTCAACTGAAGACCGGTTGCAAGCTATTGTAATATTATGATACAGATTGAGGGGTTCATGTTTAAAATTGGGGTGTGTATCGTTTATGGTCTGATAATGTACTCGGCTTATCCTGTATTCGCCCAGTATCAACTCGGTCAGCCTATCGGCCTGTTGGAGGATACGGAATGTCGCAAGGAAGCTAGCGAACAAGCCATGCCGGGGGATGATATGATGACCAGTCAGGTGCTGTATCAGCGCTGTGTGGATCGCAAAACGGCAGCGTCTTATTTTAACACAAAGAGTGCGGATTACATGCCTTACGACACTTCACTGGAGGCGTATTCGAATGTTGCACCGGCAGCAGGCAATAATTATTACGCGCAGCCTGCCTCCCCCGCCACAGACGGCTGGTAAAATCCGCCATTAAGCTCGTTTTTCAGAACTTTTCTTGTTATTCATAAGCGCTATTCTATCCTGCCGGGAACGCTAACATGGAATTATGTCAGATCATTTACGTATTGGTTCAAGCAGTATAGCGCAAGGTGAGCGTAAACGCATTCACTTGGAAGCCCCTTCGTTATATGATTACAGTAAGGTTACCATTCCCGTTGAGGTGATCCGGGGTAAGAAACAGGGTGGCCCGGTGCTGTTTGTTTCAGCTGCACTGCACGGTGACGAAATTAACGGTGTGGAAGTCATCCGGCGACTGATAAAGCCAGAGAATTTGAAGGGCTTGCAAGGCACATTGATCGCGGTTCCGGTGGTAAATGTCTATGGATTCAACACCAAAAGCCGCTATTTACCCGATCGGCGCGATCTGAATCGCTGCTTTCCGGGCAGCAAATCCGGTTCACTTGGCGCACAGCTGGCGCATCTCTTCATGACAGAAATTGTCAGCAAGGCCACCCATGGGGTGGATTTACATACGGGCGCGATCCACCGCAGTAATCTACCGCAAATCCGCGCATTCATGGAAGATAAACAGACGGCAACGCTGGCTAAAGCGTTTAAGGCGCCCGTAATCATAAACTCCAGCTTACGAGATGGTTCATTGCGTGAAGCAGCGCGCGAGGCGGATATCCCCATGCTCCTGTTCGAAGGGGGCGAGGCGCTTCGTTACGAGGAAAAAGTGATTCAGGGCGCGTTGCAGGGGATCTTATCGGTCATGGCGCAAATCGGAATGGTCCGGCGCAAGCGGGGGTTGACCCTGAAGAAGCAACCCATTATAGCCCAGGACAGCCATTGGATCCGGGCACCCTATAGCGGCACGCTGATCCACCTGAATGGGCTGGGTGATGCCGTTGAGAAAGGACAAACCCTCGCCATCATCACCGATCCTTTCGGAGACCACCAACACGAAGTCAAGGCGACGGAAGCCGGTGTCATAATCGGCCAGACCGAATTACCGCTCGTTAATGGCGGTGATGCTATTTTCCATATAGCAACCTTTAGTAGCAGTAGGGCTATGGATCGAATCGAAAAACATCTTGATGAATATGATGCGCTGTATGAGGATGATGCGAGCGATCATATTTGACGGCTCGGCCAAGTTATCCACATGCAATCCTACCTTCCTCACCTCTAAATAAGCTTATTCCAACAGTCTAAGGAGTGCTCGCTTACACTGGCTTCTATTATCTTACGGTATGAAACAACATATTGATAATAATGCCTTATATTGGAAAATAATGTCGTGAACGCTGTTTTATTATTTTGTTGTAGAGCGATAAAAGTGAGGTAAACTCTTCTGCTATTTTTCATAATACTAAACGCTTATGCACAAAGTTTTCCACGCTTTCTTTTTACTAGGCTGGCCTGCTTATCCCCAACCCGTTCAGAGTCGCCAAGTACGAACACCCAGCCCCTTATTTACCATAAAATATTTTTGTGTATTGTACTGTTTGTGTGGGCATGGCCGGTTGTTGGCCGGGTTGACTCTGAATGGTTTCTTGCAGTTACGCACAAATTATTATAGAAGAAAACAGCATTTATTTGAGGAGAAACCACATGTCACACCGTTTTGAAACGCTCGCCCTGCACACGGGCCTAACCCCCGATGGGACGGGGTCGCGCCAGCTCCCGATTCACCAGACCACATCCTATGTGTTTGAGAGCGCCGAGCAGGCTGCTAAGCTCTTCGCGCTGAAAGATGTTGGCTTTATCTATTCGCGGCTGACCAACCCAACCGTTGCCGCTTTACAGGAACGTATTACCGCACTGGAGGGTGGAGTTGGCACTGCGTGCACTGCGTCCGGTCATGCCGCGCAACTTATCGCCCTGTTCAACCTGATGCAAAGCGGTGATCATATTGTCGTCTCCAGGCAGCTTTACGGTGGCTCGATTAATCAGTTTTCTAACAGTTTTCCTCAGTTTGGCTGGAGCGCGAGCTTCGTCGACATCAACGATGAAGACGCATTGACTGAAGCGATTCAGGACAATACCAAAGCGGTCTTCGCGGAAAGCCTTGCCAACCCGCACGGCAATATCACCGATATCGAACAGGTTGCGAGCATCGCACACAAGCACGGTATCCCGCTCATAATCGACAACACGATGGCCACCGCCTATCTGTGTAAGCCGATCGAACATGGTGCCGACATCGTACTGAATTCGACGACGAAATTTCTAAGCGGTAATGGCACTGCAGTCGGCGGCTCGATTACCGACGCCGGCAAGTTTGACTGGTCGCAGAACGATACATTCCCACTGATGACGCGCGAAGATCCGTCCTATCACGGGCTGAAATTTCACGATACGTTCGGCGAGATGGCCTTTACCTTCCGCGCGATTGCCCTGGGTTTGCGGGATCTGGGGGCGAGCCAGTCGCCCATGAATGCCTATCTCACCATGCTCGGGATTGAAACCTTACCGCTTCGCATGGAGCGTCATTGCCAGAATGCGCTGGAAGTCGCGCGTTATTTACATGAGCATGAAAAGGTGAAATGGGTGTCATATGCCGGGCTACCCGACAGCCCCTATAACGCGCTTGCGAGCACCTATCTGAAGAACGGGCATGGCGCGGTGTTTACCTTTGGGCTGGAAGGGGGTGATGAGGCGGGCAGAAAGCTGGTCGAGTCCTGCAAGCTGTTTTCCCATCTCGCCAATATCGGTGATTCCCGCAGCCTGATCATCCATCCGGCGTCTACCACTCATAGCCAGCTTCTGGGTGAGCAGAAAATCGCGGCCGGTGCCGGGCCGGACATGGTGCGCGTTTCCATTGGCCTTGAGCATGTACAGGACATCATCGCTGATCTGGATCAGGCGCTGGAGCAGGTCTAGCGCTGTAGCCTTCCGCCTTTGCCGTCCGAACACGTAGGTAGGATACGGAAAGGACAAGGCAATGTTAGTTCGCCAAGCAGAACATCGCGGCCATACGGATCTGGGTTGGCTGAATAGCCGCCACAGCTTTTCCTTCGGCCAGTATTACGACCCGGATTTCATGGGCTTCGGGCATTTACGGGTGATCAATGACGACCGGGTGATGGGCGGCGGAGGGTTTCCAACCCACCCCCATCACAACATGGAAATCATCACCTATGTGCTGGATGGTGCGCTTGAACATCAGGACTCAATGGGCAACGGAACCATCATCATGGCGGGCGAGGTGCAACGCATGAGCGCTGGCAGCGGCGTTACCCATAGCGAGTTCAACCACTCCAATTCGGACCCGGTCCATTTCCTGCAAATCTGGATCGAGCCGGATACGCTCAATATGCCGCCGAGCTACGCGCAAACCTATATTGAGGAGGCGGAAAAGGCCGGGCGCTTTAAGCTTGTCGCATGTCCGGAGGGGCATAACGGCGCGATGAAGCTGCATCAGGATGCACGGCTTTATCTTGCGCACCTGAACGGGCAGGACCATGCAACCTACCCGCTGACACAAGGGCGGCATGGCTGGGTGCAGCTCGCCGGTGGTAGTGTGGAGTTAAATGGCACCCGGCTGGAAGCGGGTGATGGGGCGGGGTTTGAGGATGCCGCCACCCTCTCGTTCAGTGAGGGGCGTGACGCGGAGATTCTCCTGTTTGATATGGCGGCCTAACCGCGGCTGATATCGTGCTCCGGCCGAAGATGCGCCGCGATAGCCGGCTCGCCTGATTCTTCGGTAAGTTCGATGTGCGAGGCAATGTCGATGGCTTCATCACGCGTGCGTGGTTGCAGATATTGATCGCGGCTGGGGGCGAAATCCCGCACCGGGTTGCGCTGCGTCATTACGCGGGAAGGGGTAGTGGGTTCTGTGTCGTCGTCGCTACGGTTAAAGAGCCCCTTCGCGATGCCAGCCACCAACGCAATCCCTAGCCCTGCAAGCGCGAATGTGATAACCCATTTCACCACCCCACCGATCGTTCCTAGCAGGCTGGAACCCGCAGTAGCATTGCCGCCGAAGGCCCCACCCAGCCCGAGAGCCGCCACCAGAGCGCCGCCGAGCAAGCCTATGGTGGAAGCGGAACCCATCTGATCCAACCCCATCCAGCCCATCATCCGCTCCGGCCAGTCAGGTGTAGCTTTTTCCGAGCGTCTATGCTGCGCGAGCGCCCGATCCCATTGCTCAGGCGTCATGCCGGTGGGTACATAATTCAGCCGCCCAGCTTCATCGCGCTCGCGGCGATAGACCATCGGCTGGCCTTCCTCATTCTTGATAATCACCGGTTTTTCTTCCCCGCCGGTCACGGCTTCGACGATTTCCTCGCGGATTTCACCATGGTTCAGAACTTCATCCGCAGCCAGCCCCGCCCCACCTGCAAGTAGGGAGGCTTGTACCACACGATCCCCGCCCTGCCTGGCGCTTTGCGTCACCGTTTTGGACGCGCTCCGGGTAAACCATTTTCCTACCAGACTGCCGATTCGTCGAAACATGGGGTAAATCTTACTTTTTGTTAACGTTTTCTGCCATTTTCCTCAGTATACGCCAAAATTGTTAAGAAGTCGTTAACCGGGGATATTTGCACCCAGCCTTGCAATTTAGCGCGTTACCGGCTAGACAGCGTGCATGCCCGATAGCGACCTCATTACCATTGCCCTACCCAAGGGCCGGATTGCGGAAGAGCTTGTCCCCGTTCTGCAGCGGATGGAGATTGAGCCCGAGCCGGATTATTTCGATGCCAACTCCCGCAAGCTCGCCTTCACCACCAGCCGCGAGGGCGTGCAGCTTATCCGGGTGCGCGCGTTCGATGTGCCGACCTTTGTCTCCTTTGGGGCGGCGCAAATCGGCGTCTCCGGCAGCGATGTACTGCAGGAGCATGCCTATCCGGATATGTACGCACCGCTTGATCTTGGCATCGGCAAATGCCGGCTATCACTCGCCACCCTGAAAGAACAGGCGGAGCAACCCATCGGCTCGGTCAGTCACCTGCGGATTGCGACGAAATATCCGCAGATCACGCAGCGCCATTTCGCCACCAAAGGTATTCAGGCCGAATGTATCAAGCTGAACGGCGCAATTGAACTTGCCCCCAGGCTGGGCTTGTGTGATTATATCGTCGATCTGGTCAGCACCGGCGGCACGCTGAAAGCCAATGGTTTAGTGGAGGTGGAGGGCTTTATGGAAATTTCTTCGCAATTGATCGTCAACCGGACGGCGCTGAAAACCCGGGGTGAGCGGCTACAGCCGATTATCGATGGTTTTGCCGATGCGAGTATTACGTAAGTCAGGGAACATTAGCTGATGCCGAAACGCCTTTCGACCAACGAGCCGGACTATCTCGACCAGCTGGAAGCGCACCTGACCTTCAAGGTTGAAACCGATCCGATCATCAATGAAACCGCGCATGATATCATCGAGGATGTCATAACGCGCGGTGATGCAGCGCTCGTGGAATATACGAATAAGTTCGACCAGACGGAATACAGCTCGGCTGATCTTAAGGTGTCTCCCAAGGCGATTGAAAAGGCGCTGGATTCGGTCGATCCCGACCTGATTCATATGCTGGAAACGGCGGCTGCGCGCATTCGCGCCTATCACGAGAAGCAACTCCCGGCCGACCAGCTTTACACCGATGAAACCGGCACGACACTCGGCTGGCAATGGCGGCCGGTAGACCGCGCCGGACTTTATGTGCCGGGGGGTATGGCGGCCTATCCCAGTTCGGTGCTGATGAATGCGATCCCGGCCAAGGTCGCAGGCGTGGCTGAGCTGGTGATGGTAGTGCCTACGCCAAAGGGTCAGCTGCACCCGCTCGTGCTGGCTGCTGCGCATATTGCCGGAGTGGATACGATCTACAAAATCGGCGGCGCGCAGGCGATTGCCGCCCTCGCTTACGGTACCCGGGTTATTCCCAAGGTGAATGTGATCGTCGGGCCGGGTAATGCGTATGTCGCTGCCGCGAAAAAACAGGTTTACGGCGTGGTTGGCATCGATATGATCGCCGGCCCATCGGAAATTCTTATCATCTCCGACGGTACGGTCAGCCCGGAATGGCTCGCCGCCGACCTGCTCTCGCAGGCAGAGCATGACGCCAATGCCCGCGCGATTTTCCTTACACCGGATGCTGCCCATGCCGATGCGGTTGAGCAGGCGGTTGAGGAGACCCTAAGCCAGCTCGCGCGCGAGTCCATCGCCCGCAAAAGCTGGAAGAACCGGGGGCTTGTCGTAGTGACGAGTGACCTTCAGGAGGCCGTTGCGCTTTCCAATCATATCGCGCCTGAGCATCTTGAATTATGTGTCGAAGGCGCAGAAGCTTTAGCAAAAGAGATCAAACATGCCGGTGCGATATTCATTGGCCGTTATACGCCGGAGGCGGTGGGGGATTATATGGCCGGGCCGAGCCATGTGCTCCCCACGGCGGGTAATGCCGCCTTTGCCTCGGGGCTGGATGTATTCGCGTTTTTGAAGCGCAGTTCGATTATCCAGTGCTCGGAGGCGTCCATACGCCAGCTCGGCCAGCAAACCACCTTATTTGCCGAAGAAGAAGGACTCGGAGCCCATGCCCTGTCTATGCAAAAACGTCTTGATGCGCTGGATAACGCTTGATTCGCATTGTCATCCTGAACGAAGTGCGTTAGCACGAAACCGAAGGATTTATTTACGCGATAGGGGTTTAATGCGCTATCTCCAGTCTCTACGCCCGGTCATGTTAACCATCGTCTGTATGGCATCCGTTACATTATCGCAACCCATCACAACCCACGCGCAGCCCACCGACCCGTATGTCACTGAACTAACGCGCCATATCACGCTCAACGTAGAGTATCCGGAGAAGGCCAAGGCGTTTGACATGGAAGGGGATGCGATTCTTCGTATCCGGGTGGATGCTGAGGGCAACATTCTCCGCTATGCCTTTGTGCGTAAGCCTGGCTCTATCACGCTGGAAGCCGCGATTCACGCTGCGATGCGCGCTGCTTCCCCCGTCCCTGCTCCGCCGCCGGGTTATATCAGCAGTAATATCGGCTATGCGGACTTTATGTTCCCCATCGCCTTCCGATTGGAGCCAAACATGGAAAACCTTGTGCCAATCGACCGCCTCTTCCAGCAGAAGGTCGAAGAGGTGAAGAGGTAGAAGCGCCCTATGGAACTAGCCACGAGTGACGTTATACGAACCCTCTAGAGATCTTCTATCCGCGCATATTCCGGCAGGTCGCTTTGCATCACTTTTAACAGCCCCATAAGCCCGTGCTGGACGTTATCCACGCGAATTTCGTTATTATACACCGTGGTGCGTAAACCGCCTTCAACACGCTTGCCCTCGGTAACATAAAACATATCTACAGCATCTTTGAACTGCAGCTGGCGGAGGCTCCGAATCCCGCGGAGGATGGCCTGCCCGAACAGGTCCTTTTTCGCCATATCATTTACCTGATGTGCGAGGTAATAGGCATCAATCAATCCCTCGATATAGACCCCGGTCGAAGACGCATGCGGCGGGCCGAACGGGCGGATAATATCGTGAAAGCGCCCCTTGATATCGGGATATTTCTGATCCTCCCATTGCTGAATCGGGAGCAGCCACGTATTCATCTGCAGAATCGCATCGACATAGGCCTGCTCTTTCGTGTCCTGCCACAGCATGTAATAGGCCTGCGTATGCCAGGGAATAAAGGCCGGGTTGGGCTTTTCCTGATGGTAGGTATGGTAGTAATATTCAAAGCTTTTCTGAATTTTATCATAAAGCGCCGGATCTTTACTTTTGCGGTAGCGATGGGCCCAGTAGAGCAGCGCTTCACCCGGGTAGAAATTCTGGCAGTCATTCCGCTTTTCCGGCTTGTAGAACGTCTTAAAGCTGCCATCCTCGTTCTTCCATAGGTGGTCAACCAGCTTTGCGATTCCTGACGCCTCCCTGGCGTATTCAGCGGCATCATGCTCCGGCAGGTCTTCAATGCAGAGTGCCGCGAGCGCATTCGCCCCCAGCTTCACCTTGCCATATTCATCGACAAAGCCGAGTCCGTTTTCTTCCTTGTAAAACCGGTCAAAAAGATAGCGCAGCACACGCTTACCCTGCGTCAGGTAATTCTCATCCCGATAATGCTTATAGAGTTTGATGAAACAATGCGCGCCCATAAACAGGCGAATCAGGTTCACAGCCCGCGATTCTTTCGCATTACTCGGCCAGTATTTATACAGCAACCGGCCATCCTCCATTACCTGATTGTTCATCCAGCTCGCCATCCCGGTCGCAAGTGCGGTAATGGTATCGCGGGTGATGTCATCCGGCCTGACGATCCGGTTCGCGCGGTAGAGCGGATAAATCTGAAGGTCCCCTTTCAGCACAATGAGGAATTGCAGCGCTCGGAACAGGTGACGCTCATAAGAAGGTGACTTACCCTTCGGCGTTTTCTGGCCGCCTGCGACTTCGACCAGGCCTTCAAAGAACTCTTGCGCTTTGTCAAACGGCAGGTTGCGGGCGACAATATCGGTCGGCGGAAACATAAAATCGACATTTTCATGGCTGAAATACATGCCTGTTAACCCGCGCTGAATATTCGGCGGGAATTTCTGGTTTTCCTGCATCCGCCGCCAGTCATAGGTCAGGTTAACCTCGATGGTGGAACCGGTCTGCCAGTGTTTCGTCTCCTGATAAACCCGCCCCATCATATGATCGAAGCCTTCTTTCAGCCCCATCTCCCAGCTGGTATATTGCTCAACGAGCGAGGTGGCGACCTTCTCCCCGTCCTTGCGGAAACGCATCCAGATCGGCCCCTGCGTATCAATCGCTTTATGGCCGCTTGGAATCGCCTTCATCATGTTATTGATGAGCGCCTCGGTAGGCAGTTGCTGTATGGTATTCATAGCCTATAGGAGAGCATATTTTGGGCCTTGATGCACGCATTATCATCGCGCGCGGCGGGGAGTGCTCTAGCGACAGGTGCCTTGTGCTCAATTAGCACGGTTCGGCCTCACGGGGAAGGTGGTTTGGGTAAAGGCTGCTTTGCCCGCGGATGGGCTTCGCCCGGCACGCCGACCTGAAAATCATGCTGTTCGAGACAGCGGATCAGATATTTCTCGGTCAGTTTTACATCGCCGACTTTACCCGCCATGCGCACCGCATTTTCGGTTACTTCGAGGCATTTTTCCATCGCTTGCTTAAAAGCGGTCGGACGCGTTTCCGCCTTTTGTGCATACACGATGTCACTCAGTATCAGCCCTGAAAGCAGGAGGGCGTACAGAGTCAATAATCGCTTCATACCAAGCGAAAACTGCGATTAAAAGAACTGGCTGAGGCGGAAATAGAAGAAATTATCATCGACGCTTGGCTCGTCATAATCGCCGAGCGGATGCGCCCAGTCCAGCCGTAAGGTCGTGTCCCCTAGTGGGATGACATCCGCTATTGCTTCAATGCCGATACCCGCCGAATAAAGTGTTTTGTCAATCACCCCATTTGCAGGCCCTTCTACGCGGTTATAGACCGTACCGACATCAAACCATGGTCCTGCCAGCAGCGTAACCGCCGGATGAGCCGGGATGTCGTGCTGGTATTCGACCGTAGCGGAATAACCTCCGTCGCCCACGGAAAGGGCCGGTTCAAACCCACGTACACTTCCATAACCGCCGAGGATAAACTGATCGGAGGAGTAAACTACATCCGAGGCAAGCTGCGCAGTTGCAAATAATTTGAACGTACCGTCACGGAAGAACGGAATATTTTGCGGGCGGTGGTTAACCAGCGCCGTCGGGCGAACAATCCAGCTATCATGCTCGCCACGCAAACGTGAACGTGCGGAAGAGGAGGGCTGCGCAATATTATTCTGCTCGGAAGCGCCGAAAATATCGACACCGCGGCTGACACGGACCGCCGAATACCAGATCGTTGAAGTGCCCCGCTCCAGATAACTCACCTCACCATACAGGCGGCGTACGTCATCTTCCCATTGCGTGGCACCGAACACGGTAGACTCATGACGGCGCGCTTCTAAACCGCTGCGAACCTGCACCTTACGGTCGCGCGTATTGATAAGGGCGCTTGAAAGTGAGGCGTCAAACGTTTCCGATTCGCCCTCAATCCCGGCAAATTCAAGATCGTCGCCGATATCGGTATCGGTATAGTAATAGCTCGTATGGAAAAGCACGTTGTGCAGGCCGGTCGGGATGATAATACCGCCGCCTAAACTCCAGAGATCATCATCGCTGACGCGGGCATCACCGTAGATCGTTTCACCCCAGCGGAGTAGATTGCTCTCTTCCAGATGCAATTGGCCGACATGGCGCCCGGTGCGCTCGGCACCGTAATTATCGATGGTCAGATAATTGACATCATCATCCGCTTCTTCAATAAACACGTCGATATCGGTCGTTGCGAACTGTTCACCGGGAGCAAGGTTAAGGGTCGCACGCACATCACCTAAATCATTGATATCACTGACTAACGTTTCCGCATCGGTCTCGTTGAAGACCTGCCCCTCATCGACCGAACCCAGCATGGCATTAGCAACGTAATCATACAGCACGTCATTCTGCTTGATGCGCACCTGCCCGACCTGCGCCTCAACGATGCGCACATCAAGCACGTTGTCCGATAAATCCTGCTGTGGCGTCACGGCTTTCACCAGCGTATAGCCGCGGCGATAATATTCCTGCGCGATTTTATATTTCAGCTCGGCCAGATCCTGCTTGGTGATCGGCTTGTCGAGAAAAGGCTCGGCAATGGTTTGCAGAAGAGCTTCCGGTACTTTGGTCGCACCGATGAAATTAACCTGAGTAATCGTAGCCAGCACTTCGTCAGGGTTGGTAACTTGCTCCAGTTCCGGCTTATCGCGCTCCGCCTGTTCCGGGATCGGGTCCGGAGCGAAGTCCCGCGGTATCATCCGCTCGGGTTCCGCCCGGTCAATGACGCCCGGTGCGACCGATTGCGCCTGTACAAGTGCGGGCAGGCAGGTTCCTAATAATAATGAGAGTGCGACAGTTTGTTTAAGCACGTTTCTTCCCCTTAGCTTGCTAATACTAGCTCTGTTCTAGTCATAAACTGCCGAAAGTCAAAGAAAAATAAGCTCCTGAGTAAGAAATTCAGGGGCTTATGCACTCAAACGATGTACGTGCGAACACGCCACCGTGGAGAGAGAGTGTCTGGTTGGTATAAATGGTTAGTATAAAGAGGAGCGCCAGGTAGGCGCTCCTTATAATATCAGATTGGATTATTACTTCCAGCTGATGATGCGTTGTCCGCCTGCGCCGCAAAGTAGCTTTGCAGAAGCATCGACATTCACCACGCGACAGAAAGCTTCGGTCAGGTCGTCACCGGCTGCCGGAGCAATCGCACCGAGCGGTTGAGCAAAGCGTTGTTCATCGCGTACGTCAAGGGCAAGCAGGTTCGGGTCGAAGTCGAGATCAAAACTCTGATTCGGGCCATTCGGCTGCTCAGGCTCAGGCTCAAATACCGGACCATCGCCATCGCCATCGCCATCGCCGTCGCCATCCCCGTCGCCATCGCCATCGCCATCGCCATCGCCATCGCCATCGCCATCGCCATCGCCATCGCCATCGCCAT
>CAZPQM010000016.1:0-29674 GCA_964588995.1 uncultured Rickettsiales bacterium | reverse complement strand
CAATCGTTCCAATATTGCAATGCGGCTTATTCCGCTCAAACTTCTCTTTGGACATGTCTAAAATCCTGTTATTTCTCGTTTAACAAAACATATTCTGTTTAATTGCTATTTGAAA
The DNA here is from genome assembly GCA_964588995.1 of uncultured Rickettsiales bacterium. GTDB lineage: Bacteria > Pseudomonadota > Alphaproteobacteria > Rickettsiales > UBA8987 > CAZPQM01. Next base: position 29,559 of record CAZPQM010000016.1, on the reverse strand, counting down.
TTATTACTATAATTTCAAATAAGCGACCGCTTCGCGGGCTCAAGGCTGGCTCAAACATACTGTTTTCGCTCCCTGATACTAACTATCTTCCTGTAGAGTAGTTAGCTGATTCTCACTTCGGTTGCTCTTGTCTGGAGCGGGTGAAGGGAATCGAACCCTCATCGCCTGCTTGGAAGGCAGGAGCTTTACCACTAAGCTACACCCGCTAACATCAAGCCTCGCGAGAGGAAGAAAGCTTATAAGCGATTTGAAACCGGAATGCAACCACGAAAATGTAAAGAAAGCATAAAATGTGATAACGGAAGCAATCTTTACGATTTCTTAAGTTCTCTATTGTATAATGACAAAGTAGTATTTGACATTAAGCCTGTTTAACTAGGAACTCTAGATGCAATATGCAGAATTAGAATCATATATTTTCTTTACGGACATACTTGGAATTGCCAGGGCGAAATTAGATTTAACGGGAAATAACACCCCTGTTTGGAAAAAGAATTTATACTTAGAGAGATATAATAGACTGAGTTGCTTTCACGGTGAATTGACAAAGTTTTTACTTTCAGATGATAAGCAGAGTACCTTCAATTCTTCATCATTAAAAGAGTCCGAAGTTAAAGATATAATTATTGAGCTGTTGAAGTTATTGGAATGTAATACTGAATTGTGCGCTGATATCGAAACAAGATCCGAGTCTCTCCAAAACTTTGTTGATAATATTACGACATATAGTCGGCCACTACCATCATAAGTAAAGCACTTGGTTCGAGTTGAACAGTATGGCTGAAATGGATTTTAGGTCATATTCGGCAAATCGTATTGAGGCGCCACTTCTTTACACATCTGCGGGTGACCCTCTCCGTACATTTAGAGCGGCTATTGAGCATGGTTTTAAATCGGGTATGGAGGTTGCCAACTTGTATGACAATACTGGTGACTATGTACGTGCATTGTCAGAAAAAGCAGGAAGCTATTTTGATAAAATGATGTTGGGAGAGGCTTCAGAGCCTATACTTGTAGATGGTGAATATATTGAACAAGCAAGACTCGCTAGTAAGTCTGTTATGACAAATAGTGCAACGCAGGCCTTCTCGGTCATATTGGAAAATATAGTAAAGAACCATGGTATGGACGAAGGAGACAAGCCAGTAATTATTTTCCCAACTCCAACCTATGGGGTCTTTACAGAATTGGCAGAGGGGGCTGGCTTTGAAGTGGTAACCTTGCCAAAAGATAAAGAAAATAACTGGCGTGTTGATTCTGAAAAACTTAATGCGTTAACCGAAAAATTGAACAGTATCCCGGGGAAAAAGGTTATGGCTTATTATGATTCAAATCCGAATAACCCAACGGGTAAAATACGTAGTGACGAAGAAGCTATTGAGGTTGCAAATGTGATCAAAAAACACCCCAACATCGCTGTTATTGACGACGCTGTTTATCATGGAACAGAATACGACAAATCAAGAGTCGGAGAGGGTATGTTTGCTAAAAAAGATATTTTACCGGGACAAACATATACAATTTTTGGGGGCTCTAAAATTGGATTAACTGGGTTACGTGCCGGCCTAATTTACACTAGCTGTCAGCATGCATGGAGTGAAAGGGATAAAAACACTGGAAAGCCACTGGGAGGACTAGATGAAATAGTCAAAAATAGGACATATTTCGTAAACCCATTTACGGCGCACGCTCTGTCGTTTGCCTTTAATACTAACCCAGAGCAGCAAAAAATCTCATCAGAGTTTTTGGAAAGTACAGCGCAAGAATACAAAGAAAATTCACTGTTGATTAAGGCTATGATTAACGGGCTAGATAAGGTTGATTTATCGGAAGATCAGCAAAGCCGTTTTGTAAGAATTATTTCAGATGCCCTTAAAATAGGTGAAGATGAGGCAATAAATCGTTTACAGAAGGGTGTTTCTGGTGCTTCGATTATCACCGAACCAGAAGCTGGCTTTTTTCACTTGTTAGACTTTTCTGAGACGCAAGGGAAGTTTTATGACGCCGGATTATATAATCATATAATATCTAACAGCAATGAAGACTGCCTACCTGAAACTCTACCAGCAGCTCAATCTTCTGAAGGGTATGCGGTTAAAGTGAACAATCCGTTGGATGTTATTGCGTTACTTTCACATTTTAAAATGCTACTTTGTACGCCAGATTTTATGCGACTTGATGATAAAAAAGATCCGCTTTTTAGATTCACTTATGCAATTGAAGAAGAAGATATTGTAAAAGTAGTGAATAGGTTAGATTTGGCGATGTCAAAGCTAACTGACTCCCCTGAAACAGTCGTGCCTGTGAGCAAAGAAGAATTGCAGCTACAGCAGATGGAACAGAAAACGCCTTATTTAGTATGATAGTTTAGTCACGTTCCGGCATTTGCTTGATATAGACATCGCGCTGCGGAAAGGGGATTTCGATAGCATCTTCCTTGAATTTCTTCCAGATCGTCACCAACAACTCACTTTGAATATTCCCCAGCCCGTTTGGCGGATCATCAATCCAGCAGCGAAGTTCCAGATCAATCGAGCTATCGCCAAAACCACGCATCAGCGCGTTTGGCTTGGGGTGTTTCAATACGCGCGGTGATTCGTCCGCTACTTCTCTGAGGATTTCAAGCGCGCGCTCTACATCAGCGCTGTAGGAAATGCCGACTGGGATTTTGATGCGCACATTCTTATTACTGAACGACCAGTTTTCCACCCGTTCGGTGATCAAAAGTTCGTTTGGAATCAAATGCTCTTTCCCATCACGCGTAATCACCGACACAAAACGCGCGTTGAGTGAATTCACCCAGCCATAGGTGTCCTCCACCTTGATGACATCGCCAGGTTTGATCGACCGGTCGAGCAGTAGAATGATGCCAGAGATGAAGTTGGAGACGACTTTTTGCAGACCAAAACCAAGACCGACACCAATCGCACCACCAAAAACGGCCAAAGCGGTCAGGTCAATGCCGACCGCATCCAGTGCGAACAGTACCGCGATGGCAATCAGGGTAATCCGCGTAATCTTGCTGACTAGTACGCGAAGCGACGGGCTGAAATGCTCCACATTGCGGAGGCGCATTTCAATGGCGCGCGACGTTAGCATGGAAAGCCATAGCAATACGGAAAGCAGAATAACGGTTTTAAACACGTGCAATATGGTGATGCGCCGCTCACCAAGTTCAAAACCGACATTATCCATCTGCACGAGCAGGCCATCAAACAAACCGGTGACGCTAAGTAACAAGTAACCCCAGATGATAAGCGCCATCCAGCGCGCAATAACGGGGCGATTAATATAGCTTGAGAAAAAGCGGATAAACGCCCAGGCAATGGTAAGCTGAATGGTAATCGTGATAATATTGTAGTTTTCAACGAAGGGAATGTTGTTAAACGCTACCACGGCCAGGGCGAGGAATAGGGTATAGAGTGTAGGAAAAATGATATGTCGAATCGCTTGCTTAGAGCGTTCAATGAAGGGGGTGGATTTAATTTTTTCCATGCCATCCGAGAGCCATACCTTCACTTTTTTGGATAAAAATGAAGCTAATAAGGCGAGAACACCAATTGTAAGCAGCTGTACGGTATTGGGGGGATGATAAATATATTCCCCGAACAACTCCAGCCACTCGACTATTGTTTCGATCATACCCGGTAGATGCCTTTCATATAGTCGTAAGTTATGCGGGGTTTCGGCCGCTAATGCAAGTAAAGAGGGTAAAAGAAGCATCCGCCCCGATTATTTTGCCCTTGTTAACGATTTATTAGGGGTTTTTTGCTAGGGTAGGAGATATGGTAACTTATGTAGAAAAAATGACGCACTTAGAATCGAGAGGTAATTACAGTGTTGTCAATCGTGCTGGTTATGCCGGGAAATTTCAATTAGGAGCGGCGGCTCTAAACGATGCAAAAGATGAAAATGGAGAAAGTTACTATAAGTGCACAGAAGAAGAAAAGGGCGGCAGACGAAATACTTGGAAAGGCACGTGGTCTGGAAAAGATGGGATCAATTCGCTTTCTGATTTTCTGGATACAGAACAAGGCCAACGTGCGCAGGATAAAGCAATCGCATGGTATACTGCTACTAATTGGAAAAGAATCAACAAGAGCGTAAAAGACGAGTTTTTAGGTCAGACCATCCGATTCGAAGAAAATGGTCAAGTAGTCGAGATTGAAGTGACTAAGGCGGCTCTTTTGGCGGCAGCACACTTAAAGGGTTCTGGCACAGTCAATAAAGCGTTTCGTGCAATGTTGGATAACCCACGAGACCACTATGATAAGGACTACTTTGCTGACGCAAATACAGACATCGATGATGGAAATGGTACGACTATCTTTAAGTATATGCAAGAGATGGAAGGCGTTTCATTAGGACCTGAACTTGAAAAATTAATCGGAGATGAGGTAATTGTTGCTTCAGCGTCTAAGCCAGCAATACCCGAAACGCCTGATCCGCAGCAAGTTGAGGCATTAGCGGCGAATTATCAAGATAAGACGAACGCGTCTCCCTCGACGGAGGAATTATCGTCTGCAGAAGTAGACAAGGAACAGTATGACGATCGCCGAAAGGATCAGTTAGCCGATGCCCGCCTCGAAGCAGCGCCTGAAGAGCAAGTGGAAATGATTAAGCCGCCTATAACGGCCTACCTTAACCCGTTAAACTATGCGCAATGGGCCGTCTCCAAAGTTTCGTTTGGTTATTTGGCGGAAGATCCCTTTGCGCCGGTTTTCATAGAGAGCCCAGTAGATGTTATGAGCGACGGTGATGTGGGTATTGCGAGTGCATCCGAAAAAGAATCCGGCTTTAATCTACGAGCGCCCGGCTCACCTGCTATCGGCAAGGGTGAGGATATCAGCCGATCAGTCTAACCCCCGTCCAAGACGCCCTGCAAAATGTAGCTGGCGGCCATTTTATCGACCAGTTCGGCGCGCTTATCATGCGATAAATCGGCTTCTTCTAACGTATGACGCACGGCGACGGTCGAAAGCCGTTCATCCTGAAAATAGATCGGGATATCCCGCTGCTTGAGTACGTTGCGGCCAAACTGGCGAACCGACTGGCATTTCGGCCCCTCTGAGCCATCCATATTGAGTGGCAGACCGATGACCAGCCCGCCGATTTCATATTCATCGATCAGTGAAAACAGCCGTTCTACATCTTTCGTAAATTGCTTGCGTTTAATGGTTTCCAAAGGGCTGGCAATGGTATGTAGCGCATCACTCATGGCTAGGCCGATGGTTTTTGTGCCGATGTCCAAACCAAGCAGGCGTTTATGCTGGGTTTGCCTTAAAAAGTCGTCCGTAGAATCAACCAGCACGTGGCGGGATGCCTTGAATCGTGATTACCCGATTGCGTCCTTCGTCCTTCGCACGATAGAGCGCCTCGTCGGAGCGCTTGAGCAGGGCGGCGGCACTGTCTTCCGGACCCAGAAGCGCCGATACCCCGATACTGACGGTGCATTGAATCTGATGCGGGTCAGCGGAAATCTGAAACGGCGTATTCGCCATCATCTGCCGTGTACGTTCTGCAACCATCAACGCAGTTTCCAGCCCGGTTCCCGGCATAAGAATGACGAATTCTTCTCCACCGGGGCGGGTCGCGAGATCGGTCGAGCGCACGCTGTGCTTAATACGGTCTGCCACTTGCTGGAGGACTTCATCGCCAATATGGTGACCCCATCCGGGATGATCATTGACCGCCTTGAAATGGTCGATATCAATCGTCATCAGCGAAAGCTCGGCATGTTTTTGCTTGGCTTCTTCGACAATATTGGTCAGGTGAGCGTCCAGATAACGCCGGTTATAGAGTTTGGTCAGACTATCCATTACAGCAGCAGAAATGCTCGCTTCATAATTCGCTTTGAGCGCATCCTGATAATGTTTGCGCCGTATCTGGGTAGCGGCACGTGCTTTCAACTCGTTGGCGTCCACCGGCGTCATGACGTAATCGTCCACGCCAACTTCCAACGCCTTGGCAAGTAGCGGTTTCTCATGCTCGTCAATAATAATCATGATAGGCAGATTGCGGTTATTTTCCTGCGTTAAAATCTGCATGCCGAGCCGTATGCCATCAATTTCATCCAGCATGGTGCTGATAACAACCAGATCAAACTGCTGTTGACCAACCAGGCTGATAGCACGTTCGGGATCTTCTTCAATGACAATACGATGCCCGTGATCCTGCAAGGCTTCTTCGACTTTTCTGGACTGAATTCGGTCATCGTCAATCACGAGTATAGTGCCAGTCACATGCCGCATGCTTTCTTCTGCCGCATTGCCGGTCAGACCAAACTGGGCGCCGGTTTTGTCGCGCATGCGGAGTTCATCCAGCATCATTTTAACCCGCACCAGCGATTTGACCCGCGCAAATAAGTGCACCTCATCAATCGGCTTGGTAATAAAGTCGGTGGCGCCGGCCTCAAGTCCTGTGACGCGATCCTCCTGTTCGCTCAGCGCCGTTACCATCACTACGGGGATATGAGCAGTTTCCGGGTCGGCCTTCAAGCGTCGGCAGGTTTCAAACCCATCCATTTCCGGCATCATTACATCGAGCAGGATCACATCCGGCATGAAGTCTTTAACTTTTTCGAGAGCTTCAACACCTGAAAAGCAGGAAAGCACGGTGTAGTATTCGCTGGACAGCTTGGCTTCCAGCAAACGTACATTTTGCTGCACATCGTCAACAACCAGAATGCGTCCTGTCATGCCCCCAGTATTACCCCTTGGAAATTAAATGTTTCTGCACCGTTTCTATAAATGGCACGATGGAAATAGGCTTGGCAAGATAATCCTCGCATCCGGCGGCCATAATCTTTGATTCGTCCTCCTGCATTGCGAACGCGGTCACAGCAATGATGGGAATATCCTTTGTATTTTCATCCGCTTTTAGCTGTTTAATCAATTCAATGCCGGAAATATTGGGCAGCTGAATATCCATAATAATCAGCGCAGGTTTGATTTCGTGTGCAAGTTCGATCGCCTTTGCGCCATCGCGTGTTTCCACCGTTTTCAATTCATGCGCAGACAAAATATCCTGAAATAGTTTCAGGTTCAGATCGTTATCTTCCACGATCAGGACGGTCTGATGTTGTTTTTGTCCCATAATAAAGATAGTATGGCGGAATTACGGAAAAATGAAAAGTGTTTATACCGGATAAAGCGCACTATATATCAATTGGATGAAGTGTGTTTCAATGTAATACGAATTAGCTGTGTGGAGAAGCCTCGATCAACTGCTCAACGATCTCCGGGTTCAGCAGCGTACTGGTATCACCGAGCTGATCCGTTTCACCGCTTGCAATCTTGCGTAAAATGCGACGCATAATTTTGCCCGAGCGTGTTTTGGGGAGGTCAGGGGTAAAGTGGATATGATCCGGCTTCGCAATTTTCCCAATTTCTTCGGTTACGATTGCTTCCAGTTCCTGTTGCAGCTGCTCATTCGGCTCGGTGCCACCCTTTAGCGTAACATAGGCATAGATCCCCTGACCTTTGATCTCATGTGGGAATCCCACCACAGCCGCTTCGGACACGGCCTCGTGTTCTACCAGTGCGCTTTCAATTTCTGCCGTACCCATCCGGTGACCGGAGACGTTCAGTACATCATCAACACGCCCGGTAATCCAGTAATAGCCGTCAGCATCGCGCCGGGCACCGTCGCCGGAGAAGTAATAGCCGGGGAACTTGCTGAAATAGGTTTCTTTGAAGCGTGCATGATCCCCGCGGACCGTGCGCATCTGTCCGGGCCAGGAATCTTTGAAGCAGAGATTACCCGCGCCTTCGCCTTCAATCTCGTTGCCTTCATTATCCAGTAGTACCGGTTGCACCCCGAAGAAGGGAAGCGTGGCCGAGCCGGGTTTTTGCGGCGTGGCATAGGGCAGGGGCGTAATCATGAAGCCGCCGGTTTCCGTCTGCCACCACGTGTCGACGATGGGGCAGCGAGCATCGCCAACCACATTATAATACCAGCGCCAGGCTTCCGGGTTAATCGGCTCACCCACCGTACCCAGAATCTTTAGCGAGGAACGCTTCGTTTTTGTAACAAACGCATCGCCTTTACCCATCAGTGCGCGGATGGCAGTTGGTGCGGTGTAAAAAATATTCACCTTATGCTTATCCACGACCTGCCAGAAACGACTTGCATCGGGATAAGTCGGCACGCCCTCAAACATGAGGGTGGTAGCGCCATTCGCGAGCGGTCCATATAGGATATAGCTATGGCCGGTGATCCAGCCGACATCGGCGGCGCACCAGTAAATATCACCGGGTTTATAATCAAAGGTGAGCTCATGGGTGAGGGCGGTGTAGACCATGTATCCGCCAGTGGTGTGCTGTACGCCTTTTGGCTTCCCGGTGGAACCCGAGGTGTAAAGGATAAAGAGCGGGTCTTCCGCATCCATCTCTTCGGCGCGGCATGTATCGGAGACGTGATTAGCCAGCTCATCATACCAGTAATCCCGCTCCTGATTCATTTTGGTATTCGCATCGGTGCGCTTGATAACCAGCGTCATGACTTTGTCTGAATCCTCGCGCTGCAATGCCTCATCCACATTGGCTTTAAGTGGAATGGTTTTACCGCCGCGTACTCCCTCATTGGCGGTGATGATCAGCTTGCTGCCGCAATCGACCACGCGGTTCTTGAGTGACTCCGGCGAGAATCCTCCAAACACGACGGAATGTACCGCGCCGATGCGCGCGCACGCCAGCATAGCGTAGGCCGCTTCGGGTACCATCGGCATATAAATAGTGACGACATCCCCTTTTTTAATACCCATTGATTTCAGCACATTGGCAAAGCGGCACACCTCACTGAATAAGGTCTGGTAGGATATATGCTCGCTCTCTTCCGGATTGTCGCCCTCCCAGATTATCGCGGTATCGCGGGCACGCTGAGGCAGGTGCCGGTCAACACAATTATAGCAGGCATTGAGCTTAGCGCCGTCAAACCATTTAATGTTGATGTCGCCCGTAAATGACGTGTCTTTCACATCATCCCACTTTTTGAACCAGTCCAGCCGACCAGCTTGGTGGGCCCAAAACGCTGCCGGATCACTAATCGACTCCTGATAGAGGCGTTCATAGCTTGCGCGATCGATAAGGGGTTTGCGGCCCTCCCGGGTAAATTCAAAGATTGTCGTATCTTCTTTTTCCTGAAACGCGCTTTTACCCATTATGACCTCCAAAGACTGTAATATCGTATCTTAGGGGTTTGCCATGATAAATGGCATCTGTCAATTTGAAGCCGCCTGATTCTGCGCTTGTGCGAGCAGGTTAAGAAAGCCGTAGCGCTCGCGCAGCTTGTAAGCCTCGCGAATGGCACGCCGGTAGGTCGTTTCATTCCAGCCGAGTGCTTTAGGATGCGTTGCCAGCCCAACGGCTTTGATTGCATTCTCAATAACATGCGTTTCCAGCATGACGGGCAAGAGGCGGGTTTGTACTTCGTTCGGAAGCGTACCGAGCAGGCGGCGCTGTATCTCACTCATCGTCAGGGCCGTGACCGCAATCGCTTCACCGTGAAAAACAGCTGCAGGGTCATGCTGATCCATGTAGTGCGCGAGGATATGCTCGCCCTGACTGGCCGGATAGGAGCCCTCCGCGATTTGCATGCCGTAGCCCGAGAGAAGTAATGTTTCGCAGAGTAATTGTAATGCGCGTTTATCCTTAAGCATTAGCAGAGAGGCATTATGGATTAGCTCCGGCTCGATTTCCTGAAGCAGCCAGAAGGGGAGGTCGCTGTAGGGCGTATTCTGCACAAGATGCGAAAGCAGCCAGTCGGCTTGTGCAGTCGTGCGGCAGATGGAATCCCCAAATCCGGAGCGAATAAGGCGGTCCGGCGCACTGGCCATGACGGCCATGTCCATAAACACCGCATCCGGCGCTTTAGTAGCGCGAGACGTTTTTATACCATCCTTTTCCAATGAGCTTGTAGGCGAAACGTAGCCATTCATTGAAGGCGCACTCGCTATAATAATATACGGTATATCCAGTTTCGCGGCTGCATATTTACAGAGATCATTTAGTGTGCCGCTACCAATCGCGATCAGTATACCCGCATCCTGAACAGCGCGAGTGAGCTGTTTAGCCGTGCTGAGTGTCGCTTCAGGTTGATTCAGTACGAGGGTCTGTAGTTGTGATAGCCGCTTTTCCAACTCTTCCCCGCCTAACGTGTAGGTGTTCTCATCGGCGATCAGCACAGCTGGTAGATTGCGAAAATAGGTGGAGAGATAGGCGCTTACCGCCTCCGCGACATCGCCATCCACAAGAAATGGCTGACCTGAAACGGTAACGTGCCCGCCTTTATCAGACGCTGGCACTTCGCCGCGCAATAATTGGGTAAGTCGATGGGAGATAAACATAGCATCGCCTGCATACAGTCTGAAAACAGGCGTTGCAAGCGGCAAAAAATGCGGCTAGTATGCGAAACGGTATGATGGGTTTGTTGAAAGAACAGGGGTAACTATGTTCAGGGTTTTATTCGCAGTGGCACTTCTGGCGTTATCCGCGTCCATTCCTCTATCCCATGCGGAAGAGGTTTCTTTGTCCGTTACCGAATTTAATGCCTGGCTTGAGCAATTTAAACAGCGTGCCAGAAAGCAGAATATTTCGGATGCTACGCTTAAAGAGGCGCTTGCAGGCATACAGCCGGTTAATCGTATCATCGAGTTGGACCGCAAACAGCCGGAAGGCACCATCACGTTTGATGAATATTTACAACGCGTCATTCCCGCCAGCCGTGTTCGCAAAGCAACCCGTATGTATCAACAGAATAAAGCGCTTCTGGATGAGGTCGGCCAGAAATACGGCGTCCAGCCGCGTTTTATCGTGGCGTTATGGGGGATTGAGTCGGACTTCGGCGCACGTATGGGCTCGTTTCACGTACCCGAAGCGCTGGCAACACTCGCCTTTGAAGGTAGGCGTGGCGAATTTTTTGAGAAAGAACTTATAAATGCGCTGCAGATTATTGAGCAGGGGCACATTGAGCCCGAGAATATGAAAGGCTCCTGGGCCGGCGCCATGGGGCAAACGCAGTTCATGCCGTCCAGCTTCCTTTCCTATGCTGTCGATTACGATAATGATGGGCATAAAGATATTTGGAGCAGCAAGCCGGATGCCTTTGCATCAATAGCAAATTACCTCGCCTCGGTCGGCTGGAACGATGATGAAACCTGGGGGCGTAAAGTAAGCGTACCCGCCGGATTCGATACATCGCTGGCGGACTTGAAAATTACGCTCACCATGCAGGAATGGAATGATCTTGGCGTTCGCCGTGAAAACGGGAAGCCCTTGCCGAAAGTAACCGGATTTAATCCGTCACTCATTCTGCCGAATGATAAGCTTGAGAATGCACATCTGGTGTATGACAATTTCCGCGCTATCATGCGTTGGAACCGTTCAACCTATTTTGCGACTGCTGTAGGGACACTGGCCGATGCGATTCACTAGCACGCTGCTTATATTCTCGTTCTGTGTGATGGCGTTTCCTTTTTCCGCCTGCAGTTGGGGCGGTGATACTAAAGTACACAAAGGTTACAGCGAAAAGGCGCGTATTAATACGCGTAAACTGAAGCAGAGCTTCGGCGGTTATTATAAAGTCGGTCTGCCTTACAAAATAAATGGCGTTTGGTACGTACCGAAAGAAGATTATACGTACGATAAAACCGGTATTGCTTCGTGGTACGGCCCAAAATTCCACCGTAAGCGGACGGCTAACGGCGAGCGCTTTAATAAGTACGATATGACGGCTGCGCATCCCACCCTACCCATGCCGAGCATTGTACGGGTTACGAATCTGGAAAACGGGAAATCCGTTAAAGTGCGAATCAATGACCGCGGGCCTTTTGCGCGGAATCGCATCATTGATCTATCAAAAAAGGCTGCGCAGAAGCTGGACATGATTGGCCAAGGCACGGCGCGCGTCCGGGTGCAATATCTGGATGATGAGAGTGAGGCGCTGTTTGTGGATAAGCGCGTGCGAACGGCGGCGCTGCAGACATTGGAAGAAAAAGCGTTGCCCGGATATGACGCGCTCCGAAAGGAGGAGAAATCTCCTTCCGCTAGCGCGCAGCAGGAAACAGATACGCATTACATTCAGGTCGGCGCGTTTTCAATGTATAACAACGCGCGCAGCGTGGTTGACAAAATCCGTCGGCATGCGCATGTTGCTCTCTTAAAGCAGGAAGAGGGTGGTCAACCGTTGTATAAAGTGCATGTTGGTCCCTACATGAAGGCTAATGATGCCGAGCAGGTATTGAATAGAATTTATCAATTGGGGTTTGCGGATGCAGTTATGCTTACGAATTAGTCTGATCGTCTGTTTAAGCATGGTGGCGCTGGTGAGCGCGGCGTACGCTAACATGATTGAGACCAAGGCGCCTTATGCTTACATGGTCGATCTTGATACGGGCGAAGTTCTCCTGGATAAAAATGCCGAGGTGATGATGGGGCCGTCTTCTATGACCAAGATGATGACGGCCTATCTTGTGTTTGATGCGTTAAAAAATGAGCGCATTTCATTGGATACCAAATTCCCGGTAAGCGAAACCGCCTGGCGCAAAGGCGGCTCGAAAATGTTCGTTAAGGCGGGTGACGATGTAAAGGTGAAGGATTTGCTGCAGGGTATTATCGTGCAATCCGGAAACGATGCCTGCATCGTGGTTGCGGAGGGGCTTTCCGGAACAGAAAAGAATTTCGCCGAAGATATGAATTTCATGGCCAAGAAAATCGGTTTAGAGAATTCGTACTTCAAAAATTCGACCGGGTGGCCGGATGAAGGCCATTACATGACCGCGAAAGATCTTGTAACGCTCGCGATGCGGCTTCATCAGGATTTTCCTGAGTATATGCATTACTACAAACAAACGGAATATACCTATAACGGCATTAAACAATCCAACCGTAACCGCTTACTGACGCGGAATATCGGCGTGGACGGATTTAAAACCGGCTACACGGAAGATAACGGGTACGGCATTACCGTGACTGCCGAGCAGGATGGTCGGCGCGTATTTCTGGCGATCAACGGGCTGGAAACGTCAAAAGCGCGTATCGCGGAAGCAGAGCGGCTGGTGCATCATGCATTCCGGGACTATAAAATGGTTGATCTCTATGAAGCAGGGGAGCGCGTATCGCAGGCCGAGGTCTGGCTGGGTAAGCAGCGTAATGTGCCGCTTGCTGTTAAGGAAGATGTTAAATTTATTGTTGTGAACCGCCCAAGCAAGCGGGAAGATATTCAGTTGGAAGTCTCCTATACCGGTCCGCTTGACGCGCCGATACGGGAAGGGCAGGAAATTGCGGAATTGCACGTACTGAAAGAGGGGGAGAAGTTTAAAACCGTACCCTTGGTTGCGGCTACTGCCGTCGAAAAAACCAACTTTCTGGAAGGTATTCTGGCGCGCGCAAGCTATTATTTGATGGGTAAGTTGCAGTAACGGTGGAGAAGGCTGCGGCGTTTATTTCATGTGAGGGCGTGGACGGTAGCGGCAAAACGACGCAACTGCAGTTCCTGTGCGATGCCCTGTTTGCAGCTAAAATCGACTATGTACGAACGCGCGAACCGGGCGGCACTGAAGGTGGCAACGCCGTCCGTTCGTTACTGGTCGAAGGGGAGCCGGACCGCTGGGATCCGCTTAGCGAAACCCTGTTGCATATGGCAGCACGGCGGGATCATACGAAGCGGTTGGTAGCCCCTTCTTTAGCGCAGGGAAAATGGGTGATAACCGATCGCTATGCCGATTCCACCCTTGCTTATCAGGGCTATGGTCACGGGGTGGATCATGCGCTGATTGAGACGCTCAATCAAAAGGTGACCGAAAGGCGAATGCCCGATCTAACGCTCATTTTCGATCTGGATGCAGAGGCTGGTCTCGCGCGTACGCAGCAGCGTGGCGATTTGGAAGATCGCTACGAGTCGATGCAGCTTACGTTTCATAAGCGCTTGCGGGAAGGGTTTTTAGAAATAGCGGAGGCGAATAAACAGCGCTGTGTGGTGGTGGATGCGTCCAAGGATATTGCGACTATCCATGCAACTGTGTTAGAAACGGTGAACCAACGTTTTAACCTAAAGCTGGCAAATCAGGCGCATGGAATCCACGCATCAACCGCTTCATAGTACGCAACTGGTCGGGCATCAATCGGCGGCGCAGGCAATTACCGACGCTGAGGATTCCGGCGAATTGCATCATGCGTGGATGTTGCATGGCCCGCAGGGAGTCGGCAAGGCCACGCTTGCATACCATGCGGCGCGTTATATTCTGACACGTCCTGTAGAAGCTGGCGGTCCATCACTGTTTGGCGACGAACTCCCCGCGGCAGTACCGGAAAAACCACTGCAATATGAAATAGATTCACCTGAAGTACAGCGCATGATGCAGGGGGCTCATGCTGATCTGCTCACGATTGAGCCGACCCATATCGGTGAAGATGGCAAAGAAAAAGCCGGGTTTGAAATCCGTATGTATCAACTGCGAGAGCTGCAGCATTTCCTTGGACAGACCTCAGCGGAAACCGGTCGGCGGGTCGTGATTATCGATAGCGCTGATGACATGAACCATAATGCTGCCAATGCACTTCTTAAAATGCTGGAAGAGCCGCCGAAGCAAACGGTGTTTTTTCTGATCAGCCACGTACCGGGTCGCTTACTGCCGACGATTGCATCCCGCTGCAGGAAACTCGCCATGAAACCGCTCAGTGAGGCGGAAGTGAGCAAGTTGATCACCAGCCAGCTCGATGGGGTGGATGCGTTTGATCCCGCGCTTGAGTTCGCCATACGCGTTTCTAAAGGCGCGGTCGGCCAGGCGATTACATTATTTGAGCAGGACGCATATAAGACCTATCAGATGCTGTTATCGATCCTCGCATCAACACCGAAGCTGGACGTGATTTCGGTGCAGGATTTTGCGAATGCGTTTGGCGGCAAGCAGAAACAGCGGGAATGGGATGTTATGGTTGAGCTCTATGCGTGGCTTCTTTCGGATGTGGTGAGATCCCATGCGCTCGGAATCAAACCGCCCAGCCAGAAGGAGCAGGAGCTATATGCTCAGTTAGTTGACACCTGCGGCGTAGAGGGATTGCTTGAGGCGTGGAAACAAACGCAGGCCATCGGTCGTGATGTCGAGGTGTGGAACCTTGACCGCACGCTTGCCACGCAGGAAATGCTCGCGGCGCTCTGAGAATTACTGCCTTTCAGGCTTGACCCGAAGCGTGTTTCACGGATGATGGCCTCGATATAAGCAAGGATAATGCTATGACCGATACATTTTACATTACCACGCCGATTTATTATGTGAATGATAGCCCGCATATCGGCCATGCGTATACGACGATTGCTGCCGACGTAATGGCGCGCTTCATGCGGCTTGACGGCAGGGAGGTGAAGTTTTTGACCGGCACCGACGAGCATGGGCAGAAAGTGGCCAAGTCAGCGGAAGCGAAGGGTATTGACCCACAAAGCTTCACCGATGAAGTTTCTGAAAGGTTTCGCCGGCTGGTGAATCCGTGTGGAAGTGTAATGCAAAACGCATCAAATACTAATCTCCTCAATATCTCCAACACCGACTTTATCCGTACGACGGAGGAGCGTCACAAGAAAGCGGCGCAGGCATTATGGAAGAAACTGGAAGCGAATGAGGCTATTTATCTCGATAAATATGCCGGGTGGTATTCGGTACGCGATGAGGCGTATTATGCGGAAAGCGAGTTAATCGAGAAGGAGGGTAAGAAATGCGCGCCTACAGGTGCCGAGGTCGAATGGGTGGAAGAAGAAAGTTACTTCTTCAAACTCTCCGCATATCAGCAAAAGCTGCTCGATTATTTTGAAGCGCATCCGGATTTCATCTACCCGCAAAGCCGGTTCAACGAAGTAAAGCGCTTTGTGGAAGGGGGCTTGAGTGATCTTTCGATTTCGCGCACCACGTTTGATTGGGGTGTGCCTGTTCCGGGTAACGACAAACATATCATGTATGTCTGGATTGATGCGTTGACCAACTATCTGACCAGCTGCGGCTACCCGGATGGTGAAGAGATGGAGGTATTCTGGCCTAACACCACGCATATTGTTGGTAAAGATATTCTCCGCTTCCACGCTGTCTATTGGCCGGCGTTCTTGATGGCGGCGGATTTGCCGCTGCCGAAGCGGATTGTCGCGCACGGCTGGTGGACGATTGAAGGCGAGAAGATGAGCAAGTCGATCGGCAATGTGCTTTCACCGGATGATATGATTGAAGCGGCAGGCGGAGTGGATCAGCTGCGCTATTTTATGCTGCGGGCGATGCCGTTCGGCAATGATGGTGACTTCGCGCAGGATCGTATGCTCGAGACGGTCAATGCAGACCTTGCGAATAATATCGGTAATCTTGCCCAGCGCAGCCTGTCGATGATCCAGAAGAATTGCGAGGGGAAGGTGCCGGAGTATTCTTTTGAAAATGATGAAAAAGGAGCCTGGCATTTCAGTAACGAGCAGGAGCTTTTAAATATATATAATACATCCGGTAGTTACTTACACGGAATCAGAAGAGTAATTTCGGAACGTGATTTTCGTCCACAACCCGGAGTAAGATATTTCGATACTCACATACTAGATTTTACCCAAATTATTCAGCACGCTGCCGATAAAAATGCATACTTTCAACATAAAGAGCCTTGGAAACTGAACAAAACAGATTTTGTAGAATTCCAAACAGTTTTATACATTACTCTAGAGGCATTAAGAGCAATCGGTATTCACCTCCAGCCCTTCTGCCCAACGATAGCGGGGAAGCTGCTCGACCAGCTGGCAGTACCGGAAGATGAGCGGATGTTTCACCATCTGACCGCGGAGTATGCGCTAAAGCCCGGCACGGAACTGCCCAAACCGGAACCGCTTTTTCCGAGGCTTGAAAAGAAGCAGGATGCTGCGTAGTTAGTCATTCTCGAACCGCGCATAGCAATGCGAGGTGAGTAGAATCCAGTTGAGTAAATCGATAGACATCGATTTACCTCAGAGATGACTTCTGTCATTTTCTTCTTGGATTCCGTCGTCTCGGAGATTACTATCGCCTCGCGTGTCGGAATGACGGAGATCGGATTGATGCGAATATTACTTCTAATAATTGGTTTTTACGCCTTTACGGCAAACGCTCAAGTCGCCTATGATCCTTCGGTCGTTGCGGACAAGCTGAACCCATACGCGCACCAACAATTTACGCAAACGCAGATGATCAACGCGAAGGAGCAGGTTGAGCGCACGATACAGGGCGCGCAGTCCTGCGGTCGTGATGCGGACTGCGCAAATATAGTGGCAAACTGCTTTGGGTGTACGGTGCCGGTGCATAAGGATACGGTCGAGGAAATCTACCAGCTGTTGGCTGAATTTCACACCAAATTCGGACAGTGCGAGAAGGCCTGCGTGCTGGGTGCACAGCCGCCGAAATGTATTCAAAACCGGTGCCGGAATGATTATTGAACGTCATCCTGAACGGGTTGAAGGATCGTATCATCGGCATAGAAAAGATCCTTCGACTCCCTATGGTAGCTCAGGGTGAAGAAAAGGAAAATGATGCTAGTCGATTCACATTGCCATCTTAACTTCCCGGAATTGAAAGACCGTATCCCCGAGGTGCTGCAGACGGCGGAAGAGCATGGCGTTCAGCTGCTGCAAACCATTTGCACCAAGCTATCCGAATTCGACGAAGTGCAGTCCATCGCGGCGGCGAATGAAAATGTGTTCTGCTCGGTAGGTATTCACCCGCATGAAGCAGATAAGGAACAGACCACGAAAGACGAGTTGGTTAAGCTGACCCAGCGTGCCAAAGTGATCGGGATTGGGGAGACCGGGCTGGATTATTATTACGAATATAGCGACCGCGAGTCGCAGCAAACGCAATTCCGCGAGCATATAGCCGCAAGCCGAGAAACAGGCCTGCCGTTGATTGTGCATACGCGCGATGCGGAGGAGGATACGGTTGCTATTCTCAAAGAAGAAACGGCGAGAGGAGCCTTTCCGTTTCTTATCCATTGCTTTACGGGGACGCAGTTTCTCGCCGATGAGGCGCTCAAGCTGGGCGGTTACATTTCCATTTCCGGGATCGTAACGTTTAAGAAAGCGGGCGAGCTGCGCGATGTCGTGCAAACGGTTCCGGTTGAGCGGTTACTCGTGGAGACAGACTCCCCGTTTTTAGCGCCGGTGCCCTATCGCGGTAAAACCAACGAGCCGGCCTATACCAAACACACAGCGGAAGAGGTTGCGCGGCTAAAAAGCCTGACATTAGAGCAACTAGCGGAGCGCACAACGGAGAATTTCTTTACACTGTTTAATCGCGCTAAGCCTACATGAAAATCACCATACTTGGCTGTGGGTCGTCGACTGGCGTTCCGATGATCGGCTGTAAATGCGCGGTGTGTACCTCAACGGACCCGCGCAATAAGCGCACCCGCTCAGCCATATTGGTGGAAGATGCGGGAACGCGTATTCTGATCGACACTCCGCCTGATCTATATCAACAGGCAATTTCCAATGACTTGTGTACGATTGATGCGCTACTCTATACGCATGCCCATGCTGATCATACGCACGGGATCGACGAGGTGCGCAGTTTCAATCACCATGGCGACAGGGAAATTCCCTGCTATACCAACGCGGAGACTTTTACAGAACTGAAAGAGCGATTCCACTATGCGTTTTTAGAGCGCCCTCGGCCGCATTGGTTTCGCCCCTGCCTTCTAGAAAACCGTATTGATTACCTTAAGCCGTTTCATGTGGGGGCAATCGAGGTGATGCCTTTCCGGCAGATACATGGTCTGGCAGGTGATACGGTCGGCTTTCGATTCGGATCGTTTGCCTATTCGGTTGATGTAAAAACTTTCCCGGAGGAAAGCCAGCCACAGCTTTATGATCTTGATCTGTGGATCGTGGATTGCCTACGCAAAAGCGAAGCGCCAACCCATGCGCATCTGGATATTGCGCTTAACTGGATTGAGGAATATCGGCCTAAGCGTGCCATACTAACCCATATGGGACATGATTTTGACTATGCTAGCTTCAAAGACAGCTTGCCGGGAGGGGTCGAGCCCGCGTATGATGGCATGGTAGTTGAGGTGTAACCATGCCAAATAAGACCACCGCGCCCGATAATTTAGGTAAGCTATTTTCGGCTGCGCGCAAGAAAAAGAAAATTGGCACCAAACGTGCTTCGGAGCGCACTCATATTCAGCGCAGCTTTATCGAGGCGATGGAAAAGAACGAGCTGCAAAAACTGCCCGGGCATTTTCATGTCGAGGCCTATGTTAAAGCCTACGCGGAGTTCCTTGGGGTCGATGTGGCCCATGCGCTGCAGCTGGCAAACCGGAATCAGCTCACTTTCGGGCAAGATGATATGCCGCCGCCGGAGCCTTACGCGGATGAGCATAACCCCAGCATGAAACTCGCGCTTGGTTCGCTGCTTATCTTCGTCATTATCATGCAATGGTGGCAGGGACATCTGGCAGATATGGAAACGGATATGTTGCTTGAACATGAGGCGATCATGCAGTCCATGCAAACTTTGTCGCAAAAGGATAACGTCCTTGATGTCTACACGAATCCTGACCCGGTCATCAATGTACTCGCTGTTGAGCGCGCTATCGTGACATTAGTGAATGATGATGGACAGGTGATAACTTCGCAGCAGCTTAACGCCGGCGATACGCTCTTTATACCGGAGGAGGAAAAGGGGTTGCATTTGCGTGCTGAACCGTTATCAGCGATAGAAATATACGTCGATGCGCAACGCGTAGCCGATTATGGTGGCTTGCAGGGAGAAGACGGCGCTGTCCGGCTCGATGTATATGACTTGCTTTCACGCGTGACTGTGCGATAATAGTGGCCGTTTTTAAGAGGTTTTCATGATTCAACGGCATAAAACCGTGCAAGCAAAAATAGGCCATGTCCGATTGGGCGGCGATGCGCCTATTGTGGTGCAATCGATGACGAATACCGATACGGCGGATATTGAATCGACGGTCAAGCAGGTAATGGAGCTCGCTGATGCGGGGTCTGAGCTGGTGCGCATGACCGTAGATAGGCCGGAGGCGGCAAAGGCCGTGCCGCATATCCGCGAAAAGCTCGATGCGGCAGGTTATAACGTGCCGCTGATAGGCGACTTTCACTATAACGGACATCGCTTGCTTAACGACGAGCCGGCCTGTGCCGTTGCGCTTGCAAAATACCGCATTAACCCGGGCAATGTCGGCTTTGGGGATAAGCGGGATAAACAGTTTGCGATCATGGTGGAAAAAGCGATCGAATATGATAAGCCGGTGCGGATTGGGGTGAACTGGGGCTCGCTTGATCAGGATTTGCTGACGCGATTAATGGATGAGAATGCACAGCAAGCTGAGCCTTTACCGGCAGACGCCATTATGCGCGAGGCGATTGTGCAATCGGCGTTATTGAGCGCGGAGGCCGCTCAAAAGATAGGTATTGCAAAAAACAAAATCATAATATCCTGCAAAGTCAGTAAGGTGCAGGAGCTAATTAAAGTATATGAAGAACTTGCCAAGCGGTCAGATTATCCACTCCATCTGGGGCTAACGGAAGCCGGTATGGGCATTAAAGGCACGGTCGCGTCCACGGCAGCCTTAAGTGTATTGCTGCAGCAGGGGATCGGAGATACGATTCGTGTATCCCTGACGCCGGAACCCGGTCAGGCCCGTGCCACCGAAGTGCTGATTGCGCAGGAAATCCTGCAATCGATGGGTTTTCGCTCCTTTACACCATCGGTGACAGCCTGTCCCGGATGCGGGCGAACCACGAGCACGTTTTTTCAGGAATTATCTCAGCAAACAGAGACGTTCTTACGCAAGCAAATGCCGATCTGGAGCCAGCAATATCCCGGTGTAGAAACGATGAGTGTTGCAGTGATGGGCTGTATTGTGAACGGCCCGGGGGAAAGCAAGCATGCGGATATTGGCATCAGCCTTCCCGGCACGGGTGAGTCTCCGGTTGCGCCGGTCTTTATCGATGGGGAAAAGCGCTATACGCTCCGCGGCGATAATATTCCCGGAGAATTCCAGCAGATTATCTGCAAGTATGTCGAAGAACGTTACAGCAAGATGGTCGCGGCGTGACTTCAGGGCTTAGTCTACAGCATGCAATATGCTTTTGTGCGGGGGTAGGAATCCGAACAAGGAGCATTCTATAGCGATGCCTAAGCTCCAGCCCATCCGCGGAATGAAAGACGTCTATGGCGAAGAGGCGGTCCGCTATCAATGGATTATCGATCAGGCAAAACAGCTTGCTGATGTATATAATTTTCAGCCTTTTTTTACACCGATTGCAGAATTTACCGAGGTATATAAGCGCACTCTGGGCGAATTGTCGGATGTGGTGAATAAGGAAATGTATACGTTCCTGGACCGTAATGAAGAAAGCCTGACGCTCCGTCCGGAGTTTACAGCAGGCGTTGCGCGCGCTTTCATCTCGAGCGGGCTGCAACAAAAGCTGCCAGTTAAGGCCTTTTCTTATGGTCCTTTATTTCGCTACGAACGCCCGCAAAAGGGACGGCAGCGGCAATTTACGCAGGTCAACTTCGAGTGGCTGGGCGCGAAAGGTGCAACCGAAGAAGCCGAGTTGATCGCGCTCGCCCATGCGCTCTTAAACGCATGGGATGTGCCAAACGTGACGCTGGAGTTAAATACGCTCGGCAATGCCGAATCCCGCGCTGCTTATCTTAATGCGTTGGTGAATTATTTGAACGAACATAAAGCGCAGCTATCGGAGGATAGTTTGCAACGGCTCACGCATAACCCGCTTAGAATTCTGGATTCGAAGGATAAGGGCGATAAGGAATTGGTGAAAAATGCTCCGACGATTCAGGAATATCTGACCGATAGCGATAAAGCAGAGTGGCAGGCCTTGCTGAGTATGTTGGATGAGCTGCAGATTGAATATGTCATCAATCCTTACATTGTTCGCGGGCTTGATTACTATAATGGCATGGTGTTTGAGTTTATCAGTCATGATAAGGAAGCGGGGGCGCAAAATACGGTCCTCGCAGGTGGTCGCTACGATGCTCTGGTGAGTACCATGGGAGGGCCTGAGACGCCGGCGATCGGCTTTGCGGCCGGGGTCGAGCGAATTGCATTGCTCTCAAAGGGGCAGCCTGCTAAAACCTCGTCACTTGCGGTGATAAATGATGAAGGCGTGGATGCGGCGGCGGTGTTGTCACTCGCTAATAGCATTAGAAAGACGGGCATCAGAACAGAATGTTTTACGTCAGGTAATTTTAATAAACGCATGAAAAAAATTAGTAATAAAGAGTTTACTGTTGTGGGAATTGTGCGCGCTGACGGAGTGGAATATAAAGGCGAGGGCGATGACGCGGAGAGGCTGAAAGCACAGATTAAGGAAGTTATTCTGTAACTGCATCCCTCGAATATGATCTGAGGGGCTTAAACGTGGGATAGATGCTCGGGGTAAGCCAGAGCCATATAAAAGATACTGATATGAGTCTAAATGATACTTTACAGGAATTAATCAAAAAGCACGAGTCGCTTGCGGAGAAGTTAGGCGACCCAGCTGCGCTTGGCGATGAATTTGCCAGAATATCGAAAGAATATTCCGATTTAACGCCGGTAGTAGAAAAAGCTAAGGGATATTTTGAATTGCAGCAATCCATAGCGGATGCAGAAGAAATGCTGCAGGACCCAGAGATGAAAGAGCTTGCGGAGGAGGAGCTTTTTTCGGCTAAGAAGCGCTTACCTGAACTGGAGCATGAAATTCAGCTGGCCTTATTGCCAAAAGACAGTGCGGATGAAAAGAATGCCATTCTGGAAGTGCGTGCCGGAACGGGGGGTGATGAAGCCGCGCTCTTCGCCGGAGATTTGTTCGAAATGTATCAGCGCTATGCAGACAAGCGTGGCTGGAAATTTGAAGTTTTGTCCACCTCGCCAGCGGAAGTAGGTGGCTATAAAGAAGCATCGGCGACTATTTCCGGCGCTAATGTTTTTGAGCGGTTGAAGTTTGAATCCGGCGTGCACCGCGTTCAGCGCGTACCTGCAACGGAAACTCAGGGTAGGGTGCACACCTCTGCTGCGACGGTGGCCGTGTTGCCTGAAGCGGAAGAGGTTGATGTCGAAATTAACGAGGCGGATCTGAAAATTGATGTGTTCCGCGCAAGTGGTCCGGGCGGGCAGAGTGTGAATACGACTGATTCCGCCGTTCGCATAACGCACATTCCGAGCGGTATTGTGGTGAGTCAGCAGGACGAAAAATCGCAGCATAAAAACCGGGCGAAGGCCATGAAGGTGCTGCGCGCTAGGCTCTATGATGCAGAGCGGGAGCGGCAGGCCTCGGAACGGGCTGAGGCGCGCAAAAGTCAGGTTGGGTCGGGCGACCGTTCGGAGCGCATCCGCACCTATAATTTTCCGCAGGGTCGTGTGAGTGATCACCGCATTAATTTGACACTCTATAAGATTGACGAGATCGTCAGTGGCGGTGAACTCGATGAAGTGATTGACGCGCTGATTGCTGAAGACCAGGCGGCGAAGATCGCTGCGGTGGCGTAATAACATCCGCCTCTTATCTAGGTAGGGGCGTGGGATGTAATGAAGAGTTACTATGAATGTAAAAAACAATGTGATCGAATTTCCGATGCTTGAGCTTAAGGCAGCGTGGCGTGAAGGCTCGCAGCGGCTCAAAAAAGCGGGTATTGCCATGCCGCTTCTTGACTCACGATTATTACTGCAACATGCGCTTGAAATTACCTATGAAGAGCTGCTCGCTGATGCGACGCGTAAACTTACCCAAGCTGAGGTGGAGACATATGCGAAGCTGATTGTACGCCGGTTGCAGCGTGAACCCGTGTCGCATATTATCGGAGAAAAGGGCTTTTGGAAGCATGTGTTTTATACCAATGAGCACACGCTTGATCCGCGCCCTGATTCGGAAACCTTGATTGACGTCGTGCTTAAGCAAAGGCCGTTGCCGGATGAGGCGTTTCGCATACTCGATTTAGGTACGGGTACCGGGTGCCTGATTTTAAGCCTGCTGGGTGAATACAAGCAGGCGCAAGGGGTGGCGGTGGATCAATCTCCTGAAGCGCTCAGGCTGGCGGAGCAAAATGCCCGGCGGCTAGCGTTGCAGGATCGGGTGCAATTTAACCACGGTAATTGGTGTGAAGGGCTGGAGGGGAACCGGTTTGATATCGTCGTTTCAAACCCACCTTACATACCGACCGCAACGATTGATTTGCTGGAGCCGGAAGTCAGGCATTTTGACCCGCATAGTGCATTAGATGGCGGAGGTGATGGCTTAGAGGCTTATCTTGACATTGCTGCAGGTTTGAAACGGGTGACGCATGAAAACGCGCTTATTGTCGTTGAAATCGGGCAGGGGCAGGAACGGGAAGTGCAGCAGATTCTTGAAGCCGCGGGGCTGAAGGTGTTTTTGCAGCAAAAGGACCTATCCGGCGTCATTCGCTGCCTGGCTGCAGAGTGGCAACGATAGTTTTTTGCAGACTACAAACGATGTTCTATCACACGGCGGTCGATTACTTTCTTCCCGCGCACTAGTTCAAATGCAAACTGATAGGTGCCTTTTTCCCAACGATCGGTCTTGCGCTTGATGCCGGAAAACAGAACATATTCGGCCTTATTTTTCGGCAGAGCATGATCCAGCACCCGGGTATTGCCGTTCGGGAACGTAATGGTCAGCTGAATCAGGTCATCTTTCTTCGGTCCCATAATATAAATCCAGCCTAGTAGCGCGCGGGAATCCGGTTGCAGCGACCTTGGAGGTTGCGTGCCTTTTTTGATTGCATCGGTATCAGGCACATCCCCGTTTATACCGACCGTCAGGATCGCCGTCTTCCGATGCCCTTCCAGTTTTTTCTGTGCGTCCCTGTTCCATAAATTACGTGTAGCAGGTTGATCGCAGCTGGTTTCCATGCGGTTACCGGTAAAGGGGTCATAATGCTCGCCGTTTTTCTGAATCGCAAAATGCAGGTGCGGGAACACGGTGTTTCCGGAGAGACCGACCGTACCAAGAACATCCCCGGCTTTCACGCTATCCCCTTTTTTCACCCGTATGCTGCCGCGCTTCATATGGCAATACCACGTCGTATAGCCTTGCTCATGGCGAAGAATGACAACATTGCCGCAGCCTTTGGTATCGTCATAGGCCGGATTTTCACGCCGGTTGATATCAGGCACTTCATCGCGGATGTTGGCCACCGTGCCGTCCCTCGCGGCAAGCACGTCCACGTCATCTTTCAGGCTGGCCTCGGTCAGCAACCGAAAATCGGTGCCTTTATGGTTGTCATAGCTGTGATGATCGCAGGTATAATTTTTGTAACCTTCACCCGGTTCCATATCGACATAATTTTGAATGAAGCAGGTAGTGTTCAGTTCGCAATCTATCGGCAGCCCGAAGGTGATAGCTTCCTCGGCTTGTGCATTGTGAACCATACCACCGGTGTTAATGCGCTCAATCGGTTTGTCATAGCCGGTCAAAAACATTATGGCGTAGGCGATCAAAAGTATCAGCGCGGCAACGAGTATAAACCTCATACGGCAAGCTCCATAATAACAGGTATATGATCGGACGGTTTTTCTCCATCACGTAAGTCATTCAAAAAATCAATAGAGCGTACCTTCTCTTTTAGGGGGGCGGTCACCCAGATGTGATCCAACCGACGACCACGGTTGGACTTGCGCCAATCGCGGTTACGATAACTCCACCAACTATACAGCTTTTTTTCCGGTGGCACAAATTCCCGCGCGACATCGATCCATCCGATCGAACGCTGCATGCGCGTATGCTTTTCTACTTCTATCGGTGTATGGCTAACGACCTTCACCAGTTGCTTATGCGACCAGACATCATGCTCCAGCGGGGCGATGTTAAAGTCGCCCAATGTGATCATGGGTTTATCGCGATGGTGATGCTCCTTAAAATAATCGTGCATGGCATCAACATAGTCGAGCTTATGTTTGAACTTGGGATTAATGACAGGATCCGGTTCGTCACCCCCGGCGGGAATATAGAAAGTGTGAATCTCGGTGCCGTTGGGTAATGTTCCGGCTAAATGGCGTTTATGATCATTGATAAAAGCAACCGGGTGTACATTGCTTAGCGGTATACGCGAAATCAGCGCAACACCGTTATAGGACTTTTCTCCCGAGCAATAGCTATGCTCCCATCCGGCCTGCTTAAAGGCTTCCATAGGAAAATGCTCATCAGCGCATTTGGTTTCCTGCAAGGCGAGAATATCGAGGTTTTGTTCGCGGAGGAGGGCCAACACACGCTCCAGCCGCAGCCGTACCGAGTTTATATTGTAGGTAGCAATACGCATAGTGCAGTACGCTACAATAGTATAACTACGCGCGCAATCGGCTTTTTGATTTCAGTGATTTAGGTGTTTTATCATAATACTGCTAAAATTTTAACAATATTTGCTTTAAATAAAATTCAAATAACCTATTGAAAAATAGTAATAAAATAGCGATTTATTTTGCCATCATTAACGATTTGTTAACTTCTCTTTGCTATAGTACGCTCAATTGATTCTTGAGGGAGAATAGATGGTCAGACGAAACCGAATGGTACGCAGGCAACGCTTGCGGGGACGCACGCTATTATCAGCTTTTAAACGGCTGATAGGCTCGAATGACCGAAGCAATGAAACGATCTGGCTCTCTTCAGGCAGAATCACAGTCGCTCAGGTGCGCCGTGATAAGCTGAAGACACTGTCGGGCAAGTAAGGCCGGTATTTCATTGCGCTGTAAACTTATTAACGAGGGAGGCCCATAGATGGGGAATGAGAGAAAACAATATGATAATGATGAGCTTTTAATACCGAAGCTGGAGCGCGCAGCCTACACAGAGGCGGACGGCGTACTAAACCCGGTGCAAGAGGCGGATCTGCTATGGCGACTCTATGAATGCGGATTTAATATGCTATCGCGTGAGCATGAAATTGCCAAGGCGATACAGCAGGGCGATTCCGTGATTAAACGCAAGGTATTGGTGACCGAATCATTGTATGATGCGCGCAAGCAAAAACGGATGGAGGAGTTGCTTTTTACCTCGATTCTGGAGGAGTATATTTTGCTCAAGCATCCGCATTTGCGTCAGTTCCCGAAAATATTGAACGAGAAGATTGAAGAGCGGAAGCGATATTACCGTGAGGTGATCCATGCAATCTATCGGGATTACCAACAGGATCACTCGGAAAATTAGTAAAGGGCATCCGGGTACTTGAAAACCAGGCGCAATAACCAAACTTAATAATATTGCTTTTTAAATGAAGTTTTTTCGTTGACAGGGGAGGCGCCCGCGCTTATAAAGCATCTCCCAAGCAATTGGTGACGAATAAAACGAACCGTTCGCGGTAACGAGATTCAGGTTTTTTGACATTGTGAATAACAGCATAAGTAGTAGTTTATGCATCCAACTGTTATCCGGATGTATAAACGAACACTGTAGTCGAATAAAACATTGGAAACAGATGTTTAGTTCTGACTATGGCGTTGTGATCTCAAAAATATAAGCATAAGAAGGGCGTTTGGTGAATGCCTTGGCATATGCAGGCGATGAAGGACGTGATAGGCTGCGATAAGCTGCGGGGAGCCGCCAATAGGCTTTGATCCGTGGATGTCCGAATGGGGAAACCCACCTACAGAGGACAGATTACAGAGGGCAGGCGACAGAATGTCTGTCTTCAGTCTTCCGTTATCTGTCTTCTGAATGGTATTTTATCCTGAATACATAGGGATAAAAAGCGAACCCGGGGAACTGAAATATCTAAGTACCCGGAGGAAAGGAAATCAACCGAGACTCCCCTAGTAGTGACGAGCGAACGGGGACCAGGCCAGTGTTTAGCTATACATAACGAGAAGCCTCTGGAAAGTGGCGCCATAGCGGGTGATAGCCCCGTATCGGTAAACCGTTAGCTAAGCCTTGAGTAGGGCGGGACACGTGCAAACCTGTCTGAACATGGGAGGGTCACCTTCCAAGCCTAAGTACTCGCATATGACCGATAGTGAACAAGTACCGTGAGGGAAAGGTGAAAAGTACCCCGATGAGGGGAGTGAAATAGTACCTGAAACCATATGCTTACAAGCAGTCGGAGGAGCTTTATGCTCTGACGGCGTACCTTTTGTATAATGGGCCAGCGACTTAGTCTAACATGCAAGCTTAAGCCGATAGGTGTAGGCGCAGCGAAAGCGAGTCTGAATAGGGCGTTTTAGTATGTTGGATTAGACCCGAAACCGAGTGATCTAGCTATGAGCAGGTTGAAGATGAAGTAACATTCATTGGAGGACCGAACCCACTAATGTTGAAAAATTAGGGGATGACTTGTTGCTAGGGGTGAAAGGCCAAACAAACTCGGATATAGCTGGTTCTCCGCGAAAACTATTTAGGTAGTGCGTCATGTATAACTTCTGGGGGTAGAGCACTGGAACGGCTAGGGGGGCCTACCGCCTTACCAAACCGTACCAAACTCCGAATACCAGAAAGTTCGAGCATGGCAGACAGACTGCGACTGATAACGGCCGTAGTCGCGAGGGAAACAACCCAGATCCACAGCTAAGGTCCCTAAGTGATGATTAAGTGGAAAAGGATGTGAAACGACCAAGACAGCTAGGAGGTTGGCTTAGAAGCAGCCATCCTTTAAAGAAAGCGTAACAGCTCACTAGTCTAAATCTAAGTCGTCTTGCGCCGAAGATGTACCGGGTCTCAAATCATCCACCGAAGCTTGGAGTTCAGATAGCAGAAGACAGATAACAGAGGACAGGATAATGAAAAAACCGATTTCATCCTATGAAGATTTAAACGTATATCAAAAAGCTTACCGGCTTGCGCTGGAGGTGCATAAGATATCTCACGCGTTACCGAAGCATGAGCAGTTTGAATTGGCAAGTCAGTTGCGCAGGGCAAGTAAAGGTATCTGCGCCAATATAGCCGAGGGCTTTGGTAAACAAAGTACTTCGAAGCCGGAGTTCAAACGATTTCTGGTAATGGCGATTGGCTCTAGTGATGAAATGAAAGTATGGTTAAGCTTTTGTAATGATTTGCATTACATTGATAACAAGCAGTTTACTAGACTTAAAACTGCCTATACAGATGTATCGAAAATGTTATCGGGGCTGCACCAAAAATGGTTATGAATTCTGTCTTCCGTCATCTGTCTTTTGACTTCTGGACGGTAGCGGAGCGTTCCGTAAGCCTGCGAAGGTAGCCCGTAAGGGATACTGGAGGTATCGGAAGTGAGAATGCTGGCATGAGTAACGATTAGACGTGTGAGAAACACGTCCCCCGAAATCCCAAGGTTTCCTGCGTAAAGCTAATCTGCGCAGGGTTAGCCGGCCCCTAAGGCGAGGCCGAAAGGCGTAGTCGATGGGAACTAGGTTAATATTCCTAGGCCAGAAAGGATGTGACGCATCGAGTAAGTTGTATTACCTTATTGGATTGGTAATGCCGCGAATCGGTGCCAGGAAATAGCCCTTTCATAGACCGTACCCTAAACCGACACAGGTGGGAAGGTAGAGTATACCCAGGGGTTGAGAGAACGATGCTGAAGGAACTAGGCAAATTACACCCGTAACTTCGGAAGAA
>CAZPQM010000015.1:0-51583 GCA_964588995.1 uncultured Rickettsiales bacterium | reverse complement strand
AGAAGCACACCTTATATTTTTATGCACGGTGTCCAAAATACCCTGACGACGTACACCGGTGCGATGTGAGATGCAGTTTCTTTCAAAAACATTCTGACGGGACCAATACCCTCACGCCTGCGTCTTAAAAAGTCATATTCCTTAGCAATATCTTCGTATGTGCGCTCAACTCTTTGCTCTGGCGTGTCATATTTTGCAGCAGGTTCAATGTAAATTCCATTTACATTGAATGTACCAGCCCATTTATTTATAATGGTAGAACCACATCGAGGTGGAGAGGCTTGGATAAAAATTTCAAGACGGCCTTCGTTAACTTCTTGTTGAAGGTATTGAAAGTATGTTTGGTTTTCAGTTTTTGACATTACATACTTTTCCATGTGTGAATAATATTACTAGAAGTTTAACCCTGACATAGTAGATTCTTTCGAGTTATTTATGCACTGCACATGCAATGTATAAATATAAGCAACCCATTAATCATAAACAATACAAACGATTCTCATTAATTAATACCCACTGAGGTCGGCGCTAAATATCGTCTTATGTGTTTGCTGATTCTGCTGCCTATTACTGTCCCGAACTAAGGTCGGCATGTTCGTCACACTTTCATGTCACGCCGTAAACCCCGCTCACAGGGCAGATCATACACTGAAAGCGGTATGTAAGACAAAAATTCTAGAAAAATGGTGGGTGGTAACAGATTCGAACTGCCGACCTCTACGATGTCAACGTAGCGCTCTAACCAACTGAGCTAACCACCCATTTACCACAAGGAAAACGCATAATACGGATTCAACGGCATTTTTCTATAGGTTTTTTTGCAAAAAATAACGGGTGATTCTACTATCAAACGGATAATTTGTTTGCTTGGTAAATAAAGGATTAATTTTACAAACAATTTTATTTATTCGTGCAAAGCGTGTAAAAATAGGTATAATAAGGCCTATACGGGGGCAAAAAGGGGCGTCATAACAAGCTATGAGGGAGCTGGAACGCTATAAGCTGGCGATTGAGAAATCCAACAGCGTCGTCTATGAGTGGGATATTGACCGGGACAGCTTTACGTGGTCCGGTGATATTCAAAAATTACTACATCTCAATGCTGAGACGCAGATCGCAAACAAAGCCGATCTACTGGAACTTATCCGCGCTGAAGACCGCATCAAGGTGGGTTCTTCCATGCAGCTTGCCGCTAAGAATGCGGGTGACTATCAACGCCATTTTCAGGCAATCGGATTAGATAACGAACTGATTTCCATTATCGATCGCGGCACCTATATCATGCAGAAAAACAAGCGCTCGTTAGTCGGTATGATGCAGCCAAACCCCTTTGGCAATCATATACAGGAAGATGAACCTTCTATCCAGTCCCTACAGGATCTGTTTATTTTCAGCCGTTTTCAAACAGATACATTCCGCCGCGAATTAGCCGAAGTGTTCTTCAAAGATCTGGATTCTAATCATCACAGTGTTTTACTCAAAATCTCCATTGATAACCTGTCTATGCTGATTAGCTGGTATAGCACCGGCTTTGCCAACCGCATTATGGAGCATCTGGAAGGTGAATTAAAACGCATTTTGCGCCCAACCGATGTGATATACCGCCTTGGGCTAGATCAATTCGGCGTATTACTGGTCAATCATTCGCAAGGTGAAGCCGAGCTGGTCATTGATCGCTTATTGCAAACCATCCACCTTTATACCAACAAGAGTTTCAAAGACCCTTTCCATCTTCGTTGTTCTATGGGTAGTGTATATATATCTGATGATGTGAACAGTGTGGAAGACGCGCTTAATAAATCCTATATCGCGCTTTCCTGCGCCAAGTCTAAGCAAAATGAGTTTTATATCGACTACAAGCAGGCGCAATCGGAGCATATGACTAACCGGAAAGAAGTTGCACAGGTTAATTCCGTGCAGAACGCGATCAACGAAAATCGCCTACAACTAGCTTTCCAGCCGATCATTCATTCGCATAGTGGCGAAATCTATAGCCATGAATGCCTACTGCGCATGCGGGATGAGTCGGGGAATGTCCAATCTGCAGGCGCACTGATTCCGATTGCAGAAAAGCTCGGCATGATCGAGATGATCGACTTTTTCGTGATGGAACGCGTCATTGAGGAGCTCGAAGCTTACCCGGAGATGCGGCTGGGCTTCAACGTGTCTAACCTGACAACGGATAACCCTCGCTGGCTGCGTAGCTTCAGTCAATTACTTAAAAAGCCGGAAATTGCAGAACGTATCGTTGTGGAAATCACGGAAACCGCCGCCAACCACGATATGCGGCAGACTGCCTATTTCGTAGCCGCGCTGCAAAATCTTGGCTGTCAGGTGGCGCTCGATGATTTCGGTGCGGGTTATACTTCCTTCCGCCAACTCAAAACGCTCTCGCTCGATATGGTAAAAATCGATGGTGCATATATTATCGGGCTGGAAGAAAATTCCGAGAACCTGCTTTTCATAAAGACACTCGTGGAATTTAACCGCTCCTATGGCCTCTCTACGGTGGCTGAATGTGTTGAAAGTGGCGAGGTCGCGAAGATCCTGATGGATGCCGGGGTGGATTTCCTGCAGGGCTACTATTTCGGTGTCCCCACCCTGACGCCGCCATGGCGGGAAGAGCCGGTTACCCTGCAGTCTATCCAACCATAGTATTTTTTCATGAAACGTGCTTATGCCGCTTTTTGCTCCTCGTTTTCCGCGAGCATCGCACCTAACCGGCTCACATAATGACGCAGCCCTTTGAAGCGAGTTGCCGCATCACCCCAGCTTTGATTCTTGATAATCAATGTTTTCTTCTCGCCGTCAAGCTTGAGCTCGTGCGGATGGCGCATGATATGGTCGAACAGCTGCTGCGGCGCGCCAAACTGATCCTGATAAAACTGAATCGCCGCACCTTTTTCACTCGCATCCAGCTTGATGATCCCCGCCTGCACGCACAGGATGCGGAGTTTCATCAGCTCAAGCAGGTTTTCTACCTCGTCGGGCAGCGGCCCAAACCGATCAACCAACTCTACCGCAACCTCCTCCATCCCGGCCTCGCTTTCGATACCCCCTAGGCGACGATAGAGCCCCATCCGCAGCGAAAGATCCGCAATATAGCTTTCCGGTAGC
Organism: uncultured Rickettsiales bacterium; assembly: GCA_964588995.1. GTDB lineage: Bacteria > Pseudomonadota > Alphaproteobacteria > Rickettsiales > UBA8987 > CAZPQM01. Next base: position 48,466 of record CAZPQM010000015.1, on the reverse strand, counting down.
AGGGCCGAAATACCCAGTGACAGTTTCGGGCTGATGCGTTCCTCTTCAACTTCCGTTTCGTCTTTCAGCGCCTGCATCTGCTCAATCGCCTCTTTTAACATGGATTGATACAGCTCGATTCCGACTTCTTTCACCTGCCCGGATTGTTCATCCCCCACCAGATTACCAAAACCGCGAATATCCATATCGTGGCTCGCAAGCATGAACCCAGCACCAAGATTATCTAGCTTCTGCATCACGTCGAGTCGTTTCCGCGCCTGTTTGGTTGGCACTTTTCGCGGTGGCAAAGTCAGATAGGCAAAGGCACGCACCTTCGACCGCCCTACCCGACCACGAATCTGGTAGAGCTGCGCGAGGCCATACTGATCCGCACGGTGCGCAATCAGCGTGTTCGCAGCGGGAATATCAATCCCGCTTTCGATAATCGTAGTGCAGAGCAGCACGTCAAATTTCCCTTCGCTGAAATGGGTCATGATCTCATCGAGCCGATCCGGGTTCATCTGACCGTGCGCGGCGATGATTTTGACCTCCGGAACGAGCTCTTTCAGCTTCGGTTCCAGCTCTTCAACATCTTTAATACGCGGTGCAACATAAAAGGTCTGGCCGCCCCGGTAATGCTCCCGCAATATCGCCTCGCGCAGGATCACCTGATCGGTCGGCATAACGAACGTGCGCACGGCCAGCCGGTCAACGGGCGGCGTGGTAATCAAGGATAAATCCCGTACGCCCGCAAGCGATAACTGCAGGGTGCGAGGTATCGGTGTGGCCGTCAGCGTAAGCACATGCGTATTCGCGCGGAGCTTTTTCAGCCGCTCTTTCTGCTTTACGCCGAAGCGCTGTTCCTCATCGACTATCATCATACCGAGGTGGTGAAATGACACATCCTTCGATAACAAAGCATGCGTACCGATGACAATATCGACCGAGCCATCGGCAATACCTTCCTTCGTTGCTTTCAGCTCTTTTGCCGGCACCATGCGCGAAAGCTCTTTGATGGTGATACCGAGATCCTTAAAGCGCTGCCGGAAGGTGAGCACATGCTGCCGCGCCAGCAAAGTCGTGGGTGCAATCAGCGCGACCTGACCTTTCGGCTGCCCTTCCGCCGGGCAGGCCACAACAAACGCCGCTCGCAGCGCCACCTCAGTTTTACCGAAACCAACATCGCCGCATACCAGCCGGTCCATCGGCTGTCCGGAACGCAAATCTTCGAGCACGTCCTCGATCGCATGAAGCTGATCATCCGTTTCCGTGTAGGGAAAGCGGTTGCAGAATTCATCATACAGCCCGGCAGGTGCGTCATAGATATCGGCCTGATTGACCGCACGTTTCGCCGCAACTTCCATCAGCTCTTTCGCGGTCACTTTGAGCCTTTTTTTAACCGCTGCGGCACGCTTCTGCCAGCTCGCGCCGCCGAGCTTATCCAGCGGCGTTTCATCCGCATCGCCGCCGTGACGGCTGATTAGATCGATATTCTCCACCGGCAGATAAAATTTATCGCCGTCCGCATAGGTGAGGAAAATGAAATCATGCGTTTCACCACGCACCGTCATGGTCTCTAAACCTTCATAACGGCCGATGCCATGCTCTTTATGCACAATCAGTTCGCCCGCCTCCAGGCTGGCAAGTTCGGAGATAAAATCTGCATCTTTGCGTTTGCGCCGCACTTTCCGCCCGATCCGCTCGCCGAGCAAATCCGCCTCGCTGATGACGGTAAAATCCGGCGTCTTAAACCCGCTTTCGAGCGGGAGCACTGTGAGTGTAATTTGCCCCTCACCCAAAATACTTGCAGTATTTTGACCTCTCCCAGAGGGAGAGGTACTTCTGCTACCCTCTCCCTCTGGGAGAAGGTTAGGGTGAGGGTAAAGCAGCATGCTGGCTTGTAAATCATACTCCCCCACCATGCGCCTGATACGCTCGGCGGCGCCCTCACTGCCGCAGGTGATCAGCGTCGGATTGCTTTCCGCCTTCAGATACGCAGCAAATGCTGCCATAGGCGTTTGATTTTGCTGCTTTGACAGCGACATGAAATCCGGGACGGTGGCAAACGGCATCGCCTTATCCGCATCCGGTGCATCGTAAGGCTCAAACCGGATGGCATCGTCTTTATACGGCATCTCCTCGAGATAAAGCAGCTTGACCGGCACGGGGTGATAGGCCTGCGCCATATCTTTCGCGTGCAGTGTTTCCTTTCGCGATGCGTAGGCGTCTTCGATAAAGTGCCGCCGCTCCGTCCACGCATTCTCCGCGAGGTGCGAGAGCACCACTTGCGGCGCGTTCAGATAATCCGTCAGGCTGTCCAGTTCCTTATAGAATAGCGGCAACCAGTGCTCCATCCCGGCATATTTGCGGCTCTCGGACACCGCTTCATATAGCGGATCATCCGTCATCACCGCGCCGAACAAATCCCGGTAGCGATAGCGGAATTCCTCGACCGTCTGCGGGCTAAGAAGCACCTCGCTCGCCGGTACCAGCTCAAGGAATTCGATCTTCTTCGTACTGATTTGAGTGAGCGGATCAAACTCCCGGATCGACTCAATCATATCCCCGAAAAAGTCCAGCCGGTAGCCCGTTTCTGCACCCGCCGGTATAATATCGATGATCGAGCCGCGCACGGCAAACTCTCCCGGCTCCGTTGCATTCGCCATATGAATATAGCCATTTTCGACGAGAAACAGCTGTAAATAATCGCGGTCCATATCTTCACCCACATGGGCTGCAAAACTCGCCTGCGTGATCACCGCTTTCGGCACGACTTTTTGAATCAGCGCGTTCACCGTGGTCACGACCACACGCGGCTTTTCTCCCCGCCCATTGGCAAGCCGTGTAAGCGCCTGCATCCGCTGATTGACGATCACGTTATTTGGTGAGACCCGATCATAGGGAATACAATCCCAGGCGGGAAAGCAGATCGTCTCCAGCTCCGGCGCAAAATACTCCAGACAGGCTCGCGTCTGCTCCATCCGCACATCATCCATGCAAACATACAGCAGTTCATTGTGCGTTGCAGCAAGCTCCTGCAGCACAAGCGCTTCCGAACCATCGAGCACGTGGGAGTACGTTTTCACGAATACATCCCCGAAACATCAAACGCCTTGATTTTTTGAAACAGGCTGGACGCGGCTATATTGGCGGGTGGCTCCTGTTCCCCGGTCACCCAGCGGTAAATATCCCAGTCCTGATAGTCAAGCAGCTGCTCAAACGCTTCCAGCTCGTCATCACTTAGCTCATGGATATGCGCGCGGGCAAATCCGCCGAGGATTTTATCGGTCTCCTTGCAGCCACGATACCAACTTTGATAAAGCAGTTTCTTAATGCGGGTTTCTCTGGTAAATGGTTCCTGTTTCATAGCGTCTTACGTAAGGGGTCAGTCATCAAATGGCAAATAAAAAGCCGCATATCGCCGTGATTCTGGCCGGTGGAACGGGCTCGCGCATTGCCCACCTGTTTTCGGACGGACTGCCAAAACAGTTTCAGCGCATCACCGATCCGTCTCATTCCATGCTGCAACTGACCCTGAAGCGCGTTGCTATGCTCGCGCCGGAGCGTATCGTGGTCGTAACGCAGGCGAGACATGCAGCGATTACGCATGCGCAGCTGAAGGAGATCAGCCTCTCGGCAGACATTCTTGCCGAACCCGAAGGCCGCAATACGGCACCTGCTATCTGCCTTGCCGCCCTTTCATCACAAGAAGAGGCGCTGATCTCCTTTTTCCCTGCCGATCATGCTATCGAAAACGAACAGGCGTGGCAACGTGTCGTTCAGCAAGGCTTGCAGTACAACGCTCCTCTCACCTTTGGCATTACTCCGACGCACGCATCCGACCAGTTTGGCTATATCGAACAAGGCGCAGTGCGTTCACATGGCATATACCATGTCAACCGCTTTACGGAGAAACCGGATCGGGCAACCGCCGCGCGCTGGTTCAAAACTGACCGTTACCTATGGAATAGCGGCATGTTCCTGTTCCCACGGGAAACACTGCTTGCCGCCTACCGCCAATTTGCACCCGACATCCTAAGCGGCTGTATAAAACATCGGGAGACGGGCAGTGATAGTGCTTACAGCGCCTGCCCCTCTGTCTCGATTGATTATGCCCTGATCGAGCATATGGAATCGCTCGCCGTTCTGCCCCTCCGCTGTGGCTGGCATGATCTTGGCACGGAGGAAGCGATTCAGGCCTATCAGGGAGAGGGAGCAAAAGCGCATCCTCCTCTGTGTTAGGGAGAGGGGATAAAGAAGATAACCTTTCCCTATGGGAGAGGTCGAGACAGCGAAGCTGGCGAGGGTGAGGGAGCGTAAACGTAGCGCGTCGGAGAGCTGTTACCCTGCTTCGGTCGCATTAATCAGCTCAAGATTACCACCGATTGCCGTGATATTGTCCGATATCGTTTGTTCGTGGCAGAAGGCATGCAGGTAATGCGGGCCGCCGGCTTTAGGGCCGGTGCCGGACAGGTTCATGCCGCCGAAGGGTTGTACGCCAACCACCGCACCGGTAATCGACCGGTTGACGTAAATATTACCCGCGCGGATATAGCGTTTGAACAGTGCGATACGCTCGTTAATCCGGCTGTGAATGCCAAATGTCAGCCCGTAGCCGAGATTATTGACATCATCAATGACCTTCCGGATGTCATCATCATCAAACGGAATAACATGCAATATAGGTCCGAATTGCTCTTCCTTCAGATCATCGAGTGAGTCGAGCAGGAAGGCATGGGGTGCCAGATGCGGCTTGCTATGATCTTTACCGGTCGGCTCTTGCTTTGCGATCAGCTTCGCCTTGTTCTCCATTTCCTCACAATGTTTGGCTAATCGTACATAGGCTTCTTCGTCGATGATGGGCCCGACATCGGTTGCGAGTTTTTGCGGATCATCCACCACCAGATTCGCCATTGCCCCCTTGAGCATATCGGTAAAGGGCTCCAGGATACTATCCTGCACCAGAGCAATCCGCGCCGCAGAACAACGTTGCCCGGCGCTACCGAAGGCGGAGAGTACGACGTCATCAATCGCCGTTTCGAGCAGGGCAGAGCTGTCGATCACAAAGGCGTTCTGCCCTCCGGTTTCTGCGATCAGTGTCGCAATCGGGCCGTCGCGTTCGGCTAGCGTGCGGTCAATCGCCTTGGCTGTTGCAGTGGAGCCCGTAAAGCAGACGCCGCTGATGCGTGGGTCCTTAGTCAGTGCTGCGCCGATTTCGCCAGCGCCGATCAGTAGCTGCAAAGCATCTTCCGGGATTCCGGCTTCGTAGAGGATTTCCACCATGCGCTTGGCAATAGCGGGAGTTTGTTCTGCAGGTTTGGCGACGACGGTGTTACCGGTTGCGAGCGCGGCGGCAATCTGGCCGCTGAAGATGGCTAGCGGGAAATTCCACGGGCTGATGCAGACAAAAACGCCTTTGCCGGTATGTATGAGATGATCGGTCTCTCCGGTGGGGCTTGGCAGCTCAATCGGCTCCATGATGTGATGTGCTTTCAGCGAATAATAACGCAGGAAATCAATGGTCTCGCGGATTTCCAAAATGGCATCACTCGCCAGTTTGCCGGCTTCATGCGTTAGAATTGCGCACAGCTCATAGCGATACTCACTGACGAGATCAGCCGCCCGCTCGAGATATTTCGTACGTTCTCCTACTGGCGTGTAGTTCCAGGTTTCAAAAAAAGCATGGGTGCGGTCGACCGCTTTGGTTGCATCATCAGGGCTGTTCTCTTTCGGCGTGTCATATCCCGCTTCGATGGCGCGATTGACCTCTTCCTCATACTCCTGTACCTGCGCAGCATTGCCCCAGTCAATTCCGCTTGAATTTTCGCGCTCACCGAGAATATATTTCGGCAGCGGGATATCCTCCCGTGGGCTTGCGTGGGTCTCGACTACGCGCTCCAGCGGACTGGAAAGCAAGTGGTGGATCGGCTCATCATCATTAATCGCGAGATTGACGAAGGAATTATTAGCGCCGTTTTCCAGCAGGCGGCGAATGAGGTAAGGCAGCAATTCCTCGTATGTGCCGACGGGTGCATAAACGCGCACCGGATCCTCCTTCACGATCGGATCATAAAATGTATCGCCCATTCCGAACAGCCGCTGAAATTCATAGTCATCATGTGGCGCGGTTTCTTTAATACTGGCAACCGTCAGTGCATTATGTGACGCAAATTGGGGATAGAATGCCTCGCGGTTATTGAGCATCATATTGGCACAGGCGAGGTAAGAAATATCGGTGTGGCTTTTGCGGGTAAACACTGGATAGCCGGGTAGGCCAAGCTCCTGCGCGTACTTGATTTCCGTATCCCAATAAGCGCCTTTGACCAGCCGGATAGGGATGCGTTTGCCTCGTTTGAGCGCTAGTTTTTTCAGAAATTCCAAGGTGGGGATGGCGCGTTTTTGGTAGGCTTGTAATACGAAGCCAAGTGCGTCCAGTTCCTTCAGGTCAGGATCCTCCAACAATGCCTGAAACAGCACGAGAGAGATATCCAGCCGCCGCGCTTCTTCCGCATCAATCGCCAGACCGAGCTGATTTTTGTGCGCCGCCAGTGCAAGCGATTTGATGCGAGGGTAAAGCTCTTCCAGCAGCTCATCCTTCTTAACATACTCATAAGACGGGTGAAGCGCCGAGAGTTTGATGGAAATGCCGGGACGATCCCACACGGCTTCCGCATCGGACCATTTTCCAATTGCGTTAATTGCATGCATATAGCGGTCATAAAAAATTTGCGCATGCTTATCGGTGCGCGCACCTTCACCCAGCATATCGAAGGAGAAAATATAGCCCTTATCCGTATATTTTTTTGCTTTTTTTAAGGCGTTTTCAATGGTTTCACCCAGCACAAAAGTGCGTCCCAAGAGCGCCATACCTTTGCGGAGTGCTTCGCGAACCACCGGCTCGCCTAAGCGCGTGATGAATTTACCGACCATCTTACCAACCGCGTTGCGGGATTCATCGGCGGTAACAACCGATTCGCCAAGCAACAGACCGAAGGTGGAGGCATTGACGAACATGGATTCATCCTTGCTGAAAAACTCCGACCAATGGCGACCGGAAAGCTTATCTTCAATCAGCGCTTCGGCAGTGTCTTTATCGGGTATGCGCAGCAAGGCTTCAGCAAGGCACATCAGCGCGATGCCTTCTTCGGTCCCAAGATGATAATGCGCCATCAGCTGCTGGAAGCTGGATTCTTCTTCGTCTCGAATATTTTTGACGTAGCCTGTAGCGCGATCAAAAATCGCATCCTTGTTATCACGGAATGGTTCCGTATGCTCAAGTAGCTCGGTGACGGTTTGTGTTTCGTCTGTAAAGGCGTGTTCACTGATCTCAAGTAATGTCGTCATGCAACGTAATCTGTCATGGTTATAGGGCCAAGTCAATTGAAGCAAAATTTATGGTGCGACATCAAACTGCACGCCTTGCGCGAGCGCAGGGGCGTCATACCCGATATAGGTGGTGGAGGTAATCCGGCGCATATATTGCTTCCATGCGTCTGATCCGGATTCGCGTCCGCCCCCGGTCGCTTTTTCCCCACCGAATGCACCACCGATTTCTGCACCGCTTGTGCCAATATTGACGTTTACGATGCCAGCATAAGCCCGCTCGCGGAAATACTCGGCCTCGCGAATATCGGTAGTAAAGATGGCGGCGGACAGTCCTTGCTCGACATCATTCACATCATCAATAGCATCGACCAGATTATCATAGGGCATGAGGTAGAGGATCGGCGCAAAGGTCTCCTGCTTCACAATATTGACCTGCTCCTCAAGCTCAACCAAGGCCGGAGCGACATAAGCACCTTGCCGATCCAGCGCCTCGCCGAAATGCACCCGCGCTCCCTGCTTTCTCGCCGTCTCGAGAGCCTGCTGCATTTGCGTGGCAGCCTCCTGATCAATCAGCGGACCAACCAGCGTGTCTGCATCTAACGGATCGCCGATCTTACGCTCAATGATCGACTGATAGGAGGCACGCAGTTTCGCAGCAACCTCATCATAAATATTGCGATGCACAAAAGCGCGGCGCGTACTTGTACAGCGTTGCCCACACGTACCGACCGCACCAAAGAGAATGCTCGGCAGCGCAATATCCAGATCGGCCTTGTCGGAAACTACCACCGGGTTATTACCGCCAAGCTCCAGCAGGCATTTACCGAAGCGTTTGATCACGTCCGGACCGACCGCCTGTCCCATGCGCGTACTACCGGTCGCACTAACGAGCGCGATATCGGGATGCTCAACCAGCGCCTGTCCTGCGCTAGCCTCACCGATCAGCACATTCGAGAGTCCAGCTGGTACGTCCACGTCAGCGCGCTCAACCGCAAGCTCGAATAAACGCTGGCAGGCAATCGCCGTGAGTGGCGTTTTCTCCGACGGTTTCCACACCGTGCTATCCCCGCAAACCCAAGCAATCGCCACATTCCACGACCAGACAGCCACGGGAAAATTAAACGCGCTGATGATGCCCACCGGGCCGAGCGGAAGCCAGCGCTCCTGCATGGTATGGCTTGGGCGTTCACTGGCAATGGTGAGGCCGTAAAGCTGGCGGGAAAGGCCAACCGCAAAGTCGCAAATGTCGATCATCTCCTGCACTTCGCCGCGCCCTTCTTCGATGATCTTCCCGCATTCGATGGTGACCAGTTGCGCGAGCGGCTCTTTATATTCCCGCAGCACTTCGCCAAAGACGCGCACCAGCTCGCCGCGTTTGGGTGCAGGTACATCGCGCCACGCCTGAAAGGCCTGCATTGAACGCGCTACCGCTTCGGTAATTTCCTGCTGGGAACTGTAGCGCAGTCGGGCAATTTCCGAGCCGTCAATCGGCGTGGTTACGCTCAGGTCATTCCCCTCATAAGAAGCGAGATGTACCTGTAATTGCTTCAGTAGTGTTGTGATATCCATCGGCTTTTCCTTTATATTAACCGCTCCAATTCCTTATGTCCTTCGAGGTAATAGCGACCCGTTCGGGTGTTCAAAAAATCGCTGAGTGATATATCTTCCTGCCGTACGAAGCCCTTTTCGCCGAGCGAACCGCTAGAAGCCATTTCGACAACGGCAACGATGGAGGCGGCAGTCGTCCACGCAATGGCGGTATAATAGCTGTCGCCAATCTGTTTCGGCTTATAATCGGTAACAATTTCACGCGTTTGCATGCGGCTATCTGCTTCCCCCTGTACCGAGCAGTGAATCAGCACGCGGTCATTATCATCAGGCGGCAGGGCGTAGGCGAGACGTTTCACGAGCTCAGCAGGGTCTTCACGGAAGCGGAGTTCTTCCAGCAGCAGTTTCATTCCCTGCATATGACCGGGATAGCGGATCGATTTATAATTAAGTGTTTCCACTTTACCTTCGTAGGTTTCGGTCATGGTACCAAGTCCGCCAGAGGTGGTAAAGGCTTCATATTCCACGCCTTTAATCCGTAAAATCTCGCGGTTCTTTAGCGGGCCGATTTTCTGACGTTTACCATTTGCAATCACATCGCAATCCGCAATGCATTCATGCACCAGCCCTTCGAGCGACCAGTTGCCCGCATAGCCAAGCTGGCCAATCGGGTTTTCGGGCAGGGCACCAACACGCATTTTAATATGACGCAGCGAGCCGTCAAACTGTTGCGCAAGATGGGAAGCTAGAATGCCGATAAAGCCCGGCGCAAGACCGTTTTGCGGAATCATCAAACCCCTTGCCGTTTTCGCCATATCTAAAATGGCTTGAGTGGTCGCGACATCCTCCGTCGGATCAAAATAATGGATGCCGGCCTTATGCGCCGCGGTCGCAATCGTCAGCGTGAGGTGGAAGGGCAGACAGGAAATGACGGCATCATGCGAGGGCAGTAGTTCATCCAGCAACCGTTCATCTGTGGCATCGCCCTGCAACTGCCGTATATGCGCGTCTAGCTCAGGATTGGCCTGCTGATCCAGCGTGGTTACCTCTTTCCCCGCTTGCGCCAACAGGGTGGCTACCAGCTTACCGACGCCGCCGGAGCCTACGATCAATACCGTCTCAATCGCCATGTAATTTTTCCATAATGCAACTTTTGTTGACTTTTGAACTAAATTGTTTATAGAACATAGAAACAGTAATGGCACAACAACGAATGAAAATGCGTATCTTATATTTAGCCGGTAAAGTGGTATTTCTGCTGGCTACGCTTGGCTTGTCTGGTGATACCCTGTTACGGGATGCGGAAGCGCGTCGCGGTGAAATTTTCTTCGGCGATAATCAGGGTGAACAAATTCGTTTTACGCGGCAGGATCAGGAACGGATTCTTAAGGAACAGTTGAATAAGCTTGTTAGCATCTACGACAATCAGGGCAATATGCTTTCTCGGTTGCAAACTATGCAGGAACAGATTACCGAGATGCAGAAAATGAATAGCGTTCTGTTACAGCGTATTGCCGTCCTGGAGGAAGACCGCAATAACCTGCTAAAAAAGCAAGCCGAACTCGAACAAGCGCGGCAGGAAGCGGAAGCGGTAGAGGCGCGGCGCTTGCAATCTATTTATCCGCAAGCTGGGGGGAATCCCGGGCAGATTATTTCCCGTAGTGACGATGGGTCGATTACCTACCGCGTACGCTAACCGGTCGTTCCCACTCTAATAACTTTATTTTAAGCCCTTCTCCATAGGCATAGCCGCCGATGTGTCCATCTGATTTTACCACGCGATGACACGGAATCATCAGCGCAATTGGGTTGCGCGCATTGGCCGAACCCACGGCGCGCACTGCGCTGGGGTTGCCAACTGCAGAGGCAATATCGCGGTAGCTGACCCGCTCACCAAAGGGAATCTGCATTAACTGCTGCCAGACCGCTTGTTGAAACGGCGTGCCTTCAGGACGCAAGGGGACGGAAAAGCGGGTGAGATCGCCTGCAAAATACGCGCGTAGTTCCTCCTCCGCTTGTTGGAGCAACGGGCAAGGCTCTATCTGGTTTATCGGAGGTGAAGCAAAACGCAGCGCGGTCACGGCGTTGCCATCTGATGTTAAGGTGATTGTGCCAAACGGGCTTACAAACTGCGTATGATAGGACGGATGCGGCATAAGCATGATGTAGCAGAGGGGTGTAAGACCCGCCAGCGCTATTCTAAAGAAGGACGCACCTTGCATTCAAGCCGGTTTTCTACTCGATGCGTTATAGGCTCACCTTTTGGTAGACAATTGTGTGGTTCTTTCTTAACGCAGGGCTTTGGCCCTGCAAAAAATTTTTACTGATGAAGCAAAAAATTTTCTGAAGCTTCGGCTTCATCCCTCCATTTTTCCCTCACATTGTTGTTATAGGAACCGCTTAGACCAAGCGGGCTTTTGCTATGCCTGGCTGGTTGATGGTTGGGTGTTACGTACAAAGTTAACGAAAGCTTAAAGGGTCAATTTTTTTCACTTTTCCTACTTGCGAGCAGCGAAATATTCCTTATATATAGGTCACAACTTAGCAGTTGCCGGATCGCTTCTCACGCTTCTTCTCTTCTCCCTCCCAGGCTGGGGAGTGATCCGGATTTTTCTTTACTCTTTCCTCCTTATGGTGAAGTCTGCGTCTTTGATGCATGTGGGGTGAGGCTTACTCATGTATGCATAGTATATGACACCCCCACCAGCTAAACCTCATTCCCCTCTCCCGCATGACGAGAGGGTTGGGGTGAGGGTGTTATTGCGAGCGGCGTAGCCGCGCGGCAATCTCGTATGGAGTTCAACGGCACGAGATTGCTTCGTCGCGTCACGCCTCGCAATGACGGGGTTCCTACGCCTCCACCCGGTAGCGGGGGGAGGTTGGGAGGGGGGCATGACTACTCACCGCTAACCACCTGACACCCCCACCACTGCGGCTAATATCCTTGCGGATATAAGCCTCGTTGCCTCCCCCGCAGGCAGGGGAGGAGGTTTCTACTATCCCCTCTCCCTAGGGGAGAGGGTTAGGGTGAGGGCGACCCGTCATTGCGAGCGACCAACGGGAGCGCGGCAATCCCGTATGAAGTTCAACGGCACGAGATCGCTTCACGCACGCAATAACGGGCCGACATACAACTCCGTCATTCACAGGGCCAGCCTGCAGCCGAACCATTACCATTCCTCTTTTCTTTAACCGACAAGCCCTCTACAATAGCTACCCATGATCTTTGATCAGATAAAACAGATTCTGTGCGATGGTGGGTTTGTCGAAGCTGAGGCCGATAAAGCCCCGTACCTTGAAGCGTGGCGCGGCAGCTTTAATGGCGAAACGCCGTTTGTCGCGTTTCCTCAAACGGTCAAGCAGCTCGCCGAGATCGTAAAAATCGCTGCGCATGCGCGCCTTGCCATTGTCCCACAAGGCGGCAATACCGGGCTGGTCGGAGGCGCTACCCCCTCTCCCGATGGCGATGAGTTGCTCATTAACCTCAGCCGTATGAATGAAGTGCGCAATCTCGACCCCTATAATTTCACATTGACCGCAGAAGCCGGATGTACTTTGCAATCACTGCAGGAAAAGGCGGCGGAACACGGGCTGCTGTTTCCGCTCTCGATGGCCTCGGAAGGCTCCGCGCAGGTCGGCGGTTTCGTTTCGACCAACGCAGGCGGCACAGCCGTGCTCCGCTATGGAAATACGCGCGAGCTCGTCCTTGGTATTGAGGCGGTGCTACCCAACGGTGAAGTGCTGCATGATTTGCACTCTTTGCGGAAAGACAATACCGGCTATGACACGAAGCAGCTCTTCATCGCCGGAGAGGGCACGCTCGGTATCATCACAGCCGTCACGTTCAGCCTCAGCCCGGCCCTCAAGCAGGAGCATACCGCCTTTCTCGCCGTGAACAGGATTGACGAAGCCGTAAGACTGCTCAGCCTGTTCAGAGAGTTGACTGGCGACATGCTAACCGCATTTGAACTTATTTCTGACAATGCGCTCTCGCTCGTACTCGAGCATATCAGCGATGCGCGCCACCCGCTGCAATCCACCTCACCTTATTATATCCTCGTTTCCGCAGGGATGACCCGCGCCGGGGATGAGTTGCAACGCTGGTTTGACGAAGCATTGGAAACGGCCTTTCAGAAGGAACTGATAACCGATGGCGCGGTCGCAGCGAGTGATAGCCACGCACAGGATTTTTGGCGCTTGCGCGAATCCATCTCCGAAGCCGAGCTAAAGGCCGGACGCGGCGTGCATTTTGATATCTCCGTACCTATTACCAAGATTAGCGACTTTGTTCGCGTAGCCGATCAACGGGTGCAACAGATTGCCCCCGATAGCATCATCGTTAATTTCGGCCATCTGGGCGACGGCAACCTGCATTATAACGTTAGTTTGCCTAAAAGCCTGGGTGAGGTCAAGTACGACACGCTGAAAGGTAAGCTGAAAGAGGCGATCTATAAAGATGTGCGCGAGCATAGCGGCTCTATCAGCGCGGAGCACGGCATCGGCCAACTGCGGAAGGATGATTTATATCAGTATAAATCCCATGTCGAATATGAACTCATGCAGAAGATCAAGCGCGCCATTGACCCGCATAACATCATGAATCCGGGGAAAATGCTCTAATCTACCAGCGCAGGAAACGCGAGCCGAGCAATATTAAAAAGATAGAGACAATCAATAGCGGTATGACGCCCCAGAGAATAGCACTTCCTGTATGCGGCACCTGACACACCAGCCGAAGCGCGAAATAGGCAAAGCTTGCCACCGAAAGCGTAGCCATCCCCGCCGTCCAAACGACATGGGTCGAGGCCGCACGCTTTAGAATGAAAAAGAACGCAATTGCCGGTATGCTGATGAACAAGAGTGCCTGCGTGGTACAAGTCCAATTCATGTTCATTTCCATAGCGCCCTGCTGCATATCCAGACTGAATTGCCAGACTAAATTTATCGCAAGGCCGACTAAAGGCACGAAGGGCAACCAGTACACCCAGCGCTGCTGCTTATGATCGGGCGTCGATAGCCAGCTCGCCGCAAGCGCGGATAAAACCCCGGTAATGCCTGCGAGATAAAGCTCGATTTGACAAATTTGACGCGAGAGGAAGCTATCCAAATCCGTCCGCATGCCAATGTAATTTATTGCGATATAGAGAAACAGGCCACTTAACATACAGGCGGAGAGCGCGCAGCGCCAGGTGCACATCGGTTGGGTTTTCTTATTCTCCTGCGAGAGTTCTGAAATGAGTTCTTCGGTTTTCATACTACTATTTCGGGGTAAACCCCTCTTCCGCTTCTAAAATATCCTTTAATTTTTTGTAAGCACGGTGGGCTGCTACTTTCACCGCCGATACGCTCATCCCCAGCTTTTTCGCTACCTCCTTGGCAGAATAACCATCAATTTTCATCATGGTTACAATAGTACGCTGGCGCTCTGGTAAAGATTCAACCGCTTTCGCTAGCTGTTCGTCTATCTGCTGTGGATCGGTTACATCATCCGAGAGCTGACTCTGAATCGTATCATAGTCAATCACTTCTTTTGCATTTACGCGGTATAGCTTACGTAAATGATCGTTCAGCCGGTAGGTGGCAATCGCCATCACCCAAGGCTTTAAAGGCCGTGAACCATCATAGGTTTTTCGCGCCTTATGGATGGAAACCAGCACCTCCTGCACTACATCTTCCAGATCTTCCTCAATCGGGATTTTTCGGTACAGATACGAACGCACCATGGAAGCAATTTCGTCAAGTAACTCGGCATAGATGGCTTTATCGCCTTCCAGCGACAAGAGCATCTTCTCTTCGAGCGTTAGTTTTTGTTGTTTTGCTTTCGCCACAGCGCACTTTCCAGTGAATGTACCATTAACCTAAGCGTTCACACACGAATTGCAATAGTTTAACACCTCAGCCCGTTAATAAGTGCGCTGCCAGCTATGCCGGATTATGCAAAACGGTTCCATATTTACAGTAGCTTTCTGTATAAATTCAGGTGCAATCTGGTATCTAATAGATTGAATTTTAAATAAAATAAAAATTCTATTTTTCGTGCAAACCCCTTCATAGAATGTTACAATTTGATGACAAACAACGTTTCTTTTCAACCTTACCTAGAAGGAGAGAACTATGTCAATCTACGCTCATATCGATGCATTAAACGAAAAACATCAGCATTTATCACAGGCGATTAAAGAAGCCTACCGGCATCACGATTCCGATATGCGTTTGCAGGAACTCAAGCGCGAACGCCTTCAGCTGGAAGAAGAAATTGAGCGTTTCTATGGTATGGCGCGAAAAGAAAATGTGGGAAACGTCGCCTAAGCTTAACTAATCATCGTTCCGGTGCCGCCTTCGGTGAAGACTTCCAGTAATACGCTGTGATGCTGGCGTCCATCGAGAATATGGGCGGCATCGACCCCCTTTTGCACTGCGTCCATGCAGGTTTCGATTTTGGGGATCATGCCGCCCGTAATAGTCCCATCATTAATTGCCGCTCTCGCCCGATCAACGGGTAGCTGACCGATCAGCTGTTTATCTTTATCCAGCACCCCTTCGACATCCGTTAGCATGATTAATTTACGCGCGACTAAACTCGCCGCCAGCGCTCCCGCCGCCGTATCCGCATTGATATTAAATGTATCTCCATGAGTATCGCACCCGATGGGCGCAACGACCGGTATAATATCCGACTCCTCCAGCACCACCAGAATTTCCGGGTTGATATGGGTTGGCTCGCCGACAAACCCGAGATCGATAATTTTTTCGATATTCGAGTCCGGGTCTTTCCGTGTGCGCTTTAGCTTGGTCACTTCAATCAGCCCGGCATCCTTCCCCGAAATGCCGATCGCACTACCGCCCACTGCATTAATCGCCTGCACGATCTGCTTATTGATCGTGCCGGACAGCACCATTTCCACGACATTCACCGTCTCACGATCCGTTACGCGCAGCCCGTCGATAAAGCTACTCGAGATTTTAAGCTTCTCCAGCATCGCGCCTATCTGCGGTCCGCCGCCGTGAACAATTACTGGGTTTATGCCCACCTGTTTCAACAGCACGACATCGCGGGCAAACGTCTTGAACAACCGCTCATCGCCCATCGCATTGCCCCCGAATTTGATCACAAAGCTTTCGCCCGCAAATTGCCGCATATAAGGCAACGCCTCAGAAAGCACCTGTGCTTTCTGCCGGTTGGTAATGTCCAGTTCCAGTGCGTTATCAGTCATTTAACTCAGCCTTCTAAAACGCTGCACTATACGTCACTCCACAAATTCTGCAAGCCGATTTCGTATTGCGTCGATTCCCACCCCGCTGTGCGAGCTGATAAAAAACCCTTCCGGATGCAGCGCTGGATGGGCTTTTTGCAACGCTTCAAGCTCGTCAAGCCGCTTTGCCTCATCGCTCGCCTTGATCTTATCGCGCTTGGTAAAAATCACCTGATAGGACACGGCCTGTCCGTCCAGCAAGGTCATAATCTCCGTATCGGACGCTTTGAAGCCATGCCTGCCATCCACCAGCAGAAATACCTGCCGCAGATTAGCCCGGCCCTGCAAATAATCTTTAATCAGCTGATTCCAGCCTTTCACCTCGCTTTTCGCCGCTCTGGCATAGCCATAACCCGGTAGATCGACAATTCGCAGCGTCTCATCTATGGTGAAGAAATTCAGCTGCCGCGTACAGCCCGGCGTTTTCGAGGTCCGCGCAAGGGCTTTGCGTTTAGTGAGTGCATTGAGCAGGCTGGATTTTCCTACATTGGAGCGCCCGACAAAGGCGAGTTCATTCACCGTGGCAGCCGGCAAATCCGCCACGCGGGTAACACCTCGCAGAAACGTGACCTCCGTTCGGAATAATTGCTGACCGGGTGATAATCTGGGCATATATTCACTATAGCCTCTCACTTTGGAAGTGAGAGCGCAGGTCTAATCTTCCTTCTTTACAACCGACATATTCCGCACCTGCTGATGCATCTCCTTGTTCAGCTTACGCGTAATCACCCATTGCTGGAAGATGGCGAGGATATTATTCCACGTCCAGTAAAGTACGAGCCCGGCCGCAAACCCGGAAAAGAGGAAAACGAGGATCACCGGTAACCATTGCATCACGAGCTTTTGCGTGGGATCGGTCGGTGGCGGGTTCAGCTTCTGCTGCAGGAACATGGTGACACCAAATAGCAGCGGCAGCGCACCAACTGCCGGTAGCCAGGTCGGCGGCGTCCATTCAATCAAGCCGAACAGGTTGAGGATATTAGTCGGATCCGGCGCGGATAAATCGCGAATCCAGCCATAAAACGGGGCGTGCCGCATCTCGATTGTCACATAGAGCACTTTATACAGCGCAAAGAAAATGGGCAGCTGCAGCAGAATCGGCAGGCAGCCAGAGGCCGGATTCACCTTGCGTTCCTTATAGAGCGCGAGCATTTCCTGATTCAGCTTGACCCGATCATCCTTATAGCGCTCTCGCAACTCCATCATGTCCGGCATAATGAGTCGCATCTGCGCCATGGACTTGAACGATTTATTCGCGAGCGGAAACAGCAGAATCCGTATACAGATCGTCAGCAGCAAAATCGCCAGTCCGAAATTACCTAAAAAATTAAAGAAATAGACCAGCGTAAGGTAAATCGGCTTGGTCAGAAAATAGAGTACGCCATAATCCACCGCACGGTCAAACAGCGGGATATCGTAATTATCCTGATATTGATCGAGCCAGACGACCTTCTTCGGCCCGGCAAACAGCCGCTGCGTTACTTCTACCGTCTGCCCGGCAGGAATGGTCACCGGCTCATGCTTGAAGCTCACCTGATAGCGGTGCAGATCGTCCTTTTCATAATGCTTGGCTTCCGCATCAAACGGACGGCTATCATCCGGGACCAGTGCCGCCAGCCAGTACTGATCGCCAATACCCAGCCAGCCTTTAGTCCCTTTAAAAGTGAACGGCTCTTCTTCCTGCAATTCGTCGTAATCGATTTCCTGCAGCCGCTCATTGAGATAACCGACCATACCTTCATGCGAAATATAGATCGAGCGTTGGTCTTCCCGCGCACGGTTCACCATGCCATATGGCACCAGCTGAATATCATCACCTGTGCTATTGCTGACCATCATACGTACGGTGAACATAGTATGCTCATCCAGCTCGATAATCTGGCGGAAGCTTAGCCCCTGCTCGTTCTCCCAACTAAGCGTGACGACTTCTCCTGCCTCCAGCCGGTCCTTATCGGCTTGCCAGACGGTGTTCCGACCGGGCAAATCGAGCGCCTTCGGCCCCAGCCAGCCAAATTCGGCAAGGTAAACATCCTCGGTTCGCACCGGAGAGAGCAGCTCGACATTCGGGCTGTTTTTCTGTAGCGTTTTTCGGTAGTTCTTTAAGAGGAGATCATCAAAACGCGCCCCTTTAAGATTGATCGAGCCAATCAAATCCGGGTTTTCAAGCGGTAGTCGCGGATGTTCTACCATAGCGACCGCTTCTTTACGGCTCATCAGCTCCTTTTTGATAGCAGCAGGTGTCACCACGCCCTCAGCGCCCGCCTGCCCCTCAATATCGCGCACGACCGCTTGCTCTTTCGCGATTTCCGCCTGCTGCCGCCGCGTCTCTTCCAGCTTCGGCTGCACGAAAAACATCTGCCAGACGCCTATGACGATAATGGACAGTACCAGCGCGATGGTCAGATTCTTCTGTTCCTGCATGTAGCTCTACTCGTAATGTTGTGAGACCGCTTCATAGCGGCTTTTTACGTGGATTTCTACCCGTATCTGCGTCCTTTGTCCGATCAGCCTGATGCAAGGCGTAAATCAGGTCCTTCTGCAATTTGGAAAACGGACGGTAAAGAGTGGCACGCTTACAGATAAAAATATAATCCATTCCTTGCTGAAATAACGGGTTAGGCCCCTGAAGCTGACGGCGGATCAGACCTCGCATTCGGCGCTTCGCCCGGTTACGCAGAACGGCCTTGCCGAGTCTGCGCGTTGCCGTGAGGCCAAAGCGGATAGCGCTTTGCTCATTTGCCAGCACTTGCAGCGTAAATCCCGCCACACGAATGACACGGGCATGGTGGTTAGCGCGAACGAAATCTTCGCGCCGGGTGATCATTTCCATAGTAAAACGGGGTAAACCTAAGCGGAGAGGCGCTTACGACCCTTCGCACGACGTGCAGCGATTACCTTGCGGCCACCCACCGTTGCCATACGCGCACGAAAGCCATGACGGCGTTTTCTGACCAGTTTACTCGGCTGATAGGTGCGTTTCATAACGTATCTCCTGAATTGGGACAATGTATGTAACGAAAACAGCACGGTAAGTCAATCTTAAAAAACATCACGCTTCCGCCTGATCACAAAACAAAATGTACTTTTGCCACTTAACTGAAAAGTAATCTGTTTGACTGCTATTAAATCCCGCGTACACTCGTATAGTGAGTTTCGGTATACAACATGTAGTGGTATAATCGGTCATGGCAAACTGGTTGCGCATATTTTTAATAGTCTGTTTTCTGCTGGTTTTTGCCGCCGTCTTTTTCGGTGGCAATTATGCCAAGCGCTACGTGGAAGATAACATCATCCGCGTTTTTTCGCATCAGATCAATGAAATTTCCATTTTTCGTTTCACCCGTGAGTTCTGGTATCCCAACCGCCGTACTTTGAATCGTCTTCCTTGTATTCAGGCAGAATGTCCACAACTCGCGCCCATGGCCACCGCCTTCGATAACTACTTCGCTTCCCTGCCATTCGTCGTGAAACGGCTGTACAGAAATGACGAGCGCGCGGAAAATTTATTTGATAAAACATTTTTCTTTTCTCTGGACTCTACAGATGAAGCAGCAAAACAGGCATTCGACATGGCCAGCAAAGGCAATGTATCCTCTTACCTTGCCAAAAATATCGTGCTCAACGGTCAAACCTATAGCGTGGTGCGGACTTTCTATCCTGTTATACTTAACGCTGGCGAAGATAGCATGCAGCGTATTCCGGCGGTTTTGGAAGTGGCATACGATGTCAGCCCGTTTCTAAACAAAATTGGCCAGTGGCACTGGTTCATCATTGTCGGAATGTCTGTTTTTTTTCTGCTTCTTTTTACCGCGATTTTCATCGCAAGCTATAACATGGAGAAAGTGGTTTCCAGGCAATATGAAGCCAATCAAAAACTAAAAACAGCAAAATCCAGTGCGGAAGAAGAAAACGAAGCGAAGTCTCTGTTTCTCGCGAATATCAGTCATGAATTGCGTACACCGCTTAACGCGATTATTGGCTTTTCCGAAATCATCAAAGATGAAGTCATGGGACCTATTAATAACCAGCAGTATAAAGATTACATCACCGATATTCACGTCTCCGGCGCCCACCTGTTAGGGCTGATAAACGATATTCTCGACTATTCCAAGGCCGATGCCGGTAAACTGACTATTGATATGGAAGAAGTTGATGTCACGAAAATTATGCGCAATTCTATCCGGCTCGTGCTTCCGAGAGCCCAGGAAGCCGGCGTTGAATTAATTTCCGGTATCCCTAAAGAACATTATGTTTTGCATACCGACGGTAAGCGATTAAAACAGGTGATTCTTAATTTGCTTTCTAACTCGGTCAAGTTTACCGAAGAAGGCGGAAAAGTCACGTTAAATGCGTGGAATGATTTGACCAATAATTCCTTTATGATTGAAGTGGAAGATACGGGCGTTGGCATTGCTGCAAAGGATATTTCTAAAGTAATGGCAACCTTCGGTCAGGCTGAAAATAAACTGTCGCGTAAATATGAAGGAACCGGGCTTGGCCTTCCACTTACGAAAAAACTGGTTGAGTTGATGGGCGGTAAATTTGACATCAAAAGTGAAGTGGGCGTGGGTACACGCGTAACTATCAGCTTACCTTATATCGAACAGACTGAAGAAGATACCATCAGCGGTGTTGGTAGTCAGAGTTAGTATATCCTAGGATCTATTTGTTTTTAAGAACCTGTTGACAAACCGATTGCTTGATCCTAAAGCCGCAATAGTTGAATTATAACCCAGTATTGCATTATGGCTGAAAAGCGCCTAACCTCCCGTGATATACGTTTACATAAATCAAACGCTAACGGCACGCCACTCGTTGCGTTAACGGCCTATACTGCTCCTATGGCCCGCTTATTGGATAAGCATACAGATATCACACTGGTGGGAGATTCAGTTGGTATGGTTTTATATGGCTTTGAGTCGACCCTACCGGTTACGCTGGAAATGATGATTCAGCATGGTAAAGCTGTAGTAAATGCCTCGGAACGCTCGTTAATAGTAGTAGACCTCCCGTTCGGCACGTATCAGGAAAGCAAAGAAGCTGCCTTTAGACATGCAGCAGAATTGATTAAACAAACCGGCTGTCAGGCCGTTAAGCTGGAGGGGGGGGAGGAGATGGCTGAAACTGTCGCCTTCCTTTCAGAACGCGGTATTCCCGTCATGGGGCATATTGGTCTCTTGCCACAATCCACACATGTTCAGGGTGGATACCGCTATCAGGGGCGTACCGAACAAGAACGAAACTATATTTCAAACAGCGCAAAGGCATTGGAACAGTCAGGTGCGTTTGCCATAGTATTAGAAGGTATCAGCGCATCGCTCGCCACCGAAATCACCGAACTGCTTACTATTCCTACTATCGGTATTGGCGCTAGCCGACATTGTGATTGTCAGGTGCTCGTCACAGAAGATGTGCTTGGTCTTCTTGACCAAGCACCGCCCCGTTTTGTAAAACCTTATGCGAGCTTGTACTCAGAAATGGAAGCGGCTATCGCACGATATGCCGTTGAAGTCAAAAACCGTTCTTTTCCCGACGAAACCTATGAATATGAACCCGAAAACTGAATAATCACCTAGATACTGTTAGCTAATTCTGAAGTATTTTGCCATGAGACTGATGTTGTTAAAGAACAAGGAAAATATCGCCGGGAATAGTGGGCTTATTTCCAAGAGATTTTTCGCCGTTATTTGGCAACATCAGCCATGGTTCTGCTAATTGCAGCCTAAATCGCTGCTCGCAGCGTTAAAGCGCTTGCCAATAGAACCACTATTAACTGCACGCTTTGTCTTGCGAATCAACGATTTAGGCTAGCAACAAAATATTTCAGAATTAGCTAACAGTGTCTAGTCTTTCATCGCATATTTTTTCCTGTACTGAGAAGGAGACAGACCAGTAACTCCCTTGAAAACTCGATTAAACGAGGTGATACTACTAAATCCAACATCAAAGCTGATATCCGTGATGGATGCATTCGATTTTTCCAGCATTTCCTTTGCGGCCTTTATTCGATAGCTATTCATTATCTGACTAAAACTGCATTTATAGGTCTGGTTGATAAGATAGGATGCGTGCTGCTCTGTTATACCTAGTTTATCAGCCAAATCACTACGCCGGAAACCAGACTGTAGGTAAGGACGACCCGTAGTAATATAGTGCTTCATTATATAAACAAGCTGCTTATCCTTTTCAGATAGTCCTGCCCGGTGTGGAGGTTCAATTTTCAGCATATGATCAAACACCCGGAATATCGAAGTAAAAACCAGATAGACGAACAGTAGATTAATAACGGCTTTCACAAACTGGAAGCGCGCCTCATCCAACTGGTCTGATATATACGCTAAATCAAGATAAAGTGTTAGCAGGTTCAAAAAAATGAGCATGACGATCAACCAGTACCGGTTCTGGCTAATGCGGTTTTTTTGTACCCGCCGCGACAGATACTGCAAACGAGGCACTATAAAGATGAATATAACAGCGATGAAAACGACCCGCGCCGTAACTATCACTTTGTAAGGATCGCCGCAGCTATTTTGCTGAATGCAGTATGCTCCTGATTCGACCGCCGCATTTTGATAAGCCAGGGTACCCAATATAGGAAAAAGCACGAGCAACCACAGCGGACCGGGAGGAATTTTTCCATTGATAAACTGCAAAATAAGCAGAAAGCCAAAAACAGGCATTAAATTCTCATTGTATAGCACAACGCTATAAATCAACTGGCCCGATATTTCCGGAAAAATCGCCAAAATTGGCAGTATAAACTGATTGGCAATCGTCAGGAAAAATAGCAGCGGAATAATCGCTTTTTTAAGGCGCTTCGCAGATACCGCTAAATAAATCAAAATAAAGAGGCAGGGCCCTACAGCGGCCAATTGAATGAGCTGCGCTGCATTGAGAACCACCAATTCCATGCAGCCTCCTGATATTACGGGTTATTCTGCTGGTACTGTTCAGCCATGGCAAGACAGCGCGGATCCAGGTCCGTCAGTTCACCCTGCTCCTGAGCCGTAGCCATTGCGGCAATCCGCTCGGCAATAAAATAATACATGAAGCGAATCTCGCCCTCTTCCAGATCGTCTCGGTTTTCCAGAATATTGATAATAATAGCACAAGCCTGTGCATAATCACCTTTCTTTTCGAGGAAAAAGGCCGGCATTTGCCGCGTCCAGATCGGTACGTCTAAATCATCGGGTAAAGAAGCCAGTTTATAAGCAAGCTCAAGCGCTCGGTCCGTATCCTCCAAACGTGCATTAGCCAGATAGATCGCCTGATGATACCACCACCATTTTTTTGACGGGTTGCGGTCCGCATGCTGCTCCAGATAGTCTACCACATAAGGCACCTGCTCTTTGGGGTTTTGTGTTGCCCCAAAATAATACGCTACCATCGACGCGATATAGTCCGATACAGGATCTAACTGATCTAAAATGCTCCACCAGGCAGACAACTGACTATAATCATAGTCTTTCAGCGCGGTGACACGTCCAAACGTATCTCCGGCATTCTGTAAACGAAATCCCGCAGCGCGGAAATAAAACTGTTCATCACCGAGTGCCATGGCGCGCACGAGCTTCTCACCTGGAACAGGGGGTACAACCCGCAGATCCGGCTTTATGGTTTTCGTACCGGCCCATAAAATATGCTCTTCACCATCAGAAGCGGTAAAGCGAATACCGTACCAAAAGAAAATTTGCGCAATTAATAAAAGCATGACGAGAACTACATCTCGTTTTTTATCATACACTGTCTTAGTGGTCGTCATCAGAACTGCTTGCGTTTAAAGTCGTATACGGCGCAGGCAAGCAAAAGGGGTAAAATAATAAGCGACTGTACGAGCACTAATCCTATTACCCCGTGCTGCTCTGCCTTAATGCCGTAAATCAACCATTCACTCAGCCCATACTGGTCCAGCCGCGGCATAATCATCGACACAACTACTAGCAATTTCTCTGCAATCTTTCCAATCGTAGTTGTATCCGTCACCCCTACCCCTTCGACAATGTACAGAAAAAAACCCATCATCCGCGCGGCAATATAAAAACCGAAGCAAAGCAACACACTACTGACAGCGCTTTTGAGAATAAGGGACGCAAATAGTGCAAATGCGATTACGATGAAAGCCTCCATCAGCACGCTGATCGACCAAACGGTGCCCCCTACTGCATCAACAGGCAATAGCGCCATAAGCGCTAATATGACTGGTACAACCAACAAAAAACCTAAAGCGCAAAAACCAAGCCAATAGGAAATGACAAAGGCCGTGCGTGAGATGGGACGGGACAGAAACACTTCAATCTCCCGACTTTCAAACATGCGGCGTACATGAAAGCAGACAAAGACAATTAAACCAACATGCAGGATAATGCGGGACATGCCGGCAATATAAACAATTTTCATCTGCTCGGGCTCCACAAGCGCATTATCCCCTAAGAAAGAGGCCAATAAAAAACCCGCTAGCAGAGCTAAAAAAATACCGGGAAAGAGCCAATCCCGTATCGCTGTCAAAACAATATATTTAATGGTGGTACGCATATTTTATACGCTCCGCGAGAATTAAAACGCTTTTCGACCTGTAGCAAACTTTTTGAAGAACATCTCATCCTCTACACTGACACCCTCACCTGGAATAATAGTAGCCTTGATAAATATGACTGTTTCAACGGTGTCAGTATCCTTAAGCACCTTTTTGAAGGCATTTCCAACTACCGGCACATCTGCGACGCCCGGCACACCAGTATCTTCATTCACCGAACGTTCTTCCATCAAACCGCCGATAACCATAACTTCTCCACTCTTAAGCCTTAGCACAGAATCCAATTCGCGTATTTCTACTACTGGAATTTCCGAAGATATATTGACGTTATTTTGAGCAGCAATCAGTGAAACACCTGGATCAGTCACAAAATTAGTGATGCGCGATAGTGTGGGTCGTACGTTCATCACAATTTCATCACGTGCCAGATCAATCGATGGCTGTAATGCGAGAAGAACACCAACCGGGATGGTTCTTATTTCACTCGTAACAGTGAGCGTTCTGATCGGATCACCTCCACTATCCTCCGTCTCTTCCTCCTCAACATCAAGCTCGAAGTAGACAAAATTTTCAGCAAAGGTAAGAACTGCATATTGGTTATTCATGGCATGCAAGCGTGGGCTCGAAAGCGTACGTGTAACTCCAAACTCTTGCACCAGGTCCAAAGTTGCTTCAATGGAGGTGTTTTGAATACCGAAGAGCTCTGTAGGTAGAATGCCCAACGAGAATATCTGATCCGATTGGTTAGCATCAAGCTCCAAATCATCAAAATTGCTAGATAAGGAAAAGTCCGCTCCGTCTCTGTTCAGGAAGCTCCAGTCAATACCGCTTCGGTACTCATCATTAAGACTGACTTCAAGTATTTTTGCTTCGATCAACACTTGTGAAGAATGCGCCATTTGAACCTGATCGAGATATTGCTTGATAGCTTTATGCTGACGTTTTGTAGCAAATATAGAAAGCAACCCTGCCTGACGATTAGCAGATAATATAGCGCTCTGACCTGGGATGAGTAACGAATCCTGACTTACCCCCTCCGTACCTTGTTCGGCAGGGGTTGGAGGTGGGGGTGCAACCCCAGCGACCTCCTCCTGAATCATATTGGTAGAATATTGCTGAAGAATATTATTAACTCCTAATTCTATTACAGCCCACATATCACCATTTTCAGAAGAAGATGTAAGCTGACTGTTAGAACCACTACTAAAACTACCTCCCTCAGCTCCTCCGCTACTACTTCCAAGCAGGTTCGTATTTATAGTTACAGAGCTATTCGATGTCCGCACCTGATTAAGCAAATTAAGCCGGTAGTTACGAATCACGGGAACATCTCGTTCAATCCTCAAGACACCATCATTAATCCCATATGTTAACCCGGCCAGTTCCGAAATACGATCTATCACCTCAGTAAATGGACGGTCTTTCATCCTCAGAATAACACCACCCTCAATCCCTGGATCAACCTCTACATCCACGTCGGCACGGCGTGCCAATTCGATAATCACATCCTTCAGCGGCACATCTTCCGTCACTGAAATGCTAACACGTTTATCATTCGCCAGCTTTGGTTTTTCAGGCTCCGCCATGAGCTGATTCAGGCCAGGAAGCTGTAGCCCTTTTTGCTTATCTGCAGCAAAAAAAGAAGGCGTCTGCCCCAAACCGTCAGGATGAAATAACTCATTGTAATCCTTGCGAGACAACCCACCACGCGGATCAATAATGTCTTTCTGCGCCAGTTTATCAATTTTTTCTTTTAAACCTCCCTTAGTTTTAGCAGGAGATTCTTGAGCTTCGGTATCACCCTTATCACCCATC
Organism: uncultured Rickettsiales bacterium; assembly: GCA_964588995.1. Taxonomy (GTDB): domain Bacteria; phylum Pseudomonadota; class Alphaproteobacteria; order Rickettsiales; family UBA8987; genus CAZPQM01. Next base: position 22,012 of record CAZPQM010000015.1, on the reverse strand, counting down.
CAACCATTTTGGCGCGCCTCATTAATTTTATTGTAATCGCTGGTTTCGCTGTAAGGATTCTTCTTAACGTGTTGGTAGCACGAAGAGGTGCTGACTGCGATGATCGCGGTAAGAGTAATTAGCTTCAGATGTCTTAACGTCACGAATTGATTCACGTCGGAATAAACCTAACCCCAGCACTTTCTACCTATCCCCTCGTTTTATGCCGCCTGCAACTAAAGGTCAATAGTCAGAACGCTATTTACTACACCGACATGCTTTTTTCATAAAAAAGCATGTTCAAGACACAAATATCCCAACGTAAAAAGCATAACCGCCTCTGAAGAAATAGATTTTTTACATTTAAAAATAGAAACCTGCGCGTGCAAAAAACCAATCAACGCTAAAAATAAAACAACATAAACAGCCTGCGGAAGTGATAGCCATATAAAAGGAGATAACACCAAACCCAATTGCAAAGGCCATTCCACATTTCTGGAAACAAAACGCTGATAAAGCGTAAGACCTACGGCTATGATGCTAATGATGGCTTGCAAACCATGAAGCTGCTCTTGATAAACAGAAAACATTACACCACAAAGAAGGTAAGCTGTAATGCCTAATGGAAATGTCACGTTATCCATAAAGCGCATTAGAACCGCGAGATAAGCAATAAAAATAGCAACACAAAAAAGAAGAACTACAAAGGGTTCAGAAAAGAAATAACCGATCCAACCATAACTAAAAGCGAACCCCAGCTCTAAAAACAAATAACGAACACCATACTCCGTTTTGCAGTAACGACATTTCCCACCCTGCACTAGCCAGGATACTAAAGGTATTAAGTCAATAGCAGCTAATGTATGTCCGCACTTCGGGCAACGAGAGCGGCTCAATACAAAATCCTCACCTCGCGGCAACCGATAAGCAACAGCCGAAGCGAAGCTTCCTATTAAAAGGCCTAATACAAACAAAATTATCGCATCAATCATTTTTACAATTTACTGCACGAGAGTAGATTTTTTTATTATATTCTTAACTAAATACATTATGTTAAGTTTGGATAATAAACTACATTATATGGCAAATAATTACTGATGCGCGCTCTTTTCGCTACATTGTTATTTATGCTGCTTAGCTTTGATTCTATGGCTAGCAACAAGGAATCTCTGATCCGCCCCACCATTAACATCCTAGCCTCTAGCAGCCTTGTAGATGTGCTGGGCGATATAGCACGTGAATATTCTATTACTGAAAATGTGTCCGTTTCTATCACCTATCGCGAACCGGACGCCTTATTGGCTTCCGTTATCCAGGGTGAGCCTGCTGATTTATTTATTACCGAACATGCCGGCGTGATCAGATTGCTAAAACAAAAGGGCCTTATTGACGTGCAATCCATTTCGCTATTGGCGCGTAATCAGCTAGCGCTGGTAACGCGCAGGAACAGCCATATTTATGAGAAGTTTGGCAAAAACACTCCGCTTAAAACATTACTGAATACAATCAGCGATCATTCCTTGCTGGCCATCGGCAATGCAAATACAACAGCACTTGGAATTTTGAGTGAGGCAGCCCTCATTCGGCTCGGAGTATGGGAAGACGTAACTCCGTTTATCATGCGCGGCAGCTCAGCCGAACAAACCCTGAAATTTATTGAACAGGGCAATGCCGGTAGCGGTATTGTCTATTACTCCAGCGTCAAAAATAACCCTTATATTACACCGTTAGCGGTAATACCCCAGTCCATGTATGAAATGATATATTATCAGGGTGCCGTCGTTGCGGGTAATAATATGCAGAATGCCAGGCGTTTTCTGGAATATTTAAAATCTGATCGTGTTAGAATCCGCTTTACCGAAACAGGTTATAATGCACTCTAAAGCTCTGCTATAACCCTCGGTAGTAACACATAATAACTGCCTTGATTCTGCATATGCCCGGCGACCTGCTCCGCCCACTCACCCGCGCCGAAGAAAATATCGCCACGCACCGGGCCTTTGATCGCCCCGCCTGTATCCTGCGTCATCATAAAGCGCTGATAAGGTGTCTCATGCGGCAGCGTGGTTTCCAGCCAGACCGGTACACCGTATGGCATGAATGCATCATCCACCGCGAGTGAATGCTCGGCAACGAGCGGCAAGCCCATTGCACCAATCGGCCCCTGATCCTCCCCCTCAAGCTCCCGGAAGAAAATATAGGACGGGTTATGGTCAAACACGCGCCGCATATGGCAATCATGACGATAGAGCCAGTCCTTCAGCGCGGGCGCGCTCATCTCGTCCTTCTCCATCACATCATGCTCGAGCAGCAATTTCCCGATCGAATGATAATCGTGCCCGTTCTGCGCCGCGTAGCCAACCCGCATGACCGAGCCATCTTCCAGCCGCACCCTGCCCGACCCCTGAATATGCAGGAAAAATAACCGCACCGGATCATCCACATAGGCAAGCTCAAGCCCCTTACCCTCCAGCGCACCGCGATCAATCTCTCCACGGCTATAAAACGGCTTGTTCATGGGCTCAGGTACACGGTAGATCGCATGGCGGAAACGTTCACTCGGTTGCGTACTGCCGTGCAGCTCAAGCTCGAAATAGCCGGTAAATAAACCTTTCTCGAAGCCGTGATTAGTCACCTGATACGGGGTAAAATAGGTACGGATAAAGCGATCCCACTCCGCCTGAGTTACATTATCCTTTGCCAGAATATCCTTATTTAGCGCACGGCATGCCGGTAACCAGTCCCGCACCTGCCCGGCAAAAAATTTCAGCTCGGCTTCTGGTGGTTTTCTCGCAAAATGATCGCAGGTTCGCTTAAAGGCCTCCGCCGCACCGGGGCGATAGCTTGTTTCCCAGCCGTCAAGCTGGTCGAACGTAGCCGGCTCTAAAACCAGTTGCGGCGGCTCAGGCGGCGTCGGCGCGCCGCAAGCAACGAGCAGACTGCAGATCAAAGCGCAAAAAGCTGAACGGGTACGCGTCATTTACTCCGTATCCACAACCATCCAGTTCGGATTCGGTGATTTCAGGTCGCGCGCAAACGTCCAGCGATCCTCGATCACTTCGATTTCAGAGACATCACCTTCAACGATGTTGCCCTCGTCGTCCTTCACAACACGTACCTGCTCGGTTTTGAAGTCGATCGTCAGCTTGGCCTTATTCCCACGCAGAGTAGCACCAGTCAGCTCCTGCGATAAGAAGGCAATCAGCGTGACATCCATATCCAGCCCTTTTTTCTCACGCGAGGTGATGTCTTTCTCGAATGCTTTGAAAACGTCTTCCGCCAGCAAATCTTTCAGCACATCACGGTTTTCCTGCGAATATGCTTCTACGATCATTTCAAACGCAACTTTAGCGCCCTGCATAAATTCTGCGAGCGAAAAATTCGGATCGACCGCTTTGATCTTGTCAATTTTCGTGCGCAGCGCCGCATCGGTAATAAGCGGCTCCGGCTCGGCCTGTGATGTGCGCGCTTTTTTCGGATGCACCACGGTCTCTTCCGCTTTATCGGCGGTTTTCTGCTTTTGCTGCTCCTCCGCCATGCGCTCCAGCCGCTCTTTCAGCCGCTCTTCCGTGCCGTCATTTTTGCCGAACGAATTGAACAGCTTGTAGAAAATAAACACGGCTAACGCCATTAAGAAAAGAATATCTGCGTAGGGAACTCCGTCCATGATGCCTCTGTACACTTTATGATGTTCACCCGGTAACATAAGGTGTATGAAGGCAGAATCCAAGTAAAACTAAAGAGAAAATATGATTATGACCGATCTTGCTATCGACATCACCAAGCTGAATAAAATCTACGACGCAAAAGGCAAGGGTAAAGCCGAAGGCTCGCGCAAGCATGCGCTGATTGATGTTGACCTGCAAATCAAGCGCGGCGCCTTTTACGGGCTACTTGGTCCCAATGGTGCCGGTAAATCGACCTTGATTAATATTATGGCGGGGCTCGTAAACAAATCCAGTGGTAAAGTTATTATCGACGGAGTAGATCAGGATGTCGATGCCCGCGAAACCCGGAAACGCATTGGAGTGGTGCCGCAGGAAGTGATGCTCGATCCATTCTTTCCGATTGAAGAAATGCTCGATTATCATGCCGGCTATTATGGTATCCCGCACGCAAAGCGCCGCACGCAGGAGCTTCTAAACGCGCTGCACCTTGCGGATAAGGCTAAGCTAAATTCCCGCCGCCTCTCCGGGGGGATGAAACGCCGCGTGCTAATTGCCAAAGCTATGGTGCACAGCCCTCCCATCATCGTACTTGACGAACCGACCGCCGGGGTGGATGTGGAGCTTCGCACGCAACTCTGGGAATATGTCCGCGAACTGAACGCAAGCGGCATCACCATCCTACTCACAACCCATTATCTTGAGGAAGCGGAAGAACTCTGCGACCATATCAGCATTATCAACCACGGCCGCGTGATCGCCAATGACAGCAAAGATAACCTCATGCTGACCATGAATCAGAAACGGATGATGTTCCGCGTTGATGATCCGATTACACAAATGCCCGAGAGCCTCAAACCCTATGATGCCGAACAGCTGGACGAAACCAGCTTCGCCCTGCAATACTCGCCGGAAGATACATCCATCGAAGAATTACTCCATCTGGTAAAGGAAGCCGGTTTTTCTATTAAGGACCTCTCGACCGAAGAGCCCGACCTTGAAGAAGTCTTCAAAGAGCTTGTCTCAGAGAAAAAGGCCGCTTAGGGGCTGCTTGAGTGTTTTTTATTAACAAATAGCCCACACATTTTCTTGGTGCAATTCCGTAGCACATCCGCTAATGATAGCGACGATGAAAATACTCTTCCTCCATCCCAATATGCCGGGGCAATATAAACATATTGCCAAAGCCATGGCGGCGGACCCGAATAATCAGGTCGTTTTCCTGACCAAGCCCAAGCCCGGAGTGGAAATCGAAAACGTAACCAAAATTGAGTATAACGTTAAGCGCGATTCCAAACCGGAAACGCACCGTTATATTATCGGTTTTGAACGCGGCGTGCTGGCAAGTCAGGAAGTCTGGCGCGTTTGTAAAAAGCTCAAAGAAAAAGGCTTTGTGCCCGATGTCATTGTAGGGCATTTAGGCTGGGGTGACGGTCTCTACCTGAAAGATATTTTCTTTGATACACCCATCCTCGCCTTTTTCGAGTTTTTTTACGATGCTCACGACAGCGATGTCACTTTCCTTAATGAAGACGGCGCGGATGCCCCACTTCCTGGCGATGAACTCGCCAGGATTCGTACGAAAAACGCGCTTCACCTGTTCAACCTGACCTATGCAGATTGGGGGCACACCCCGACTTTCTTCCAGCGCGACCGCCATCCGGAGCTTTTTCACCACAAACTCTCGGTGCTGCACGATGGCATTGATGTCGATTATGTGAAACCTGCTGAGGTGGAGTCGATCACCCTGCCCGATGGCAAGAAGCTTGTAAAAGGCGAGCAGGATATTGTCACCTATATCACCCGAAATTATGAGCCCTACCGTGGCTTCCCGCAATTTATGCATGCGGCTGAGCGCATATTGAAGGAGCGGAAAAACTGCCATATCGTGGTTGTCGGGCAGGATGGTGTGAGCTATGGCCGTCGCCCTCCGCCCGGCACGACGTACCGAGAAATGCTGATGAAGGAAGTGGATCTCGACCTCTCGCGCATCCACTTCCTGCCCTACCAGCCTTACGATGATATGCTTAATGTGATGCGGATTTCCGATGCGCATATCTATCTGACCGTGCCCTTCGTATTGTCCTGGTCAATGCTGGAATCGATGGCGTGCGGCTGTGCGCTAATTGCCTCAGATACTGCGCCCGTGCGGGAAGTCATTGAAGACGGAACCAACGGCCTGCTGGCCGACTTTTTTTCGCCGGAAGATATCGCGGCAAAAGTCATTCACGCTCTTGACCATAAGGAGGAGATGCAAAAACTGCGCGACAATGCCCGCCAAACCGTCATTAACCGCTATGCGCTTCATAAAGTCCTGCCGCTGCAAACCGAGTTGATACAGGATGTGGCGAACAAGCAATTTCCTCCGCCAAGCCATGCAAAAATTGATGCCTATTCTTCAAGCATATTGAGTTAAGCGATGAAAAAGCAAAAAAAACAAGCGGCTAAAAAGAAAAAGCAAGCGCCTCAGAACAAGCAATCTGCTCCGGCGGTAAAAAAGGCGCAGCCGATAAGCTTGCCCGCCCCGCCGGAAGGCAAACGGCTCGCGCTGCATTTTATGCACGGCGCACCCGCCAATGCCTCGCTATGTAAGGATTTTAAACCGGATCACTGGCATAATACCCGCCTCGCTGAAGAAAATGCGGACATTGCATGCAAGCTTGACGATGTTCGACTCATCCCCGATGCAAGCTGCGACGGTGTTTGGCTGCAGAATATTCTGCCGCAGCTGACATATCCGGACGTTATCCCGTTTTTGCAGCAGGTGAGACGTATTCTGCGCCCGGCTGGGACGCTGCTCGCCATGATGCCCGATCTGCAAAAACTGGCCGAAACGATGCGCGACAAAGGCCTTGAGCGGTCGCTGGTTCCCAATACACCCAAAGGCCCGGCGATCATTGACTTTCTGTATGGCGCTCGCAACCCTAAAGGAGACGGGTCGTTCCGCACCGGCTTTGTAGCACATACGCTGGCGAACCGTCTGGCCGCAGCGGACTTTAAACAGGTGACGGTCAAGTGCGAGGGGCTTTATTTATTCTGTAAGGCTCAAAAGCCCGCACCCGGCGTAGTGATGCAGGATAAGCCGAAAATTATCGCGGAAGACGTTAACGAGATGATGATTAAGCGCGATGAAATCGACGTACCGCCGGCTAAATGGGATGACAGTATAAAAATTTAGCAGGGATGTTTTCCTACTCCCGCCTTCCTTACACCGAGTCAGCCAAAGCTTCCGTCTACTGCTCGCGGAATGCTTTATCAAACGTACTGGTAATCGGGTCGGTCAGATAGGACAGCACCGTACGCTCCCCAGTGACGATTTGTACATCCGCTGGCATTCCAGGATAAAGCTCAACGTTTGACGTTAGCTGGTCAATTTGATTATCATCGATGCGTACCCGCGCTGTATAATATTTCTGCCCTGTATTTTGATCAACAAAGCTGTCTGCCGATACCCGTTCGACCGTACCCTCTAACATCGGTACACGACGGACGGAATAAGCCGTTAGTCGTACCCGAGCTACTAATCCGGCGCGGACCGTATCAATATCCGAAGGCTTTACCCGCGCCTCAACAACTAAATCATCATCTTGTGGCACGATGCTCATAATTTCCTTACCCGGGGGAATCACCCCGCCGATGGTATGAAACTTCAGCCCGTTTACTACGCCCGATTGCGGCGCGGTAATCTCGATACGTTCCAGCACGTCGCGCGCCGCAGTGACCCGCTCGGTCAAATCCCCAATTTGTACCTGCGTTTCGCGGAGTTCGGCTACGACCTCGTTCATCCGCTCGGTGGAGAGGTTCAAAATCGCCATTTCATTTTCAGAAATACTTTGCGAGGCGCGTGCGATCAAGGCGCGGTATTCACCGGATTGCCCGGTCAGTTGTGCCGCCTGCCGCTGCAGCGATAAAAGCCTAGGTTTAAGGGCTTGACCTTTATCAAGCAGGGTTTGTACCGTTTCAATTTCCTCGTTGATCAGCTCCAACTGTACATTAACTGCCGCATCCTGCGCCTCAAGCCCGGCGATTTCCTCCTGTAGCTGCGCGATGCGTTGTTCCAGAATGCGGGTTTGGCCAATGATGGATTCACGCCGTGAGGTAAATATACGCTCCTGCGCATCCATCACTTTAGCCACTTTGGGATTGTCCTTTTCTTCCAGCAGGTCAGGGCTAAAAACAATGTCATCCAGCATATCCCGCTCGGCGATCAGCCTGTCCTCAGCCGCTTTAGCAGCCCAGAGTTGCCCCTGCACAATATCAAGGCGTGCACGAGGCGCGGTTTCGCTCAGGCGGATCAGCACCTCGCCTTCATCCACCACGTCACCATCTTTCACTCGAATCTCAGCGATAATTCCACCTTCCAGATGGTCGATTATTTTTTTGTTCGCATCTAGCACCACCGTACCAGAAGCAATTGCAGCGCTGCTTAACGGTGCCAAGCTGGCCCAGAGAATAAAGAAGCCGAACACGATAATAAACACCCATAGACCGAAGCGAATCGGACCGGCCGCCGCCTGTACTGCCGGGTTGTCATACTGATAATCTTTCCGCGGCACGATGAAGCCGATCGCTTTATCGACCCGGTCAATATATTTATCGAGCTTGTCCCCCTCAAGATATTGTTCGTTAAAGCGTTTGGCAAACTGACGCGTTTTGCGTTTCGCGATGTCGGTACGCTGCTTCGCCTGCTTGGCAAGCGGTTTCTGCCGAGCGCCCCCGGCTTGCTTCGCCGTCGATTTCGTGCTTGCCTGCGCTTTGTTTTTCGCCTTACCGGCGTTTTTCGTAGATGGTTTGTTTTGCTTGCTCATGATCCAGTACGTTTTGCTTTAGAAGAACTATCGGTTTTAGGGTCTGACTCCGCCTTAGCAGCATCTCCTTTCGTGGGTTTCTCAGCATTATCGACCTTGCCACTTAATGAAAATTGCGCGGAGGTTGGGTTGGTAGCGGCAGGCTTTTTGCCCTTGGCTTCGGCGGCCTGCAATTGCTTTTTCTGCTGCTCCGTCACTTTATTGCGAGAATATTTCGCCATTATTTCTTTGGCCGGACCAAAGTCAGCGACCGTACCCTCCTTCATGACGAGGATTTTATCAACCGATCCGAGAATGGACGGGCGATGCGCAATAATTACTGTCGTAATTTTGAGGGATTTCGCATTTTTCATCGCATGCGCCAGCGCCATTTCTCCGGCATCGTCGAGGTTGGAATTCGGTTCATCCAGCACGATGACTTTCGGATCGCCATAAAACGCGCGGGCGAGTCCGATGCGCTGGCGTTGCCCGGCAGAAAGATTCGCACCACCTACGCCAATCTGCGTTTCGTAACCCTCCGGTAAATGCAGAATCATCTCATGCGCGCCTGACATTTTTGCCGCAGCAATAATATCTTCGTCCTTCGCATTTTCCTGCATACGAGCAATGTTTTCTTTGACCGTTCCGCCAAATAATTCAACATCTTGCGGCATATAGCCGACATAGCGCCCGAACTCTTCGCGGTTCCAGCTATACACATCCGCACCATCGAGCCGTACATGCCCGGCATTCGGCTTCCACACGCCAACCAACAGCTTCGCGAGCGTCGATTTCCCCGCCGCACTCGGGCCGATGACGCCAAGACTCTCCCCGGCCTTGATATCGAAACCGATCCCTTTCAGCACGGGTTTTTGCGAACCGAACGGAGCAAATACTACCTTCTCAACCGATAGATGTCCTTGCGGGGCTGGTAGCGAAATACTTTTATCACGCAGCGGAATGGCTTCAATCAGCTTGCGCAGGCGGGCAAGTGCCTTGCGAAATCCGGCAACGTTGTTCCACGCCGCAATCGCCTGTTCAAACGGTGAGAGTGCACGCGCCGCCAGAATCGAGCACGCAATTACTCCACCGAGCGACAGCTCATTCAGCAGCACGAGATAGATACCACTACCCATTACCGCGATCTGTAAAATCATGCGGAAGGCTTTAGCGAGGTTGGTAATCACCGCGGAGCGATCACTCGCCTGCGATTGGTAATCTACTACCTGCGCGTTTTCTTTCTGCCATTTACTGACAACGGCATCGGTCATCCCCATTGCTTCAATGACCTCGGCATTCCGCGCCGAAACATCCACCTGTTGCATTGAGCGGATCGACTGGTCATTGGCCTCCCCAAGCGTTTTATTGGTCGCACGTTCATTCAAAATCCCGGCAAAAAGCAGCAAAAAACCACCGATCAGTGTAATAAAAAACGGTACCGGGTGGATCAGGAACAGAACAAGGAAAAAGATGATACTCCACGGCGCGTCAAACAGCGCGCTCAAGCCCGGGCCGGTCAGGAATTGCTTGATTGTATTCATATCCCGCAGCGCCTGCGAGGCGTTGGCATTCTTGACCAGATTCGCCTGCACCAGTGAGGTTTTCAGCAGTTTAGTCGCCACTTCCTCATCCATCCAGCGTGCAAGCTTGACGAGCGTTAGCGACCGTGCCAGCTGAAACAGCCCATATGCTGCAATCATGCCAAGCGCAACGATAGTCAGCATCATGAGTGTTTCTATGCTGCCGCTTGCAGGAACACGCTCCAGAATCTGCAGGGTATAGATCGGCAGGGCGAGCATCATCAGATTCGCCCCGAAGCTGAAAATCAGCACATATTTCAAAGCCTTCTTGGATGTATCGAGTATTTCATCCAAAAAATGTTTCGGCTTTTCGGCCATGGTCAGATTACCCCTGCGTCAAATTCAACGCGTGTTGTAGCGGGAATGATGGTAAATGTAAAGCAAGCTGATCGCATTATTCACCAGCCTGTGCAGTCTGTAGCTGACTAGACCTCCAGCGCGTAAACGGCGAAGAGCGCACCCTCATCTGTCCAGCATGTTCGCACGGTCAACCCGGCTTCTTGGGCGAGCTTTGGGAAACTTTCCGGCGTATATTTGTAAGAATTTTCGGTATGGATGGTTTCCCCCTTTTTGAAGGCAAAGCGCTCATCACCTAACGCAACCTCCTGATCTTGTAAGCTTTTCAGATGCATTTCAATACGCGACTCATCCGGGTTAAACACTGCCTGATGCGCAAATTGTTCGGGCACGATCTCCGCGTCGAGCTCTTCCTCCATGCGTACCAGAAGATTTTTATTAAAATCAGCCGTTACCCCAGCCGCATCATCATAGGCCGCTTCAAGCATTTCCGTTTCTTTCACAAGGTCGATGCCGATAATGATCAAGCCCCCTTCACCAACCGCATAGCCAAACCGTGTCAGGAACGTAACAGCCTCTTCCGGTGAAAAGTTACCCAGCGTTGAGCCGGGGAAGAAGATAACGCGTTTGCCATTTTCCTCACGCGCAAACAAGTCCGGCATATGCATGCGTTCGGTAAAATCACGCACGAGCGGCTCGGTCTTAATCGTGGGAAAGCGACGCTTAATCTCAACCGCGGATTCATTCAAAGCGCTTTCGGAAATATCAATCGGTACATAAAGGGCGGGATTTTCGAGCGCGGCGAGTAGTGTTTTGATTTTTTCGCCGGCACCGGAGCCCGGCTCGATTATGCAGGCATTTTCGCCAATTAGCTCGGCCATCTCATCCTTTGCCTCCTGTAGGATCGTGAGCTCTGTGCGGGTGATATAATATTCCGGCTGCTCGGTAATTGCCTCAAACAGCTTTGAGCCGCGCGCGTTATAGAAATATTTGCATGGCAATGTCTTCTGCGGCTGTGACAACCCGGCCTTCACATCGCGCAAAAACGCGCTTTCCGTATGTTCTTTGCTTTCTACCGCCGCTTCCATTGCTGCCTGAACCTGCATTTATACTCCGTCTTCCGCGAGTCTGATCCCGCTAAACTGCCATTGCTGATATGGTTGAAAAAAATTGCGGTAGCTCGCGCGGATGTGGCTTTCCGGCGTTACGCATGAACCACCGCGTAATACATATTGGTTGCACATAAATTTTCCATTATATTCGCACGCCTCGCCGTCAAACGGCTTAAAGCCCGGATAGGGCGCATAAGCGCTTGCCGTCCACTCCCACACATCGCCGAACAGCTGCAACATGCCCTGACCGTTCGCCGCCTCGGGATGAAAACGCCCCTGCTCCACGAAATGCCCGCAGGTCAAAGACCGGCTGGCCGCATGTTCCCACTCCGCTTCGGTTGGCAGACGCTTGCCGGCCCATTGTGCAAACGCATCCGCCTCATAATAGTTCACATGGCATACAGGCGCATGCTGATCGATCGGCTGCATGCCCGTGAGTGTGAAATACTGCCAGCTACCCTCGGATTGTTCCCAATAGAGCGGCGCTTTCGCACCTGCTTTCTGCAACCAATCCCACCCATCCGACAGCCAGAGCAACGGGTTGTCATAGCCGCCATCCTCGATAAAGGCGAGATATTCGGCATTCGTCACCGGGCGCGATGCCAGCCGGTAAGGGTAGAGATGGTGCTTGTGCCGCGGCGCTTCATTGTCATAGGCAAAATCCTGCCCCTGATGGCCAATTTCGACCAATCCGCCTTCATAGGCTATAAATACGCATTCGAGCGCTAGGCTAGCATTCTCAGTATGTTCTGCACGATACATCGCCTTGTCCCCAACACAATATAGCCCATGCTTAAGATCGGTTAGTAATAATTCCTGATGCTGCTGCTCATGATGCAGACCGAGGGTCGTAGCCTCACGAAAGTCCGCGTCATCCATATTTTCGAGCAGGCTCAGCATCACTCTATCCACCGCTGCGCGATAGGTAAGCACCGCATCCACATCCGGTGCGGTTATTTCACCGCGTTTGGCGCGCGGATACTGCTCCCCGATGCCATTATAATAAGAATTGAACAGATACGCGAATTCGAGATGAAAGGGCTGATAATCTTCGATATATTTCGCCAGAATGAAAGTTTCGAAAAACCAGGTCGTATGGGCGAGATGCCATTTCGCCGGGCTTGCATCCGGCATGGATTGGTAGTTCGCCTGCGCTTCCGAAAGCGGTGCGGCGAGCGCTTCAGTTTGCGCCCTAACCTGCTCATAACGCAGGGTCAGACCGGAATGTGGCGCTTCTATAGGTGCCTCTGCCTTCGCAGTCTCGGTTCCCGGTGCGAGCATAGAGGCAACTAAGCATTAACGGGCTGAGATAGCAACGATAAATTTAGAGGTTACTTCATTTAACCTTTATTGATTCTTTAGCCAGCCTGAGCTAATTACTAGTCGTGACGTTATTGATCTTTTACTTGCTGCTCGCGATTCTGGTTTCGTTCTTTTGTTCGATTGCGGAAGCGGTGCTGCTATCGGTGCGACCATCTTACATCAAGGCGCGCGAAGCCAGAGGCGCTAAAAGCGCGAAGCGGCTGAAACGCTTACAAAGCAATATTGACCGCCCGCTCGCTGCCATCCTGACGGCGAACACCATTGCCCACACGGTCGGCGCAGCGGGTGTCGGCGCACAGGCAGCAATCGTATTTGGCAACCAATATATTGCACTGACCTCGGCCATTCTTACCCTGCTCATTCTGGTGTTTTCCGAGATTATCCCCAAAACGCTCGGCGCGACCTACTGGCAGCAACTCGCCCCGGTCTTTGCCGTATTGATAGACGGTCTGACCAAATTACTCCTCCCTTTCGTGTGGTTATCGGAAAAGCTGACGCGACTGATTTCCCGCTCAAAAGCCAGCAGCTATACCTTCAGCCGCGATGAAATGGAAGCGATGGCGACGATCGGTGCGCAGGAGGGTATGCTGGAGCGGAAAGAGCATAAAATCGTTACCAATCTGATGCGCCTACGCCAGCTTTCCGTGCAGGACATTATGACGCCGCGCACCGTGATGTTTTCCGCTTCCGAAGGGCTTACGGTGCGGGAGTTTTTTAATGCGCATGCAAGCAAGCCATTCTCGCGCATCCCGGTCTATGCAACCAATCCCGATGATATCACTGGGTACGTGCTGAAAAACGATTTGCTCATCGCGCAGGCACGAGATCAGTTTGAGGAAACCCTGAGCGACTTTCGCCGCCCGTTCCAAACCGTACCGGATAAAACCAGCGCGTCCGATCTATTCGACGCTTTGATGCGCGAGAAAAGTCATATCGCGCTGGTGGTCAGTGAGTATGGCGTGGTGCAAGGTATTGTCACGCTGGAAGATGTGGTCGAAACACTGATCGGGCTTGAGATAACCGACGAGCAGGATAAGGTCGAAGACATGCAGGCGCTTGCCCGGAAGCGCTGGCGTGAGCGCATGGAGGCGATCGGTATTGATCCGGATAGTTTGGAAAGCGGCAGAGAGCCGGACGGAGCATCCCGCCCGGCCAAATAGCGTAACAACCGCGCTATTGCTGTTGCTGCGTCATCATTCCGGTAAGGCGTTTCTGCAGGACCTCAGAAGTCTGTAGCGCGGTACCGATCTGGTTATATTGTTCAATCGAAAGCGGGGAACCTTCAACAATGTTCGTCATTTCGCGACCGGCCTGCTGCTGGATGGCCATTTTCTCTTCCTGACTTCCCGCCTGCTGAAAGGCCTGCCGGTGTTTTTGCTGCACCTGCATCAACTGCTGCTGCACACTCGCAAATTGCTGCAATTGCTGGTTAGAAATATCTGACTGCGCTTGCGCAAACGCCGCACCGGAAAGGCCGAGCGTCACCGCACAGGCTGTTGTTAGCATCAATGTTTTCCACATAATTCTGTCCTCTGTTTTTTTAATGCACCCCAGCCAAACATCTGAGACACGCGAGGTCAAGGATAGTGTCGCCCTGTGGCAAGAATTTCAACTCCTGCATTTTATCTTTTGTTCTTATTTCTGAAAAATTGACCTTTTGGTTGTGATCACTATCGCCTAAGCATCGCGCTCACCGCAAGCGCGCTAAATGAGGATAAGGCAAAATGCTTCAAGCAGGCATGAACGACTTTATCAGTAAGCCGACCACCCGGCAAACCCTCGTCGCACCCCTCAGCCGGCGGGTGTAGTTTCTCCACTGCAGCACGATAAGCTTCCGCCTGATGGGCAGGGTGCCATAGACGGTTTGCGAACCTGCCCGGAGGTGAGATTGCTTTTTTGCGGATGAATGTCACGTTTAGGGCTGATCTGGTGCAAACAGCTACGCCAGCCGGACACGCAGGAAGCAACCGAAGCACCCACCAGCAAAGACTGGATGGGCTACGAAGACTGGAACTTTAACTAAAGGAGAGAAGTGATGTCGCGATAACCGCTCAATACACGAACAATCTCAAGCGGAGAAGAATCTTCTCGATAAACAATCATGTAATGCCTCACACTAAAAAACCGAACCGGTTTATCGGTAAGGTCTTCACGTGTGTGACCAATGTGAGAGTTTTCAGCCAGATGTTGAATTATTCTGAAAATCTACTCTACCACCTTCTTTGCGGCATGAGGATTATCTTGGGCAATATATTTACGAATGGAATGAAGGTCGGATTGTGCAAGTGGAGCAAGAATGTAACTATGAGGCATTGTTAATGTCTCGGTCACACGCTTCCATCAACTCCTTATAAGCATCTTCACCAGAAATCGTTTGCCCGGCACTCAGCTGGTTGAGACCTTTTTGAATCTCCTGATTCAACATTTCGATTCGCTTTTGTTTGAGTTCGTCTCGCTCAGCAAGCAGGCGCAGCCCTTCACGCACCACTTCGCTGGAGGAATGGTAGTACCCACTAGCCACTTTTGAAGCGATCAGCTGCTCAAGCTCTGGTGTAAGCGATATATTCATAGATAACCCTCTGAATTCTTCGTTTTTAACTTCCTAATTATAACCCATATAACAGAAATTAGCAATAATTGTTATTAGCCTTACCTGAAACTAAGCGCAAACCGCGTTGGATGCATGGATTCGAAGCACGCATCAAGCTGACGAGCGGCAGCGGTTAACCTAATGACGAGCAGGGTGGGTTGGCGCCGCTTTTCTCGTCGGGCTTACTAACCCTACTCGAATCGAACCTGAGCTTCTCATCCGTCCTTTCCAGCATGTTCCGTTGGTAACGCAAAATCCCAAAGCTTTGCGATTAGCGGATTAGACCGCTTCGCGCTCTGCCCATTCTTGCATAGCCTGTCTTCCGGAAGCCTCCTTCAGATTAAACTGGGCCTGCAAATCTTTACGACTACGCCAGATGAGATAATGCAACAATGTGAGTTCGGTAGGAGATGAAGGCTGATTGCTGTCGGCGACAGGACGTTCAAGCAGCGAAAGATAGCGCGGATTCAGCCACGGTTTAATGGCGTATTCCTTGCAGCCGCACGTATATATCCAGACCAGAAAGCCCGCATAGCCTGTTATATCAGATAAAGTAAAATGTGACTGCAAGTCCGGACGGCTTCGCCAGAGCGCCATCATCAACCGGTCGATGAATACCACACCGAGCGGCGGATGTTGCAACGATGGTTCCGGTTCATATAAAGCCGACAGATCGGGTTTTGATAGATGATGCCAGAGAGTATCCCCCACACTCAGAAGGTTAAGCATAGAAATAATTTCGCCTGTCTGCGCCCATTTGTGTAATGTTTCCGTGGTTGCATCGATCAGTTCAAGCGCCGCCTTAAACGCCATCGGTGGCGGTGTCGAAACCGGGCCCAGCGTGAAGGAATAACATTTGACGCCAAGCAGGCGTTTATCCTCGCTGATGCCGAACTGGTGCGGCGAACGCGGATTATCAACCCGCAAAGTGATTTTGCATGCCTCCTCCGGGGTGTGTAATTCCCATAGACGAGGCGGTATACGTAACTGCTGACAGTGCGGCTGCATCTTGGTAAGCGTTACGGCGCCTATTTCCTCGTCATTGAGCATAAAGCGAAGATCAAGCGGCTCGGCGCCCGATGGCATATGCGGCATTAACTCACATTGCAGGAAACGGCACTGATGCCTCAGGTAAGCCGGGATATGCAGCATTAAACTAGCCGCATCCCCAATGGTCCAGCACCCATCCTCTTCTACCCATCCCCAGCCATTTTGAATATAATGATAAAGCTGCTCTCTGACGGAGAAATCAATCACGGCGCCCGGCTGATAATCATTCCAGCGCAAGCGAGGGATTTCGGCAGTCGAATGATTTACCTTGCGCGCCGTTTCAATAACCTCCTTATAGGCGGCCTGCATAACCGTACCGGAGAAGAGCTCGCGGGCTCGTGCGGCCATCGCCTCACCTAATTGACGCCGCGATTTCTCAGATTCGCTAAGCCGCACGATATGCTCCACCAGTCGGTTGATACAGCCTTCGCTATCGTCCAGCGGATCGGGTAGCAGCGTCTCGCATTTTTCCCCCAGCTGCTCAGGAATACCGCTTACGGCGCTTGCAATAACCGGAACGCCCTGCGCCATCGCTTCGGTAATGCAGAGCGGCATACCTTCCGATTCGGACGGCAATATAAAGAGATCGGACAGCCCGTATAGAGGCGCCATATCCTCAACATCTTTCAAACAGGTGACGTGGTCAGAAAGTCCGGATGTATCAAGTTCATGCTGGAGCGCGGGCAACTCCCCGAGCGGGTCATGCCCTACCCACAGAAAATGCAGCCGTTCCCATATTATTGGATGCGCACGCAGACGTTTTAACGCCTCCAGCTGATAGCGATAGCCTTTGCGCGGCTCGAAGCGAGCTACCGTCAGACACACGCAGGCATCAGGGGGAAGAGTGAGCTCACGCCGTTTGGCTTGCGCCGCATCCTTCGCTATGGGCAGGAAAAAATGATCAGGCCGGCCATTGAGAATAACGCGCCCGAAACTCGCTGGAAGCCCGTAAATTTGCTGTAATGCAGCAAGGTTGGCTGCTGATACGGTCACCACCTCACCTGATGCAAGCAACATATCGCGAATACGATCCGTTTCGGATTTAAAGCGCGACGCATGGGAAGCATCAACCCAGTTAACCACGGTAATAAATGGTATGCCGAGCAGTTGTGCCTGTTCTTTGGCCCCCAGCGAGGAGCCAATTGCCCCGTCGCCAAATAACACGAGATCGGGTTGTTCGCTTGTTAAGATGGTTTCGGCCTCGCTACGGGAATACAGCCCTTTCTCAAACTGATCAAGCGGATGGTAAGGCAAGTCGATCTCGTAAATACCCGCTTCGCTGCGCCGTTTACGCAGGGTGGTATCTTGCGGATAACTCACATAACACACCTCATAACCGGCCTGTTTCAGTAATTCCGCCGTAAATGTACTGTTCAGGGCCGTACCACCCTGACCGGGGTCATCCGTCCATATGAGTATCTTACCGTTCATCCTTTGTCTAACCTGTATAGGATACGTCGCTACTTTGTATCACGAATGAGCACGAATGTCAGTGTATTCAGGTGAAGAAAATCCTATTATGCCCGGGCTGCGTAAAGGTCTTGCCGGCCTCTTTCCAAAAACGCTCAATTAACGCGATCGTGTCAGCTGAAAAATCATCGGGACCCTGCATATCTTTCCAGCTTTCCTGATGCGATTGATGGAGCTCGGAATCTTTTGCAGGCGCATGATGTGTTTGTAGCAGATTCTCAAAATCAGGTGGCGAATCCAGATGAAAATGCGATAATAATCGCATCATTTCCTCGCGCGGATTTTCTTTTATATCCTCGTAAAATAACACTAGCTCCAGCTTATCGCGAAAACGATCAAGAATATCATACACGATAGCAATATCATTCCATTGACCGGTTTCAGGCCAGCCAGAATATTTCATACGTGAAGCTATGATATCCCACGGGTTGCGGAGCACAGTAAAATATCGCGCGTCCGGGAAGGTTCTATCAAACAGCTCACGGTAATATAAGGAGGGAAACCTCATCCGATCTTCATGATGCCGGTAATAATTCCAGTCGAAACGCTTAGGTATACCTGCAGGTTTGTGAAACCAGTGTTCTGCCAGATCCAGTTGAAATACCTCTTGCATAAAAAACCGTACGGCCTGCGCGGGGCGTGTTTCCCGATCGTGGTTGGGAAGTATAGGAGAATCAAAATAGGCATCATCTACCCCGGTGTAAATGCCTGTTATCATGGAAGCGGTTTCACCTGCGCTCACGCAAGTAGGGATCGCATTAAACAAACGCTCGATTAGACTGGTTCCGGATCGTCCGATACCCAGTAAGGTAATAGGCGCTGCCGCATCAGCCATATTGCTGATCCTGAGAAACCAAATGTACCCCCCGGTTCTTCGTTGTTTTTTGCAGGTCACGTATCATGCCAATGCATATGGTATCGGCCAGTTCAGGTTTTTTATCCAGAATAAAGGCTTTCAGACGAGAGGTCACACGAAACCCGTTACGGTCTTCTGCTTGCGCATAAGACGAAAAATGATGCCAACCGGAACGTAATGCGCCTGTTTCCACTGCGGTCGCAATATCCTGATATTGCTTTAAATAATCCTGCTCTTCAAGCTTACATATCGCATTGAAACAACGTTGAGCCAGTGCCGTCTTCTCGGCGAGCGTGCATGTCAGCGTCATGATCTCCATCGCCTCTATTGGTGATAAGGTAGTTTTGAGCTGACATAAATGCGTGCAGGCTTTTTCCGAAAGAGGAAGATGAGATAAATGGTCACATGCAGACTGCAATAAGGCATGCAGGGAGGCATCGAGCTGTTCAGCATCCAAGACCGACTGTTCCAGAAATGGCGCGCATTCCTGCTCGCGTTGCAGCCCGATGAGTTCTAACATTTCCAACTGTTCGAACGTCAAAACAGCATTTTGAAGGTGTGGCGCCTCCGGCTTGCGTATCGCATCCCAAGGCGAGATAAGCTCAGGTTGCTCATTCACCGTTATGTCTCCTACTCCGTGTCGGCAGGCATGCAGTGCCCGTCTGAAGGCTGCATCGGCGCGGCGATTCCCGGTCAATTTACTGTAGGTAGCGGCAGTGCGTAAACGGTTTTCTAAAGACAGGGACTGATCGCGCAAACTAAGCCGCAACTCCGTATGTTTATCATTGTAACAATGCCATTCCATGCGCTGCTTTGCTGTTTCGGTCATATAACGCCCTGCATTGAGCATGATATAGTCCTTCATCGCCGGATGTGTGCTATCACAAAAGGCCTCGGCGCTTCGGCGGTAGTTAGCGATGGTATGCGTTTCCGTGACCATGCTGGACTTTTGGCACTCATAATGGAATAAGACTGCAGGGCAGCTCTCAATGCGATAGCCATGTTGCGCCATACGGATGTAGAGCTCGAAATCTTCATGACCAACACCGTATTTTTCCGAATAGCCACCGATTTTACGGAAACATGATGCGGCAATAAGGGCAACACAGGAACCGAAAAGATTGAGTTCAGCGGCTAGACTAAGTGGCCCGCCGAGGCACAGATGAGATGGCAAACCGTTTTGCGATGACGGATTGGCAAGCACCTCACCACGTGTTTCTTCCGGCATATAAACATTCTGACAGGTCATGACATCAGCGCCGGTATGCAGTATAGCCTTTACCAATGTTTCAACAAGGTGAGGGTCCGGCAGGTCATCATCATCGAAAAATAACACATAATCGCCCTTGGCCTGTTTGAATGCGGTATTGCGTGCCGCACCTAAATAGGCGTTATCCTGCCGAATGACCGTTCCGCCTTGCTTCTGCAAAAGCTTTTCCACATGAGCTAATTGCCGTACCGCATCCTCCGATCGGGAGCCGTCATCTACCAGTATCAATTCGATTTTCGGGTAGCTTTGCCGCAGAAAGGCAAAGACACAATCTACCAGCTTAGCCGGACGCTCATAATGCGTGATACAAACCGACACCAGCGGTTGCTCTAGCTTACTACGCTTAGATCCGGTATCTTTTTTCTTTTTTGAAGGCTTATGAAAGTTACGCCATAATGTTTCTGCTTCATCGTGGCTTCGCCTCGGGCGGGCTGCCTTCGCCCCTTTATCAAGACGTGAGAGAATTGCTTCAGATAAGGAGACAGCATTCATTTCGCATGTAACGGACGCCACGTCCTCTTCAGCAACCAGCTCCTTAGCGCCACCTTCAGAGGAAAACAAGCATGGGATATTGGCCGATATCGTTTCTAAGACCGTATAAGGAGCATTTTCAATGCGGGAAGGAATAATCGCTAATGCATGATTGTGCCGTTCCGCCAGATAATTCAGCGCATCATGCCGATCAAAATGCATGAAAAACTGGAAATCACATCGCCAGTTTTGGGTTGCTTTCACAAAATAGCTGAAAGAATCTCCGTTGTGAATCATACCGGGCTGCCCGATAAAAGTCACACGAACGCGCCTGTGTGCTAGCTCACCCTCAATAGCTGTGATAGCCTTCACTGCCGTATGAATACTCTTCCGATGTTCATGGCGACCGAAAATAATCAGTTCCTGAAGCCCGTTTTCGGCTGACTCCGAACGACGCTTGGCTAAAGAAGCGCCTGATTCATAGGCCGCCCTGCGGAACAAATTCGGAAGAATATGGTGCCCTTGCTTTTCATTACGATGTTCGGGAAGGTAGGCCTGATACCAGTTCCAGATATATTCAGACGGCGCTGCCACCTGATCACACCAGGCTACGCTATGCATTTCCATATAATCCTGTATCAGGTGATCTTCGTGAAAAAAAGGCGAATCATTCATTTCCATCGCCCAGCGTAAGGGGCCATGTAATTGCACTACGAGTTGCGTCTCGGTAAAGGCCAAACCCTGACGACGTGCTGAAATACAGTAAAAACCGATACCTAAATAATCATGAAAATGTATATGGCTGTAATTTGTCTGTTGTTCTGACAAAAACCGGTAAACACCCCACGCATAATGCCGCAAATACCCGGTTTCGGGCTTACTGTATTCTTTCGGATCAAACCAGCGCAACCGAATTCCGCTGCGGCGGTAAGTAGCACGTGCCTCTTCGAACCTTGCATCATCAAGCCCCTGCGTATTTACATAAAGTATATCAACGGGGTGCGTATCCCGCATAGCGCTCGCCAGCTCATAGATGGCTGCTCCAATACCTCCGCTGCGCCCGACATCCGGCAATTCGGTTGTTACCAATAGAAGGGGCCGCTTATTCATGGTATCGTCTTACCTGTTCTGGCTCTACACAAGGTTGCATCTTACTGATTAGAGTTTATATATGTTTTTAAATGCTAGAAAATACCGTCTGTCAAGCCTTTCAACCCGTGGTGATGCATCCTTGTTAGCTCGATGGCGTCTATTGCAATTGACATGTTACCGGCGCTTGATTACTAGGCACTGTTAGCTAATTCTGAGTTTAAGCAGGATTTTGATGGCAGCGAGTGCGATGAAGCTCAGGAACGAGGCGTCCTCCTTGTCGAAGCGCAGAGCGACACGCTTGTTTTCTTTGAGTTTTCCGAAGTAGATTTCGATTCGTTTTCGCAGTTTATAGATTTGTTTATCATAGATAATTTCGATTTTTCGGTTGCGCCTTCCCGGAATCACCGGGGTGCAATTTCGGCTACGCAACACCGCCCGATGCGCGTCCGAATCATACCCCATATCCTCGG
>CAZPQM010000014.1:0-55135 GCA_964588995.1 uncultured Rickettsiales bacterium | reverse complement strand
TATCTGAAATATCGTGTCGTCTGTGTGCAGGTTTGTTCATAGCCCCCCCTTTTTTTTGAAGAGACTATAACACAACCATTATAATTTGACGACACTATCTAGATCACTCGCCCTAATAATTAAATAACCCGTGCAGCAAGTTCGAGCAATTTGGAACTCATCGTGTATGCATTATCACTGTGATCTTTCTGGTTGATCTCAAAACGGATACGGCCATTTTTCTCGACGAATCCGATCGTGCCTCCTAAGGTGATGAAGCTATTACTTTCTCCGATAGAAATCACGTCATGTTCTCGTAATTCGCGCAGAACCAGCTTAAGTTGCTGTTCGTCATTAGCAAAGGCGTTATCAATAAATACAATATGGCAGCGTTTCAGTGAATCAGCAAATACATCCGCATGTTGCAGACGAATCGGTTTACCATAAATACTTTTTTTTTCGAGCGGCTTAAGAATGCCATTAAAAGGATTGCCGCCCAGGGTGCAAATATAGACATGGTCGTTTTGCGTCTGCTCTGCTTCGCTGCTCCACTCGGTGAATTTGAGAAAGTTAAACAGAAACGCCGCTTTCACCTTATATTCTTTATCGGAAGCGTGGGCAGGCTGCGGCGAAGTAAACCCGCTACAGAGCAATAAGAGTAGAAACGCTAACCAACATTTCCAGAGCGCATTACGCGAATGCTGGCTACTAAAAAGAGCGCCTGGGACAAAAAACCGCATAAGATTATCACGTGTTAATTAAAACGTTATCCCAACTTGCCCGTAAATACTGCGACCAATTTCTGAAGCCACGCCATAGAGAGATTCATTAAATTCTTGATGCTCGTCAAATAAGTTTTGGCCAACAAGTGTTAGGCGTAAATTCTCTCGCGGTTTCCAACTAATGCGAGTGTCAAACCGTGTGTAATTGCTCACGCCTGCTGCCGATAAATTATCGGCATAATAGACGGCGTTATCCCACTCAATGTTTTCCGTAATATTATAGAGCGAGTGGATATTGAACATATGTTGTGGCGTGGTACCTTCTTCTGTTTCGGTGAAAAGCGGCGATGCATTTCCTTTGGAGTGAATATGGATGCGGATAAAGCTATAATTCCCCGTTAAGCGCCATTTATTACTGACCTGCCAATTTCCAGCCACTTCAAATCCATATGTTTCTGCATCAGAGTTGTTGCTAATTAGGTGAGGTAATACAAAGAATGGCTGACCACTGCGAACGTCCACAACAGGGCCGGCTGTATTATCGAAGGTGCGCAGGTCGTGGTAGTCGTTATAAAAAGCAGAAAAATCGAGCGATGAGTTATTAGTCAGCTGCGTTCTATAACCAATCTCATATGCCATCATATTTTCTGCATTAACGCTTCTATCGCCAACCCAGGTAATTTGCGAAGCTGGAGTGCCCGGGCCAAGTAACGAATTTGGAGGTAAACTACTAACAATAAAATCATTATAAGCCTCATTCTGACTTGGTGTTCTAACAGAACGAGACACTGATGCCCACGCAGTTTTTTTATCGTCAATCTCCCAAGAGACACGTGCGCTGGGTTGATACTCATAACCTGATAGGTCGTTATGTTCAAACTTCGAACCGGCAGTCAGGTAAAGTTCATTAGGGATGAGTGTGAATTTATTTTGAATGAAACCGCTGATTATGTCATCTTGATATGTGTTTCTGTCATACACAACAAGTTCGCTGCTTTTAAAGTTTGTTGTTATATGACGATAACCAAGCCCCCAGACTAAGTTATTTCGTTCGTTAATCTGATAGTTATGGTGGAAATCAAGGTCAGCCGTTGCTACGGTTTCAGTAAGTGGGGAACGACTGCGATGAGTTAAATCAAAATAAGCCTGAAGCGTTGTTTCCGATTGCGCTGATTGTTCTTGTGTCCATCGAGTCAGGATGTTTCCTCCTGAAAAGTTCTCGTCAACGGTACGCGCTGTAAAACCTAACGGACTTGTGGATGATGGATAGGAAATAGCAGATTGATCCTTGTCTCCGTAATAAATATCACCCTGAATCGTAAAGTCGTTCTTAGTGTTATTAGTGCTATCCCAACGAAATCCCGCTTGAGACATACTCCAATCGTCATTAGCATCTAGGCCCAGTACATTTTCATATTCGTCAAATCTGCGATGCTTTCCGTATAGTCTAATATGGCCGCCGTCCCCTAACTCAGCGCCATGACGTGCTTCTAAAGTGCCACGTTCATAGTTGCCGTATCGCGCGGCAACGTAGCTTCCTTGTGTCTTATCTGCCGTTTTAGTGATTATATTAATAACACCATTTACTGCGTTTGCGCCCCATAACGTGGCGCCAGGTCCGCGAATGACTTCAATACGGTCTATATCTTTCAAAATTAAGTCCTGTGCGTCCCAAAAAACACCTGAAAATGAAGGGGTGTAAACAGATCTTCCGTCTATTAGCACGAGTAATTTATTTGAAAACTGCCTGTTAAAGCCTCGGCTCGTAATAGCCCATTTGTTACTGTCGATTTGTGCGACTTGAACGCCGGGTGCCATACGGAGCAATTCTGGAACAGTCGTAAGTCCAGAACGGCGAATGTCTTCTTGCGTAATGACATAGATTGCAGCAGCGGCCTCGCTTGCTTTTTCCGACTGTTTAGAAACAGAAGTTACCTCAATGTTCATTAGGTCTTCTAAAGGCAGATCAAAAAAATCATCTTGTTCAGCATAGGCAGTAGGTATAATGGCTGGTGCACTAGCGGCGCAAATAAGTGCAAAGGTTGTCAAGCGTTTAGATGCTGTATTGTAATTCATAAGATCCCCCCATAATGTCATTATGATGAGCATATAGTAGGCTAGAAAGATATGGATATAAATCTATGTTATTCAGAGATGTTTTTTGGTTTTTGTAAAGTACTGTGGTGATATAGACGCGAAATTTGGCCTAACTGTTAAACTCTTAGTTTGTTAAACGAGGCGAGAAATAATTCGACATTATCCTTAAATGCGGGGTCATGGGGCACTTTAATATTTTCGTGAAGCTCAAACTCCACTCTGGATTCATGCTCAAATATATGTTTGTAATGACGCATGCGTGACATGGTGGCCGTAATGTAAACATGAGAAAGTCCCAATGTTAGGCATTTTTCTACGATATGTTTGTACACCTCAATGGTATAGCGTGCTTTAGCGTATTTTTTTTTGAAAGCCAGTCTGGTAACTTCAGCATAACGGTGATTATCTAGATCGTGATGCTTCAAAAGTGATTTATAGTTAAATTGTGCACTCTCCGAAGGTAGTTGAATGCCCAGTATTGGATCGTTAGCGCATATGCCAACCCCACCGATAACCTCGTTGTTATCTTTTACCGCCAGTAATATATGCGAACGCAGATCATTTGGGTTAAGGCCTAGGTTTATATCTTCTGTGAAGTAGGGGGAGTAGAGAACTTCTCTTCTAATCTCTAAATATTGCTTCAATAATGTGGGGTTTTTTGTCCAGATGTATCGTACATCGTTCGTAACGGGCTTGCCTGTTTGCCCGCTAAGTTGCTTCAGTCTTTTTTTTTCAATTAATTCAGGGGCTTTAAGGCCCGCAATATCATCTATGGTTTCCTTTAATTGCAAGCCGTTCTTTTTTAGAAACGCGCTGGCTGTGGATTCTACTTTAGCAGTTGTCATATTTACTCACTGAGCTGCACTATAAAATAGTGGTAATGTGTTTTAGAAAATACTGCACAAACACCGCAAGAGTCTTCTCTCTCTGTGTGACGTTTTTACATTATTCGCAGTTTAATATCATGTTTTTTCTCAAAGATCAATCATTTGTGGCGAATGTGGATGCATCTGTTTTAACATTTAGTGGTATAGGTGTTTTAAATATATGAAATGGCTTCAACATATTTCCGTACCTAGGAAGCTGCTAGCTATTGTGATGTTGAGCAGCGCGATTGCGTTGCTAATCACGTTCGCCATTTTTCTGGTGCTAAATTATAACCAATTGCGTAACGCTAAGATGGCGGAGATAGAAAACCTTGGTAAGGTTATCAGTATTGGTATGCATGGGCCACTTGTTTTCTTAGACTATCAACGTGCTAAAGAAAGTCTGGCTGCATACAAGACGCATAAGTCTATAGAGGTTATATGTATTTACGATGAAGGTGGAGAGCTGTTTGCATCTCAATTTAATACTGAGAATTTAAGTTGTCCCGACACGGTGATGTCGGCAAACAGTATGCTAACGTCAGGTTATAAGTTTGAATCAGGCTCCATCTCAATGTATCGTGATATCTTCTTTAGTGAGGAGAAAGTAGGAGGAATTCTTATCCGTCTTTCTTTGCAGGACATTCATAAAACATTTGTCCGATATTCTCTCTATGCACTGGCTGCTATCGCTATCGGTACGCTCGCGGCGTATCTTCTTTCAATGTGGTTAAAGCAGTGTATTACCCAGCCGATTGCAGCGCTTTCTGAGGTGGCTCGTAGCGTATCTGAAGAACACGACTACAGTATTCGCGCCGTTAAATTTTCAAATGATGAATTAGGGGTTTTAACCGAAACATTTAATAATATGCTTTCCCGGGTGCAAAAACGGGACAAGCAGATTAAAGCTATAAACGAAAGTCTTGAGCAGAGGGTCAAAGAACGCACGGCTGAGCTGGAAAAGGCAAGAGCACGAGCCGAAACTGCTAACCACGCTAAGAGTGAATTTCTTGCTAATATGAGTCACGAACTCCGCACTCCGATGCATGCCATTCTTAGTTATTCCGGGTTTGGCATGGAGGAAGCCAAGGAGGCGTCCCGGAAAGAACTCAATCGCTATTTTGATCGTATTCATTCCAGTGGGGATCGTCTATTGTCCTTACTCAATAATCTGCTGGATTCATCTAAACTTGAATCGGGGAAGATGCAGTTTAAGATTACTCCGTCTCCGCTCAATCAGCAGATACAAGTTGTGTTATCGGAGGTGCAAAAATTATTAGAAGAAAAAGAGTTAACGGTCGAAATAAACGAAGAAGATGGACTTCCTGATGCGCCACAAGATGCAGAGAAAATTGTTCAGGTCATTCTGAATCTTATGTCGAACGCGATTAAGTTTTCACCTGAAAAGGGCAAAATTCACATTCAGCTTGGCAAAGCCCTGTTCTCTCTGGGTGAGGAAGTTGATAAAAAAGCAGGTATTTATTTAAGTGTGATAGATGAAGGCATGGGTATTCCGGAAGATGAATTGGAACATGTGTTCGATAAGTTTATTCAAAGCAGTAAAACGACGACGGGTGCAGGCGGAACGGGGCTGGGGCTATCGATTTGTAATGAAATTATTAAGGGGCATGGTGGTAAAATTTGGTGTGAAAACAACCGCGATAAGCAGGGCGCAAAATTCACCTTTATTTTACCGCTTGAATCTCCGGCGAATTTACAGGACAATGATATTGGGTAGGTGCACGTGGTAGATAATCAAATTAAGCTGGCGGCAGAGGAAAGCGATATAGCGCAACGTAACGCGTGCATACTCTGTGTGGATGATGAGGTGTTTAACCTCGAAATCATGGAAAAACACCTGCATAAAGCCAATTATAAAACTATCTGCGCGACAGATGGACAAAAGGCCTGGGAAATTCTGAAATTCTCGGATGAGCGTATCGACGTGGTTTTATTGGACCGCATGATGCCGGAAATGGACGGGATCACCTTGTTAAAGCACATGAAGGCAGATCCCGAGTTAAAAAATATTCCGGTGATATTACAAACGGCGAAAGGCGGCAGCGATGAGGCGGTTGAAGGGATCGAAGCGGGGGCATACTATTATGTGACTAAGCCGTATGCGGCTAAGATGTTACTTTCGGTCATTGAAGCAGCGTTACGGGAGTTTAGTGAACAGCAGATACTGCACAATCAGATTAATAAACGAAATGCTGTCGTTGCCAATATGCAGTCGGCAACTTTTCATTTTAAAGGGCTCGATGATGCCAGGGAGCTTGCGGGTTATATCGCCAGCATGACTGCGGATCCGTCACGCTATATTGTTGGCTTGACCGCTCTTCTAATCAATGCGATTGAGCATGGTAATCTAGGCATTGGTGGTGAAGCGAAATATGATCTACTTGTGAATGGGGAGTGGGAAAAGGAAATCGCAAAGCGTTTACAGCTTAAGGAAAATGAATACAAAAAAGTGGTAGTTAGTATTGAGCGTAACAAACATAAATTGTTGGTCATTATCAAAGATCAGGGGGCTGGCTTCAACTGGCGTAATCATCTGGAATTTGATCCAACGCGGATGACGGAGCCTTGCGGACGCGGCATTGCGATGGCGGGAACAACAAATCCGGGTAATCTGAAATTTATCGGAAACGGTAATGAGGTGCATTACCTGTTACCTTTACCGCAGCAGGAAGTATAGCTATTTTGATGCAGGGGCTATTTTGTTGCGGTCTTTTTTCTAGAACGATTGACGGGTATCGGATCATGGCCGCTTCCACCGAGAGGGTGGCATCTGCAGATACGCTTGAACGCTAGCCAGCTACCTTTAATCGCGCCATGTTCCTTAATCGCCTCGTTCGCATATTCTGAACAGCTGGGCGTATAACGACAGTTATTGCCCAATAACGGTGAGATGAGCAGTTGGTATAAACGGATCGGCAGACGGAGCGGGTTCATGTTATTATTCAGTCATTTCGGGGAGCGATAGCAACGCGGCAATCTTTTTGGGAATAATCGAGCACGAGATCGCCGCGGCTAAGCCTCGCGATGACGTATTGATTACAAAATCGTCGGATTAGGTGCGTCACCGTAGACTTCTTTTGGGTCAAAGGTTTTGGCATCTTCTTTGTATTCCAGCTCGATTTTGCTGTCAGTAGTTTTTCCGGTAGGAACGGCGCGGTAAAAGCAGCTGCGATAGCCGACGTGGCAGCTTGCCTCGTCACCTTCCATGCTGACGGAAATCCACACGGCATCCTGATCATCATCAATGCGCATTTCTTCAATCTTTTGAATCAAGCCTGACGTCGCTCCTTTATGCCAGAGCACCTGACGCGAGCGGCTCCAATAATGCGCTTCGCCCGTTTCGATGGTTTTTTTGAGCGCTTCTTCGTTCATATAGCCGAGCATCAGCACTTCGCCGGTTTTGGCCGAGGTGGTGACGCAGGCGATCAGCCCGTTTTCATCAAATTTAGGGGCGAGTTCATTGCCCTCTTCAACCTGTTCTATCGTAACGCGTTTTTCAAACATAAGGATTAGTGCTTCACAGTTTGTGTTATGTGCAATTTATATAAGGATTTTAGCTTGGGTAATCAATAACTACTTCCGTCGCCATTTTGGCCCATCGGAGGTATCTTCAATCATGATTCCTTCCGCAGTGAGTTGATCGCGTATGTCGTCGGCCTTAGCGAAGTCTTTTCGTTTCTTCGCTTCTGTCCGCTTAGTGAGTAATGCTTCAATCGCCTTATCGGATAAGCTATCTTCTGCACCGCCGCGGGTAAACCATTCTTGCGGTGTATGATTGAGAATCCCGAGCAGCACCGCTCCGCCTTTTAACTGACTAACGGCATCGCGGTTACCTTTCTGCGCTTCTTTCGCTAGTCTGGAAAGCTCAGTAAAGGCGAGCGGGCTGTTCATATTATCTTCCAGCGCGGAGAGAACTTCAGGGCAGCGCGTAGGCTCAATATCCGGTGCAATTTCAAGCGCACGGTAAAGATAATCTAGCGCCTCTTTCGCGCGGGGTAAGGTGGTATCATCCCAGTCGAGCGGTTTACGATAATGGGTGGAAAGCAGCGCATAGCGGATAACCTCGCCGTCATAGTCGTTGAGCAAATCATTCACCAGTAGCACATTGCCGATCGACTTGCTCATCTTCTCCTGATTTACATTCACAAACCCGTTATGCAGCCAGTAATTCACATAGGGCCTACCATCATGGCAGCAGGTGCCCTGCGCAATTTCATTCTCGTGATGTGGGAAGATCAAATCCTGCCCGCCGCCATGAATATCAATTGTTTCACCAAGGTGCTTTTGGATCATAGCGGTACATTCCAAATGCCAACCCGGGCGGCCATAGCCGAATGGGCTATCCCAACCCACAATACCATCCTCCGATGGTTTCCATAGGACAAAGTCCATCGCATGTTTTTTATAGGGTGCAACCTCAACCCGCGCACCCGCAATCATTTCCTCAAGCGGACGTTTTGAAAGCGCCCCATAATCATCATAACTGCTGACATCAAACAGCACATGCCCTTCCGCTTCGTAGGCGTGACCCTTTTCGATGAGGGAGGCAATCATTGCAATCATCTCCGCAATATGGTCAGTCGCACGCGGCTCAATCGTGGGCCGCAGCACGTGAAGTGCGTCCATATCCGCGTGATACACATCGGTAAATTTATCCGTTATCGTTTGAATCGGAACGTTCTGTTCCTGCGCCGCCTTGTTAATTTTGTCGTCAACATCAGTGATGTTTCGCGCATAGGTCATTTTGGGATAGGTGGCTTTTAGCAGCCTAAACAGCACGTCAAACACGACTGCCGGTCGCGCATTGCCGATATGCGGATAATTATAAACAGTTGGCCCGCAGACATACATGGTGATATGGTTAGGGTCGATGGGCGTGAAGATTTCTTCGCGTTTGGTTAAGCTGTTGTAAAGGGTGAGGGGCATAGTAAAAAACACGTCATTCCGACACGCGAGCGGATAGTAATCCGCGAGACGACGGAATCCATAGAAGCAAAAGATAGAAATCTTTTGCTTCTATGGATTCCGTGGATTCGCAAACATACTGTTTGCTCACCTGTCGGTATGACAAAATAGGTTGCAAAAAATATAGTCCCCGTCATCATACGCAATATGAAACTGTATGTCTACGATCACTGTCCGTATTGTGTCAAAGCGCGGATGATATTCGGCCTGAAAAATGTGCCCGTCGAGCTGATCACCCTGTTAAATGATGATGAAGCCACGCCGAAAGCCATGATCGGCAAAAAGATGGTGCCGATACTGGAGCTGGATACGGGAGACTACATGCCTGAAAGTATGGATATTATCCATTATATTGATGGGTTGGAAGGGGAACCTGTCCTTCAGGGCGAGACGAACGAGGCCGTAGCAGAGTGGCTTGGTGCATCGCGTGATTATCTATACAAGCTCGCCATGCCACGCTGGGTGAAGGCCGATCTTGAGGAGTTCAAAACGCAGGGGGCAATCGATTACTTCACGCAGAAGAAAGAAGCGATGATCGGCTCATTTGAAGAGCATCTCGCGCATAGTGAAGCGCTGATCCGGCAGGCGGAGGCGCATTTGCAGGAGCTGGACGGCTTGATTCAGAAAGATGCGAGTGTCAACGAAGCGTTATCAGAAGATGATATTCACCTCTATGCCGTCTTACGCAGCCTGCGCATTGTTAAAGGGCTAAAATTTCCGAATCAGGTGCGCAGCTATTTTAAGGTGATGACAGAGGCAACCGGCATCCCCGATCATAAGCCGTTAGCGGTTTGAATAATTAAACAAAAACTTTAACTGTTGGGGAAGTGCCGCAAACGTATTGTCAGGGTTATTTCCAAAAAAATGTATTCCAATAATATTTAAAAGCTTCGAGCTAAACAGTGTAACTTCATAAGCATCTTTTTCTGTCGCGATATCTATTTTTTTATAAGAAATTAGCTCTCTATGTGCATAGAGTTGGGATCTGGATGCTCGTATCCTTGCAATTTTTGATCCAATACCATTGGAATCGGCTATTGTATGTTTAACACCTTCAAGAGCACTTTGTATGTTATGCTTCTTTTTTTTGAGAGAGGGGATTAACTCAGCTAATTCGGTAATTAGCTTATCTTCAGTATCTGTAGGTAATGCAGATACCAGTTTTAAAAGTGTATAAATTGAAATTTGTGCTTTGTAATTATCTTTACCATACAAATTAGACAACTCAATAATTATAGATTCTTGAAATGATTGACTCAGATGACTTAGCAACTCTATTAAATTGTCTTGAATAAATGGATCATCCTTAACTTCATAAAGTTGTGCTATCAATTTTAGATTAGTAAGGCACTTATCACTTACAGCAATACATACTTCGTGAACTTCTTTCGCTTTAATGTAATCCAAAGTCAAAATATTATCTAAGCCGCCTTATCCTCATTCTTTCCTTTCACTTCACTCAAAATAGAGAGGCTCAGCTCCTCGTTCTTTGCGGTGACTTTGACGCTCGCGCCGTCCGGTACATTGCCTTCCAGAATTTCATTGGCGAGTTTATTCTGTAGCTCGTTCTGGATCACGCGTTTGAGCGGACGGGCGCCGTACACCGGATCATAGCCGGCATTCGCTAGCCATTCAGTCGCTTTGCTATCAAGGTCAATCGTGATACTGCGATGGGCCAGACGTTTACGCAGCCGCGCCAGTTGAATCTCGACAATTTGTGCCATGTCCTCTCGCTGCAGCCGGTTAAAGAGGATAATGTCATCCAGACGGTTCAAAAACTCGGGCCTGAAATGCGCACGCACGACATCCATCACTTTGCCGCGCACCGTTTCCAGACTGTCGCCATCTTTGAGTTCAGCCAGATATTCCGATCCGAGATTGGAGGTAAGGATAATCGTCGTATTGCTGAAATCGACCGTACGACCCTGACCGTCGGTTAACCTCCCATCATCCAGCACCTGTAACAGAATGTTAAATACATCCGGGTGCGCCTTTTCAATTTCGTCGAACAAAATCACCTGATAGGGGCGACGGCGTACAGCCTCGGTCAGGCTGCCCCCTTCATCATAGCCCACATAGCCCGGAGGCGCGCCGATCAACCTTGCAACGGCATGCTTCTCCATATATTCCGACATATCCATACGCAGCAAAGCGGAATCATCATCGAACAGGAACTCAGCGAGCGCCTTGGTCAACTCGGTTTTTCCCACGCCGGTTGGGCCTAAAAACAGAAAGCTGCCCATAGGCCGTGACTCCTCCTGCAATCCGGCACGTGCGCGGCGAATGGCCTGACTGACCGATTCCAATGCATCTTCCTGCCCGATGACGCGTTTGCGCAGATTGTCTTCCATCTGCAATAGCTTTTCACGCTCCCCTTCGAGCAGCTTTTCCACTTCAACACCCGTCCAGCGCGCGACAATGGAGGCGATATCGTCTTCCGTAACGGACTCACTCACCATGCTGCTTTGCTTTTTCGCTTCGGCTTCCTGCAGCTTTTTCGTCAGTTCAGGAATAACGCCATATGTTAGCTCACCCGCTTTCGCGAGGTCACCTTCCCGTTGAGCAATTTCCAGCTGATTCCGTGCTTCGTCCAGCTTTTCTTTCGTCTGCTGAATACTGGTCAGCTTGGATTTTTCCGCTTCCCATGCCGCGGTGAGCTCTTTCGATTTTTCTTCCAGCTCGTTCAGCTCTTCTTTCAACTTCTCCAGCCGCTTCTGCGACGCTTCGTCTTTTTCTTTTTTCAGCGCTTCCTGCTCAATCTTCAGCTGGATAATTTTACGATCAAGCTCATCAATCTCTTCCGGCTTGCTGTCAACCTGCATGCGGATTTTACTCGCCGCTTCATCCACAAGGTCAATTGCTTTATCCGGCAGGAAACGGTCGGTAATATAGCGGTGCGAGAGCGTGGCTGCCGCAACAAGCGCCGAATCGGAAATGCGCACACCATGATGCACCTCATATTTCTCTTTGATTCCGCGCAGGATGGAGATGGTATCTTCGACCGTCGGCTCGCTGACATAAACCGTTTGGAAACGGCGGGCGAGGGCGGCGTCTTTTTCGATATATTTACGGTACTCATCCAGCGTTGTCGCGCCGACGCAATGCAGCTCACCCCGCGCAAGTGAGGGTTTCAACAGGTTTGAGGCATCCATGGAGCCTTCAGCTGCACCGGCGCCGACCAGCGTGTGCAGTTCGTCAATAAATAAGATAATTTCGCCGGCAGCACTGGTAATTTCATTCAACACGGATTTTAAGCGCTCTTCAAATTCACCGCGAAATTTTGCACCCGCGACCAACGCCCCAAGATCCAGCGAAAGCAAGCGCTTATGCTTTAAATTCTCTGGCACATCACCTTTGACCATGCGCTGAGCAAGCCCTTCGACAATGGCGGTTTTACCAACGCCCGGCTCACCAATCAGCACCGGGTTATTTTTCGTGCGGCGGGAGAGCACCTGCATGGTACGGCGAATTTCCTCATCACGACCGATTACGGGATCGATTTTGCCGTCGCTGGCTCGTGCGGTGAAGTCAATTGTATATTTCTCCAGCGCCTGATAGCTTTCTTCGGCAGAAGCGGACGTCGCCTTTTTGCCTTTGCGGATATTATTGATAGCCTCCTCTATTTTTTGTGCTGTAACGCCTGCATCCTGTAAAATCTTTTTACTGGCTGTCCCATCCTGAACAACCAGTGCCTGCAGCAACCGTTCAGTGGTCACAAATTCATCACCGGCCTTTTTTGCGAGATCCGTAGCCGTTTTCAGCAGCTTCAGCGTGTTTTTATCCATATACATCTGTCCGGCGCCTGTGACCTTAGGCAGGCTTTCCAGCTCTTTTTTGATACCGGCCTGAATAAAGACGACATTCGCCCCCGTGCTATTTAGCAAAGAAACCGTCAGGTTTTCGGATGATCCCGTTGCCGTATCCTCCTTTAACAGAGCGTAAAAGATATGCTCTGGCGTAAGTTGCTGATGGTCCTGATCGACTGCGCAGCTCTGCGCTTCCTGTAAAATGGCCTGGGCGTTTTGGGTTAACTTATCAAGGTTCATTGTGTTGTTTCCTTATGCTATCTTAAATTACAGATATGAATTGTCACACTTAGTTTCAAGAAATTATTTTATTCTGCACCTCGAACAGCTTTTCTTTGCGAGCCAATTACTTATCCTTTAGCCTCATTGTATGGATAATTCAATTACAGTGACGTTTTGGGGAGTGAGGGGAACTGTGCCCAGACCGGGGCCCAGCACCATTAAATATGGTGGTAATACGTCATGCGTAGAAGTCCGCTGTGGTGGACGGCAAGTGATTTTCGATGCCGGTACCGGCATTTACCCTCTCGGTGAGAAAACGGATATTATCCATATGGATATTTTTTTAAGCCATACCCATATCGATCATATTCAGGGGTTGCCCTTATTTAAGCCGCTTTATAATAGGAACGCGAACGTGGCGCTGTGGGCCGGACATCTTATGCCGGAACGAACCGTGCAGCAGGTGGTATCGCATCTTATGCAATCCCCTGTTTTTCCGATGACTATACTCGATGTTGCCAGTCAAGTTGAATTCAATGATTTTGTATCCGGAGAGACCATTCAAAATAACGGCCTGAATAGTAATGGGATAACGATAGAAACCTGTAGCCTCCCTCATCCTGACAGAGCAACCGGATACAGGCTAACCTTCGAAGGCAAGTCAGTCTGCTATATTACGGATATTGAACATGAGCCCGGGCAACTCGATAAGAAGCTTATCGAGTTTATTGATGGTTGTGACTTATTTATTTACGATTCCACCTATGATGATGAAGGCTTTAACCAGTATATCGGCTGGGGCCATTCGACATGGCAGCAGGCAGTGCGTTTAGCGGATGCAGCAGAAGTTAAGCAACTGGCGTTATTCCATCATGATCCGGGTCTTAACGATGATGCGCTTGACGAGCGCGCTGAAAAGCTGGCTGAAAAACGAAAAGCGGCTTTTGTTTCTAAAGAAGGGGATGTTGTTAAGTTGTAAATAGCAGCTTACTCCTCTTCCAAAGGGCCGTACTTTGCTTCTAGTTTAGCCACTCGTTCATTCATCGCGCGAATATGCCCGGCCATTACGCGAAAAAGCGCCTTCATAAAGGGGTCTAATTTGTCTACCCGCCCCTTAAAATCAAATGAGTCAATGCGGTAACATACTGTATCAGCGACTGCAGTAGCCGTACCGGAGCGGGGCTGTTTGTCCAGAAAAGCCATTTCTCCAAACACATTATTGTTAGTCATGGTAGCAATTTTAATGGTTTTACCATCAATCACTTTAGTAATCTCTACTTCTCCTTCTTTAATAAGATAGACTGCCGTTCCCCGTTCGCCCTCTTCAAATATAACCTGACCGGGCTTATAAGAGACAGAATAGAAACTGGAAAAGCTGTCCATTGCTAATGATCTAACCGCTGGACGGTTAGTTCGCGAATGAGTTTCGTTAAGGCTCGGTAAACTCCCTGCATGAACGGATCGATTTCATTAAGCTTTGTCTCGAACATATCTCGGCTGATTTCGTAGCACCACACTTCCGTTTTGGCCCGCGCGGTTGCGGAGCGCGGGCGACTATCTACAAGTGCCATCTCTCCAAAAATATCGTTCCACCCTACAGTTTTAAGGATTTTTTCACTTCCTCCGAGTTCTTTTATTATATCGACTTCTCCCTGTTGTATAAGGTACACGTTACCGGGAGGGTCGCCCTCTTTGAAAAAAACCGTACCGGCTTCAAACTTTTCAGGGTTAATGCTTTCAAGCATAATCGATAGCTCCGTTTAATTTCATACTAGCAATAACCGTGTGGAACATAACATGCAACTACTAGCTTTAGTTTGCATTTGAAACGAATTCGAATTGAAAGTGCTTTGCGTAAATAAGTAACAAGCGTATAATAAATAAGAATAATAGGGGAGGTTGAGGTGCTTGGCAGGGTCGCGATTATATTTTGTATCACGGTTTTGATTCTACCGCAGTCAGTACGAGCAGAGGCATCACTTGAGCAGCAGTTCGAAGCAGCATTTCAGCGTATGTATGAGGAGCCTTCTAACGTTGATCTCACTTTGGAATATGCGCGCCTCGCCATTGCCATAAAGGATTACGAGGCGGCGATACCTCCTCTTGAGCGTCTTTTGATGTTTAATCCTAATTTGACCAAGCTGAAATTAAAACTGGGTGAAATGTACTACAATTTGAAATCCTACGACATGGCAAAAATTTACTTTGCTGAAGTGGTGGAAGCATCCAGCGGGCAGGGAGAGCTCGCCAAAAAAGCAGAAGCGTTCCTTGCCAAAATGTAAAGCGGCAGGAGAATGAGGGAGAGGGAAGTATGAAAAAATACCGTAAAATAAATGCAGGTCTGTGCGTCATATCCACGTTCTCAGCGCTTTTACTATCAGGGGCGGCCCAAGCCGCCTTAAATACTGACAAAATTGGTGTCGTTGGCGCAGTGAATCCCCTTGTATCTTTAAAACCGCAGAAGGGTGCTACAAAAACGATAAAAATCAACCATCCGGTCATGTTTGAGGATACGATCATAACAGATGCGAATGGAAACACTCAGGTTATATTTGCGGATAAATCCACGGTTACGGTAGGGCCTAATTCCAGTCTTGTTATCGATAAATTTGTATACGATCCCGCCACTTCGCAAGGAGAAATGACATTAAAGGCGGTCAAAGGTACGCTTCGCTTTATCGGCGGCGCTTTATCCAAGAAAGAAGCTGTTGAGATTAAAACGCCCTCTGCCACCATCGGGATTCGAGGCGGCATTACGATGATTGAACATAATGCGTCGACAGGCGGTACAGATGCAACCTTTGTGTATGGTGAAGAAATGACGCTGACTGGACTGAATGGCGAGACCGTGTCTACTACGGTTCCCGGTTCAGCCATTTCGGTGCCGCAGTTTGGCGCAGCGCCAACACCACCGGTTAAAGTTAATGTGCAGCAGCTTTCCCGAAAAAATAACATGTTGAATGTTACGGCACCTGCAGGAGGTGGCGCAGAAGACGCTCCTACAGAGGATAAGATAGATCAGTTGTTGGGCACTTCGGAGGATTCGGATGAGGCGGGGGAAAATGAAGCTTCGTCGGGTGATGGTGATTCAGGTAATCAGAGCAATACAGAGAGTGCAGGCTCTTCAGAGCAGGAAAGCGAAAGTCAAACTCAAGACACCGCATCTGATGATGCCAGCGGGGTAAGTGCAGACACACAGGAACCGGAGTCTGCGGATGCTGCAAATGTTGATCAAGACACAGAAACTGCGGGAAGTGCAACGGATGTAATAGCAGGCGAAGCTATCGAATCGGACGGACTTGGCATGGGCATTGATGGCTCGGCTGGTAATACACAGATTGCTGCGTTAGATACCGGTGCGAACGATACAGTTTCTACTGAGGGTTTAATTTCCGATATAACCACTACGACGACTGAAACAAATAGAGAAAGTACGGTTGAAGAGCGCAACCAAGAGATTATTGCGTCTACGACGGATGATACACCAGACGAAAACGGTAATACGACAACGGATGATAACCGTAATACGACTGGGGAAATTACGGATGATACAACGTCGGATGATACAACGTCGGATGATACGAACGATAATGCAAGTAGCGGTACGGGCGGCGGCACTACGGGTGGGGGTAATCCACCTTTGCCACAGCCTATTACGGGTGAGCGCTTACAATTCATTGACTCGGGCACGAAAACACCTGGGTTGATTGCAATTACACGCGAGAGTGACACCAACACAGGCGCTAATGCGTTTAATATTGAATTACAGGATGTAACAGGAACGCCCTTAAGCGCTGCGTCTAATGCCTATCTGCTTGAGCCCGGTACAACAGGCTTTAGCCGTCTGGATGATGGTTCAGCAACTGATACGCAAGGTAATGTCTATAATATTGCAACAGCGCCGATTGATATTGATGGCGTGAGTTTTGACCGTGGTGCAGCCTTTGTCGGGCCGAGTCAAAGTATGTATGCGTACTATCTCAGACAGGATGCAGGTGCTCCACGATATCATCTTGTTTTTGGGAGGCAAATGGAAGATGCCGAAAAAACGGCTTTGTCCGGCATAGACTTTTTTGATGCATTGCCGAATTTGAATGATGCTTATTTTGGTGCGTACAGTAGTGAAGATTATGGTTTTTTTGTTTACACGGCCGCGGATGACGGGTTGTTGAACAATTTCTTTTTAGATACAACGCTTAACGATGCACCTAACTATGGCCTTGCAGTAGATTGGGATAACCAACAGTTCATTTCGGGGGAATTTGATCCAATCAGCTCTATATCACTCAAATTAGCATTTGGTTCAGTTAACGTGGGCAATAATGTCGCCATGCAGGGTAATGTGTATCACTTTGCCTTAGATGATAACATAGCAGAAACGCCGAAATTCGGTGTCATGCGAGTAAATTCGGATCGCATCTATGGCTCTTCTGATGGCGAGATAGATGGGTTTATGGTAGGAGGTATTCTTACTAATGACCCTGCAGAAAATACAGATACAAACATCGACAATGCAGGTTTTCTGGGTGAGCGCTTCCGCCAGCCGATGGTAAGGGATACGGCGGAAACCAACGGCCCGGGAACAGTATCTCGCTCCAGCCGTGAAATACGCGGGTTTGCAGCAGGTATCGTGCGTCCTGATACGGCAATGTCCGGTGATTACGTACATTATAAGAGTTCTGATATTTCTCAAGTTAGTATTCAAACGGACGAAGTTAATAGCACCATTTCAGCGTCTATAGAAATGCAGGATGTTACCGGTGTCGCACAGGAAATTAAGGGGGATTTCGGTAATGCCGCAAGGTCCGTTTATATTACTGATGACGGCTATGCCGCCGCCCAGCGCACGCAGACTTTCGATCCGGCAGGCACACCTGATGAAAGAGTCGGTCAGGATGTCAATGGTTTTATTGTCTCCGGCAATGCAGTTTCAACGAACGCCGCTCTGGAATGTTCGGCGTGTGATTTTGTACACTGGGGTATTTGGGCTGCAGAAATTAAACGTGACGATATAAATGCCGGCTCCACGGATTATATGCCTGCAATACCTTATGTGGCCGGGGATCCCACGCAGGATCTATCGCTAGGAACACTGGACGGTTTAGGGGTAGTGAATTATACAGGTAAAACGTTTGGTGTAAAAGATTATGGTAACAACACCTCGGTTTACACGCAGGGCGATTTTGCCGCTTCCGTTGATATTCCGAACCGTAAAGTTCTTGAACTGGATTTGGTTCAATCCGGCGCACAATATGGTTTTGATGCTAATGTGATAGCTACCGGTGTCCCCATAGCAACAACGGGTGATGCTACCTTCAATGCAGATTTATACGAGTATGATGGCATGAATTACAGCGGAGGCATTAAAGGAACGACACACGGCGCATTATTCGGACCAAATGCAGAAAATATTGGCGGGAACTACCACGTCAATACCGGAACTGAATTGCATACGGGCGTCTACTATGGTGTCAGATAAGTGTGTTTACTGATGCAAAGGGAATACACTTAAGGTCTTAATTTTCTATTAAAAAACGCTGGCAGTATATTTTTTTGCGACTATCCATAATTCCCGCTATAATTAAAAGCAGGGAGGGGATGTGCATGCAGATAAAAACGCTAACAGTAGCTGCTGTAATACTGCTAGTTACGTTTTTCGCAGATGATGTGACAGCTGCCGATGGTCATGCAATCCAGAACGCTTCAGATTTTGAGTTACTAAAGTCGGTGATATACAACGGTGACGCCGACCTTGATACGTATTATGCTTATGCAAAAGCGGCTGAAAAATCAGGTAATGTTTCCGAAGCGGTTGCAGCATATCAAATGATGTTGGAGGAAAATCCCTCCTTGGATCGTGTAAAGCTTGATTTAGGCTTGTTGCTAGCAAAATCCAATCAGCTTCGTGAGGCGCGCATTCTTTTTCGCGAAGTTTTGGATAAACCAGCCACCCCCCCGCAGGTCCGTTCCAATATCCAGCACGTCATGCAGCAACTTGACGAAGCAGATAAGCGGCATAATTTTACCGGCAGCCTCTTTACCGGTTTTAACTATGATACAAACGCTAGCGCGGTACCTAATGATGAACTCGTCTTGATTCAGGATCAGCTCAGGGAACTCAATGCGCCTGATGAGCGTGACGGTCACGTGTTTTTGAATGCCTCGTTATCGCATCAATGGAAATTGTATGGAGATAAGACGTTACAGAGCAAGTGGATAAGCGCCGTGAATGTGTTTGAGACAGAACAGGCTAAGCTGCCACAACTCGAGCTCCGTATACTCGGATTTAAAACAGGGCCAACTATTCAATATATGCCGGCGAAGGTGCAATTTGGTATGCAGGTCGGCTACAATCGGGTTGAACTTGACGGTGAGGAATATCTGAATCTCGGAACGCTCGGTTTTAGATTATTACACCAGTGGACTGATAAAACTCAAGTCACGAATAACTTAGTGCTTGAAAACAGGCGATTTGTCAATTCAGTTACCTCGCCGCTGCTTTCACTTCGTTCCGGACATGCAGTTCAGAATACCCTGTCACTAATGCATGCGTTGACTAAAAAAGATATTTTGAATAGCAGTATCATGCTACGTCGCGAAAATACGCATGAAGAGTTTTACGATTACGATCGATATGAAGTAGGGATAAGTTATACACATTTATTTGCAGAAACATTGAGTGGAAACATTAACAGCCGTGCACGTTGGACAAATTACGACGGTCCCGACTCACTGATTACGTTGTCCAAAACGCGAAATGATTATGAACGTATTATTGCATTTAGCCTGACAAAGCAGTTACCCCACAATTTTTTAGTAAATATCGGATATCAATATAATAATGTAAAATCAAATTTGCCGAATTTTGATTACAGTAATCATCGACTGCTTACATCACTGGGATGGCAGTTTTAAACGTTTATCCGGACAGTTCGTTTACTTACTGGTAGCGATGTAGACACCGTCCCAGTTTTTAGCGGGCGGCGTTTTCTGAAACACAGTAATTCGGTCGCGGTAGGTCTGGCAAAGGGTAGTTATGTCCAATACTTCAATAGCATATTCGCGTTGTTGAATCTGCTTTAATTGACGCGCTGCCTTAGTCCACTGACGGGCGCGATAGGTCTTAAGGAAGAATAAAAAATCCTCTTTAAAGTCTTGATAGGCAGATGATAAATTATTACCATCTAGCAAGGCATATATCGTCTCCGCTTCATCCTTCCCTTTAACGCGGATGCGATCGAGCTCGACGACACAGAAGGTATCACCGAGAGCCTGAGCCGTATTCGCGCCGATGATGATCGCCGCGCCATAGGGCTTACACTGCCCTTCGAGACGCGAGGCAAGGTTCACACTATCACCCAGCACGGAATAATCGAAACGTTGATCCGAGCCCATGTTGCCGACGGAACACTCACCGGTATTGATGCCTATGCCAATGCGTATCTCTCGCTCGACTTCTAATTCGGCATTTAGTTTTTTTAATTCCTGCAGCATGTTAAGTGCAGCATTGCAAGCATTTTTCGGATGCTCGGGATCATCCAGCGGCGCATTCCAGAACGCCATAATGCAATCACCCATATATTTATCGATCGTGCCTTTATGTGACAGGATTACATCGGTCATCGGAGTAAG
This sequence comes from uncultured Rickettsiales bacterium, assembly GCA_964588995.1. GTDB lineage: Bacteria > Pseudomonadota > Alphaproteobacteria > Rickettsiales > UBA8987 > CAZPQM01. Next base: position 34,825 of record CAZPQM010000014.1, on the reverse strand, counting down.
AAAACGGTTGATAAACTGCGTCAGTTCTTCAGCCGACATGCCTTCCGAAATGCTGGTAAAGCCGCGAATATCGCAAAATAAGCAGGTCAGATTTTTGGTTTCTCCGCCGAGTTTCAAACTTTGCGGGTTCTTTGCCAGTTGCTGTACCAGCACGGGTGACATGTAATGGCTAAAGGCGTTACGAATTTGATAGCGCTCTTTCTCCGAGGCGATAAAACGCGACAACGACATAGTGAAGTATAGCAGGATAATCGTGATTGCGGGGTAGACCGGTTCGATCAAAATCTGGTTTTCCGCAAACATATACCAGGAACAGCTCAGTGCTCCAGCCAATAGCAGAAGGGTAAATACCGCACCCCATAGCGCTGAGGCGAAGCTGATAATCGCCATTAATATTAAGCCGGCAACGATCATTATGATCAGTTCCAGCCCTTCGACAATGTCCGGACGTTTAAGATGTTCGCCGGTGATAATCTGCTCAACCGCCTGCACATGCACTTCTACCCCGCTCGCACGTGAATTTAACGGCGTAGACCGGATATCACGGAGCCCTTGTGCACTCGTGCCGAGGAAGAGAATATAGCCCTCCAATTGTGAAGCATCATACACCCCTTCCAGAATTTTCCAGGCAGGAATATAGCGTTCCTCAACGCTCGGCGTGTAATAGAGCCACAGCTTGCCCTGCTTATCGGTCGGGATATTGAAATCGCCCACACGGATACTGGTAATTCTCGTCACGTCGCTCGAAGTGGCATCGGTACCTTCCATTTTGATCAAATAATTGCGGGCACGTTGAGCGACTCGCAGGCTTTCAGCGCTGAGTGTAGGGTAGAGTACACCGTTCATCGTCATGATAATATCAATACGGCGAATAATACCATCCAGATCCGGATTGCTGTTAAACGAGCCGTTGCCCTTGGCCGCTTTCTGAAACAGCTGAAGCGACTGAATGGCTCCACCATAATCATTCAGTAGCTTCTGCGGTTTTGCCCCCATAGGACCGGTAAAACTCATGCCGGCCTTGACCAGAGGGGCTTCAGGCTGGCTAGTGGCGTCCGGCATCAGTACGAAGCCGGTCACGACGTTCGCGCGCAGAATGGATTGCGCGAGCACCTCATCATGCCGTGGCAGGCCGCTAATCATGCTGGCATAGCTCTCATCACGCAGTTGCCAGATGGGGAGGATATTTTCCGGCGAGGTGCGGTCTTTTTCTGCGAATACGATATCAAACGCGATGCTTGCCGCTCCCGCTTCTGCCAGTTTGTCGATCAGCTCTGCAACCAGATTTCGTGGCCAAGGCCATTGCCCGTAGCGACTCAGGCTTTCATCGTCAATATCGATAATCCGGACTGGAAGGTCGGTGTAAGTTCTGGGCTTATTTTGCTGATAAGTATCAAAAACCTTATATTTAATTTGCTCTACAATAGGAAATTCCTGATAGCGGATATAAACAGTAATCGCGAGTACGGAAAGCGAGATGATGAGGGGTAGTATACGACGAAACATGCATAATATGGGTTAGTGAATAATGGAGTGTAGCGCCTAACGCGCTTACCACGCATCATGCACGACGTAAAAACGATGGCATTCCCTGTATTTTTCTCCATCGGGTTGAAGTTGCGCCACTAATATGGATTGATTTGTTTGCGCAAAATGCGCTTTCACATAATCTAACAGCGCATCGCCACGGAGTAAATTATGGTTCGATTGGTCGACAATGGGGGCAAGCCACTCCAGTTTTAGTAACGGGCGGTAATATCCCTCTGTATGAATAAAATCTGGTAGATTACCTAAATGATAATAGTAACTTACAGGGCGTTTATCATGTAAATCATGCTGAGCAGGCAATGTATGCCCAGCCGGTAAAAAGATGCGCCCTTTCAATAGGAAATCATGATGAACCGGAAGGGGTGATTCCAACGTGTTTTGCAGCTGAGTGTAAATACTTTCATTATGTCTATCATCTAGTTGATAATTAAATTTATTTAATCTTCGTGTAAGCGTATCCTTTTTATTTGGCCCGACCCATGGGTCATGTTTGCTACTCGGATCATAAAGATAGTATTTATATGATAGCTCAGTATGATATAATACATTATTATACTTATAAATTATATCAAGTTCAGTTAATGTTATAGTATTGTCAGTAATTACAATATTATATCCTAATAAATCAATGTAAGTATGCTGTTGGAGTAGCTGGATAATTAAGGATTCAAAATAACTGCCAACAGACTGACGTTTAAACAGAAAATTATAGTCAATATGCTCCAGGGCGTTCTTCATAAAGAAACGCTTCTCCTGCCGAAGAAATGCATCGAGCGGACCGGAAGAAAGTAGCGGAGGCAACTCACAAATCGCTTCGATATCGCGTTGTATACTGGCAGTAAGCGGGTGCATGCAGATAAATAATGGTGCCGCTTACGTGACTCGAACACGTGACCCCATCATTACGAATGATGTGCTCTACCAACTGAGCTAAAGCGGCTTTTCAATTTGGAAAGCTGTTATTACGTATTTTTTTAACGACTGCAAGTATTTATCAAACTCTTGATCAAGAGCATTTACTACCACGGCTTAATCGTTCATTATAAGGGCATGGGTAATTATGCTATAGATGAAAACTCCTATAGTGGCCATTTGCTTATCGCGACACCGCAGATACAGGAAGGTTGCTTTCGGCACGCGGTCATTTATATGAATGCGCATACGCGTGAGGGAGCCATGGGGGTCATCATCAACCATGCCATACCGGACATCACGCCGGAGGAAATTCTGGATATGTCTAATCTCGAGGATTTGGAGTTGCCGGACGATAAGCTGAATGTATTTCTTGGCGGCCCGGTTGAAACGAGTCGCGCTTTCGTGCTGCATACCAGAGAATATATGTCGGAGCATACGTTGCAAACGCCGGACGGGCTGTGTCTGAGTTCAAATAAGGAAGTGGTTGAGCTGATCGCGCGCGATATGGGGCCGGAGAAGTACCGCCTGCTGATCGGGTATTCCGGCTGGGGTGCCGGGCAGCTTGAGCAGGAAGTGCGTAGCAATGGATGGTTCACCGCCCCGGCAAGCAGCGAATTAGTGTTTGACACCCCCATCGATCAGCTGTGGGAAAAGGCGAGTGAATCGCTGGGTGTTAACCCGTTAATGTTTTCCGACGTGGCCGGCTCCGCGTAAACTCAACTATGTTCCTGAATATAGCGTTTCACGCTTTCCAGCTCATTGGGTAATGGTACCATACGCTCTTCGCGTTCGAAGAGATCAGCAAGATGATCGGGCAGGGCAGGCGCCACCCCGCTGGCCGCTTCGACCACTTCGGGAAATTTGGCCGGGTGCGCCGTCGCAAGCGTAACGATTGGCTCATCACCTTTATATGTCCAACTGGCATTGATGCCGGTTGCCGTATGGGGGCAGAGCAAATAATTATGTTCCTGATAGACCTGCTGTATGATTGCTTTGGTTTTTGCATCATCGGTGGCGTGGCTTGCAAAAATCGCCCGCGCTTTATCGATGACCTTGCTGGAAACGGTTAGCCTGCCATCCTGAGTGAAGCCTTCCATCATGTTACGCACCAGATTGCTATCGCGATCATGCAGCTCAAAAAGCATGCGCTCAAAATTGCTCGAGATTTGAATATCCATGCTGGGTGACGTGGTGGGTGTGACGCCTTGTTTGGAGTAATCATTCGCCTTGAAGAACCGATCGAGAATATCGTTTTTATTGGTCGCGACAATGAGCTTGGCAACAGGAAGCCCCATACGCTTGGCGACGTACCCGGCAAAGATATCCCCAAAATTTCCGGTCGGAACGGAGAAGGAAATCGATTGGTCCGGTGCCCCTAATTTCAGCGCCGCATAAAAATAATAGACAATCTGCGCCATGATGCGAGCCCAGTTGATGGAGTTTACGGCGGTCAATTTGCGTTCACCCAGAAACTCCGGATAGCGGAACATATGCTTCACCATATCCTGACAATCATCAAAATTACCGTGGCTTGGCGCGCCAATGGCAAGATTGTGAATATTATCGGCCAGCACGGTTGTCATCTGTTTGCGCTGCACATCCGAAACGCGGTTATAGGGGTGCAGCATAAACAGCTGAATATGCTTGCAACCCCGGCAGCCTTCAATCGCTGCGGAGCCGGTATCGCCCGAGGTCGCCCCGAGAATCACCACATCCTGTCCTTTACGTGCAAGGAAAAAATCCAGCAGATTGCCTAAAAACTGCAGGGCAAAATCCTTGAAGGCGAGAGTAGGGCCGTGGAACAGCTCGAGCACGTAATGTCCCTCTTCCAGCGGGATCAGGGGCGCGATGTCCGGGTGCCGAAAGGTGCTGTAGGAGCGGTCAATGATCGTTTGTAGCTCAGCTTTGCTCAGCGCCCCTTTAACAAACGGATACATCACCCGATGCGCTAGCTCCTGATATGACAGGGAAGCCATGTCGCGAATTTCCTGCTCGGAAAATTTCGGGTAGCTTTCCGGAAGATACAGCCCTCCGTCCGAAGCTAAGCCTGAGGTGGCGACGTCTTCAAAACTCAGAACGGGAGCCTGACCGCGTGTGCTGATAAATTTCATATTATGCTAGCCTAAATAACGGCTCTTTATATGCGTCATATAATCGGAGATATCAAGAGGTTTTCCCGTAACGCGCTCCAGTAGTTCATCCGTGGTATAACGTGAGCCCGCAGCATGAAGCGTGGTTTTCAGCCAGTCAATAATAGGCTGAAATTCTCCCTGCCGTACCTTATCATCCAGCGGGCCAAGTGCATCCTCGGCAGCTGCGCGCCAGGCAGAGGCCATTAAGGCACCGAGTGTGTAGGTGGGGAAGTATCCAAAGGCACCATCCGTCCAGTGGATGTCCTGCATGCAACCGTGAGCATAGCCCTTAACCGTTTGGTTTAGAAGCTCCATCATCCGGGCGCTCCAGATGTCCGGTACGTCCTTAAATTCGTACTTCCCTTCGATCAGCGCTTTCTCAATCTCATAGCGAATCATCACATGGCAGGGATAAGTTACCTCATCCGCATCGACGCGGATCAGGCTGGGATCCACCCGAACATGCTGCTGATAGAGGGTATCCGGATGCCATAAAGCGGGATCACCGCCAAAAGTCTTCAGCATGATCGGCGCGGCATATTCAAAAAAAGCATGGCTACGGCAGAGCTGCATTTCAATAAAGAGCGACATGCTTTCATGCATGCTCATACCAAGCGCATCGCCGATGGGTTGACGCCGCCATGCTCTCGGTAGGTTCTGCTCGTAAAGCGCATGCCCGGTCTCATGGCAAATTCCCATCAAACTGGAGAGAAAGTCGCCTTCATCGTACCGTGTGGTGATCCTTACATCATCCGGTATACCGCCGCAAAAAGGGTGCAACGATTCATCTAGACGACCATGATTAAAGTCAAAGCCAAGCTGTTTCATCATGGACTGAGCGAGCTCGCGTTGCAATGGGATGGGGTAATGGGCTGTGGGTTGGGTCGGAAGCGGGGGTTGTTGATTGAGCGCTTGCTCAATGACGGGCGGTAACGCCTCCGCCAGCTCGCTGAATAAGCCGTCAATAGTCTGACTGCGTCGGCCGGGATCATATTGATCCAGCAGCGCATCATAGGGCGAAAGATCAAGCGCATCCCCCTTAATATCGGCTACCTCGCGGACCAACTGCAGGACCTCTTGCTGGTAGGGGAGATAGCGCTCAAAATCATTGTCTTTACGCGCTTCACGCCAGATATGTTCGCATTCAATACCTTTTTTCATCAGCTCATTACTCAGCGTATCCGGTACGCAGGTCTTATGTAGCCAGCTATGCTTCATCAGTTCGAGATTGCGATGCTGCCACTCCTCGAGCGGATCATCTTCCGCATCCAGCAGCAGATCCTCCATATCACCCTGACTCAGCAGATCATGACACAGCGAATTCAGTGCGGTTAACTGTTCCGAGCGGGCATGCATACCGCCGCGTGGCATCATCGTCGCATTATCCCATTCCAGCACAGCCATGGTCTCCTTTATGGCGCCAAGCTGATGGAAACGGCGGGTCAACTCATCATAGGGTGATGTCATATGTTATTCCTTCGGGTTTTAATTATAAAGATAACATACATGATTGTGACGACAGCAGCGAGACCGAACCAGGTGATGGCATACTGCCTATGGTCGTTACGAAAATGAAAATGGGGTTGGGTAGCGATGGGCTGGGCCGATGGGTTATCATCCGGCCATTGCTGCACAAGCACAGGTTCGACATGCTCGTTTAGCAGATAAGAAAGATAGGCGGCGATTGCTTTGACATCAGCATTAATCCATTCCCCTTGGTCGGGCTGGTGTTGAGGCATGAAAAAGGCCGGCTCTTTCCCGCGTGGCATGACGCTGCCGGATACGTGTGTAACGGTTGCACCTGCATCACGGAAAGGCTTCTCACTGATCCAGCCGCGATTGATCAGAATCAGCCGGTCAGTTACTGTACGAAATGGGCTGATCAGGTGGTAGCCCATCACACCCTCGCGATACTGCCCTACGATATATTGATGGTGCTCCGGAAGGTAGTGGCCTTCGGTAAAAACGCGCCGGTAAAGCACCTCGCTATAGGGCTGGTTGCCTAATTCAATAGGGGACGCTTGACGTGCCTGTTCGAAGCCGGCAAGTAGCGCATTTTTCTCCTCCTGTCGGTCGAGTTGCCATAGACCCAGCGTTATGCAGAGCGTTACCGTTGCCGCAATAAACAGCGAAAAAGACCAACGCCTAATCATCCAGCCCATCCGTAGGCGGGTCACCATCCTTTTGGAAATGGAATTGCATGGCGATAAAAAAAGCGCGACAATAATGCAGAATAATAAAAGAAAGAATCAGCACTGATGGAATCCATAGCGCCATGTGCGTGAGCATGGAAGGTTGATATAGCCGTTCGACGTAAAATACGGGCGCGATTAAAAGGTGTCCGACAATCGCAACCGTCAGGTAGGCCGGGCCGTCACCGAGCTTTTCCTGCTGATAAATCGTATCGCAATGGCGGCAATAAGGGTTTGGTTTAAACGGTTTTGCATAAAGCTTGCCACGCTGGCAATTGGGGCATCGTAGCCGGATTATGCTGTAGAGCGTTTTAAGAACGGTATGCAAACCAATCAGCTACCCCAGATATAGACCACGACAAACAAAAACAACCAGACTACATCTACAAAATGCCAGTACCATGCGGCGAATTCGAATCCGAGATGTGCCTCCGGCGTCATCTGGTTCGGATCCCGCGAACGCCACAGACATACGGCAAGGAACAGCGTACCGATAATTACGTGCAGGCCATGAAATCCGGTAGCGATATAGAAATTTGCCGCATACACTCCATCGGTAAGACCAAAGGCTGCATGACTATATTCATAAGCCTGAAATCCGGAAAAGAGCAGGCCTAGTCCAACGGTCATGGCAAGCGCGATCTGCAGGTTTCTGCGTTCATTATGGAGGAGCGCATAATGCGCCCAGGTTACCGTGGTGCCTGATAATAGTAGAATCAGCGTGTTCAACAGCGGCAGGTCAAACGGGTCAAACGTCTTGATTCCTTCAGGTGGCCAGATGCGCTCGCGAATCGGCCAGAAATCATCGCCGATAATATCCGGTGTCATCAAAGCGGCTTTAAAAAAAGAGAAGAAAAAGCCAAAGAAAAACATGACCTCGGACAGGATAAACAGCGCCATACCGATTCGTAGCCCGGTTTGCACGACGTTATTATGCGCCTTATCAAAAAGCCCTTCCTTAATCACATCGCCCCACCATTTATACAGCACGAGCACGAGGAAAATGGTGGAAACGCCGAAAACGACCCCGGCATGGGGTTTGTTATGCATAACCATTAAACCACCGACCGCAAGCAGGAAAATACCGATGGTTGCCAGAATGGGGTTAGGGCTGGGATCAACTAAATGAAATTTATGGGTCGGTTTCGCCATGTAACGTTCTCCACTTTACTGTTTGGCCTCGAAAAATGTGTAAGACAGCGTCATTGTTCTGACATCATCCAGATTTTTATCGTCCGCAATAGCAGGATCAACAAAAAAAGAGACCGGAAAGCGCACTTTCTCTCCCGGTTGTATCACCTGCTCCTCAAAACAGAAGCATTCGATCTTGCTGAAATATGGCCCCGCCTTATGCGGTGTAACATTGTAAATTGAAGTACCGGTCACCGGCTTATCCGAGAGATTCTCCGCCCAGTAAAAAGCCAGGCTCTGTTCACCGGCTCTGACGCGCATTTCCGTCTGCTCAGGATAGAATTTCCAGGGTAGTCCACGATGCACATCCGCATTAAACCGGACATCGACGCTACGGGCGATCGGTTTGATGCCCTCTGTTGAAGCGGCAACCTGCGTTGTGCCGCCCAGCCCGGTGACACGGCAGAATAAATCGTAAAGCGGCACCGAGGCATAAGCCAGACAGAACATACCAAGTACAATCGCACTTACGTTAAGCGCGGTGATTTTATATTTTGGGTGAACGGCATGCGCCATTAGTAATTAATCTCCAGCTTCACCAGTCCGAGCACAAAGAAAAAGAGCACTACGGCCATTAGAATCGAAAACAGAGTCCAGTTTTTCCTTTTTTGGGTTTCGTGCAGTTTGGTTTTTGGCATTACAATATCCTCATGATCCATTGATCAAGCGGCATCACGGCGAAAATGATGAACAGGTACAGAATCGAAAATCCGAACATTTTCATCGCTACCTTATCATTATCACTACGCATCACGCGAAGTGCATGCCATAGAAACATACCGTTTAACGTCAATGCCGTCACACCGTATACCCAGCCGAATGTGCCAAGAAAAACCGGGGCGAAGGTTATCGGAAATAGCATCAGCGTGTAGAGCAACATTTGCCACCTGGTTTGGGAATGCCCCGCAACGACGGGAAGCATTGGTATACCCGCTTTTTCATAGTCGCCCGAGCGATAAAGCGAGAGCGCCCAGAAATGCGGAGGAGTCCAGAAAAAGATAATACCAAACAGCAGGATAGCTTCCAGCGAAATCGTGCCGGTCACTGCCGCCCAGCCGATCATCGGCGGGAAAGCGCCGGCAGCACCGCCAATGACGATATTTTGCGGCGTACGACGTTTCAGAAACACCGTGTACACAAAAACGTAAAACAGGATGGCAACCAACAGCACGGCTGCGGCGACATAATTTACCGCCACCGCCATAATGAATACGGAGGCGAAAGCAAGCGGAATCGCAAATTCCAGCGCCTTCTCCGGCATAACGCGCCCGGCAGGTATCGGACGATGTTGTGTCCGTTTCATAACGGCATCGATATCACGCTCATACCACATATTAATAGCGCCCGCGGCACCTGAGCCGAGAGCAATACAGAACACCGCCGTGATAGCTAGAAAGGGATGAAGCGTACCGGGGGCAATCAGCAGACCGATCAAACCGGTAAATACTACCAGACTCATAACACGCGGTTTAAGCAGCGTGAAGTAATCGCGGATCGTAGCGGCAGTATGGTGAGCCGCTTCCTGCTCCAGCGGTAGTGAACGGGTCGACATAAAACCTACTTAATTTTCGGTTGCGTGTTAAAGGTGTGAAATGCCGGTGGAGATCCAAGCGTCCATTCCAGTGTCGTCGCCCCTTTACCCCACGGATTTTTCGCACCCTTCTTACCTTTGGCAAAGGCATGGAACACAATGAAAATAAACATCAGCGCCGCGGCATAGGAGATGTAGGAGCCCCAGGACGAGACAAGATTCCACCCAGCATAGGCATCCGGATAATCCGGAATACGGCGCGGCATACCGGCAAGCCCGAGGAAATGCTGCGGGAAGAACGTCACGTTCGCGCCGATAAAAGTCAGCCAGAAATGAAGCTTGCCTAGCGTCTCATTATATTGACGACCGGACATTTTCTCAAACCAGTAGTAAAATGCGCCATAGCCTGCAAAGAGTGCGCCAAGCGACATGACATAATGGAAGTGGGCGACAACATAATAGGTATCATGCAGTGCTACGGTGATCCCGGCATTAGCCAGCACTACGCCGGTCACACCACCCAGCGTAAACAGCACGATGAAACCGATAGCAAACAGCATAGGCGTTTCAAACGTTATCGAGCCACCCCACATGGTTGCTATCCAGGAGAAAATCTTAATCCCCGTCGGAACGGCAATCACCATGGTGGCTGCAAGGAAATAAGCCCTTGTATCAACATCCATTCCAACAGTAAACATATGGTGAGCCCAAACGAGGAAGCCTACAAAGCCAATCGACGCCATCGCATAAACCATGCCGAGATAGCCGAATATCGGCTTGCGGGCGAAGGTCGATACTATCTGGCTAATGATACCGAACGCGGGAAGAATAATAATGTACACCTCCGGATGACCGAAGAACCAGAAAAGATGCTGGAACAAGACCGGGTCGCCGCCGCCCGCAGGATCGAAGAAGGACGTCCCGAAATTACGGTCGGTCAGTAGCATGGTAATCGCCGCAGCTAATACTGGCAGTGCCAAAATTAGCAGAAACGCAGTAATCAGCATTGACCAGACAAAAAGCGGCATTTTATGTAAAGACATACCAGGGGCACGCATATTAAAAATCGTTACAATGAAATTAATAGCGCCGAGAATAGAAGAAATGCCCAGAATGTGCAGTGAAAGAATGGCCATATCCACCGCCATACCGGCATGACCGGTGCCACCCGAAAGTGGGGGGTAAAGCGTCCAGCCGGTGCCAGCGCCGCCATCCATAAACATGGAGCCAGCCAGTAGCAGGAATGCCGGAACGACCAGCCAGAAAGAAATATTGTTCATGCGCGGAAACGCCATATCTGGCGCACCGATCATAAGCGGCACAAAATAATTACCGAAGCCGCCAATCAGCGCAGGCATAATCATAAAGAATACCATGATAAGCGCATGGGCGGTGATCAACACATTATATAGTTGGTATTGCGGCTCACCCGTTTGGCTGTCTACAAGCACCTGCATGCCGGGCTCTGCCAGCTCCGCACGAAACCAAACGGAAATACCCGCGCCGACCAAACCGGCAAAGACGGCAAATATAAGGTACATAATACCAATATCTTTGTGGTTAGTCGAAAAAACCCAGCGTTTCCATCCGGTTGGTGTATGTGCGCTCATGTTATTTTCCTTTGGTTTCCGTTAACGCTAATTCTTTACGTATCTCATTGACTGACGGTACTGGTTGATTCGCCGCTAAAGCCGCTTTGGTTTCTTCAACCCAGGCATCAAATTCCTCCTGCGAGACCGCTTCAACGGCAATAGGCATGAACCCATGCAGCGCGCCACACAGCTCGGAGCATTGCCCGTAATAGGTGCCCGGCTTGGTGATGCGCATCCAGGTTTCGTTCAAGCGACCGGGAACGGCATCGGTTTTAATGCCAAAGGCGGGCATGGCCCAGGAATGTATCACATCGGCCGCCGTAATTTGCACACGCACATTGGTATTAATCGGCACCACTACCCGATTATCCACCTCGAGCAGCCGATACGGCTTTTCCGGAGTTAACTGATCATCCTGCAACATCCGGCTTTCATAAAGCGGAATTTCCTGATCCGGATATTCATAACTCCAATACCATTGGTACCCGACCACCTTAAGCGTCAATTCCGGGAATACCGTATTTGCATCCGTGCGTTCCACAACGCGCGTACCTACCCGGATTTCACCGTCCACCAGAATCTTTCCTTCACGTATAATCTCTGCATTCTCTACCTTTTCGCCATCAATACGAACCGTGGCGTCGATAGGCTCGCCATCGGCCAGCGCTTCACCGTCGATCACGACAAGGTTCTGGTACTGATCAGGCGACTTATCCATATAATAGAGTAGGCGGAAAGACGGGATCGAAATCATAATAAGTATAAGGATAGGAATCGTCGTCCAGATAATTTCCAGCAAGGTATTATGCGTAGTCTTGCTTGGCTCTTTTTGTGCTTTGGCGTTATAACGGACAATCAGCCAGAAAATCAGACCGATAACGAAAACAGTAATCGCGGTGATGATAATGAGCACTTCGTAATGGAAGTAATACATCATTTCCTTTACGGGCGTAACGGCTTCCTGAAAACCCAGCTGCCAGTCCGGAATGTGGGTCTCAGCGGCGCGAACTGAACCGGTTAAGGCGATGAAACAAAATGACAAAAAACCTAATAAATAATGCATAGTGGTATATACCCCGGATTTTGCTTTGCGCTCTTTATAATAATGCCGTATCACAATTCAAAGTAAATAACGTGAAACACACCAATAATATAAGGTTTTTTATGGGAACAGACAAGTATTTAACACAAACGGATTCGCTTTTTTATGACGCACGGCAGATGGATCAGCGTAGGGTTCAGGCCCTCGTGAATGAGGCGCTCGACGGTATGGATGATGGCGAGCTGTTTATGGAATATACCGCCTCGGAGCATTACCTGCTGGATGATGGCGTCGTTAAAAATGCGAGTGCAGATATTACACAAGGGTTCGGGTTGCGTTCGGTCATTGGTGAAGTCTGCGGTTATGCTCATGCCTCCGATATCTCCGAGCCATCGATAAAGCGCGCAATCGATACGGTACGCGCGGTTAAAGCAGGGCATAACGGTGTGGAGGATAAGATCGGAGCGCCGGAGAAACCGGCCGAGGCACTCTACACGGCGAATAATCCGATCATGTCATGGGAGACGAAAGATAAGCTTGGCCTGTTGGAAAAGATAGATAGTTACACACGCGCGTTGGATGAACGGGTGAAGCAGGTTTCTGTCTCGCTTGCCGGTGAATGGCAGGCGGTGGAGATTGTCCGGCAGGGAGGTGACCGGGCAGCGGATATTCGCCCGCTGGTCCGCTTGAATATATCGGTGATTGTTGAAAAGAACGGACGGATGGAACGTGGATCACATGGTTATGGCGGGCGCATAGAATATGGCACGGTGCTCGCTGATGATCGCTGGCAGGAGGCTGCGAAAGAAGCGTTGCGGCAGGCGCTTGTCAATCTCGAATCGGTTCCGGTCCGGGCCGGCGAGATGGATGTCGTGCTTGGGCCAGGCTGGCCCGGCGTGCTGCTGCATGAAGCGGTAGGCCATGGACTGGAAGGCGACTTTAACCGCAAGAAAACCTCCGCTTTTTCCGGTTTGATGGGGCAGCAGGTGGCGGCAAAGGGCGTAACGGTAGTGGATGATGGTACGATGCCGGATCGCCGTGGTTCGATTACCATCGATGATGAGGGCACCGGAAGTAACTACACGACCTTAATCGAGGATGGCATTCTTGTCGGCTATATGCAGGACCGGATGAATGCCCGGCTGATGGGGGTGAAGCCAACCGGTAACGGACGGCGTGAAAGTTATGAGCATTTGCCGATGCCGCGCATGACGAATACGTACATGCTCTCCGGCGATAAGACGCAGGAGGAACTCATATCGCTAGTGGAGGATGGCATCTTCGCGGTGAACTTCGGCGGTGGTCAGGTGGATATCACCTCGGGTAAATTTGTGTTTTCCGCCTCGGAGGCCTACCGCATTGAAAAGGGTAAGGTGAAGGAGCCGGTTAAGGGCGTAACCCTGATCGGCAATGGCCCGGATTGTCTCACTAAGATTAAAGGCATCGGTAATGATATGGCGCTTGACCCCGGGATCGGTACGTGCGGTAAAGACGGCCAGTCCGTTCCGGTTGGGGTTGGACAGCCAAGCCTTCTGGTGTCTGATCTGACCGTCGGCGGAACGGAGGTATAGATGTCAGGTTTTAGGTGCCAGGTTTTAGCAGCGCGATAGTATTCGCGCCTACTTTAGTGCTCGCAGGGCTTAGGCTCATTGGCGAGCATAGTAATGCCAGATCAGGAGCAATGTTATAATGCCTAAGATTGCCTTTCAAATGGAGCCGATGGCGGAAGTCAATCCGCTGAAAAATAACTCGCTGCACTTGATGCGGGCGGCGCAAGCGCTTGGCCACACCCTGTATCAGTATCATCCGCATGAGCTGATGCTGGAAAATGAACGGGTGAGGGCGCATGCCCGCGAAGTGACGCATCGAGAAGGGGAGGTGTGGTACGAACTTGGTGATGCGCAGGATGTCGACCTTGCGAAGATGGATGCGGTCATGATCCGGCAGGATCCTCCTTTTAATATGGAGTATCTCACAACCACCTATATATTGGAAATGTTGCCGCCCTCGGTTAAGGTGATCAACCCGCCGCGAGCCGTGCGCCACTATCCGGAGAAATTTTTTCCGTTCCTCACGAAGGAGCTGATGCCCGAAACCCTTGTGACCTATCGGGCGGAGGCCGTGGCGGAGTTTCTTGAAACCCATGGAGATATTATCCTTAAGCCACTTTATCTTTTCGGCGGAAATGATATTCACCGTATTCAACGCAATCAAAAGCGTGAGCTAGCCGTTCTCATACCCGATATGGTCAGCCGCACCCGCGCGCCGATTATGGTGCAGCGCTTTTTACCCGAAGTAGCTGAAGGCGATAAACGGATATTGCTGTTGCACGGTGAGCCGGTAGGTGAGTTTTTGCGCGTACCAAAACAAGGTAGCCATCTCGCTAATTTAATGCAGGGAGGGGAGCTGGTCGCCTCGAAAATGTCAGCGCGTGATAAGGCCGTTTGTGAGACACTAAAACCCATCTTACAGCGCGAGCAAATCGCAATCTGTGGGATTGATATTATCGGCTATTACCTCACCGAGGTGAATATTACCTCGCCGATTGGCTTCAAAGAAATCGAGGAATTGACAGGGCGTGAGGTTGCCAAGGAGTTTTGGGGGGCGATATTTTAATCGCTCCTTGAAATGATTGCTATCGCTTCGAATGAGTCTAAACGCATTGCGCAATCAAGAACTCGCATCACTGTGCTCAACTCTCAACTCCCGACTCTGAGGACTCAAATAACCCAGCTATCCTCATAACATTCCCGGCTCGCCGCTAACGTAGCCAAACGAGCCACCAGCCCCTGAATCGGGCAGAAGCTACGGGCAGCATAGTGCTCCTGATTATCGAGCTTTTCTCCGGGCTCGAAAGACATGCCACGCGCATTCAGATTGCCTTTTGCATCGCGTGCTTCGTTCACGCGGAAGAAGCAGCTGATCGGCTGACCGTTTACGAGATAGACCATCGGCTCGGCAGGGGCGCCTTCGATCGTGTCAATAGTAGGAATGCCCTCCTGAATAATCACCTGTGTATTTTCAACCCCTTCCTTGATCGAGGTCATTTTCTTGCGCGCTTTTTTATTCACTTCAAGTACGTCCTCCGGGGAGGTGGCGGTCATAATCCCCATGCCATAGGTCCCGCTATCAGCCTTAATAAACACGTAGGGCGCATCATTTATCCCATATTCATCATACTTCCTTTGAATACGGGAGAGCGTTTTTTCGACATTCAGCGCGACACATTCCAGCCCGGCCTTATCCTTAAAATTAATCTGACCGCATTTGCTGTAGAACGCGCTTATCAACCATTTATCGAGATCAAAGGCATTAGCAAATTTTGTCGCTACTTCATCGTAAGAATCAAAATGCTGCGTCTTGCGGCGTTGGTACCAGCCCAGCCCGATAGGTGGAAAAATCGGCTGCCGGATCTCATGCAAAATTTCCGGAAACCCGGCAGACATATCGTTGTTAACGAGTACGATATCCGGCTCAAATTCATCAGCATAGACGCTATAATCATCGCGCCGCAGAGGTGATAATTGCAGACTATGCCCGCCCGCTGTTTCTAGCTCGGTAGGCTCGTCAATTGCCAGCCCACCAATGACGCACTCAAATCCGGCATCCAGAATGATCTGCTGTAGCGCATAGATATTCTCGAGATAATTGGTGTTGCGCGTATGGTTTTCCGGGATGAGTAGCACTTTCTTTGCCGATTCGTGATGCGTTTTAATGTATGCGTTAACCTGCGTGCTTGCGCGTTTTCTCGCCGTTTCCGATATCAGGTTGAATCCGGCAGGAAACAGGTTAGTATCAACCGGCACCAGCTTATGACCGGAATGGCGCAGATCCACCGAGCTGTAAAACAGGGGCTTGGTGCGTTTATATTGCTCCTCGAACCAGGCGCAGATATCCGCTTCGCGAGTTTCCCATAGGTCAGATAGAATCGACGTAATTTTTATCGGTGCCATGTTAGTTTCCTTCAAAATGGGGCGTTCCATCAAAATCTCCATGTAACGTTTGCCAAATGGTCAGCGCAGCGAGCGCGGCGGTATCTGCACGCAATACTCGCGGCCCGAGACTGACTGCAACTATATTCGCATAACCTTTCAATAGGGTTTGCTCATCCGGGCTGAATCCTCCTTCCGGGCCAATAAAAATAGCGGCTTTGGAGGAAGCAGTAGCGTTCAGCGCGTGATGCATCGGCTTACCGCTGCCGGTTTCGTCACAAAAAATCAGTGTGCGGCCTTGCAGTTGCTGTATGGCTTCCTTTAAACGCACAGGCTCGGCCACTTCGGGTACGTTTAACCGTTCGCATTGTTCGGCGGCTTCAATGGCATTTGCGCGCAAGCGATCCCGGTTGATGCGAGTGACTTGCGTACGTTCGGTAAAGATGGGTTGTAAACCGGCTACGCCCAGTTCGGTTGCCTTCTGCACCAGATAATCAATCCGCCCGAATTTGATCGGTGCGAAATACAGCCAGATATCCGGTTCCGGCTGTTGTGGCCTGGTCTGCTCTAGCGGAGTAACCATAGCCGCTTTCTTGCTGATGCTGTCTATCCGGCTTTGCCACTCCCCGTCTTTTCCATTAAACAGCAGCACCCTGTCGCCTTCTGCCTTGCGCATCACATTATGCAGGTAATGTGCCTGCTCTTTTGTTATGTCCAGCGGGTGATGAGGCTGTAAAGGTTGTTGAACAAAGAGACGAATCATGCGCGCTGTTATACGATTATCTGATTGAAAAAACCAGCATTAGTCAGTATAGGTAGTACGAATCACATGAGGAGAATGGTATGGCGTCAGATAGCCCGAATGCAAATGAAGAAGTCGTCATTAAGAAATATGCCAACCGCCGTTTGTACGATACGTCGCAGAGCATGTATGTCACGCTGGATGATTTGTGCAAGCTGGTTAAGCAGGGGATAAACTTCACGGTAGTGGATGCGAAAACCGGGGAAGACCTGACCCGCACCGTACTCACGCAGATTATTTTTGAGCAGGAATCCAAGGGATATAATATGTTGCCGATCGGATTTCTGCGTCACATCATTACCTTCTATGACGATAGCCTCAGCACGGTGCTGCCTGGGTATCTGGAAAAGGCGATGACGGACTTTTCGGACAATCAGGAAAAGATGCGCGATGCTATGGGTGGATTGACGGAATTATCACCCTTCAAAGGGCTTGAAGAAATTGGCAAGCAGAACATGCAGATGTTTGAGCAGACGATGAACATGTTCAATCCGTTCGGCGTTTCTCAGGATAACGACAAGAAGGATTAAAAGACGTCTTCGAAACACGCTTTTAACGCGCTATCAACCTCTTCCATCGATACATTAATCCCCAAACTATGCAGCGAGCAAACGCCATGTTCATGGATGCCGCAAGGTACGATGCCATTAAAATGCGTTAAATCCGTATTTACGTTGATAGCGATGCCGTGAAACGTTACCCACTTTTTGATGCGAATGCCAATCGCCGCGATTTTGTTTTCAGCCCCGGTCGTATCTTCTGCGACCCAGATGCCCACGCGTCCTTCGCGCCGTTCGCCTTTTACGCCGAAAGTGTCCAAGGTGCGGATGATCCATTCTTCAAGTTGCCAGACAAAACGACGCAGATCGGGCTGATCACCATGTTGTTCTTTTAGGTCAAGCATGACATAAGCAATGCGCTGCCCGGGCCCGTGATAGGTATATTCCCCGCCGCGCCCGGTAAGGTAAACCGGAAAGTCATGGACACCGAGATAGTCCGATTCTTTTGCGGAGGTGCCAGCCGTGTAAAGTGGCGGATGCTGCAGCAGCCAAATGCATTCCTCTCCACCCTTCTGAATAGCACGCACGCGCGCTTCCTGAAAGGCAAGTGCATCTTCGTAATCGACGAACGTATCTGACGTTTTCCATTCCATTATGATGCCATCCTTGAGCGTAATTCCAGCATCTTATGCCGGTTTGAGCCCCTCGGGTCAAGCTCGGGGGAGGCCGCCAACGCCCTATCGTGCTATGCTCATTATATTTTCGTCTCTCTTATTGAGATTCGACCGTGGTGGGATGCGGTGGCGCTGCGTCTTGCCGAAGGCAAGCATAAAAAGACTGCCGAAGGGGGCATCCAAATAACCGTTGCGCCTCCAGGAACATAACGTTATAAATTCCATTCTCTATTTACGTGCGGCCGTGGCGGAATTGGTAGACGCGCATCGTTGAGGTCGATGTCCTGGCAACGGGGTGGAGGTTCAAGTCCTCTCGGCCGCACCAAACATTACTCCTCCCTCAGGTCCCGCAAAACGTTTGATACACCCGTTCTTCCGGCGTAGGGGGATGGGTGTATTGGATGAAATCAGGGGTGTCTTGATAGGGAGATTTCAGGGCGGTTAGCAGTGCGTGCATCACCGAGAAATCAGACTCCGTTTCAGCGGCCTGAAGCGCTTGTTCTACCCGGTGATTGCGCGGGATGATAAACGGATTCTGCGCCTGCATCGCTGTCCGCGCTTCCTCCGGTGATGCCGACTGTTTGTTGAGCCGCTCCTGCCAGCGCACTAGCCATGCCGCAACGTCCTCCGCCTCATAGACCTCCTTATCGGGCAAGGTGGCCTGCGAGAGATCGCGGAACGTGTTGGTGAAATCCACCGCATGATACTGCATCCATTTGAGCAGATCCCCAATCAGCACGCCATCTTCCGGTGTGGAGTCAAGCAGCCCCAGCTTAACGCGCATCATAGCAAGCCATGCCGTTTGAAAGCGGTCGTTAAATGTCGCGAGCGTCTCTTCGGCACGCTGAGCAGCTTGTTCAATATCGTCATGCAATAGCGGCAGAATCGCCTCGGCGAAGCGCGCGAGGTTCCACTGCGTAATGGTCGGCTGGTTGGCGTAGGCATAACGGCCCATACGGTCGATTGAGCTGAAGACCGTATTCGGGTCATAACGATCCATAAAGGCGCAGGGACCGTAATCAATCGTTTCACCGGAAAGCGCGACATTGTCCGTGTTCATGACGCCATGAATAAACCCGACGCGCAGCCAGTGATTCACCAGCGTAATCTGCCGCTCCATCACGGCTTCAATCAGCGCAAGGTAGGGCTGCTCGGCATCGGCAAGATCGGGGTAGTGCCGTGCGATGACATAATCGGCGAGTTGTTTCAGCCCGTCTGTATCCTTCTGGGCGGCGATGAATTCAAACGTACCAATGCGGATATGACTGGCTGCAATCCGGGTGAGGATAGCACCCTGCTGCTCTGTTTCGCGCAGTACGGGCTCCCCGGTTGTCACCACGGCAAGGCTCCGCGTGGTCGGAATGCCAAGCGCATGCATTGCCTCGCTTACAATATATTCCCGCAGCATCGGGCCAAGCGCGGCGCGGCCGTCACCCCTGCGGGCATAGGGTGTTTTGCCCGAGCCTTTGTATTGAATATCCACGCGCGCGCCTTCTGGCGTGATGTGCTCCCCCATCAGATGTGCGCGCCCGTCTCCCAGCATCGTAAAATGGCCGAACTGATGGCCGGCATAGGCTTGTGCGAGAGGTTCTGCTCCTTCCGGCAGTGCATTGCCCGCAAACAGCGCGGCGAGGTCATCCTCACCCTGATGGCTTAGATCCAGTCCGAGTTCTTGGGCCAATCGTTCATTGAACACGGCGAGCTTCGGCGCACGCACGGGAAGCGGGGGAAGTTTGCTGTAAAAATGCTCTGGCAGGGTGGCGTAGCTATTGTCGAATTTCCAGCCATGCATGGGGGAGGTGTGCGTCTCGGGTAAAGTCATGAGGCTCCTGTTAAAAATCGTATCGAAACTTTATATAATGTAGAGTGGTTTTGATTTACTTCAACCGCTTTTATTTTTACTATTCGATTCTTAACGGGGAGGACGGTATGCCTGACGATGCTACGGTGGAAACTTTTGAGAATTCTTGGCATAGTGAAGCCGGGGAAGCGGCGCTTGAGCGGTTAGAAACAAGCGCTGACGGACTCGCATCAGATGAGGCTGCGAAGCGGCTGGAGCGGGATGGTCCTAACCGATTAGCCGAGCCGCCGCGCAAAAGCGCGCTTAAACGGTTTCTGCGGCAATTCCATAACATCCTGATTTACGTATTGCTGGCCGCAGCATTTATTACGGCAGCGCTGGGCCATCTCATCGATAGCGGTGTTATCCTAGCCGTGGTGTTCATCAATGCGATTATTGGATTCCTGCAGGAAGGCAAGGCGGAAAAAGCGATGGAAGCCATCCGTAAAATGCTTGCGCCGCACGCCAATGTACTACGCGATGGAAACCGCGAAAATGTCGAAGGTGAGGTGATTGTACCCGGTGACATCGTTTTGCTGGAGGCGGGCGACAAAGTGCCGGCGGATATGCGGCTGCTCTCGGCGCACGGCTTGCAGATTCAGGAAGCGATTCTTACCGGCGAATCTGTGCCAGTGGATAAGGACACCGAACCGGCGGAGCAGAATGCAGCGCTTGGGGATCGGAGCTGCATGGCGTTTTCTGGCACATTCGTCACGTCAGGTCAGGGTAAAGCGGTCGTGGTGGCGACGGGCGGAGATACGGAAATCGGGCGGATCAGCGGCATGATCTCCAGTGTAGAGACGCTGACGACGCCTCTGGTGAAACAGATGGACCGCTTTGCCAAGTGGCTGACCGGGTTTATTCTTTTGATGGCCACCGCTATCTTTCTTTTTGGGTATTTCGTTCAGGATTACGCCTTCGCTGAGCTGTTTATGATCGTGGTCGGGCTTGCGGTTGCGGCTATACCCGAAGGGCTGCCGGCAGTGCTGACGATTACACTCGCGATTGGTGTGCAGGCTATGGCGAAGCGTAACGCGATTGTGCGCAGGTTACCGGCAATCGAAACGCTGGGCTCTGTGTCTGTTATCTGTACTGATAAAACGGGTACACTAACCCGGAATGAAATGATGGTGGCTTCCGCGCTTACCTCGGAGCATTGTTTTGCGCTTGCCGGGCAGGGGTATGAACCGGAGGGCGCCCTGACGCTTGGCGAAAAACAAGTCGAACCGACAGAGTATACTGTACTGGAGGATATTGCCCGGGCGGCTACGCTCTGCAACGATGCGCAGATCCACCAAGAGGACGATGTATGGGAGGTGGAAGGTGATCCGATGGAAGGCGCCTTGCTCGCTTTTGCCGGGAAAATGGGACTGCAGCCGGAGCAGGAGCGGAAAAGCTGGAGCCGCACCGATGCGATTCCGTTTGATTCCAAGCACCGCTTTATGGCTACACTGCATCATGATCATCAGGGTAATGCCTGCATCTATATTAAAGGTGCTCCTGAGCGTATTCTTGAGATGTGTAGCCGTCAGCAAACGGTGGAAGACGAGACGCAGCTAGAGGCGGCTTACTGGCAGGAGCACGCAGACCAGATCGCGGCGAAAGGCCAACGGGTGTTGGCACTTGCCATGCAGCCTGTGGATGACAACAAAACGGTGCTTGAATTTAGTGATGTGGAATCTGGGCTTACACTTTTAGGTTTGGTAGGTATGATAGACCCGCCGCGCGATGAAGCGGTTAAGGCGGTAAAAGAATGTTACCATGCCGGTATCGATGTAAAAATGATCACAGGCGATCATGCGGGAACGGCAGCGGCTATTGGTAAGCAAATCGGGCTCCAGAAAACCGGGCATGTACTAACGGGAGCAAAGATTGATGCGCTGGATGATGAGGCGCTCAAGCAGGCCGTGATGGAAACGGATATTTTTGCGCGTACCAGTCCGGAGCATAAATTGCGGCTGGTTAAGGCATTGCAAGCCGATGGTTTGACCGTGGCGATGACGGGCGATGGCGTCAATGATGCGCCGGCACTAAAGCGGGCGGATGCAGGTATTGCCATGGGGCAGAAAGGCAGCGAGGCAGCGAAGGAATCTGCGGAGTT
This sequence comes from uncultured Rickettsiales bacterium, assembly GCA_964588995.1. Taxonomy (GTDB): domain Bacteria; phylum Pseudomonadota; class Alphaproteobacteria; order Rickettsiales; family UBA8987; genus CAZPQM01. The sequence goes on along the minus strand of CAZPQM010000014.1, from coordinate 12,833 downwards.
TGTGCTGGCTGACGATAATTTTGCGTCTATTGCAGCGGCGGTGAAAGAGGGCCGTACGGTTTATGACAACCTGAAAAAAGTGATTAGCTGGACGCTACCAACCAACGGTGCAGAGGCGATGACGATTCTGCTTGCTTTGACATTGGGTATGACTCTACCGATTACGCCGGTACAGATTTTGTGGATCAATCTGATTACCGCAGTAACGCTGGGGATTGCACTTGCTTTCGAGCCCAGTGAATCCGGCACTATGAAACGGCCACCTCGATCTCCAGATGAACCTCTGTTGACTGGGCAACTCATATGGTTAATCATTTTAATTTCGCTATTATTTGCCGGGTTTGTTTTTGCTATTTATCAATATGCTATAGAACAGGGTGCTTCTATAGATTATGCGCGTACAATGGCGGTTAATATGCTGGTGGTTTTGGAAATGATGAATCTGTTTTATATCCGCAATCTATACAGCACATCATTAAGTTGGCAGATGATCAAAGGAACCCGGGTGATGTGGGCTGTCATTGCAGCGGTGATAACGGCGCAGTTAATCTTTACGTACGTGCCTGCAGCCCAGTTGGTATTTCTCACAGAGAATATTAGCTTATTTGACGGGTTGATCATTATTTTAAGTGGCTTTATCTGTTTTGCGATTCTAGAAATCGAAAAGCAAATACGCTTGAAATATTTGGGCGATATGAAAAAAAGGCGTTAATATGACAGAATTGGTTACTTTAATTCATAGCTCGCCATTCTATGAGCTAACAGCATTAGTCGCGCTGGCGGCGTTTATCGGTTTTATCGGATTGCTGCTGCGCCAACCTATGATTGTCAGCTTTATCGCAGTTGGCGTGCTTGCCGGGCCGTCTGTTTTGGATCTGGTGCATTCCCATGCCCATATTGACCTGCTGGCTGAATTGGGAATCGCAATATTGCTCTTCTTGGTCGGTTTGAAACTTGATCTGAAATTGATACGTACACTAGGACCTGTTGCCCTCGCTACAGGGCTGGGTCAGGTGCTCTTTACCTCAGTAATAGGGTTCTTTATCGGTTTGGCTTTAGGGCTTACCACCATTATCGCGCTCTATGTGGCGGTGGCGCTGACCTTTTCCAGCACGATTATCATTGTGAAGCTGCTCTCGGATAAACGCGAGGTGGATTCATTGCATGGCCGCATCGCGATAGGTTTCCTGATCGTACAGGATTTAGTGGTAGTGCTCGCCATGATGACCTTATCCGCATTTGGTATCAGTGCAGGAGATGCGTCAGAAGGCTCGGCGCTGCTACAGATTGGCACCGTACTAGCATATGGCTTGCTCATGCTTGGGTTTGTACTGCTTTTTATCCGCTATTTAGCTACACCGCTTGTAAGTCGTATGGCGCGATCACAAGAGCTTTTAATTACCTTCGCGATAGGATGGGCGGCGCTATTGGCGGCAATTGGAAGCCAGCTTGGGTTTAGTAAGGAGTTGGGTGGCTTACTTGCGGGTATCTCGCTTGCGTCAACCCCTTTCCGCGAGGCGATTGTGGCGCGACTATCATCGCTACGGGACTTTTTGTTGTTGTTTTTTTTCATCGCGCTTGGCTCGCAGCTGGATCTGGGGATGCTTGGTACGCAGATTGGCCCTGCTCTGATTTTCTCGTTGTTCGTGTTGATTGGTAATCCGATTATCGTGATGGTTATCATGGGGTTGATGGGCTATCGCAAACGTACTGGCTTTCTAGCCGGATTGACGGTGGCGCAGATCAGTGAATTCTCTCTTATATTTATGGCGATGGGGCTTTCCCTCGGGCATGTAGACGCCAATTCGCTTGGGCTTGTAACTTTGGTAGGATTGATAACAATTTCCCTTTCCGTGTATATGATTACCTATTCCCACGGGCTTTACAACAAGCTGGAATCAATACTCTCTATATTCGAGCGTAGCCGTCCATACCGTGAGCAAGTGCTTGAGCAGCAACCCAAAGAGAAGCGGCAATATGACGTTATTCTGTTTGGTTTGGGTCGGTATGGCTCAGCGATTGCGCATTACCTCCGGGAGGAAGGTTATAGTTTGCTTGCCGTCGATTTTAATCCCGATGAAGTCAGGCGGTGGCGGGCGCAGGGGCATGACGCGATTTACGGCGATGCGTGTGATGCGGCTTTTGTTAGCGGATTGCCTTTGAAAGCCGTAAAATGGGTCGTGTCTGCGCTGCCGCAGCATGACCTTGGGTTAATGCATGATGACCCGCGCTTGCTGCTCATAGAAGGGCTGAAACAGCAACAATATCAAGGCGGTATTGCTGTATCAACCCAGCAGCCGAGCGACCAGCATGTGTTGAAAGAGCATGGGGCCAGCTTGGTATTGCTGCCCTTCTATGATGCTGCTGAGCAGGCCGTATCGCGAATGAAATCGCACCAGCAGAAATAACAAATCACTTTAACCGATCGGTAACATTTTATCGCTGTCTCTGTAATACAGGGATATGGTGCATTTAATCAAATTGGCTGTAGGCTGTGATTCGGTGGCTGACCTTGCCGCATGGCATCAGGGGCGTCACGTGTTGCACCATGGGCAAAAGGTGAATTATGTTATCACGCGCTACATGCCTAAGCGTGCGGATGAGATTCTTGCATCAGGCGGCTCGATTTACCGTGTTATCAATAAGCTCATTTGTTGCCGCCAGCGCATTGTAGGGTTTGAAGAAGCAGATACCGGGCAGGGGAAAAAATGCCTTATACTAACTGATACAGAGATTATTCGTACGGAGGCCAAAAAGAAAAAACCGTTTCAGGGCTGGCGCTACCTTCAGGATAAAGATGCCCCCCGCGACGTTAAGTTTAAGGGGAACGCTTCGCAGAATGAGATGCCTATCGAAGCGGAGCTGCGCGAACTCGGCCTCTTATAATCCCGCCGGCCTACTATGGAAGATTTATCACGCTTTACCTTTAATGTACCTGAAGGCAGAGTGGATCCGAGCTTAATATTGATTTCTTGAAAAATGAATCGCACTATGCACAACGTGTGAGGGCGTAATGTAGCGGATGCTACGCTAGGAGGCTATATATGCGCTCATATTTCAAATATCGTACCATCTGGATTTCCGATATCCACCTCGCTACGAAGGACTGTAAAGCCGAGTTTTTGCTAGATTTCTTGAAATATACGGAATCAGAGAAGCTCTACCTTGTCGGTGATATTATCGATGGTTGGAAGATCAAAAAAGGGTTCTACTGGCCGCAGTCGCATAGCGATGTCATTCAGAAAATTATGCGTAAAGCCCGTAAAGGTACGGATGTCATTTATATTCCGGGAAATCATGATGAATTTGCGCGGGATTATACCGACCTCAATTTTGCAAATATTCAGGTAAAACAGCATGCGATTCATGAGACGGCCAAGGGTCAGAAACTGCTTATTATGCATGGCGATGAGTTCGACAGTGTTATGAAATACGCGCCGTGGCTCGCCTATATTGGCGACTCCGCCTATTACGTATGCTTGCGTCTGAATGATCTGGTTAATAAACTCCGGGCGAAAATGGGTTATTCTTACTGGTCCCTCTCTGCTTACCTGAAGCATAAGGTCAAAAAAACGGTTGAGCATATTAGTAAATATGAAGATTTTCTCGTAGACATGGCGAAGAAGCACCATGTCGATGGGATAGTGTGCGGTCATATCCACCATGCGGAAATGAAAGATATCAAGGGCATTCTCTATTGCAACGATGGCGACTGGGTGGAAAGCTGCACGGCATTGGTCGAGCATATGGACGGTACGCTTGAGATTATCGACTGGGTCGAGGAGATGAATAAATATACCGAGGCCTACCGCGCCAGCCAGACGGTCAAACAGCCCGAACCGGTCGCTTAGATGCGTATCGCAATCATATCGGACGCATGGTTTCCTCAGGTTAACGGAGTCGTCCGCACACTCGATACGGTGCGCGAGCTTCTGGTCGATCGAGATTATACGGTTAGCATGATTACGCCCGAGCAGTTTCGCACGGTGCCGTGCCCGACCTACCCGGAGATTAGGTTGGCCATTAACCCCTGGAGGCTTGGCAAGCAGCTGGATGCGATGCGGCCTGATTGCGTTCATATTGCAACGGAAGGGCCGCTTGGGCTTGCTGCGCGGCGTTACTGCAGAAAGCGCGGACTGCACTTTACCACCTCGTACCATACGAAATTTCCGGAATATATTAACAAACGAACCCATATACCGGTAAGCGTGACTTATCGTCTGATGCGCTGGTTCCATAACGGCTCGAAAGGAATGCTAGTGGCGACGCCGTCGCTGCAGCAAGAACTTACCGCGCGCGGTTTTCATACCGTAAAACCATGGACCCGCGGGGTGGATACAAGGCTATTTCATCCGCAGCCTACAATGTTTGATTTCCCCCGCCCGCTGCAGCTTTATACCGGACGCATCGCGGTAGAAAAAAATCTGGAGGCGTTTCTGGAGACGCGTGTAGCGGGTACGAAATTATTAGTTGGAGACGGGCCGGACCGAGAGCGGCTCGAGCGAGCCTATCCAGATGCAGTCTTTGTTGGGGCTAAGTTCGGTAAGGAACTCGCGCAATATTACGCGGCAGCGGATGTGTTTGTGTTTCCCAGTAAAACCGATACGTTCGGCCTTGTCATGCTGGAGGCGCTTGCCTCAGGCACTCCGGTAGCCGCCTATCCTGTGACTGGCCCAATTGATGTGATCACGAGCCCGGAAGTCGGGGCGCTCGATGATGATCTTGAGCAGGCGATTCGGCGCGCATTGAAGCTGGACCGCGAGGCCTGCCGTCGCTATGCCATAAGCTATTCCTGGGAAAATTGCGCTCGCATGTTTGAGTCAAATCTGTATAAGAACAGCTATGGCAGCAGAGGATACCATACAGGAAAAGAACGAGGCGCAGTCACTCAACGCGCCGTTTGATGATTCCGTTCGCAACGTACAATTCTGCCTGAAAGAAGGCGATACGGAAACCATCTGTTTTAATCTCGAGCAGATGCACGCCTCCGATATTGCCGGACTGATTTCGCATATTCGTGCCGAAGAGCGTGCAGAAGTCGTGCCTCTGATACCGGATGCAGTGCGTCCGGAAGTGCTGGTCGAGCTGGAACCGCATATCAAGGATGAAGTGGCCGAGCTGATAGGCACCACTCAGATTGCGCGCGATATTGCGACGTTAGAGTTGGATGACGCGATCGACATCATCGAAGATTTTGACGAGCTTAATCAGAAGAAAATTATCCGGGCGGTCGGTGATAAGCTGCAGCGGAAAGAATTGCGACAAAGCCTGTCCTATCCGGAAGATTCCGCCGGGCGGATGATGACGAAGGATTTTGTCGTGGTCCCGTACAGTTGGAATGTGGGTAAGGTCATTGATTATCTACGCGCTCAGGAAGACGCGCCGGACGATTTCTACTCACTCTTTATTGTTGATAAAAAAGGCCACCCGGTCGGTAATATTCTGGTGAGTCGTATTATCCGCAAACAGCGCGATGTCAAACTGGCCGATATTATGGAGGAGGGGGCCCATACGATCGATGCAACCATGGATCAGGAAGAGGTGGCGCATATCTTCCGTAAGTACGGGCTCGCCTCTGCCCCGGTGCTTGATGAAGAGGGAGCCATGGTTGGGATCATCACGGTTGATGACATCGTGCATGTCATGCAGGAAGAGGCGAGTGAGGATATTCTCAAAATGGGTAATGTCGGGGAGTCCGATATCCACGCGAGCTATATGGTAACGGCCAGAAAACGAGCGCCGTGGCTCGCCGCTAATTTAGTTACGGCGGTGCTTGCCTCGGTAGTCATTGCGCTTTACGACGAGGTGATCGAGAAGCTGGTTGCGATTGCAGTCCTGATGCCGATTGTGGCCTCCATGGCTGCCAATGCCGGAACGCAGACATTGACGGTGGCCGTACGCGCCATTGCCACTAAAGAGCTGAGCAAGACCAACGCCTGGCGTATTGTCAGTAAGGAGATGCTCGCTGCGACGATGAACGGCGCGGCGTTCGGCTTACTCGCCTTTATGGGTGCTGTTTTATTCTATCAGAACCCTATGCTTGGAGCGGTATTCGGCCTTGCCACCTTTGGCGCCTTTCTGCTGGCAGCCTTATCTGGCATCCTTGTGCCGCTCGGCTTGGTGAAATATGGAGTGGACCCGGCAGTGGCTTCTTCGGTCTTTGTCACTACCTTTACCGACGTGGCTTCCTTCCTTTTCTTTTTGGCGCTTGCCAGCTGGTGGATGTTTTAAATTCTTCCCATTATCCGCTTGTTTCAGCGCCTGAAACCTTCTATAAATTGCCTTTATTATTGGGGTAGAAGTAAATAGGGAAATTATGAATCAGACTGCAGCCGAAATCCTTCCTGTTTCCATTGTGGATGAGATGAAGTCGAGCTATCTCGACTACGCGATGAGCGTTATCGTGAGCCGTGCGATACCCGACGTATGCGACGGGCTCAAGCCGGTGCATCGGCGCATTCTCTACGCAATGTATGAAAACGGCATTCACTGGAACCGGCCATATAAAAAATCTGCCCGCATCGTCGGGGATGTGATGGGTAAATACCACCCACACGGTGACTCGGCGATCTATGATTCACTCGTTCGCATGGCGCAGGAATTCTCGCTCCGACTGCCTTTGGTGGATGGGCAGGGTAATTTCGGTTCGATGGACGGCGATTCGCCCGCAGCCATGCGATATACCGAATCCCGGATGGCAAAAGCTGCCCATAAGCTGGTCGAGGATATTGACAAGGACACGATCGACTGGAAGCTGAATTACGATGACACGGAAAAAGAGCCGACCGTTTTACCGGCAGAATTTCCGAATCTGCTGGTCAATGGTGCCGGCGGTATTGCCGTAGGGATGGCGACGAACGTGCCGCCTTTTAATCTTGGCGAAGTCATTGACGCCACCTGCTTGCTGATCGACAATCCGGAAGCGACCATAGAAGACTTAATGGATGTCTGCCCCGGACCTGACTTTCCCACCGGAGGCATCATATTAGGCCGTGCCGGTTCCGCCTCGGCGATGCAGACCGGGCGCGGCTCCGTCATTATGCGTGGGAAAACCCATATAGAAGAAATACGCGGCGGCCGCGAGGCGATAATTGTCGATGAAATGCCCTATCAGGTTAATAAGGCGCTCATGGTAGAAAAAATCGCCCACCTGGTGCGCGATAAAAAACTTGAAGGGATCAGTGATATCCGTGATGAATCCGATAAAACCGGCGTACGTGTGGTGATCGAGCTGAAACGGGATGCGATGGCGAGCGTTATTCTCAATCAGCTCTATAAGTTTACGCCGCTGCAAACCAGCTTTGGCGTCAATATGCTCGCGCTGCACAAAGGCAAACCGCGTCAGATGAATTTCAAGGAAGTGCTTCAGGCATGGCTGGAATTCCGTGAGGAAGTGCTGACTCGGCGCACCAATTATCAGCTGGGCAAGGCGCGCGACAAAGCGCACGTCTTGATCGGGCTGTCTATTGCGGTCGCCAATATTGATGAGGTTATCAGCGTAATCCGCAATAGTCCGGACCCGCAATCGGCGAAAGAGGAACTCATGCGGCGTGATTGGGATGGCAGCAATGTCCGCGCGTTGCTGGAGTTGGTCGATGACCGCCACAACCGCATTATCGAAGGTAAGGTTAAATTCACCGAAACGCAGGCGAAAGCCATTCTGGAGATGCGCTTGTCGAAACTGACCGGTCTGGAGCAGGAAAAAATCGGTGAGGAGCTTGCCGAGCTGGGCAAAGAAATTCAGCATTACCTGAAGCTGCTCGGTTCGCGCGAGATGATGCTCCAGCTCATGCGCGACGGGTTGACGGCGATCAAAGACGAATTCGCGGATGCTCGTCGCAGTTCCATTGAGGCGAGCGAATTTGAGGAAGATATCGAGGATCTGATTGCGCGGGAAGATATGGTGGTGACTGTTACGGTTGGCGGCTATATCAAGCGCGTACCGCTTTCAACCTACCGCGCGCAGCGACGTGGCGGTAAAGGGCGATCCGGTCTTTCCATGAAAGAGGAGGATGTCACCAGTCAGGTGTTTGTGACCAACACGCATACGCCGATGCTGTTCTTTACTACGCGCGGCATTGCCTACAAGCTGAAAACCTACCAATTGCCGGAAGGCTCCCCACAATCGAAAGGGCGGGCGCTGGTGAACCTGTTCCCATTGGAAGAGGGGGAGACGATCAATGTCATTATGCCGCTGCCGGAAGATGAGGATGCATGGGATACGCATAATATCATGTTTGCCACCAGTAACGGTAACGTGCGCCGTAACAGCCTGTCGGATTTTCAGTCAGTACGGGCAAACGGGAAGATCGCAATGAAGCTGGATGAAGGCGAGCAGTTGGTTGGCGTGGCGGTTGCTGGGGCCGATCAGCATATATTGCTGGCATCGAAAGAGGGAAAAGCGATTCGCTTCCCGGTCGATGCGGTGCGGATATTTAAAGGGCGCAATTCAACCGGTGTGCGAGGCATTAACCTTGAAAAGAATGATGAAGTGCTTTCCATGACCGTTTTGGATGGTGCGGAAGCCGATATCGACACGCGTGATGCCTATTTACGGATTCCTCTGGAAAAGCGTCTTGAGATTGCAGCAAATGACGAGCCTTCACTCGAAGGAGTGGAAACAACTATGCCGGCAGATCAGGTAAAACAGATGGCGGATAAGGAGCAATTTATCCTGACTGTCACAGAAAAAGGCTATGGCAAGCGTACTTCCGCTTATGAATACCGCAAAACCGGGCGTGGTGGTAAAGGCATTGTCAATATCGTGACTAATACGCGTAATGGCGGCGTGGTCGCAAGCTTCCCGGTCGAGGATCAGGATCAGATCATGCTGATAACCGACACCGGCCGCCTGATCCGCACCCCGATTCACGATGTGCGCGTAGCCGGGCGTAGCACGCAAGGCGTCACGCTCTTCCGGGTCGATAAGGATGAGCATGTCGTCTCTGCAGCCCACATTGCCGGCAGCGATGAGGAAGATGACATCGACCAGGTGAGCGAAGGCGTTGAGGCTGAAGTCGAAGCAGTGGATATAAGCAGCGATGCACAGGAGTAACCTCAGCCAACGAGATGAAACGTCAGCCCGTGGTTTGATCGCGGTATGACGGATAAGCTATGACCAGACGCATCGGCATTTATCCAGGAACATTTGATCCGATTACCTACGGGCATATGGACATTATCAAACGCAGCCTGACGCTGGTCGATAAGCTGATTATCGCCGTTGCGGACGACATGCCGAAAACACCGATTTTTGATTTAAGCGAGCGGGCGCGCCTGACCGAGTCCGATGTGATTGAAGAGGGGCTCGCGGATCGGGTGGAGGTAAAAGGCTTTTCCGGTCTGCTCGTTGAGTTTGCGAAAGCGCAACATGCGACCCTCATCATTCGCGGGCTACGAGCCGTTTCCGATTTTGAATATGAATTCCAACTTTCTGCAATTAATTCGAAGTTATCGCCTGAGGTGCAAACTGTGTTTCTTCCGGCGTCCGAACAGCACCAGTTTCTGGCCTCGCGCTTTGTGAAAGAGGCAGCGCGATTGGGCGCCGAAGTCGATCAGTTTGTGTCAGCCGAAGTCGCAAAGGCGCTGAAACGCTATTACGCTTAGGCGTCGAGATGCTGCGCTTCACGCGTTGAATCGGAATGCTCAGCGCGCACTGCATGGCTATCTTCACGTGGCAATCGCGCCAAAGCTTCTTTGACGATAGCCTCCGCATCCAGCCCGGCCTCCTCATATTGACGATCCTGCGATGCATGATTCTGAAAAACATCCGGTAGATGCATCGCCTTGAAGCGGCACTGTTGTAGCGCGTCTTCAGATGTTAACAACTCGACAACATGGCTGCCGAATCCTCCTATAGACCCTTCCTCAATCGTAAGCATTACTTTATGGCTGCGTGCCATTTCCAGCAGAGCTCTGCTATCGAGCGGTTTGGCAAAACGTGCATCGAAAATCGAAACGGAGAGGCCTTTTTCCTGCAATTGGCTTGCAGCAGACTTACACGCCAGAAGTCGCGCCCCGAAATTGACAATGGCAACCTCGTTACCGCGCTGGATATAACGGCCTTTTCCAATTCTTAGTGGCTCAACATGATCCGGTATAGGGATGCCCACACCGTTGCCGCGGGGATATCGGAAGGCAATCGGCCCGTCATCATGCAGGCTTGCGGTTTTCACCATGCGCGCAAGCTCGTGCTCGTCACTCGCCGCCATCACGACGAAATTCGGTAGCGTGGCAAGGTAGGTAACGTCGAAACTACCCGCATGGGTAGCGCCATCCGCACCAACCAGCCCTGCACGGTCAATCGCAAAGCGTACCGGAAGGTTCTGAATCGCCACGTCATGCACAACCTGATCGTAGGCGCGCTGTAAAAAAGTTGAATAAATCGTGCAGAACGGCTTATAGCCTTCACACGCCATTCCCGCCGCAAAGGTTACCGCATGCTGCTCGGCAATGCCGACATCATAGGTGCGTTCCGGAAAGGCCTTTTCGAAGAGGTTCAGCCCGGTACCGGAAGGCATGGCGGCCGTAATGGCGACGATGCGCTCATCCGCTTCCGCATCCTTTATCAACTGTTCGGCAAAGACCTGCGTATAGGTTTTAACGCCGCTCGGCGCACCTTTTTTCTGGACGCGCGTAGCGACATCAAAGGTTTTAACCGCATGGAATTTTTCATTCGACGCTTCCGGGGAGTCAAAGCCGTGCCCCTTTTCGGTGACGGCGTGGATCAGCACGGGTTGCGGCTTTTTGCTGTCGCGCACATTCCGTAGCACCGGCAAAAGATGCTCCATATTATGCCCGTCGATCGGCCCGATATAATAGAAGCCGAGCTCCTCGAAAAAATTTTTATCCGGGCTGGTAAGGTGTTTAGCGTATTGCTCGGTCTTTCGCAGGCCGCGCTCAAAATGGCTCGGCAAATGACTCACCGCTTTTTTGGCAATGTCGCGGAAAGACAGGTATGATTTGGAAGAGATCAGCTTCGACAGATAGCCGCTCATCGCACCGACCGCAGGGGCGATTGACATATCATTGTCGTTCAGAATAACAATCAGTTTCGAATCTATCGCCCCGGCGTTATTCAGCGCTTCATAGGCCATGCCGGCACTCATCGCGCCATCACCGATCACAGCGATGACCTCATTATCTTCACCTTTTTTGTCACGCGCAACGGCCATACCCAGCGCAGCGGAAATAGAAGTGGAGCTATGCCCCGCGCCGAACGGATCATACGTACTTTCGCTACGCTTGGTAAAACCCGAAAGACCGCCTTCCGTGCGCAGCGTGTGCATCTGATCGCGGCGTCCGGTCAGGATTTTATGCGGATAGGCCTGATGACCTACATCCCAAATAATTTTATCGCGCGGCGTATTAAACACATGATGCAGCGCGACTGTCAGTTCAATGACGCCAAGACCTGCACCCAGATGACCGCCGGTTTCTGAGACTATACGGATAACATCATCACGCAACTCGTGCGATAATTGTGCAAGCTGTTCATCATTAAGAGATTTTAAGTCATCAGGCGAACTGATGTCTGATAGGATGGTCTTGTTCACAATAACCTCAGTATATTTTATCTATACTATAATGATGCTAGCCGAAAGCACAAGCCTTTCAAGCTTAGGATGGTTCCGAAAGACTGAGGTCTTTAGGTTTTAGGATGTATCCTTATTAAAGGTTATCTACGGTTTGTTGTAGTTCGTTAAGAAGCTCTTCGGGTAAGGGAACTAAGCCACGTTCTACCGTGTAGCCATCCTCACCAATCGCGTTATAGCTGACGAGTTCTTTGAGAAAAGGTTTCAAAGTAGGAACAAGCTCAAGGTGAGCCTGTTTAACATATACGAATAGTTTACGAAAAAGTGGATACTTTGCATCAGCAATATTATCTATGGTAGGTTCGACTCCGTTAATAAGAGCACCCTTAACCAAGCTTTCGTTTTTGTCCAAAAAGCTGAAGCCAAAAATGCCAAGGGCATTATCATTGTAAACCAGCTTCTGGATAATTAAATTATCTGCCTCACCGGCTTTGATATAAGCGCCGTCTTCCCGAATTTCACCACAGATTTTTTCACGCTCAGCTTCATCCGGGTAAGCACGCTGATATGCTTCCATTTTCATACAGGGTGCAATTAACACTTGCTCAACAAGAACATCATATGTTCCTGATGAAGAGGAGGGACCGTATATTTGAATGGGTTGATCCGGGAGATCTGGATTAACTTCATTCCAGCGTTGCATCGTATTTTCAGTTACGTTACCGTTTTGAATAGAGTATTTTGAAAGTGCCTTAAACAAATCATCCAGAGACAGGCGAAATTGCGGGGAATTCAAATTATTGGCCACTACGATGCCGTCATACCCAATTAAAAGTTCCTGAATATCTGTAACATTATTCGATTTACAGTCGGCAATTTCATTTTCTGTCATATCACGCGATGCATTGACTAAATCGGGGAAGCTCAAGCCAATACCGCGACAAAAGATTTCAATACCATTTCCTGAGCCAGTCGGCTCTACGATAGGCGCGGGTACATTCTGGTCACGGGCAAAATTTTCGGCTACCACGGTAACGAAGGGGTACAAGGTCGATGAGCCTACAATACGGATTTGTTCGCGAGCCTGAGTGGGCTGTGTTGTGAATAAAATAGACAATGTAAGGAAAAATAGAGCGTAACGTAGCATAAATAATCTCCAAGGGTAATTGCCTCATCTATAAATTAGTGCCTGCTCACTGTCAAATGCTTTGAAGTTTACCGTATACAAGGTGCAAACTACCCCCCCCCGCACAAAAAACCCCACCGGATGGCTCCAGTGGGGTTTTTCTTTGGTGGCCA
>CAZPQM010000013.1:0-56481 GCA_964588995.1 uncultured Rickettsiales bacterium | reverse complement strand
TAGCGTATAAAATAGGATTATATTATGTCAGGCTTCGCCGCAAAATATGCGCAAAAAGAGGAACGCGTTCATCTGATTACCCACCGCCCGGTGGAGCGTGAGCCGGAATATTTCTTTCTGCTCGTTAATCCACTCAAAGAAAATAAATTAACCCAGCTTCTTGGCCGCGATGGGGAACGGATCAACCTCACCGAGTTCGGTGAGGTGCTGGCCTCTGGCTATGGTGAACCGCCTAAGGAGCTGATCGCCGAGATGGAAGCGAAATATAATTTCGAATATACCGGCTAGACGGCTACTTTCCTATAACCTCCTGTTTATTTTCGCTGGTGGCTCTCACTTGCACCAAAAGCCCTCACCCTGACCCTCTCGTCATGCGGGAGAGGGTTAAGAACGCATCCTCCCCTGCGTGCGGGGGAGGCAACGAGACTTACGTGCGTCAGCGCGTTAGCCGCAGTGGTGTGGGTGTCAAGGTGGTGAGCGGTTAAAATAACATGTCATACCCAGAATGGCGCAGCCATTATAGGGGTATTCACCGCGTGGCCAGGTGATTGCTTCTGGATTGCCCTATAATCGCTATGCGATTCAGGCAATGATACCCCCCTCCCAACCTCCCCCCGCAAGCAGGGGGAGGAGTAAATGCGTGCGCCGCAAGCAGGGGGAGGAGTGACGGCTCATATCGTCATCACGAGGAGGGCTTTAGCCCGACGCGGTGATCTCAGGCTACAGCCCGAGATTGCTGTCCTTGACAGGCAGTCCCGTGTGAATAGGCACCCTATCGACACACCATACCAAATAAATAAAATATATATAAAGATTGTTAGTTGTTAGTTGAGCCTGTGAATTGGTGCAATTCACAGCAAATGTCAAAGTTATACCCTTCTGACCTAAGTTATCAACTTAGTTATCCCCGTTCTGTGGATAAAAGACAGGAAATTCAAGCTGTATCTAGCGTAGAAAGAACAAGAGAAAAGTGAATAAACTGTGATAAAAAGGGTACAGCGAGCCCTTTATCCTCAGAATTCACATAACCTGTATTATTTTATCCGCTTGTGTATATTCCGGGAAACAGCCTTGTATAAGCGCGGAGTTATACCGGGTGCAATCTGTCCCCGATCTTATCCACATAGCTATACAGAACTTATCCGGGAAGGGTAAGAAAACAGCGGATAATGATTGACTAAGCGCGGGCAACCAACGACTATATCTCCCCATGCCACGTAGTTTTCATTTACATATGGTATCGGACTCGACCGGGGAAACGCTATCGAGCATTTCACGCTCGGTGATGGTGCAATTCGAGGAAGTGAGCCCGATCGAACACACCTGGAGTCTGGTGCGCACACCCGGGCAGATGGAGCGTGTGATCGAAGCGATTCAGGCGAACCCGGGGATCGTCATGCATACCGTCATGCACAGCGCGATGCGCGAGCAGCTGGAAAGCGCCTGTGATGACCAGAAAATACCGTGCTTTGCCGCGCTGGATCGTGTGGTTCAGCAGCTTTCTTCGCATCTTGGCATCAATCCTTCCCATGCGGTTGGTCAGCAATATAAGATGGATGAGCAGTATTTTAACCGAGTCGATGCAGTGCATTATGCGATCGCGCATGATGACGGGCAGGCAACGGAGGAGCTGGAAGAGGCCGATGTGGTGTTGGTCGGTGTGTCCCGCACTTCAAAAACACCAACATGCGTGTATTTATCCTACCGTGGAATTAAGGCCGCGAACGTCCCTTATGTGCACAATTGCCCGTTGCCGGATAATCTGTTTCATCTGAAAAAACCATTGGTGGTAGGGCTTGTTATCAACCCGGAACGGCTTTCACAAATTCGTAAATCCCGCCTGATGGGAATTAATGAATCACCCGACACTAATTACACCGATATGGAGAATATTAAGGCAGAGATCAAAGAAGCGCGTCAATTATTTAATAAACATGGCTGGCCGGTTATCGATGTAACGCGCAAATCCATCGAAGAAACCTCGGCGCAGGTGATTCAGCTGCTGGAGAAGCGAAAATCAGGCTCAGGAAACCGCGTCCAATCCAATGTCAACAGTGGCAGCAGCTAAGGTAACGGCGCCGCTGCTGATATAATCAATCCCGGTTTTGGCATATTGTAAGGCATTATCCTTAGTAATCCCCCCGCTCGCTTCCAAGACGGGCCGGTAGCCAGCGTGCTTATCCCGCCATAGCACGATTGTTTTTATCTCTTCCGGCGTCATATTATCGAGCAGAAGTCGGTCTACTTTAAGCGCCATTGCCGCTTTCGCTTGTTCTGCCGTATCGCATTCGACCGTGAGCGTATACCTGTTTAGCCCTGGAAGTAAGGGATCCTCCCATATCGGACTATCAGCTTCCGGCCTATGTACAGCCTGCCAAGCCCTTACGGCTTCAACGGCTTTCTCAAGGCTACCGGCTGCTGCTATATGATTATCTTTTATCATAAATGCGTCGAATAATCCGATGCGGTGATTGATCCCCCCACCCATGGCGACGGCATATTTCTCGAGCGCACGCCAGCCAGGTAGCGTTTTACGTGTATCCAGTAATTTACAGCTCGTTTCTTTTATAATTTCCGTGTATTGTTTCGCTTCCGTAGCAATACTGCTTAGCCTTTGAAGCAGATTCAGCATAAGACGTTCCAGCTTAAGAATATCTAATGTATTACCTGAGATTTCCGCAAGTATAGTACCTGATTCTACTTTTTTCCCATCATTGTGAAATATCATAATCGTTACGCTATCGAAATAATAGGTAATCAGTTGTTTTACCATCGTAAAGCCGCATATTACGAGTGATTCACGCGCTGTAATCCGGTAGGTAGCCCGATCGTTTTCAGAAAAAATCGCCTCGCCGGTCAAATCGCCTGAACCGATATCCTCGTTCAAAGCCAGCTGTAGCAAGCTCATATAGTTTTCCGGTGATGGGGGTGAAACCATTCGTTGTACATCCTCCGTTTTTGGCGCTATAGTACACATGATGCGGAACGCTAGGCAACGGATTAAGCACGAATAGCCAGTAGGCGCAAGTGCATAAGCAAGAGTAGACTTTAAGCGTAGCGGCTTCGAAGCCATAAGGGGGTAATAATGCGGTATTTCGGGTTTCTGGCTATCCTATTAATCGTTTCCTTACCGCTGGGGGGCTGTAATCAGGCCGAACATATTCATTTTACCTCGAACCATAAACATACGGACTTTCTGGCCCGCCGTTATAAATATTATTCGATGGTGTTGCACGATCAGCAGGATTTCTTTGGTGCTAACCATTTTGCAAAAAAGGCGATCAATGCGGTTAATAATATTTATGTTGATCCGGAACAGCCGGAACGCTGGGATGTCCGCTTCAATATTCTCCCTACCCTGAAAGAGGAACGACTCAAGCTGACCGATGCCCTCACTACATTTGCCATACAGCAGGATCCGGAATTGGCCGCAACCACCCAGTTTTTCTACGACTGCTGGGTTATTCAGGAGAAAAACTGGAAAAAACCTACTTACAGTAGCGAGTGCAGGCGACAGTTTGAAACACATCTGGCGAAGCTGGAAGCGAAGTCCCGCCCAGTGACTAAGGAACGTGTTATAGTGAAAGAACATATTGTTACGCCCACATCGCCACCACAAAAGAAAATTGAAAATGAAAAAGAACGTGCCAAGCTTTCAATGCTGCAAGAGTTGGATGAAAAACGTGCTGCAGAAATAGAACGCAACATGATGATCTACTTCGCTCCGGATGGAACAGCACTAGATGAACAGGCAGCGGATAAGCTGGATAAATTAGTGCTAAGACTTAGTACGATAGAAGGCTTTGAACTGCTCGTAAACGGTCATACGGATACGGTAGGCAAGATGGATGAAAATCTTGAATTGTCGCGTCAAAGGGCAATTTCGGTTCGAGATGAGCTCGTGAAACGAGGCATCAATCGGAATTTAATTCAAGTCTTTGGCTTCGGAGAAACCGATTTAGCAGTACAAACCGCAGATGAGCAACGCGAACCGAAAAACAGCCGCGTGGAAATTATCGTTGAATAAGAAGCTGTTTGACATAGAACGAAAACTTGTATAGTAGTGTGTTCAGGGCGCATTCGGCGCTTCGATTCATGATTACAATAACGGATCATAATCTGGATTAGAGCTATCCATATTTCGATATAACCCACTTTCAAGGTACGTATGGCAGAAAACAATACTGCGAAAGCAGAGCAGAGTGACGAGAAACCCAAGGTCAAATCGTCGAAATCGTCGAATGACGGCAAAGAGAAAAAAACCTATACCCCCCGCAATCAGAGGAATACCGGCGGTAAACGCGGCGGCGGCCCGAAGCGTGGCGGTAAACGCCCGCCGGAGGATACAACCCGCATAGGCGATGAGCCGAAAGATGATGGTAACGTGCTGTATGTCAGCGACTTAAGACAAAAACCGCAGACCGAATTGATTGAAATGGCGGAAGAAGCCGGCATTGAATATGGCTCTTCCATGCTGAAACAGGATCTGATTTTCGAGTTGCTGAAAAAACTCGCTCAGGTACAGGAAGATGGGATCATTGTCGGTGAAGGTACGCTGGAAACGCTGCAGGACGGCTTTGGTTTTCTGCGCTCACTCGAGGCCAATTACCGCTCCGGCCCGGATGATGTGTATATTAGCCCGCAACAGATTCGCCGTTTTGCGCTAAAAACTGGGGACGTCGTAAAAGGTGAGTTACGTTCTCCTAACCCGGGCGAGCGTTATTTTGCGCTGGATGCGATCTACAGCATCAACGGAGATAACATCGAAAAAGCACGTCGTAAGGTTAATTTTGATAATCTGACCCCGCTATACCCTGATACACGGCTGAAAATAGAGCTGCCGGATCCGACGGATAAGCGCAATCTAAGCGCGCGCGTGCTGGATATTGTCGATCCGCTGGGTAAGGGGCAACGCGCGTTGATCGTTGCGCCTCCGCGAACCGGTAAAACCATTTTATTACAGACGATTGCACATTCGATCTCGGTGAATCACCCGGAAGTGGAACTCATGGTGCTACTGATTGATGAACGACCGGAAGAAGTGACCGATATGCAACGCTCGGTCAAAGGCGAGGTTGTCTCCTCAACCTTTGATGAGCCCGCGCATCGCCATGTGCAGCTTGCCGATATGCTGATAGATAAAGCGCGCCGGCAGGTAGAGCATGGTAAAGATGTGGTGATCCTGCTTGACTCAATTACCCGCCTCGCCCGCGCCTATAACGCGGTGGTGCCTTCTTCAGGGAAAGTGCTGACCGGCGGTGTCGATGCCAATGCGCTGCAACGGCCGAAGCGCTTTTTCGGTGCTGCACGCAATATCGAGAATGGCGGTTCCCTCACAATCATTGCGACCGCGTTAATTGATACCGGTAGCCGGATGGACGAGGTAATCTTTGAGGAATTCAAAGGCACCGGTAACGCGGAAATCGTGCTGGATCGCAAGCTGGCTGACAAGCGAACCTTCCCGGCGATTGATATTACCAAGTCCGGTACGCGTCATGAAGAAGCGCTTTATGGTGAAGGTGAGATGCAGAAAGTCTGGATGTTGCGGAAAATTCTGTCGCAGATGAACACACAGGATGCGATGGAATTCCTCATTGAAAAGCTCTCTAAAACCAAGACGAATGATGATTTCTACGACTCGATGAATAGTTAGAAATTAAAAAAATCAGCATTCAGCACATAGTCATAGCCATCAAAGGCCAGCATTAGCCTTACAGTGTTGCCTTGATTGCTTCCATAGCTTTGTTCCCCAGGCTTGCATCACTACCCCCCGCCTGTGCGAAGTCGGGGCGGCCACCGCCGCCTTTTCCGCCGAGTGCCTCCGAGCCGAGGCGCACGAGGTCAACCGCATTAAACCGATCGGTTAAGTTTTGGGTTACGCCGACCACGATAGCCGCTTTGCCACCCGTATCGGCGATGAGGACGACCACCCCGCTTTTGATTTTCTGCTTATATTGATCGACCAGGCCGCGCAGTTCTTTGGGCTCAACGCCGGAAAGTACCTTCCCGATAAACTGAACATCCCCCACCTGTTCCGGCCCATCCTTCGCTGGCCCATCACCCGAACCTCCGCTTAGCGCGAGTTGCTGTTTGGCCGTTTTCAGCTCCCGTTCCAGCGATTTGCGCTCACTCTGCAGGGTCTCAATCCGCTCCAGGACCGCATCCGGCGTGGCTTTAACCGCATCAGCGACTGCTTTGACGGCTGTTTGCTGCTGAAGCGCAAGCTCGAGTGCCTTATGGCCGGTGACAGCCTCGATCCTTCGCACGCCGGAAGAAACCGATGATTCCCGCGTGATCAGAAACAACCCGATATCGCCGGTGCGTGCAACGTGGGTTCCGCCGCACAATTCCATCGAATAGTGCAACCCATTCCGGCCCATTCCCATCGACAGCACCCGCACCTCATCACCGTACTTCTCGCCGAACAGGGCGACCGCACCCGCCTCTTTCGCCTCATCGGGGGTCATCACGGCGGTCGCGACCGGGCCGTTATCCCGGATGATGGTGTTCACCTCGCGGGTGATGGAAGCAAGCTCTTCAGGGGTGACCGACTTATCATGCGCGAAGTCAAATCGGAGATAATCCGCCTCGACCAGTGAGCCTTTCTGAACGACATGCTCGCCGAGCTGATGCCGAAGGGCCGCATGCAGCAAATGGGTCGCCGAGTGGTTTGCCCGGATGGCATCGCGCCGTGTAGCGTTTACGGAAAGCTCTACCTCCTGCCCGATGGTTACGGCCCCTTGCCGGATTTCGCCGTAATGGACGTGCAGCTTACCGCCCGGCTTTTGTGTGTCGTGGATGATGATTTCCAGCCCATCGGAGGTTATCACCCCCTTATCACCCGCCTGACCACCCGACTCGCCATAAAACGGGGTCTGGTTTGTCACAAGCGCGATGGTTTCGCCAGCGTTGGCCTGTTCTATCAGCTGCCCGTCTTTCACCAGCGCCACGATATTTCCCCGGCCTTTGAGCGTCTCATAACCCAGAAACTCGGTTGCGCCGTGTTGATCGGTCAGCTCCAGCCACAACTCCTCAACCCCCGCATCACCCGACCCTTTCCACGCAGCACGGGCGCGGGCTTTCTGCTCCTGCATGGCGGCATTAAACCCATCCACATCGACGCTGATGTCTCGCGCGCGTAAGATATCCTGCGTGAGATCAAGCGGGAATCCATAAGTATCATACAGCTTGAACGCCAGATCGCCCGGCAATTCATCCCCCGACTCTAGTGAGACGCTCTCATCCTCCAGCAGCTTTAACCCACGCTCCAGCGTCTGCTTGAAACGTTCCTCTTCCAGCTTAAGCTGTTCGCTGATAACGGTCTGCTTTTCTACGAGCTCCGGGAAGGCCGAACCCATTTTCTCTACCAGTGCCGGTACCAGCTTATACATCACCGGGTCTTCCGCCCCAAGTAGATGCGCATGACGCATGGCGCGGCGCATAATCCGGCGCAGCACGTAGCCCCTGCCCTCATTGCTTGGCCGCACGCCCTCTGCGAGCAGGAAAGAACAGGCGCGCAGATGGTCCGCTATCACCCGATGGGATGGGAGCATCCCATCCTCCGCATTGCCGGTGGCGTGCTGAGACGAACTCACCAGATGCTGAAACAGCTCGATATCATAATTATTATGAACACCCTGAAGCACGGCCGCCATGCGCTCTAAGCCCATACCCGTATCAATGCAGGGCTTGGGGAGGTTGATGCGCTCACCACCCTCCAGCTGCTCATATTGCATAAAGACCAGATTCCAGATTTCGATATAGCGGTCGCCGAACAGGTCGTTCCCCTCAGCGTCCAGCGCCCACTCTCCTTCGGCGGCATCTGTTCCATGGTCATAGAACACTTCGGAGCAGGGGCCGCAAGGGCCGGTATCCCCCATTGACCAGAAATTATCGTTCGTCGGCACGCGCAAAATACGCGCATCATCACAGCCCGCCGTTTGCTTCCACAGGTCAAATGCCTCATCATCCGTGTGATAGACGGTGAAATATAGCCGGTCTTTGTCCAGCCCAACCACTTCGGTCAGGAACTCCCACGCATAGGCGATGGCATCCTCTTTGAAATAATCACCGAAGGAAAAATTGCCGAGCATTTCAAAAAACGTGTGATGCCGCGCAGTATAGCCGACATTATCTAGGTCATTATGTTTACCGCCCGCGCGGAGGCATTTCTGGGTGCTGCAGGCACGGGTGATGGGCTGGCCCATCCCATCGGTCAGTTTTTCCGCCCCGCTGAACACATGTTTAAACGGCACCATCCCGGCATTGGTAAACATCAGCGTGGGGTCATTCACCGGCACAAGCGAGCTGGAGGGCATGGTCTGATGCCCTTTTTGCGCGAAAAATTCAAGGAAGGCGGCGCGAAGTTCTGCCGTAGTTGTTATGCTCATGGACTCAATACTCTGATTAACGGGTGTTATCTAGCAAAAGACGGGTAGATTGTATAGAAAAGTTTTAACACGGCTTTTTGGTCTTGATTCAGACATATCAAATCATCACTGGCGGAAAAAAAAGTTAATGTGATAAGCTCAACGAATCACAAATGCAAAAGAATACAATATCATGCGTCAAACTTCAAAAAGAGCGTTCTTATCGGGTATGGGTTCTGTTTTAAGCTTGTGCGACAGATCAATAAGTTCCAGATCTCGAACGGTCAGTGGGCATTTTCGTAAAGTCGGAAAAAATATTGAATCTGCAATGTATATAGTAAGAGACACCAATAGGAAGCCCGGTAAAGCGACCAAAAAACAGTAATACAGTAGCCCAAGAGGAAATTGCGCAAATTGCGCATGCCATTGTAGAAGAAGTATCCTTTTCCGGCCCGCTTCCACTCCCGGAGACGCTGAGAGGCTACAATGAAATATGTCCCGGCGCGGCAGATCGCATTATCAAAATGGCAGAAGAAAGTCAGAAACAGGAGCGAAAAGTCATAAATTATTACAGCAGAGGGCAGCTTTTTGCCTTTATCTTTGCGCTTTCTTCTTTATTGCTTACGGGATATCTGGCTCTGGAAGATAAGCAAATTGCAGCGTCAGTGCTGGGCGCCTCAACGATATTAGGCATAGTAACGGCATTTATAAATGGGAAAAAAGCCTAAACCGTAGCCGCGCAATCCCTAACCTACTGCCCCTGCCCGCCACCGGCGGCGATGCGCATCAGCTGGTTCATTTTGCGGTAAAGGCCGGTCGTAGCGGCATAATCCTGCGCGGTTTCGTTGATTTTAAGCATCTGCTCGTCCAGCGTGATCGTATTCTGCATCTTGGTTTTTTCAAACACGCCCGTATCTTCATAGCGCTTGCCACTGCCATTGACCATTCCGGGGACCATGTGATCCGGGTGGGTGCGAGCCATGGGAAGGCTTTTTCCGTCGAGATCGGCCATCATCGCGGCGAAATTAGGCGCTTTGACATCCATCGCCTGATAGCGCGGCGTATCGGCGTTAGCGACATTCTGCGAGAGCGTGGCCTGACGTTGCGACAAATAGGCCATTTTGCGCTGCATCATCTGAAATAGGGTCAGTTGTGATGAATCTACCATGAACGTATGCTCCTTCCCGTCAAGCATAGCATATGCCGCGTATTTTTCCACCCTTCGCGTAGAATCTGGATATTTTTGAGGCAAAACCGGTATAATCGCTTTAAATATCACAGATTAACCGGCTTTATTAACGTTGCATTAAGGTTTTTGTGGTAAGCTGATAACTGTAGCGGTGATCATTAAGGACAAAAACGATATGACTGCAGGAGCGGACACAGAGATGCCGGCACATGGCTTTTCCGGAGGAATGCTGAAAAAAACGGCACATTTCCTGCGAAATGTGAAGCATTTCTTCAGCAGCCTCGACCCGTTCCTCGAACATGGCGCGCGCATCCTTGCACACTCTCTTTATCGCCTGCGTATACTCGGGGTGCAGGAATATATTCCGCCCACCGGACCGGCCATCCTGATTTGCAACCACATCTCCTTTGTGGACGGGCTGATTATCCATACGGCCATTAAACGCAAGGTATATTATGTCATTGACCGCAAGATTTATGAAACGCCCTTTGTCAAATTTTTCCTCGATCGTTGCGGCGCCATCCCGATTGAAGCGGACCGGGATTCGGTTGCAAAGGCCTTAGAGAAAGTGCGTGATGTGCTCGCTGACGGCCATCTGGTCTGCATTTTTCCGGAGGGGTACTTATCGCGGACCGGTAATATGCGCCGGTTTAAGTTCGGGGTGGAATGGATGGCGAAGGAAAATAAGGTGGATATTATCCCGATGGCGCTGAAAGGGCTCTGGGGTAGTATTTATAGCCGAAAATATAAGGGAAAATGGCACTGGTGGATCCCGAAAACGCTGCGGCGGCGGGTCACGCTTATTTGCGGTGAGCCCATTCCCTATCAGGATGCCCGTGTGAATTTATTGCAACGGCGCGTCATGGAATTAAAGAATAGTGTGGAATAGGGTGGTGATAGATGCTTGATTCCACGGAAGGCAGAAGGTATAGTGACAAAATTATACAATAAATATAAGCACCTATGTAGCAGAATGCTTTCAGCTCTCCGAGACCATTTATTTTCGCTACGCGAAAAAACCGAACTGCTCGTTCTCTACGGGGTGGTGATGTTCGCCGGTGGTATGTTGCTCAACGGTGCCTTTACGGAAAAAGCGCCCAGCAAATACGCACTCCTCTCTTCCGAACCGTATTATGAGCGCGAATATGAAATGGTGACCCCTGCTTCCGTTCCGGAAGAGTTGCTGGAAGAAGCCCATCAGGCCTATTTGACGAATGAAACCCAGGCGGAAATTGAACGGCCCGCCGGCAATGATAGTCAGTCCGCTCTGGGTTCGCTCGTGCCATCTTCAGGTGCGACGACCCCTGATATTAGAAATGAGATGCCGACGAGCACGGAGGTGGCCTTATTACCTAAGTCCAAACCTGACACCGTGGATTTGGAGGGTGCCATCGTTCCGCAGGCTAAGCCGCTATCCGAGTCGCAGGAAAGGCAGCAGTTAAGCGGTCTTCCGGCCGAAAAACCAACAACGGCCTCTCAGGAGGAGGGTGCCGAAGAGGGTATGGGCTCTGCGCATAACCTGAGTGCGTATAGTGTGACGGTGGCGCGCGGTGACAGTCTGGTAAAAATCCTTTCCCGTAACGGGCTTGAAAAGAACACCATAGCCTACGTGTCTAAGCAATTTAATGCCTTGTATGATGCAAAATCGATTCGCGCTGGTGATAAAGTATCCCTGTATTATGATAAGGAAGTTTTGCATGATGGTAAGAAGGATGAGGCCTTCAGGGCACTCAGATATACTAAAAATAAGCAGGAATACTGGGTTATTCGTCAGGCGGACGGAAATTTTATTACCAAAGAACGTCAGGATGAGCTGACCCGCGTAGTAAAACGTGCAAAGGGTGTAATTGTCACTAACCTCTATGCACTAACGGCAAAGCTCGATGTGCCTTCCCATGTAGCTTCTCAGGCGGTTAAAGCGTTCAGCACCTATTTTGATTTCCGTCGGGACATCCCGAAAGGAACGCCGCTGGAAATTGTGTATGAGAGTTTTTACAATGAAGATAATGAGAAAGTAAAAGACGGTAATCTAATTTACGCTTCCCTGGCGCCCCGAAAGAAAACCAAGCGCGTTTACCGCTTTTCGCCAAGTGGCCGCAGCAGCGATGCGGATTATTTTGACGAGCAGGGGCGTCTCAGCAAGCGTACATTAATGCGGCGACCGGTGGCTAGCGGCGTATTATCGTCTAATTACGGTATGCGAAAGCACCCGGTTTTGAAGAAGTGGATGATGCATAAAGGGGTGGACTATGCTGCGAAGACCGGCACCCCAATCTATGCTGCCGGTGATGGGGTAATTGATTACAAGGGGCGCAGAGGCGGCTACGGAAACTATATTCGTATTCGCCATGATAGCGAATATAAAACAGCCTATGCTCATTTACATAAGTATGCCAGCAATATGCACAAAGGCAAAAGGGTGAGGCGTGGCGATATTATCGGATATGTAGGCTCTACAGGGCGTTCTACGGGACCGCATCTGCATTATGAAATACTAAGGCACGGTAAGCAGGTTAATCCACTCAAAGTCAAGGCGTCCAAAGTAGTGCAATTGCAGGGCGGTGAAATGCAGAAGTTCAAGCAGGCGCGTGAACAAATAAGAACGTTGTTATCGGACTTTGACCGGAAAAATACCACGCAACTGGTAGCGGACGCAGGAAATATACAATAGGTCGCTGCCTTACATTGACTTTATCTTAGTCTCCTGTAAAAATTTAACTCAGGGCTTTCTCAAAGGCCATGGGTAAGTAGTAGGGTAGAATATGCCGCTTGGTAAATCGGGCAAGAAAAAGGAAGAGCAAAAGCTCCAGGAGGAGTTGACACAGAAAACGATGGAGAAAATCCATACGTTATCCTCCTCGCGAAACTGGTATCTGGATCGTCACGAGCGGCTTACGGTTCAGCGCAACGTCCTGTTCTTACTCTTTCTTATCATCATGATCCTGCAGGGATTATCCGTATACATGGTGGCTGAGCTCAACAAGCGCAAAGTGTTCGAACCCTTTGTGATCGAAGTTGAAGATAAAACGGGGATTGTGACCCAGGTTACAACGAAAAACTACGAGCGGTATACCTCAGATGAAGTGGTGATACGCTATTTTGTGGCTAAATACATCAAGGCTCGAGAAAGCTACCACCCTATAACGTTCTCGCACAATTATAATCAGGTAGTGCGACTTATGTCGTCCCCCAACGTTTATAGTGCGTTTAGACGGTTCATTTCGGGGGAAAATCCGGAAAGTCCTATGCGTCTGGGCCGAGGAATTGTGCGGAATGTCAAAATCAAGTCGCTTACGTTTTTAAACAGAGATCAAAAAAAAATGCAGGTTCGTATAGTTTTACATGATGCCGCTGAGGGTATTGCGTTTACCAGCAACCAGGGACAAAAAACGCACTACATCATAACCTTACAATATGACTTTCTGCGTTTAGAAATGTCTCAGAATCAGCGTTATATTAACCCGCTAGGATTTCAAGTGGTTGGCTATGTTCGTGAACAGGAGAATATACGATAAAAGGTTATGACAAAGGTGTATTTTCAGAAAAAGATGTATATATAAAGTATGGTTAAAAAAGTTCGAGTGTGTAAATTTATTCTTTCCGCTGGCATAGCTGGCGTCTTACTGGCGACATCTGCCCTACAGGAAGCTCAGGCCGCTCCGTCTCCAATCGTGACGGACAGCCGTATCCGCACATACGTTTATAATGAAAACGAAGTATTTAAATTAATCACCGATTATGGATATCAATCCAATATTGAGTTTGGTGAAGAAGAGCAAATTCATACCATCTCAATGGGTGATGTATCCGGCTTTAAGGTACAGCCTGCTGGGAATCGTATATTTATTAGGGCATTACAGTCAGATAAGCATACGAACATGACGGTTATTACAACCGAGCGTGTTTACCAGTTTGAGCTTTCTTCAGCGGTAGAGTCTGATGCCGATATTATTTATGTGATGCGCTTTTATTATCCGGAAGAAGATTTTGACCCGGTAACCGGGCAACCGATTACTGACGGAAGATTTGTCGCACCCAATGTGCCGACTATGACCATGAATGCCGGTGGGCCTGCTATGCCTCAGGGTCGTCCGGCTCAGCTTATGCCCCAACCACAGATGGGCGGTTTTACGCCGCCTCCACCGCCGTTGCCGCAAACCCAACCGGGACAGCAAACACGGCCTGAGTTTTCACCGCCGCCGCGTCCGCCATCGGAGCTAGGTGCAGGAAGAGGGCTTGTTCCGCCTGCGCCCCCATCGACTAGTGCCATATCTGCTCCGCCGCCTGAAGCGATGCTGGGCGATATAGAGCCTGAGGCAGGTAGTGACCAGGCCGCCTTGAGAGTTAATTATGACTATACATTAGAAGGTCCTGAAGCACTTTCACCTTGGCAGGTATATGATGATGGGAATAAGACCTATATCAAATTTGCAGAGGGGGTAAAGTTGCCTGAGACCTTACAGGTTGTAGATCAGGAAGAAGAGCAGCGTGAAGTTATACCTGCCTTTGAAAACGATTACATAGTGCTTCCTGGCGTATTTAAGCAAATCATTGTAACGGATGAAGATAAGCAGCTCATTATTTATAATGAGGCTAAGTTGCGCGTATCCTAGCGGTATACGAGGAAAAATAAGGTGAGTGACGATAAGAACCAGAAGCCGCCAGCTGGCAACCAGGAAGGGCCTCCGGAACCCCCCAAGAAGCCGTCTGTAAGTAACGAAGAAGTCTCTCCGGTAGATGATGCGCAGATAAAGACTCAGGAAATTCCGGCTGTGGGGGATACCGGAAAAAAGGGCCCTTTGATGCTTATACTAATTGTGCTGGTTGGCTTGTTTGTCCTATATCAGATTTTTCTCGGTGGCGAAGATGACCAGCCCCCCCCGCCTAAGTCCGAAACTGAAACCACCGGGAAGGGTAAAATTACAACGCGAGTAGCCTCGGTGAGTCAGCCTCGCGTGCTGACACAGCCGGAAGAGACGGTTATTCTGGAGCCGCCGCCGCCTGCGCCGCCACCCGATGTGCCAGCCGTCCCGCCGCCTCCAGTTCCCCCAACACCGACGCCGCAGGCGCAACCAGCAGCGCCTCTATCTTCTGTGCCTAGTACACAGACAAGAAGTAGCTTGCCTGGGCTTTCCCCTTTTGTACCTCGAGAAAGCCGAAGTGTATCGGGTACACGGTTTAACCGGCTCCCGCCTGTAGGAGGTGAGCGCGGTGCTCCATCTATCAGCCCGGCAGAGCAAGAGCGATTACGTGCTAATTCACTCATAGGCGGCGGAGGGAGTGCATTTGGCCCGGGTGCTGGACCAGAAGAGGAAAAGGAAGACGGCGCGTTTGACCCGGAAGATTCTACAGCGCCGAATGTTGAAGTTACGCAGGTGAAATTTCTCAACCGGACGATTCTGCAGGGAAAAATGATGGATGCCGTGCTGGAGACGGCGATAAACTCCGACCTGCCGGGCGTATTGCGTGCTATTACCAGCCGCGATGTCTATGCGGAAAAAGGCCGGGAAATTCTGATACCGAAAGGTTCACGACTGATTGGAAGTTATAATACGGATATCGCCCGTGGACAGGCGCGGGTTTATATCATCTGGAACCGGGTAATTCGGCCCGATGGCATTGACATCGCACTGGATTCTCCGGCTACCGACCCGATGGGGCGCTCGGGCATACTGGGTGTAGTCGATAATAAGTACCTCGAGATATTCAGCAATTCTTTATTGCTGAGTACTATCACAGTTGGGTTTGCTGCGGCGACGGAAGCGCTTACGGATTCCGAAAACATTGAGCAGGGAGAAACCGGTGCGGGTAATGCGACGACAACCGGAAGTGTCACCGATATTGCGACGTTGGAGGCGGTAGAGAATTTCAGCAGCACGGCGGAGCAGGTCGTGGATGATTTGATCAATGTAAATCCGACGGTTACAATTGATCAGGGCATGATTGTCAAAGTATTTGTTAATCGGGATATTTTCTTCCCGACTAATTTAGAGAAAAACGCTATGGTATATATCCATGACGAATAGTGTTACTGCGCTCGAAACCTATATGGGCCCACTCCGGGAAATTTTGAACCGGGATGGTATTAACGAAGTATCGATTAACCGTCCAGGTGAAATTTGGATTGAAATCAAAGGCGAAGCACATGCAGAAGAGTATCCGCAGCTCGACCTAAACCATCTTATGGGGCTTGGTAGGTTGATTGCACAATCGACCAGCCAGAATATCAGTGAAGAAAATCCATTGCTATCGGCTACCCTTCCACAGGGTTACCGTATTCAGGTTGTCTTTCCACCGGCCTGTGAGCAGGGAACAGTGGCGATGTCCATCCGTAAGTCAAACCCTCTAAAACTTGATCTGAATCAATATGAGGCGTTAGGTGCTTTCCAATCCACTGTTTCTCAATCCGCGGATAACTCGGCTGATCGTGAATTGAAAGCACTGCTGGATGATGGCCGTATCAAAGAATTCCTGGATACAGCCGTAAAGCGTAAGAAGAATATTGTCATCAGTGGCGGCACCTCCTCGGGAAAAACGACCTTCGCCAACGCCATCTTTCAATCTATACCACATAATGAGCGGCTTATTACCGTAGAGGATGCGCGCGAAATATCGCTTGAACAGCCGAACCGGGTGCACCTGCTCGTTTCCAAAGGCGGTCAGGGCCGTGCTAAAATTAGTACGCAGGACTTAATAGAAGCCTGCCTGCGTTTGGCGCCTTCGCGCATTATCGTGGGGGAGCTACGCGGCGCGGAAGCTTTCAGCTATCTTCGTGCAGTGAATACCGGCCACCCCGGCTCCATTGCCACACTGCACGCCGACACGCCTCGACTAGCGTTTGAGCAGCTCGTGCTGATGGTGATGCAGGCCGGGCTAGGTATGAACCGTCAGGAAATTCGTAAATATATTTTTGACGTGGTTGATATTGTCGTGCAGCTCCGAAAGGGCGATAAAGGGCGCCGGTACGTGTCAGAAATTTATTTTGAGCCCGACGGGGAAGCGCCCGAAGAGATATAGCGGGTCTTTTATCCTGCTATCAGCATGTCATTTTCCGATACTATTTTCGCATTATCGACCGCCTCAGGTAAGGCAGGAGTGGCTATTATTCGCATCTCAGGGGGTAAGGTGCGGACAGCGCTTGATGCGCTTGGTGTGGCCTCTCCGCCCCCGCCACGCTATGCCAGGTTCACCCGCTTTACGAACTCGGAAGGTGCGGTGCTGGACGAGGGGCTGGTACTGTATTTTCCGGCGCCGCATTCTTTTACCGGGGAAGATGTTGCGGAGCTACACATTCACGGAAGCCGTGCAACCATTCGTTCGGTGCTCGATTATCTAGGCGCCCTACCCGATCTTCGTCTGGCTGAGCCAGGTGAATTTTCCCGTCGGGCCTTGGCGCATCATAAGTTGGATTTTACCCAGGCTGAGGGTCTTGCAGACTTAATTGATGCCGAAACCGAGGCACAACAGCAACTCGCGCTGCGTCATATGGAGGGAGAGCTATCGCGCGTATATGAGGGTTGGCGGCAGACCTTAATTGAGCACATGGCCTATCTGGAGGCCTTTATTGATTTCCCGGAGGAAGATATTCCGCCGGATCGCTTTCAGGCGATGCTGCATCAAGTGGCTGACTTACGAAACGTTATGCAGGCGCATCTAAAAAATCATGCAGGGCGCCGTATTCGTGAAGGAATTACCGTGGCCATCGTAGGGCGGCCTAATGTAGGTAAGTCGAGCCTGCTGAATTGCCTTGCGCAGAAAGAGGCAGCGATTGTTTCCGAAGAGGCCGGTACCACGCGCGATCTGATTGAAATCCATATGGATATAGCGGGCTATCCGGTGGTGCTGGTCGATACGGCAGGGTTGCGGGAAAGCGATAATCCGATAGAGCGGGAGGGGGTGAAACGTGCACGGGAGCGGGCCGCTTCGGCGGATATCGTGCTTTATATGATCGATGCGGATGAGTCATTATCCGCCGAGATTCCCCCCAATGCGGTAGTGCTGTATAATAAAGCCGACCAGATCCCCCTCCCCGAGCGGCTGGCAGCGGCGTATGGTCAGGTACTTTCCGTTTCTGCCAAAACCGGCCATCATATCCCCCAACTGCTTGAGGCACTTACCAGGCATATTTCTGCACTGATGGAGGTTAAGGATGCTCCGGTGATGACACGTGAACGGCATGCGTTGCTGGTCGCTGAAACGGTCGATCACCTCGAGCGTTTCCTTGTATCGGCCGACAACGCCACGCCGATTGAATTGCTGGCGGAGGATATGCGTCTTGCCGCGGTCTCGCTCGGAAAACTAACGGGCGCGATTGACGTCGAGGACATGCTGGACAGCTTATTCTCATCGTTCTGTATCGGAAAATAGAGCGGCGCCGACAATGTTCCACGTGGAACATTGGGTGTCAGCAGCTTGCACATTGTAATTTTTTTCGTATAGTAAGGATGGAAAGAGGCAAGCTATGCAAACAGATTATGATGTCATTGTGATAGGCGGAGGCCATGCAGGTTGTGAGGCGGCAGCCGCATCGGCGCGTACGGGCGCGGCGACGCTACTGATAACCCATAAGCGCGATACAATCGGGCAAATGTCCTGTAACCCTGCGATTGGCGGAGTGGCAAAAGGAACGCTTGTTAAGGAAATCGATGCGCTGGATGGGATGATGGGGCGCATTATTGACCGCGCCGGCATACACTACAAAATGTTGAACCACTCGAAAGGTCCTGCAGTCTGGGGTCCTCGTGCTCAGGCCGATCGGCATCTTTATGCGCGGTTTATGCAGGAAGCGCTTGCGAACTATCCTAACCTTACTATCGAAGAAGCGCCGGTAGAGAACCTGATACTTGAAGCCGAGCGGGTGCATGGCGTCGTAACCGCTTCGGGCGACATAATCTCCGCGCGTGCCGTTGTGCTAACTACCGGCACCTTTCTGAAAGGCATGATCCATATTGGCGACGAGCAGACGCCGGCGGGCCGCATTGGTGAAGCGCCTGCTATCGGTCTGTCGGATACGCTCTATGGTGCCGGGTTCCGTATGGGCCGCTTAAAAACCGGAACTCCTGCGCGTCTAGATAAAAACACGATTAACTGGGATGTTTTGGAACAGCAGCCCGGAGATAAAACCCCTTCCCCATTCTCTTACATGAACAAAGCTGTCGAGCAGCCACAAATCATATGCCATATCACGCATACCAATGAAGCTACGCATCGCATCATTGCAGAACATGCGCATTTAACACCGCAGGCGCGCGGCGCGATTACGGGCGCACCTCCGCGCTATTGCCCTTCGATTGAAGACAAGGTGCGTCGCTTTTTCGACAAGCCTCGGCACCAGGTATTTTTAGAGCCTGAGGGGCTGAACGATAATACGATATACCCGAATGGTATATCGACCTCGCTGCCGAAGGAAATACAGGAACGCTTCATTCGTAGCATTCTAGGTTTAGAAGAAGCAAAAATCATCCGGCACGGCTATGCGATAGAATATGATTATGTCGATCCGCGCGAGCTCAAACCTACATTGGAAACGAAAGCGATCAGCGGGTTATACTTCGCCGGACAAATCAACGGCACGACCGGCTATGAGGAGGCGGCAGGTCAGGGGCTGATTGCGGGATTGAATGCCGGATTCAGCGTGCAAAAACTCCCTGCGTTTGTTCTGGATCGTTCCGAAGCCTATATCGGCGTGATGATCGACGATCTGATCACGCGCGGAGCACCGGAACCGTACCGTATGTTTACCTCGCGCTCGGAATACCGGTTGCTATTGCGTCAGGACAATGCCGATCTGCGATTAACTGAAAAAGCCATCGCGCGGGGCATTGTGTCGGCCCGGCGAAAAAAAGTATTTGAAGCAAAAAAAGCCGCGATCATAACAGCCCGGAGCACCATGGATAGCCTCATGATTTCTCCGAACGCGGCGCTGAAGCATAGTGTTGCTATCCGGCAGGATGGCGTCAAGCGTAGCGCTTTCGGATTATTGAGCCTGCCGGCGATCCAGTTTGCTGATATCGAGCGGATCTGGCCGGAATTATCGTCGATAGATGCTGCGACGCAAGCCCAGCTAGAGATAGATGCGCTCTATGAAAATTACCTTGAACGGCAGCGCAACGATATTGAAAGTTACCAACGGGATCAGGCGCTTACGATACCGGCAGATATAGATTACCGGGGCATCAAAAGCCTGTCTAACGAGGTACGAGACAAGCTGGAAACGGCTCGACCTGCAACGATTGGCAGTGCCAGCCGGTTACCCGGCATCACGCCTGCCGCGATCAACGCGATTCTGGTGCATATACACCGCCATTATCCGCAAGCAAAAGCTGCCTGACATGGAGCAGGCTGAGGCGCTGGAGACGATCGCTAGCCATTATGCGCCGTTGGATAGTTCGACACGGCAACGTTTGATCGCCTACGCAACGTTACTCGATAAATGGAACCAAACGCACAATTTGATAGGCCGTTCGACACAGGGTGCCATCTGGGAGCGGCATATTTTAGATAGTGCTCAACTCTACCCGCTGGTGCGCGAGTGTGCTTCTGGTCCGGTGCTCGATATGGGAACCGGTGCGGGGTTGCCGGGCCTGGTGTTGGCGTTACTCGGCGTTGAGAACGTCCATCTAGTTGAGAGCAATCATAAGAAAGCAAGCTTCCTCGCGGAAGTAGCGCGTCTAACAAACTTATCCGTTACGATTCATACGAAACGCATTGAGGAAGTGCCCCCCTTCTCTGCAGCGGTCATTACCTCACGTGCACTGGCAGATATGGCGCAATTACTTGACTACGCCGCGCCCTTCATTTCGGATAAAACGACATGTATCTTTCCCAAAGGCGTTCAGTATTTAGATGAAATTCGTAAAGCAAAAAAAACATGGGAGTGGTCAGAAAAATACTATCCTTCGCATGTGAAACATGGCATAAAAAAAGAACAGGGCATGATTATATGCCTCACCGATATACGACCGCAACAGTAGCAGGAGGTGGTTATGGCGCGTAATCCGAATTGTGAAATTATCGCGATTGCAAATCAGAAAGGCGGTGTCGGTAAAACGACGACGGCGGTCAATCTGGCAACCGCGCTCGCAGCGATTAATAAGCAGGTGCTACTAATCGATATGGACCCCCAGGGTAATGCAAGCTCAGGGGTTGGTGTCGATCAGAATAATCGTAATCCTTCTGTTTATGATGTACTGGTGTCGGATATAACTCTCGATAAAGCAACAAAAAAGAGCTCTGTGCCGAATCTGCATGTTGTTCCTGCAGTTATGGATCTTTCCGCAACCGATGTTGAGCTTGCAACTGAGCCCGACAAGGAATTCATACTGAAAGACGCGCTCAATGACAGTGACCGTTTTTACGACTATATCATCCTCGATACCCCCCCTTCCCTTGGATTATTGACGGTCAACGCCTTTACCTGTGCGACATCGATTCTGGTGCCGATGCAATGTGAATATTACGCGCTTGAAGGGCTGTCGCATCTATTGCACACGATCGACCTGGTGCAGACGCACCTCAATCCAGGGCTTGAAATCAACGGTGTCGTGCTGTCCATGTACGACAAACGCAATCGGATTACGCGCGAAGTCGAGCAGGAAATTCGCGAACATCTCGGCGAGCGTGTATATAAAACTGTCATTCCGCGCAATGTCAGGCTGTCGGAGGCGCCGTCCCACGGTAAGCCGGCGATTATCTATGATTATCGCTGCCCCGGATCGCAGGCCTATCTCGCGCTGGTGAAGGAGGTGCTGCGCAAGCAGATGCAGGAGCAGCTGGAAGCGGCGTAACGTAGCAGATACAGGGGAAAGCGATGTCATCCAAAGGCTTGGGAAAAGGCTTATCGGCACTGATTTCAGAACGAAATACGGCAACTACGACGGTGCGGGACGAAGCCGCCCTGTCGCTCCCGCCTGAGCTGGACGCGGAGCAGGTCACCACCCTCCCCCTTACGGCACTGCGGCCCGGAAAATATCAGCCGCGCTCGAGTTTTCAGGACGAAGCGCTGGATGAACTTACGGAATCGATCAAGGCCAACGGCATTGTGTTGCCGCTTTTGGTGCGTAAGCAGGGCGAACAATACGAAATTATCGCCGGGGAGCGGCGTTTCCGGGCGGCTAAACGAGCAGGACTGGCAGATGTGCCGGTAATCGTTAAGGAGCTTGACGACCAGAAGACGCTTGAGATTGCGCTGATCGAAAATGTGCAACGTCAGGATCTTGACCCGCTGGAGGAAGCGGAAGGTTATCAGCGGCTGATTGATGAGTTTGAGTACACGCAACAGGCTTTATCAGATGCGATCGGCAAGAAACGCACCACTATTACCAATATGCTGCGGCTACTTAATCTGCCGGGTGAGGTGAAGCAGTTGCTGAAGGAGAAAAAGCTCACACGCGGGCACGCCAAAGTGTTGCTCAGCGCGCCCAATCCCGCCGAGCTGGCGCAGCAAGTGGTACAAAAGCAGCTGAATGTGCGTCAGACCGAGGCGCTTTTGAATAACAATGCCAGATCCACGCAAAAGTCGGCTGGGAAGTCAAAAGCCGATTTGGAAACCACCGGGCTGGTGAAAAAGCTCAGTCAGAAAATAGGGCTGGATATGGCCATTCAGGGCAGCGGTACGGCGGGCAGGCTGGTGATACGGTATCAATCGCTTCAGGAGTTGGACGGTATACTGAGCCGTCTCGAACAAGGCCGGGCCGACTAGCGTCCAAGCCGTGCTGATGCGGCTAGCAGGCTATGCTCCAGCATAGTTTGCGGCAAGAACCCACTATAGCGTTTATTCAGCTTTTCAGCCTCATAGAGCGCATGTAAGCTCTTTTGAAGGGGCAACACATTGCCTGATCGGTTCAGTGTATTCTGCAGGCATCTAAGCGCGTGTTCAAAAACAGGACGTTCTTTAAAAAATACGGGTGGGCGCAACTGCTGAATGGCGCGGTCAACCGAATCACCATTTAGGATATATCCCAGCGCACGTTGCAGCTTTCGGATCGTGGTTTGCAGCGAACGCACAATCACAATCGGTTGGACGCCCTGCTGGTGCGCCTTGCCCAGCAAATACGATAAGTCTGCTAATTTTTTATGGATAAAAGCTGCTGTGATCGCTTCCAGTGTGGAAGTGGTGGCATCAGCGGTAACGGCATCGACATCAGCAAAGTCTAGGGAGGACTGCTCACCGGCATAGAGCGCGAGCTTATCAATGGCCTGCAGCACAAGGCGATGATCTCCCTGTACACGCTCGGCCAGATAATCGACGATCGAACGCTCCGCCGTCAGACCATGCGACTGTAGCTGGGCTGCAATGGTGGTAATCAACTGACGGCCCTCTTCAATATAGCAGGGCAGGGCGGCGAGATGCTCGTGCTTTTCAAATAAGGCGCGCAGACTGCTACGGCTGTCGAGCTCCGCGGCCGTGACAATCAGCGCGATCGAAGCAGCCATGTCGGGAGTAAGGTTATCCGTAGCTTCTTTAAGCGACTTGGTGAGCGCGTTACCAGCGCCTTTCAATGTGATGAGGCGTCGCCCGCCACCGAACCCGATAGCCTGCAGCTCTTCCTGCAACAGGCCGGGGGATTCTTTAAGCTGT
Organism: uncultured Rickettsiales bacterium; assembly: GCA_964588995.1. GTDB lineage: Bacteria > Pseudomonadota > Alphaproteobacteria > Rickettsiales > UBA8987 > CAZPQM01. Next base: position 33,344 of record CAZPQM010000013.1, on the reverse strand, counting down.
TCAGGCGTCAGATGTACCGTATTAAAGGGGTCATCCGGATCGGGCACCATTACCCGGACAAGTCGAGCCGCCCGCTCGACTACCATGCCGTGGTCCGGCCCATAAAGAAGGAAGCCGGATAGGGTGTTGGGAGGCTGCTCGATCCAGCGCTCAACCTGCGCCGCAGCGATTTTCATGAGCCTGCTTCAGCCTGCTGTGAGGTGCGGCCGATAAAATAGTCGGTGAGCTGAAAGCGAATCCGGGTGGCCATCTGACGCATCAGGTTGGTAAGCGCTTCCTGCTCGGCCGTGTAGGTGGCAAAGTCGGATTGTACCGCATCAAACGATGACGTCAGACGTATCGTGTCCTGCATAATCACTTCCGCCGTTTGCGCATCGCGGAGCTCAATATCGGCAAAGGTAATCAGCCGGTAGCGGGTAATTTCCGCGTCCCGCTCGACCAGTAACGCCTCGCGGTTCTTCGTTAGATTGACTTTGAGTTCATAAATGGGTTGGGTTGGGGCATGGGTTGGGTTGAGGATGTCCTCCAACCGGGATTGCAGCACCTGCCCGGGACGACCGAAATAATCGATGGTAATAATATCAACCTGCGCCAGTTGACGCGCTACATTTTCAGTGTATTCAGGCTGATCAGGTGCTTCTGCGGTCTGGCCTGCTTCCGGAGCAGGAGTTTGTTTATAGAGTGGCTCAAATCCGCAGGCCGTCAGGCTGAGAACAGATAATACGGAGAGATTACGCAGCAACGACATTGATGATCCTATTGGGTACGACAATAACTTTTTTGATCGCTTTTCCTTGTGTGGCATTCTGCACGGGATCCAGAGCAAGCGCAAGCGCTTCTGCACGATCCCGCTCAATATCTTTTGCGAGGTCGAGCGTGGCCTTCAACTTACCATTTACCTGTATGGCGACCGTAACAGTATCATCGACCAACAGGGATGCATCCGCGGTGGGCCAGGGGGTGGTGACAAGGGGGTTAGTGTGACCCATTTCGGCCCATAAGGCTTCGGTGATATGCGGTGTAAAGGGGTGCAGTAATTGCAGCGCGGTGCTGAATCCGAACACGATCAGTGCCCGATCCGTCTTCTCCTCAGGTACGAAACGCTCCAGCTCATTGGTCAGGCTGCGGATCAGTGCAATGGCTTTATTCAAGCCCTGCGATTCGACTTCCTGTGTGACTTGGTCGATAGTTTTATGGATGGTCTTAAGGAGGGCCAGTTGGGTTGGGTTGAGTGTATCCGGGGTAGGGAGGTTATCACCCGTCCCATCACACGACTCAGACAATTTCCACAGCCTGTCCAGATACTTACGCGCCCCCCGGAGGCCGGCATCCGACCAGTCGAGATCACGCTCGGGGGGTGAATCGGAAAGCATAAAAAGCCGCGCCGTATCGGCCCCATACTGTTCTATAATCTCCGCAGGGTCGACGACATTCAGCTTCGACTTGGACATTTTAATCGACGGCCCGACCGTGACCGGCTCACCATTCTTCGTCTGAAATTCTTCGCCGGTAATGTGGGTAACGTCACTCGGGAATAACCATTCGCCACGCGGATCCTGATAGGTCTTGTGGCACACCATTCCCTGAGTTAACAACCCACGGAACGGCTCCTCAACCCCCGTATAACCACAGGCATGCAACGCACGTGTAAAGAAACGGGCATACAGCAGATGCAGTACCGCGTGCTCGATCCCGCCGATATAATGATCCACCGGCAGCCAGCTATCGATCGCGGCTTTATCCAGCCCATCCTTGGGCGCAGCATAGCGCAGGAAATACCAACTGGACTCGAAGAAAGTATCAAACGTATCGGTTTCGCGCTCGGCAGGCTTGCCGCATTGCGGGCAATTAACCTGTTTCCAGCTCGGGTGGTGGTCAAGTGGGTTACCGGGTGGTAAATTGCTGAAATCCACATCCTCCGGCAGGGTGACGGGTAGATCCTGCTCCGGAACCGGTACGGCGCCGCAATCATCGCAATAGATAATCGGAATGGGACAGCCCCAATATCGCTGCCGGGAAATGCCCCAGTCGCGTAGCCGATAGCTGGTTCGTGCAGCGCCAAGCCCTAGCTTAACCAAACGGTTAATAGCCTTTTCTTTAGCGGACTCTACGTCCAGCCCGTTGAGAAATTCAGAGTGAATCAGCCTGCCGCCACCGGTATAGGCTTCCCCTTCGACCGTAAAGCGTTCATCGCCCTTGGGCGCAACGACCGGTTTGATCGGCAGGTCGTATTTGCGGGCAAAGTCCAGATCGCGCTGGTCGTGGGCCGGGCAGGCGAAGATGGCCCCCGTCCCATAGCCCATCAGCACGAAATTGGCGATATAGACGGGCAGGGTTTCATCTTCTAGAAAGGGGTGTTGTACGCGAAGGCCCGTATCATAGCCTTCTTTTTCCGCCTTCTCAATCGCCTCTGTTGATGTCCCGAGCTGGTTACATTGCTCTATAAATTGTGCGGCTACGGGGTCGGACTCCGCTAGCAGGCTAGCGAGCGGATGCCCTGCCGCAATCGCGCAAAAAGACGCGCCAAACAGCGTATCGGGCCGGGTGGTGAACACCCGGAGGGCGGCACCCTCACCCCATTCGGTAATAAGCGATTGCCCAGCCTCATCAAATACTCCTTCATTAACCATACGGTTAAGCGATTTGCTTAGCGTACTTTCCAGCTGGGTAAAGGGGAAAAGTACATCGGCACCTTGTGATTTACCAATCCATTTTTCCTGCATCAGCTTCACCCGCTCCGGCCACCCGTCAAGCGTTTCCAGCCCATCCAATAACCCATCGGCAAAGTCGGTGATTTTCAGAAACCACTGCTTTAGTTTTTTGCGTTCGACCGGAGCGCCTGAGCGCCAGCCCTTGCCGTCAATCACCTGCTCATTGGCAAGTACCGTCTGATCCACCGGATCCCAATTAACCTCGGCTTCTTTTTGATAAGCAATGCCCTCACGGAGAAAATCGAGAAACATCTTCTGTTCATGTCGATAATAATCCGGATCGCAGGTAGTTATCTCGCGAGACCAGTCATAGCTAAGCCCGATCGATTTCAGCTGCTTACGCATATGCGCGATATTGTTATACGTCCATTTCTTCGGATGGGTTTTGTGCTTGATCGCGGCATTTTCCGCCGGTAGGCCGAACGCGTCCCAGCCGATGGGATAGAGCACATCATGGCCCTGCGCCCGGTAAAAACGCGCTGTCACATCACCGATCGAATAATTGCGCAAATGGCCGACATGGATATTACCGGACGGGTAGGGGAACATCTCAAGCACATACTTCTTTTGCGTGGGCTGCTCGGGGGTTGAGAAGCATCCCATTTCATCCCATTTCGCCTGCCAGTGGGCTTCTATTTCGGATGCGTTATAGACTGCCATAAGCTGCTCTGAAGCGCTAGGATGCGCTCTTGACGCGGAGTTCACGGGCACGCGTCAGGATTTTATCTTCTAACTTACGCGCTGTATCGCTGGAGGTTGGGCTGTCACGCCACACCCCACTTTTCAGCTTCTGGCGGAAGACGGAGACGCGCACCCCATCGGATCGCAGCTCGGTACCCATGATCACAATATTAAGTTTAAACCGCTCACCGGGAGCCGCCGGATCCTCGTACCAATCGGTAATGATCACGCCGCCATGCGGATCAACCTCATCGAGCGGCATGAAGGAAATCGTATCGAGCGAAGCGCGCCAGAGAAAGCTGTTGACGCCGATGCCGCTGCCGGACCCGCCTTTTTTCTCATCACCGCCGAAAAGCTGAAACCCACCTTCGCCGGTGAGACGCCCATGCCGTAATCGCCGCGCGTCCTCCTGCTCAATCGGGTAGGTGGCTTCAATATTATCAGACGAACAGCCGCTGATCGTACTGGCGGATGCCAGGGTCAGACCTGCAATACCAAGTAAGGTGATGTAACGCATACTTCTACCTATATTAATATGTAAAATCGCACTAGCTGTTCTAGCCAAGAAAAGCTGCACGGGCAAGTGCATAATCGGAGATTTGCGCTCCGGAATGATAAAAAGCTTGATTTCTGAGTGCGGAGCAGAATAATGCGTGCTCCTTATTTTGCCCTTTTTTGCGATCCGCGCGAAGGGTACAAGCAGGGCTGGGTAGCTCAGCCGGTTAGAGCGCACGACTCATAATCGTGAGGTCGGGAGTTCAAGTCTCCCCCCAGCCACCACTTCTACCTTACCTTAATGCTGGTACGTTACGATGCACTGCTTATCAAGGCACAACTTGCTAATGGCTATATAATTATGAAAAATAGTAGCGCTTAGCCGAACACCCGTTCGAAGATCGTGTCAACATGTTTGGTGTGGTAAGCCATGTCAAACAGCTCGGAAAGTTCGGATATATCCAAACGCTGCGTCACGTCAGCATCGTTCGACAGCTCGGTCAGGAAGTCTTTTTGCTCTTCCCATACCTTCATGGCGTTACGCTGTACGGCCTGATAGGCTTCCTCACGGCTCATTCCGGCTTGTGTGAGCGCCAGCAAAACGCGCTGTGAGAAGATCAATCCATGCAATTGATTGATGTTACGATCCATATGATCCGGGTAGACGACCAGCTTGTCGACCAAGCCGATCAGGCGGTTCAGCGCGAAATCCAGCACGACCGTTACATCCGGCGCAACCATACGTTCAACCGAACTGTGCGAGATATCCCGCTCATGCCACAGCGCCACATTCTCAAGCGCCGGTGTAACACCGGTGCGGACGTAGCGTGCGAGCCCGGTCAGATTCTCCGACAACACTGGATTGCGCTTATGCGGCATCGCGGAGGAGCCTTTTTGGCCTTTGCTGAAAAACTCTTCCGCTTCCAGCACTTCGGTGCGCTGCAGATGACGAATCTCCACGGCGATATTCTCAATCGAGCTTGCGATAACGCCAAGTGTAGCGAAGTAGGCCGCATGCCGATCCCGGGGAATCACTTGCGTCGATATCGGCTCCGGCTGCAGACCAAGCTTCTCCGCGACATACTCCTCGACCGCGGGCTCAATATTGGCAAATGTGCCGACCGCACCGGAGATCGCGCAAGTAGCAATTTCATTACGGGCCTGTAACAACCTGTCTTTACCGCGCTTGAATTCGGCATAGAAGCGGGCGAATTTTAGCCCCATCGTCACCGGCTCGGCATGGATGCCGTGGCTCCGACCCATCGCGGGCATGTCCCTGGTTTCATAGGCGCGGGCTTTAAGCGCCTCTAACAGGCGGTCCATATCGTCGAGCAAAATGTCGGTTGCCTGCGTAAGCTGCACATTCAGGCAGGTATCAAGCACGTCCGAGCTGGTCATACCCTGATGGACGAAGCGGCTATTCTCACCGATGAAACTGGCGAGATGCGTCAGAAAAGCAATCACATCATGCTTCGTTACGGCTTCGATATCATCAATGGCCCGAATATCGGCATCGGTAAAGACGGTTGGCGCTTTTTCGCTGATAATCTTAGCGGCGGCTTCGGGGATGACACCGAGCTTCGCCTGCGCTTCGGAGGCATAGACTTCAATATCGCGCCAGATGCGAAATTTATTGTGCGGCTCCCAGATGGCAACCATTTCAGGGCGTGAATAGCGGGGAATCATGCGTTTTACCTGTGTATATTATCGATGATGGTGTTCTACGCAGGAAGCGGCGCTGAGTCAAATAGTTAACCGCGCGCCATAGTGCCGTCAGGGCCTGTTCCTTCCCCCCCGCTCGTGCTCGGAATTGAGCTGATTACTTAGCTCTGCTTCCCGGTGAGCGCTGACTATTAAACGGCGCCATACTTCAGGAATTAATTTTTCACCCGGATCCATCTTATCGCGCTCATATTCCAGCACCTTTTTCATATAATGCTCGCGCCATTCCCTATTAGCAAGTTCAAGCTTATCAAAAAGACCGGCTATGAACTGCTGCCCTTTCGCCGATTGGTAGAGAGATTGCACCCGCTCAGGCTTTAACCCGGCCAGTGCCGTCAGCTGTTCATCACGCTCTTTTGTCTGAAAAGCAGGAGAGAGAACGGCCTTTAATTTAGCAAGATTATACTTATTATTCTGCTCGCGTACAAAATCTGCTCCTTTAAGATACTGAAACTGTTCAATCAATGCTTCATCGAAATGCCGGGATAAGAAATCTTTCTTTTTCGCTATCGAATCCAAAGACAGATAAGCCTCTACATTAAACTCTTCCGCATAACCTTTAAAATGAGGATCCTGCCGCTTCATCAACTCGACGTTCGAGATATTGGGCGAGATGTGAATCGCCAGATGCAACTGCTCCAGAAAATCTGCTGCTTTCCTAAATCCTTCTACCGTATCCAGTTGAAATTGCTGATCTACCAGTTGTTTCGAGCGTGTGATATCCTTCGCGAAGTCCAGTGGCGCGTCTTGGTACTCGGGAAGCATATTCATCAAATATTGTGTGAGCGGGTGTTTTTTTCCGATTTCCTGCATCACCGAAGTAATGGAAAGAGCGAGGCGGGTTTGATCGGCTTCCGTATTGAGATCCTTAAAATGATAGGCGACCACTTTACCTTTATAACGCTGCACCATATCCCGAAGAATACGATAAATTTTATCTGAGAGCTGTTTTTCCTCCAGCTGACAGGCTTCGGTTAATTTCACCTCGGCAATAATGCCGTCAACCCCAATCTTAAGGGCGCGGTTATGGTAGCCGCCGGGTATAATTTCATCTTTCTCGAGAAAATAGAGCGGTATCCCCGTGTCTAGGTGCTTTTTATCCATATACTCCGACATAGCTTCCAGCAGCTTATCGCGCATACGATCCGCATCCTCCGGCCTGGCCGGTTTATAGGTAGCACGAGCCAGATCGCTTAATTCGCCACGGTTAGCCTCTAGGATTTCCGTTTTTAGGTCAAGGGCTGCCAGCTCGCCTCTGCTATGCTCTCTGGACTCGGTAAGCTCTTTCTTTAACTTGCGCAGCGCGCTGCTCAACGTCTTCGTACCCGTAGAAAACAGGCGCTCCGTGCGCGGATCCTGCGGTATGTCCGGTACGGTTTCGGCCGGGTCTGCAGGTTTAGTTACTTTAGCAAAATCTTCTTCCAGTTTCTTTTCATCACTATCCATTTTTTCAGTTCTTTCTGGAAGCTCTGTATAATCTGTCAAAAGGCTCGGCTTACTGATCGCGCCATTGCGGTACTGCATCAAATCGTCGATAAAGATATCAACCGCGATCACCTGTTCATGATTCGGGCCAAGCTCTTCTTTAAGGCCCTCATAATAATGTTGCCATTCGACGGCAAGCTCTTCCATTTTCTCCTGAAAATGCGCCCGTTCCTGCTTAAATGCTACCAAATCCGTACTCTCTACTTCATGCTTACGTATCGCCCAGCCGTTATCCTGCAGTAGGGTGATGGCTGTCTGCTTATAGCTATCCTTATCAGAGTTCAGGCGATTTTTATACGATTCGAAAAGCTCGGCAAGTGCTTCTCTAAGTGCGTCTTCTTCTTTTTCCAGCTTATCTGCTGCTAATATACCATGCTGTTTGAGGTGGCTGAGCCACTGAGTTGCCATCGTTTTCGTCTGAGATGTGGTCTCATGGGGAAAAGCTTCCAGCCTCAAGCGTAAATCGGCATTAGCAATCGCAGTTTCCAGCACGGGTTGCAGCTCCCGGGCTTTTTGATGAAGCCGGTCTAAACTAGCGGGAACAGACTCGCGATAATGGTCTTTAAGCTTCGCGCCGATCATCCGCGAGTTATCGCACTCTATATGTTGCCTGACCACCGCGCTCCTCGTAAGTGAAAAGATAATTTATATTATAGCGCGGAAAGATTAAGGAAGTGTTAAAATAGATTAAAACTGGTCCCAAAATTGATCATAGGTATCTGCTCTGTCTAGTGTATTCTCCAGACGAAAGGGTTGCGGCGCTATATCACGATGCCCTGCTTGCATGACCCGTTGCCAGAGGGTGGCGGGGAGGCTCCCACCCGTCACATCATGCATCGGCGTATTATCATCATTGCCGAGCCAGACGCCGAGTACGAGGTGCGGGGTATAGCCGATAAACCAGGCATCGCGATGATCCTGCGACGTACCGGTCTTAGCGGCAGCCGGGAAGGGCAGGGCGGCGCGCTTACCGGTACCGTAGGTCAGCGTATCCTGCAGCATGATATTAAGGCGATGGGCTGCAATGGGCTGGATGATGGGTTCACGGGTGATGGGTTTCCGCTCGAACAGAACGGTCCCTGTCGGATCAGTGATCTTTTCGATACCATAACCCCGCACCCATTGACCATTGCCTGCGAAATGCGCATAGGCCTGTAGCAGGGAATAGAGGGTCGTCTCGTTGGTTCCGAGCGCGAGTGAAGGGTGATCCTTCAGCGGCGTATCGATCCCAAGCTCGTTTGCAAGCGAAAGAATGCGACCCCGCCCGACATCTTCCTGTAATTTGACCGCAACCGTGTTCACCGAAAGCGCGAGCGCTTCCCGAAGCGGCATCTCCCCCATATAATCGTTATTGTAATTCGATGGACTCCAGCCATTGACCGTCACCGGCCCATCGATATACAGGCGGTCAGGGTCATAGCCCTGTTCCAGCGCGGCGAGATATACCAGCGGCTTGAAGGCCGAACCGGGCTGACGCATGGCCTGGGTAGCGCGGTTATACTGGCTGGTCTGATAGTCCACACCCCCCACCATCACCCGGATGGCACCACCCGGCTCCATCCCAAGCATAGCGCCCTGAGAGACGTGACGGGAGGTCTTATTTTTCTTAACCACCTCGTTAAGAGCCTCATGACATAAGCGTTGCAGGCCGGCGTCCAGCGTGGTGTGAATATGCAATTGCTGCTGGCGAATATCGGGGGCTATATACTGGTCTAGCTGGCCCATCACCCAGTCGCTGAAATAATGTAAATAGGGTGTTGCGACCTCACGCCGCCGGGTTTTTATTTTGCGGACGACTTCCTCCAGCACAGAGTCAGGCGGGGTATCCGGCAAGTAGCCAGCATTGATCATCATGCCAAGCACCACCCGCGCCCGTGCCAGACTACCCTCCGGATTGCTGGCGGGCGCCAGCCGTGAAGGTGCTTTAATCAAGCCGGCGATGATGGCGGATTCCACATAGTCCAGCTCCCGCGCCGACACCCCGAAATAGTCGCGTGCGGCGGCATCGACCCCATAATTCCCCGCGCCCAGATAAATGCGGTTGAGATAGAGGGTGAGAATTTCCTGTTTGCTGAAGCGCCATTCCAGCTGCAGGGCGAGTAAGGCCTCCTGCACTTTCCGCTTGAAGGTTCGGCTTTGCTCCAGAAATAGAATCTTGGCGAGCTGCTGGGTTATGGTCGATCCCCCCTGCCGCACACCACCCGCCTGCATGTTTACCGCAGCAGCACGCAGAATGCCCCACACATCTAAGCCAAAATGCTCGTAAAACCGTTGATCTTCTGCTGCTAATATGGCCTCGATTAAAACGGGCGATAGTGCGTCGTAGGTGAGATATTCCCCCCGTCGTGGCCCCCGCTGGCCCATTTCCAACCCATTTTTATCATAAAACACCAGGCTTGGGGTGAGGGCAGGGCGCTTGATATCATCCAGCGTCGGCATCCCTTGTGCGAAATAAAAGGAGAGGATGAAGCCAAGGATCACCGCCCACAAAAATAACAGGGCAAAGAACGCTGTAAGCTTTTTGAGCAAGCGTTTTAAACCGGATGGTTTAGCTTTGCGAACAGGTGCCTTTCGGGCTTTTTTAGCTTTTTTAGGCGCCTGCTTCTTGGGGACGCGCTTCCCCCCTGTGGCTTTTCTGTTCGCTTTTGAGCGCGAAGTCGTTTTCCGCTTGCCTGTTTGCTTGCCTTTTGCCATTTGAATGCTACTCTATTGGTAGGTACTACTAGCAGCTTGAGGAAAATTAGTACATGGATATCTCGACCTACCACGAATTGGCCGATGAGATACTGGAGCTACTGGAAGAAGCTATCATTGATGCGGATGCGGATGAGGAGCTTACTGTACAGTCAGAGGAAGGCGTGCTGACGATTACCTTGCCTGAAGGGGAGGAATATGTGATCAACAAACACCCCCCCAGCAAGCAGATATGGGTTTCGTCACCTATCAGCGGTTCCGTACATTTTGCCTATGATGAGGAGGGGGATGACTGGCTCGATCTTGATGAAGAGCAGCGTTTGCTCGACTTTGTGGCAGGTGAATTAGATGAAATCGCGGAAATCGCTATCGAAACGTAACTCTGCATCGAAACGCTTTTTCAGATTTTTAAGTCGTAGCTTGCTAGAAAGCTAAAACACGATTAGACTCCAGCAGCAATTAACGAACTGATCTATCACGTGTCAAAACAAGCTAATTCACATAGCGCTTTTTCGGAATTAAAACGCATTGCACCGTTTGTAGTACCGTATAAAAAGCAGATATTGCTGATGTTTATTGCACTAATCATTGCGACCTCGGCCATTTTGGCTATGGGGCAGGCGGTGAAATATCTTGTAGATAATGGGTTTGCCACTGCCAATGAACAGGCGCTTTTGAAAGCAATGGGCTATGTGATTGCATTGACGTGTGTTTTTGCGCTGGCAACGTATGTACGGTATTTCTTAATTACTAAAATAGGTGAACGGGTGGTGGCGGATATACGCTACGCGGTGTTTGACCATTTACTTCATTTGTCACCGTCCTTCTTCGAAACGCAGAAAACCGGCGAGGTGATCAGCCGGATGACATCCGATCTCACCGTATTGCAGGTGGTGATCGGCAGCTCGCTTTCTGTCGCGGTGCGGCATAGTTTACTGCTGGTGGGCGGGCTTGCACTCCTCTTCATTTCCAGCAGCGAGCTCACCTTCTATCTGCTGCTCATCATCCCGGTGATTATCTTCCCGGTACTGATTTTAGGAAAACGGGTGCGGCGCTTATCGCGGAAATCGCAGAAGATGATTGCAGCGCTTTCGTCCACCGTGGATGAAACCCTGACCGGCATCCGTACGGTCCAAGCTTACGCACAGGAAAAGCCCGTAGCACAGGGGTTTAGTGAACGAGTAGATGAGGCTTTTGCTGCAGCGATGGAGCGGGTGAAGATGCGGGCGCTTTTGATCGCGGTGGTGATTTTCCTCTCCTTCTCCTCGGTTGCAGTATTTGTCGCGCTGGGAGGCATGAAAGTGCTGAACGGGGCGATGACGGCGGGTGAACTCTCCTCCTTTTTATTTTACGCGGTGATTGTTGCCTCCTCCTTTGGCAATATTTCGCAGGTCATTGGTGATGTGCAGCGCGCAGCGGGGGCCGTGCAGGATTTGATGGACCTAATGGGGGCCGAAAGTGAGGTCATCAACCCACGGGAACCCATTCCGGTTACGAAACAAATAGCCGAAAACAAGATAATTACCTTCGAGCAGGTGCGGTTTGCCTATCCCACCAAGCCGGGGGTTATCACCCTCGATGGGGTGGACATCACCCTTCCTTCCGGAAAAACCACGGCGATTGTCGGCCCGAGCGGGGCGGGAAAAACCACACTGCTGCAGCTTATGCTGCGCTTTTATGACCCGGATGCCGGGCGCATTCTGCTTCGGGGGCAGGACATCAGGGCCTATGATCTGAAGGCGCTACGTGAGCATTTTGCCTATGTCAGTCAGGAGCCGATGATCTTTTCTGACAGTCTTAAGGAAAATATTCGCTTTGCACGACGCGATGCGAGTGATGACGAAGTATGGGAGGCGATACGGCTCGCTAATGTGGAAACGGTGGTCGATCGTCTGCCTAATGGGCTGGATACGTTTCTGGGTGAAAAAGGGGTGCGGCTTTCCGGTGGAGAGCGCCAGCGGGTAGCGCTCGCGCGCGCCTTGCTCAAAAACCCGGAGATTTTATTGTTGGATGAGGCAACCAGCGCACTCGATGCAGAAAATGAGCGGCTGGTACAGGAGGCGCTCGAGACGGCAACAGAAGGCAGAACGACGATTGTGGTTGCACATCGTCTGGCTACTGTGCGCGGAGCCGACCACATTATTGTGTTAGAAGAGGGCAGGGTCGTGGCTGAAGGCACGCATGAAAAACTACTGGCCCAAAGCGAACTGTACCGACACCTCGCAGAATTGCAATTTGTCGCATGACGTCCATCCGCTATGCACCCCTATCACTGCGGCTAATATCCTTGCGGATATAAGCCTCGTTTCCTCCCCCGCAGGCAAGGGAGGACGCGTTCTCATTCCCTCTCCCTATGGGAGAGGGTGAGGGTGAGGGCGATCCGTCATTAAGAGCGACCGCAGGGGGCGCGGCTATCTCGTATGGAGTTCAGCCGCACCAGATTGCTGGGTCGTTTCACTCCTCGCAATGACGGGGTAAAAGATCCATACTAACGATGACACTACTTAGCCTCGATGCAGCTGCGGGTACAACGACTTTTCAATTACGCACTACCACGTATAGTTGACCGTATAGCGGATAGTTTCTTTCTGATCGGCACCGACCTCAACCGGAAATTCGATGGTAAACGCATCCTTCTGCTCAAAACTGTGGCTGCGCTCGGTCACTCTGGCATTATTGCCGCGATAGAGCGTTTCTACCGCCGTGACGGTAACCGGCTCGTCCTTCCGGTTGGTCAGGGTGATCTCAAAACTCTCGGTCATGGTGCGCCTCGTATTATCAATATAGAATGCGGTCTGTTTTCGCTCGCCTTTGACGTCAAATGCATTGCCGAGTTTGAGCATGACCTCCTCATTTCGTGGGGTATGATCTATCGTATCTTCACCGATGAACTCGAGGCTATCATCGCTATCGCGTTTATTCACCCGGATGCGGCCCGCAGGCAAGGGAATTCCTAACCCGTGAGCTTCGGCATTCTCAAAAGAAACATAAACCCCGACATCGGTACTAGACTGTTCACCGAAGCTCTTACTGGTTTGGATATTTCCGTAATAACGCTGATTCGTACCCTGATAGATATATTCCTTCTGAACCGGTATGTTCGTGGCCTTAGGAAAGAGCTCCAGCTGCTTGGTGGAGCGGTCGGGCAGGGTGGCCGGGCGGCCGAGCGTGTAAAGATGAAACTCAAAGAAGGATTTCTGATCGAACCCTACCGGTGCTGACGCCGCAACGGCATCCATCTCCATCATCGCCCCCCGGGCATACATTTTCTGCTGCGGCTGCACTTTATTCACGTCCCCGGCGATCAGTTTCAGCTTCGCATCCTCATAGGTCGCGCCGGACTGGTTAATCAGACTCACCCAGGCGGACAGGTGCAACAACCCTTCGTTTGCGCTATCACCGTCCAGATATTCCGCATTGTAGTCCGCCCACCAGGTAATACCATTCGTCTGGTAGGAAGTCTCGAGCAGATGCTCACCCGGTTTTTCGGTGTAGATATCCCATTTGAGCGTAGGCGTGATATTCAGCCCGCCGGGAAGTGACGGAAATTCGATATTGCTGTAGCCGTTCACGGTACGCACCTTGCCGTCCTCATCCTGCAGAATGAGCGAGCCACCACTCGCGTTCAGCAACTGACCGCTGATCGTATCGACTTCTTCGCCAAGCACTTGCTCTACAATGATCGTTTCGCCTAAGAAACGTTCCATCATTTTCTGAGGACTTACGAGGTCATACAGGTAATTCTGTTCCACCACGGTCGTTTGTTTCGGCGCCTTTTTCGACGTCACCTGCACGGTGGTCGGATCGATCAACGCGGCGACATCGTTAAACTCGATCACAGTGCGTGGTTTGGGTAAGTTTACTCTCCGCGTCTGCCGCACAATCGCATAGCCAGGAATCTGATTATAATGCCGATAGCTGTTCTGCCCCGGTACCGGGCGGTATATATCGGCAGAAATCGCCCCCGGCTGGGCTTTGGAATAGACAGTAAGCGCGGTCTGCTCCTCCGTAGCATGCGCACTCAGGCTGGTAGAAAACAGTAAAGCAGACAGAAAAAACACACGGCGCATCATCACCCCCTTGGTTGATTAGTTTATCTTTTAGGCTTGTAGCATAATGGGCTGGATATTCCATGGTGAAATTGTACGCACCTCACCTGAAGCACGAAATTAGCCCTTTTATTTCTGCTGAAACCTGCTAAAAAGGCGCGGAAAACCTTGCAGTTTCGCGTTTTTGTGCGGCGCGCATAGTCATGAATTGATTATATTGGTATAATTTCCTGACGCATGTAAGGTAAGGATGGAGTTATGACAGCCGAATTACAACCAATCACCCCGGATATTGTCTCCGAACATGGCTTATCCGCCGAGGAATATGAAAAAATCCTCCGTATTTTAGGGCGCGAGCCGAACCTTGTCGAGCTGGGGATTTTTTCGGTGATGTGGAGCGAACATTGCTCCTATAAGTCAACACGCCGCCACCTCAAGAAGTTGCATACTGAAGGCAAGCAGGTGATCTGCGGCCCCGGCGAAAATGCCGGTGTGATTGATATAGGTGATGGGCAGGCCTGCATTTTCAAGATGGAAAGCCACAATCACCCGAGCTTTATCGAGCCGTATCAGGGCGCGGCGACCGGTGTCGGCGGTATCCTCCGCGATGTGTTTACCATGGGCGCTCGCCCGGTCGCGCTGCTTAATGCGCTGCGTTTTGGCGCGCCCGATCATCCGAAAACCCGGCATCTCGTCAGCGGTGTCGTCAGCGGTATCGGCGGCTACGGCAATTGTATCGGTATCCCTACGGTCGGCGGTGAGTGCAATTTTGATGCGTCTTATAACCAGAATATCCTCGTGAACGCCATGGCGGTTGGTACTGCCGACGCGGATAAGATTTTTTACTCGGCGGCTGCGGAAGTAGGCGCGCCAATCCTCTACGCGGGGTCCAAAACCGGGCGCGACGGTATCCATGGTGCGACGATGGCGAGTGCCGAATTTGATGATGCGAGCGAGGAAAAACGCCCGACCGTGCAGGTTGGGGATCCGTTTGCCGAAAAGCGGGTGATGGAGGCGTGCCTTGAACTGATGCAGCAGGATGCGATCATGGCGATTCAGGATATGGGCGCTGCCGGACTCACCTGCTCCTCATTGGAAATGGCGGATAAAGGCGGCACCGGGGTTGAGCTGTGGCTAGAGCGGGTTCCGGTGCGTGAGGCGGGTATGACACCCTATGAGATTATGCTCTCGGAAAGTCAGGAGCGCATGCTGATGGTGATTCAGCCCGGCAAGGAAGCGATCGCCAAGCAGATTTTCGATAAATGGGAAGTCGATAACGCGATTGTCGGGGAAATCACCGATACGCAGCATCTGGTATTGAAACTGGACGGCGAAGAGGTTGCAAATATGCCGGTATCGCCTTTATCGCTCGAAGCGCCGGTCTATGATCGTCCGTGGAAGCCAACGCCGAAACGTGAACTCGCCGACTATGAGACGGAGAGAACACCTGCCGGACTCATTTCGGATCTGAAACAATTATTGACAACGCCTGATCTCGCCAGCAAACGCTGGATCTGGGAGCAGTATGATTACATGGTGATGGGTGATACGACCATTCGCCCGGGCGGTGATGCTGCCGTGGTTCGCGTGCATGGCACGGACAAGGCGCTTGCCGTGACCTCCGATTGTACACCGCGCTATTGTTATGCTGATCCGGTCGAAGGCGGCAAGCAGGCGGTTGCAGAAAGCTATCGTAATATTTCCGCCACGGGAGCCACCCCGCTTGCGATTACCAACTGCCTGAATTTCGGCAACCCGGAAAAGCCGGAAATTATGGGCCAGATAGTCGGCTGCCTTGCCGGTATGACCGAGGCATGCCAAGCGCTGGATTATCCGGTCGTTTCGGGCAATGTCAGCCTGTATAATGAGACGAATGGTGAGGCGATTCTGCCCACCCCTGCCATTGGTGGCGTCGGACTGCTACAGGATAGTAGCAAAGCGGCTTCGATTGCCTTTAAGGAAGCGGGGCAGACGATCATCCGCATCGGAGAGATGGAGGGGCATCTCGGTTCGAGCCTGTATGAGCGCGAGCTGCTTAAGCCGGAGGAAGCCGGGCCACCGCCTGCGGTTGACCTCGAGCAGGAGCGCAAGCACGGCGAATTTGTACGCTTCTGCATCGATAAAGGCTGGGTTACGGCGTGCCATGACATCAGCGATGGCGGTCAGCTGGTCGCGATTGCGGAAATGGCGATGGCCGGCAACTTAGGTGCGACGCTGATTGTGGCAAATGACATTGGACGCGCCTTCGGCGAAGATCAGGCGCGCTACATCCTCACGACCCCGGCAGAGCTTGCCGAGCGCATCATCACCCGCGCACCCGAACTGGGCGTCAGCGCGACGGTGATCGGTGAAACCGGCGGCGATGCACTCGTGATCGAAGCGGAGAGCGTGCTCGTTTCGGATCTAAAACAAATCCATGAAACCGCGTTGCCGAAGCTGCTGGAGGCGTCATAACGTCATCGTCACGGCCTTTAGCCCGACGTGGTGATCTCAGGCCGCAGCGCGAGATTGCTTCGTCGTTTCACTCCTCGCAATGACACTGCTGCCCTAACCTACCCAGCCCCGTCATCCTGACCGTCTGTAAAGATGCTTCGGCTCGCTCAGCATGACAAAAAGCGAATGACGCATAAAAAAACCGGAGCGCGTGCCCCGGCTTTTCGTTAGAAAGGATTTTGTGTACCGCTTAGCCTTCGAGCGCCTGCTTCATTTGTGCATAGCCGATTGCACCGGGGATCATCTGTTCGTTGATGATGAAGGCCGGAGTGCCGCGCACGCCAATGGTAGTGGAGAGACGCAGCATCTTCTGGACTTCGTCCTTATATTTCTGCTTATCCATCTCTTCTTTCAGCTTGTCCGTATCCACACCAAGATTACCCGCAATTTCCATCAACTGCGCCTCTGAACGTGGCGCACGCTTGAGCAGCTGCTCATGAAACTCGGCATATTTCTCTGGAAACAAGGCATAGAAAGCCATAGAAGCGCGCGCATTCACGGCAGATTGCGGCCCACGGAAGGAGAGTTCTTTAACCAGCACTTTCACATCCGGATGGTTGTTGATCAGCTTCTGCACTTCCGGTGCCACGCGCTTACAGAAGGTGCAGAGATAGTCGTTAAACTTGATCACCACCTTATCCCCGTCTGGATTACCGAGCACGGGAGTAAGCGGATTCGAGGTCATGTCATCCATGTTTTCCGAAATGCTTTCCTTCGCTTTTTCGGCTTGTTCTGCCTGCTTTTTCTGCTGCATGGAGAGCAGCGCGTTATAGAGCGTTTCCGGATTCTCCATGATGTAATTTTCCACGATGGCTTCCACCTCGCTGGTGTTCATACTGCCCGTCTTCGTAGAAGAAGAAACGCCGGCGGCAGCCGTATCGCCCTGTTTGAGATGTTGTTTGGAGGTAATCGCCCAGGTGGCAACAACCGCTAGAATAATAACGACGATATATAAAAAACGTGATTGCATAGTCTCCTCACAAAAATTTTAAAAACCTACCCTTGAACTCACCATTATACGATAAATTGCATTTTAGGCAAGTTTTGCGAAAAACAATACAAAAGGATATTCTGCCCAAGCGCAAGAAATGTTACCCCTACCTGCGTTTATCTACGTTCTTTCAGTGAGCTAATCTGCCGTTTTATATCCTCTATTTTGGCTTCCATATCCCCCTGATCCTCCAGTTTTTCCTGCGCCAGCACGACATAGCGTGAGGCTTCTTTCGCATCATTCTGCAACAAGGCGGCTTCGGCGAGCGCAAGGTAGGAGCGGCCAAGATTCCCCAGCCGCCCTTCGGCAATGCCCAGCTGGCGCCAATAGAACGCGCTTTTGGGCTCGCGCACGAGCGCCTGTCTGAACAGGCTTCTCGCCGCTTCATTATCACCGGGGGCATTGCGCTGCAGATGAGCGAGAGCGAGGCCGACCTGAAACAGCGCTTCCTCCGGTGCGAGCTGAATAGCCCGGCGGTAGGGCGCGAGTGCCGCCTCAATCGCGCCGCTTTCATAATAGATTTGCCCTTTCAGCTCATGAAAATACGGATTATCGGGCTGTTCGGCAATCAGTCCGTCCAGCAACGCGATGGCTTCGTCGGTACGGGACCGTTTATGGTAGGCGATGCTTAGTCGGTACCGATCCGCGATCGTATCCTGTTTTGCCTCCGAAACGATCTTCTCGGCATCCCCGAGAAACCCATCCAGCTTGGCCACCACCAACGCATGCCGTTTCTGCATTGACTGCTTTTGTTGCTGGCTCAATTCCGGGTAACGCTCAAGAAAGGCTCTGATATGTTCGACCCGATCGGTGGTAACCGGGTGGGTCGAGCGGTATGGATTAATATCATAAGGCAGCAGGCGGCTCCGTGTTTCCAACAGATCCAGCAGCTCGAGCAGCCCCTGCGGAGATTCGTTTATCTCCTTAAGAATGGTTAGCGCGCTTTGGTCGGCCTCCTGTTCATATTGCCGCGAATGCTTTAAAAACCCCTGCGTTGCGATATGCTGCGAACCGCCAATAAACGCCCCCGCCGCCTCCGGAGGTGCACCGGCGGCGACCGAGGCAATCCCCAGAATATAGCCGACAGCTGAACTCAGCATGGCTTTTTCAGCCGCATCGCGTTTGCCGATCAGGTGACCAGCGATGATATGGCCGACCTCATGCGCCATAACCCCACGGATCATATCCGGCGTAGATGAAGCTTGTATCAGCGCCGTATGGAAAAACACATTCTGACCACCGGCAACAAAGGCGTTGAGCACATCGCTCTCGACGATGTAAATCTGCACGCTGTTAGTGTCCAGCCCGGCAGCTTCAAATATCGGTAGCGACAGGTCGCGCAGGTAGGACTCGATTTCGGCATCCCGGATCAGCGAAATACCATTTCCCGCATGGGCCGGGGTTAAGACGCTGCTAGCCAGCAGCAGCCATAGAATAAGGTAAAGCGTGGGTTTCATAACGCGGTGGTGAAAAAAAGTAGTCATAGACACTACTATAGACGCTTTCTGCCCATGAGAGAAGCATTTCAGCTGCTAGGATAGGGTAAAGGCGGGAATGATATGATCGATCAGTGCGATAGCCGGATTAATCACTATGCCAGTGAGTGGCGGGATTATCTGGCGCTGGAAAAGCGTTATTCGAACAATACGCTCGCGGCCTATGAACGCGACCTTGTCCAGTTTTTCACCTTTTTAGCAGGGTATAAGGGTGAGATCATCACGCAGGCCATGCTGGAAAAGCTGGTGGTGAGTGAGTTTCGCAGCTTTTTAAGCCATATGCGAAAAGCAGGCTGTGGTAATACGAGCCTGGCGCGTAAGCTCTCGAGCGTGCGTAGCTTTTTCCGCCTGATGGAGCGGCGCCGCTATTTCAAGAATGCCTCCATTTGGGCACTGAGGACGCCGAAGCGCCCGCGCTTATTGCCAAAGGCAGTGAGTGAGGAACAAAGCCTGCATACGCTTGAGGAGCTGGCGGAACAGCAGGCGGAGGGCTGGGTGACCAAGCGCGATCTCGCCATTTTACTGCTGCTTTATGGCTGCGGTTTACGCATCTCAGAGGCGCTTTCGCTCACCCCGCAGGATATACCCTCTTCGCGAGTGAAGGATGCATTTTTAAAGATACAGGGGAAGGGGGGCAAAGAGCGACTGGTGCCGGTGCTTTCGCCGGTTATCCGCGCTATTGAAGCCTATGTGGAACATTGCCCGTTTACCTTAAAGCCGGAGGGGGCACTCTTCATGGGCGTGAGGGGAAGCCCCCTCCGGCGTGCGGTGTTCAATAAGCGGCTGCATCAGCTAAGGGGACGCATAGCTTTGCCTGACGCGGCCACACCGCATGGGTTTCGCCATAGCTTTGCCAGTCATATACTCGGCCATGGCGGTGATCTTCGCTCGATTCAGGAATTGCTGGGCCATGCGAGCCTCTCGACAACGCAGCATTACACCCATATTGATGTAAACCGGCTTATGCATTCCTATCAATCCCTGCATCCGCGTAACTCATAACATCTTAGAAGTAGGAGGGTTCGACAGGACTTCCCACCCGTGGATCATTCAGCATATCGATCTGACCGTTTATGATATCGGTCAGACCAAGCACGGTCCGGTCGAACGTTTCACGTTCCCACTGCATCAGCGGTTCATCATGCGACCACTGGATGAGCCATTCCAGCTCAACTAGCATATCGAATAAGGTACGCTCCAGCGTGCGTTCGACGGCCTGGAGGCCACGAAGCCGCAACCGGCGTTCCGGGCGGCTTTCATCAGGTTTAGGTTGCAGTTGCCGTTCAAAAGTTCGGGTATGTCCCTCCAGAGCCGTCACGCAGTGAGAAAATGGACTGGTTGCCAGCGGATCCCGTGCATCGACGAGAATGGTCAGTATTTCCAATTTGACCTGGCAAAATGAAGTTACCAGCTTTAACTGGTTGAGTTGTAACTTTTCAAAAGTATCCTGTATCATAGTACGTCCCTGTTGCTATGTTTCATCCATATGTCTGCAAGGGGCGTGCCAACCGGCTGGTAATGGGCATTATATTTAGTAACCATATGATAAATAACGCTTATACATTATGGCGGTGCAGGCTGGTAACGTGTTGGGGAATGTATTATAGTGGGGCAATAGCCATAGCCTGCACCAAAATGAAACGGGGGATGTCTCAGAATGGAACGTGAAATTGCGCTCGATACCGAAACCACGGGCTTTAAACCGAATGAAGGGCATCGCATTGTCGAAATCGGCGCCGTGGAGATGATCAACCGGATTCCGACGGGTAAGGTCTACCATCAATATATCAACCCTGAGCGTGATATGCCGCTCGGCGCCTATGAAGTGCATGGGCTATCGAGTGAGTTCTTAAACGACTACCCGGTATTTAAGGAGGTAGCCGATGCGTTTATCGAGTTTATCGGCGATGCCACGCTCGTGATTCATAATGCTGCGTTTGATATGGCCTTTATCAATCATCATCTGATTGAGCTGCGCAAACGGGTGATCCCCGATGAACAGGTTTTTTGTACGCTGGAATATGCCCGGCGGGCCTTTCCCGGCGCGCCTGCCTCGCTCGATGCGCTGTGTAAACGCTTCAATATTGATAATACGGCGCGGGTAAAGCACGGGGCGTTGCTGGATGCCGAACTGCTTGCCGATATGTATCTCGAATTGAGAGGGGGCGCGCAGGAAGGCTTTGCGCTAGAGCGTAAGGCGCAGACGACGCTCTCTTCCGAGGTGGGCGCAGCGCCCCGCAAGACGCGTAGCTTTCCGGTGACCGAGGCGGAAAAAGCAGCGCATCTGGCATTTCTGGAAGCCCATATCCCTGACGCGCTCTGGAAGGCGTGACCCGTTTACACGCAAGGCGCTGAATGGTTATGGAATATATCGCCCCTGCTGAATAGCATTGAGTCACGTGACAGAAGCGCGTAAACTAAGTGCATGGGTAAAACACGGTGCATGCATGTTATAAGATTGGCTTCCAGCTTACTGGGGCTGGTCGTGCTCGCTTCCACGCTTTCAGCATGCGGTGAAACCGCGCAGAAGCTCAAACTCTATAAGCTCGGCATGGTTGAGGAGGACTGGCCGCGCATTCGTGAGGATAAAAGGCGCCCCGTTGAGCAGCCGAACCCGGCGGCGCTGAGGCAGATGGCAGAGCGTGAGCGTGCGGTTGAAGCGCCGGCCACCTTCGGCGATGATCTGAATGTCATTGACATATTTGATATGAAAATCGAGCCGCGCCGCAAGGGTGCTATCGCCGCGGCGGACCCTGCGCCACCGCCCCGCCCGGAAATGGCGGATGAGGAGGGAGTCGCAGCAGAAGCAGAAACCGATCTGATTGAGGATATGACGGAAACCTCCGCTGTCAGTGCTACAAAAGGCACGACCTATTACGACCCACTGTAAAGTTATGGTAAGAAAGCGCCTATTATCCGCTGCTTGTTAACGAAATCTTAAGCATTAGCCGGTATACTGATAAAACTTGAGTAGATAATTGTGGGGAAATAAATGGGATTTGCAGACCGCGTGGAACAATCACGAAACCAGAAAGTTGTGCCAGATCGTGATTATTGGGAAGAGTTTAGTGATTACGTGCTCAAGGATTTTACAGAATCTTTGAAGCGTAACGATATCCCAAACGGTAGACTAATTGGTGAATTGGTGGATGATTATTACAAACAACTTCAGGAAGGTAAAAAACCGGAAGAAGCAGTATCTCACGCACTAGGCTTGTTAAAAGAAGTCGAAAATTATATGGCGTTTGATCCCGATGAAGCTAAAAAATTGAATATTTCCGAGGATTTCAAATTAAACGAAGCCGAAACGGAATTCTACGAAGCCCTTGCCAAAGCGCAGCAGCTAGCCCGGGTGGCTCGGAAGAATGCGCGCTCCATGCTGGCAGAAGCACAAACCAAGGTCGCTAATAAGCAGGGCGCGGTGGTGGAAGAAGGCGAACAAATCATTCGTCCGCTGCCGGACACATTTGATTACGTGCTGCAGAAGTTAACCAAAGAATTGGCCGAAAGTAAAACCGGACCGGATGAACCCCTGTCGGGTGATGCGTTGGTCGAGGCGTTGAAGCCGGTCCTGCAGGACGCGCTGAAATTCACCTTCTCCATGACCAGTCACCCGACGAACCCGACATCGAAAGAATTTACCACCGCCGTGGCGAACTATGAACAGGCGATGGAAACAGGCGACGTAAACCTGCGCAAAGCGGCGATGGAGGAAATTGCGCGTGTCAACCTGACCAGCGGCCGCAAAGAGGTGAGCGAAGAACTGGAGGAGGGCATTGCAACCATGCAATCGCTCTATGATGGCCTGCCCGAGGTCACCAAAAGCCTGAAAGAATCGCTCAAGCGCAATTTGCTGGATAAAGAGCATATCAGTGAGGAGCAATATCAGGACTTAGTCAATGCGATTCCGGATCAGATCGTCAAGCCGCAGCTCTGGTTTATCGGCGATGGCGATGGCAACAAGAACCAGAACCCGCAAAATTTGCAAGAGGGCATTGAGACGCTTAAGGAAGAATTGGCAAAACGATATGAGAGGGATTTTAACAAAATTGAAGAAATGATCAGAGACTACAATCCTGATACTCTGGATGCATTTCAGGAGGCAGCAACAGCTATACTCGTTGACGGTAATTATCAAGAGGCTTCACGCATTATAAAGGAAATAAAGGGTGTGATAACTCCGCGTGACGAAGCATTACAAGAAGCCTTAGAAGACATTGATATTAAACTTAACCTTTTTCAAGACAGCTTCACTAAAGTCGAGGTGCGGCATAACTCGGTCGATCTTTCCCTCGTGATGGCCAATGTGCTGGAAAAAGTGCTTGAAAATGAAGATCTGAAAGCATCACTTGGTCAGGGAGAAGATTTTGATCAAGACGTAAGCGCAGTGCTTGAAGAGGTGAATAATGCCAAAAGTCAGCTCAAGAGTAAAAAAGACTTCTCACAAGAGAATCGCGATCGCATTGAAAATGAACTGAACAAGTTTATTGAGAAATACGACGTGTTCCAGAATGAGGAGGTGCTGAAAGCGACTAAAGAGAAGCGCTTCGCTGAGAGCTTTCTGGTAGAAAGCGAGGAGAATCGCGAGCAGGAAATCAAGAAAAATACCGCGTACCGTGTGTTTGGCCGCTTACAGGTCATGGCGGAGAATCCGGAGGCGTTTAACGATCTGATCATTGCTGAGGCGGAAAGCCCGTTCCATGGCAAAACGGCGCTCAATCTGCTGAAAGCGGCAGGAGCGGATATCGAAAAGTTTACCCCAGAGCAGGGCATCAATATCGTTCCCCTGTTCGAAAGCCGGCAGGATCTGATCAACGCCCCCTCAGCGATGGCGGAGCTGCTCAAGGATGACGAATACCGCGCCAATGTTAAGCGCCGCGGGGAGCTGAACGTGATGATCGCCAAGAGTGATACCACGCGCCAGAGCGGCCCGTTCGCCCGCTTCCAGCAGGAAGAAACCATGGCGATGATCTCGCTGCTGCAGGCCGCGACATTTGAAGACGGCAGGTCGGTAGTACCGGAAAATACACCGATTGTGATCTATCATGGCGGTGGGGATTCCATCCAGCGTGGTGGGGGTAAAATCACCGAAATGTCTTACGTGCAGGCTAAAGCGGTCATGCAGATGTTTGACCAGAACGGCGAGTTAAAGCAGGCCTACAAAGATAAATTTGAAAAAGACTATGTGAAAGACAGCGGAATTAAGCTGGCAAAGACCAATCTCAATGAAATTTACGACAACGCCAAAAAAGTCATGGGCACCCGCACCACCGTACAAGGGCATCAGCACACACTAACCTTCAACGGGCCAGAAGATGCCAAGTCGATCAGTGAGGGCTTCCTCGCCAATATCATGAATCAGGCGCTCAAATATGTCGGTGTGTTCAAAACGAATGAGAAATATGCTGACAAATCCCAAGAGCAGGTTGCTGAAACGGTGGCCAAAGAAAACGCGGCGTTTGAACTGGAAGACAAGATGGCAAACCGGGGTATGGATGTGTATGAGCAGCGCTATTATAACCCGGAGGATTCAATCCATAAGGCGCTAGCGATTCTGGGTGATGAAGGCTTTCCGAAGGAGCTTGCTAAGCTCGCTAATACCAGTTCGCGTTCCGATACGCGCGGTGGGGAGGCCTCCACATCGGATGAGAAAACCATTGCCGATATTATCGGCGGAACCAACGTGTTCGACCAGCGCGCCATCGGGCTGGATAAGACCGCGACGCATTCAGGTACTTACTTTTCTAATCTGGCAGGTGTCTATGAGGGGCTGGAAGAAGTGCTAAAAGCTGCGGATAACCAACAAACCGGATTCTTTGAACGGCTGGAAAATG
Source organism: uncultured Rickettsiales bacterium (assembly GCA_964588995.1). GTDB lineage: Bacteria > Pseudomonadota > Alphaproteobacteria > Rickettsiales > UBA8987 > CAZPQM01. The sequence continues at coordinate 8,693 of CAZPQM010000013.1, read as the reverse complement.
GCACGCAAATGTCTGATGATGAAGTCAATAAGCTAAATGATTTGTTCAAGAACAGCAAATCCTTCCGCGACTTTATCCGCGATCAGGCCGTCGCGATGGATATGCGCGACTTTGATCATGCGTGGGCAATGCTCGGGGAAGAAGAGGCGCGGGAAACGACTAAGCGCGGTGATGATCAATATAATGTATTATTAGAAAAAGCTAAGGCGATTTACCAGGATAAAAATTATTTCGATGGTAAAGACATAAGCCAAGAGGAGCGTATAGAAATTTCCAAGGCCATGCTGGTGCTTTTTGAGGAGCAGGCGCATCAGGTCTCTAAAATGGTGTATGCGGCGGCTACTGGCAAAAATGCGGATAAATACCGCGAGGAAAATGAAGGCAAGGAATTCGGCCTGAAAACGACGCTGGACGAAGTTTGGCCACAGGTCGCCAAAGAAAACGCCTTCCGTGACAAATTCGCCGCGCCGCTGAAGGAGCTCGCTGCCAAAGTTACGCGCGCCTTGAAAGGGCTGATTAAGCAGGCAAACGATCAGGAATCTAAGGTGGAAAAAACAGATGTGGTTGATCCCAACCTAATCCGTATGGGACGCGCGGCCTATGCCGGGTTGGATGTTAAAAACAATTCTATTTCCATGATGCATTCCATCACCAGACAGGATAATCGAGGGGTGGAAATGGATTATGATAATGATAGTATCAACCGACAATATCAGGCAGATTTACGAGTACAATTCGGTGATCGCATGCAGGAAAGAGAGCAGTCGCACGGAATAGCAGCGTAGTTAGCTGTTAAACAAACGATAGCGCCGCCCACCGAGGATTGACTCAATCTCCCCTTCGTTTTTTTGAGCAAAGGGCAGCAGAATCTGCCGGTAATAGACGGAGCTGCCATTGGGCAAGGCCACGACATCTTCGCGAAAGACCGGAGCGCCTGTTTCAAATACTTCTAAAAATTGCCGATGAATATGGGAAGCGATATGAGTTGCAAAGGGGAGAATCTCCTCGGGCATGCGGCTCAACTCCTCATCATTGATGATAGCTTCACCAAGATAGGTGTAGTTATAGGGTGGGCCACGTAGGATATCAATTTTCTGGACCATGAAGCAATCTTCCCAAAGCGCGCCAATGACATCGGGGTCAATATCATTTTCCAGCGGGAAGAGCTTATCCGACTTCAAGGTGACGTAATATTCGATCAACTGATTGGTCAGTCGGCGTTCTTCATCCTGCATGGCACTCGGAGGTAAATCCTGCCAGAGCTTTTCCATTACGTGGCCTTGGTTAATGCCGCAAGGTTAATGCCATTCACAAGCTCGCGCACCGCTTCGACGGAATGGCTAAACATCTTTTGCTCGTCTGCGTTTAGCGATATCTCAACGATCTTTTCAACGCCATTTCCACCAATGATGACCGGCACACCAACATACAAATCTTCAACGCCATATTCGCCTTTCAGATAGGCAGCGCAGGGCAGCACACGGCGCTTATCTTTCAGGTAGCTCTCTGCCATAGCAATAGCCGCTGAGGCCGGGGCATAATAGGCCGAGCCATTACCAAGCAACTTAACGATTTCACCGCCACCCATGCGGGTGCGGTCTACGATTTCCTGAATGCGCTCCTGCGTCGTCCAACCCATCTCAATCAGATCGGGTAGGGGAATCCCTGCGACCGTGGAGTAGCGCACCGATGGAACCATCGTGTCGCCATGGCCACCGAGTACGAAAGCGGTTACATCTTCGACTGATACGTTAAATTCTTCCGCCAGGAACAATTTGAAACGCGCCGAATCCAGCACGCCGGCCATGCCGACGACTTTCTCCGCTGCGAAGCCGGTCAGCTCCTGCATCACCCACACCATCGCATCTAGCGGGTTGGTAATCACGATAACAAACGCATCGGGCGCATGGGTTTTGATGCCTTCTGCAACCGAGGCAATCACTTTAGTATTAATTTCGACGAGATCATCGCGGCTCATACCCGGCTTGCGCGGTACACCCGCGGTGACAATGCAGACATCGGCGTCTTTAATTACGCTGTAATCCTGCGTACCGGACATGGCAGAGTCAAAGCCTTCTACGGCACCACTCTGGACGAGGTCGAGCGCTTTGCCTTCCGGCATACCCTCGGCAATATCAAACAGGACGACATCTCCCAGCTCCTTCAGACCCGCCAGATGGGCGAGCGTTCCACCGATCATTCCTGAGCCGATCAGCGCAATTTTGTTCCGGCGTGGCATAAGCATCTCCTCGTTCGCGTGTAACAACCTCTGTTATCTACCGCGTATCGAGCGAGATGAAAAGGGGAAATAATCAGACGATAAAATGCATAATGAAACTTCTTCGCTCTCAGTTCGAAAACTCATGGAGAACAGAAAGGTTTATTATGGCGAATTATCTGATAATAGCCGGGACGAGCACCATCGGTCAGCATCTGGCAAACCAATTGCTGGAGGCAGGGCATAGCCTGTTTGTCACCGGGCGAGACAAGGCGAAACTGGATGAAATCTACAATGGAAAGGATGTAACGACGGCTACGCTGGATGCAACGGACTTTGATGCGGTGGAGGAAACTGTAAAACAAGCCAAAGAGGAACGTGGCGGCCTGGATGGCATCGCTTGCATGCCCGGTTCCCTGCTTTTGAAATCGGCGCATACGACCAGCCGCAAGGAATATGATGCGACCATCGCGGCGAATCTGACGACCGCCTTTGCGGTTACGCGCGCAGCCGGTAAACATATGAGCGACAGGGGTGGTTCCGTCGTGCTGATGGCCTCGGCAGTGGCGCTAGAAGGGCTTTCAAACCATGAAGCGATTGCCGCCGCGAAGTCTGGCGTACTAGGGCTGATGCGTTCCGCGGCAGCAAGCTATGCCAGTCAGAATATCCGGTTTAATGCGATTGCTCCCGGTCTGACGGAAACGGATATGACCACGCAGCTGACTGCGAATGATACCAGTCGTAAAGTTTCTGAGGCGATGCATGCACTTGGCCGGCTGGGTAAGCCGGAACAGGTGGCGAGCGCTATCCGCTTTTTACTGGAGCCGGAGAATGACTGGATCACTGGGCAGGTGCTGGGCGTGGACGGCGGTCTGAGCCGTGTACGACCTAAGATAAAGGTGTAAGTCATGCAGCGCGTCGCCGTCATCGGTGCCGGGCTATCCGGCCTAACCGCTGCTACGTTTCTTAAGCAGCTCGGCTTTGCCGTCACGGTTTTTGAAAAAGCGCGCGGGCCCGGCGGCCGTATGTCCACCCGACGAACCGAGTGGGGCGGCATTGATCATGGCGCACAGTTCTTTACCATTCGCGATGATCGTTTCCGTAAGTTTCTGACCGACTTTGTGGGCCATGATGCCTATCAGCCGTGGCAGGGGAAACTGGGCATTCTTCAGGAAGATGGCTCGCTGGTGGACGACACGGATGAGGCGCGCTATGTCGGCACGCCGGGTATGAACGCGCTCTGTAAGCAGTTGGCGGCGCGGCTGGATTGCTACGCCGGTACGCGAATTGCTGCACTGCAGCAGCAGGATGCCGGTTGGGAATTATTCAATGATCAGGGCGAGTCGCTCGGTAACTACCATTGGGTGATTTCGAGTGCGCCACCTGCACAAACGGCGGAGCTCTTTTCAGGGCAAACTGAAATAACGGATACGCTATCCGCCCTGAACATGGAGCCGTGCGTTTCATTGCTGCTGATGCTTAAGGAAAAACAAACCTTTCCGTATGACGGTATTAAATGCAATCATGACGTGCTCGGCTGGGTGGCGAATAATTTTACTAAGCCGGAGCGCGAGGGATATTCAATGATGGTGCAATCCAATTATGACTGGACGAAAGCGTATATCGATACACCGCCTGAAGAACTGGAAGCGCCCTTAATCGAGGCGGCTGAAGATGTGTTTAAGATCGATCTTTCTCAAGCCGTCTATAAACAAGCGCATCGCTGGCTCTATGCTGCGCCGCAACACGAATCACAAAAAGGCTGCTATCTTGATCCGGAAGCGAGGCTCGTAGCGTGCGGCGATTGGTGCATGTCCGGCCGGGTGGAGGGTGCATTCCTAAGCGGGCTTAAAGCGGCTGAGGCATTACTGAGTGGTAATCTCCCGCAGGGGTCTCCACAATGAGATTACGTCGCCTTCGGTTCCTGATGACGGGACATATGTCGTCTTTGCGCTGCATTCCTCTTTGTCATGCTGGGCGCGACAGCGAAGGATGACAAGGGCTGTTTTTAACCGTCATTGCGAGGAGTGAAACGACGAAGCAATCTCGGGCTGCGGCCTGAGATCACCACGTAGGGCTAAAGCCCTCCTCGTGATGACGGGATTCCTACTCCTCCCCCTGCTTGCGGCGTACACATATACTCCTCCCCCTGCTTGCGGGGGGAGGTTGGGAGGGGGGTGTCATGGCGCCGCATTCCTCTTTGTCATGCTGAGCGAGGCGAGCGAGTCGAAGCATCTTTACAGACGGTCCTTCCAGAAGATCCTTCGCTGCCGCTCAGGATGACAAAGGAGAATAACATGCCATCACGAAGCGGGCTTTAGGCGTACGCCCTCAGCGCTGAACGGAAGCGGCTTTGGGAGGTACAGCAGATTGAAATGAAGTGTGCGCCGTTACGCCCGTTCCGTTGGAAGTTTTGCCTAGACACTGTTAGCTAATTCTGAAATATTTTGTTGCTGGCCTAAATCGTTGATTCGCAAGACAAAGCGTGCAGTTAATAGTGGTTCTATTGGCAAGCGCTTTAACGCTGCGAGCAGCGATTTAGGCTGCAATTAGCAGAACCATGGCTGATGTTGCCAAATAACGGCGAAAAATCTCTTGGAAATAAGCCCACTATTCCCGGCGATATTTTCCTTGTTCTTTAACAACATCAGTCTCATGGCAAAATACTTCAGAATTAGCTAACAGTGTCTAATAGTCGCAGTATTACATAAAAAAACCACCCCAGACTCACGCGGAGTACAATGGGGTGGTTGTGGTCTCAATGTCGGGAGCGCGGTTTCCCTAGCGCCACTCGGTTTGCACCCGAGTCTTCAACCGTTACTTAGGCAAGCCCTATTGAGACAATGAATGCTACCCTGTGTAGGGCAGCAAATAGGCTAGACTAATAATCTAGCCTATATCTTTTAATAATGCGATTGCAATCCACAGGGCGAGACCGCCCAGGATTGCAATCGCAAAGCCCAGCTGTTCATACAGCTGGGCTTTTTTCTCGTCCCCCAAAGCGCGAGCATTTCGCGCTTTGGGTTCAAGAATAAACTTAACAAGCACCGCCATTAAGACGGAGCTTGTTATAAAAATAAAAATAAGTGTTTCCATATAAACGTTTTAGTTATTCTTCTCGTGCAAAGACTACTAGCTAAAAAAAAATGGGCGAGCGCCCTTAGCTGAATAATTAAATAGTCAGGACGAATTGAAAGTATTTTACCATAAACCATGCGGTTATGCAAGTAAGTATGATATCTACCATCCAGCATACTCCGATCAGGCCCCGTACCGCAACCAAATCAGACCAAACGCGAAATACGTTCTATGGCAACCCTCAGACTTATACTCGGCGACCAGTTAAGCCGCCATATCAGTTCACTTTCTGATGCTTCAAAAGGGGATATCATCCTGATGGCTGAGGTGATGGACGAGGCGAGTTATGTGAAACATCACAAGAAAAAAATCGCATTTCTATTTTCTGCCATGCGGCATTTTGCAGCAGCGCTCGGGCAGGATGGGTACACGGTGCGCTATATCAGGCTCGACGATGGGGAGAATAGCGGCTCGCTGGAGGGGGAGGTGGAACGCGCGCTGGAGGAACATGATATCGACCGGCTCATCGTGACCGAACCGGGGGAACACCGGCTGTTGGAGATCATGCAGGGCTGGGAGGAGCGTTTCAACCTCAAGGTGGAAATCCGCGCTGATGACCGCTTCTTCGCAACCCATAAGCGGTTTGAGGATTGGGCGAATGACGGCCGCAAACAGCTCACTATGGAGTACTTTTACCGCGAGCTTCGCCGCGAAACCGGATTCCTGATGGAAGGCGATCACCCAGCGGGCGGTAAATGGAATTATGATAAGGATAACCGCAAAGCCCTCCCCAAAAATCATGATGTCTCCACTTTCCCGATGCAATTTACGCCGGATGACACTACAAAAGAGGTCATCACCCTTGTTAATGAGCGGTTTGAGGATCACTTCGGTAACCTATCGGAGGATAATTTTTGGTATGCGGTCGAAACTGGCCAAGCGCGGCGCGCGCTTTCGCATTTCGTGACCTATGCCCTGCCGAATTTCGGGGATTATCAGGACGCGATGCAAACCGGCGAGCCATTTATCTATCACTCACTCCTTTCGCATTACATGAATGCGGGCTTGCTGCATCCGCGTGAAGTGTGCGAAGCGGTTGAGGAAGCCTACCGAGATGGGCACGTCGAGATCAATGCAGCAGAAGGCTATATCCGCCAAATTCTCGGCTGGCGCGAGTTTATCCGCGGCGTCTACTGGCTGCATATGCCAGGCTACACCGAGCGCAATGCCCTGCAGGCAAGTCGTCCCCTCCCCGATTTTTACTGGAACGGAAAAACGAAGATGAATTGCATCTCGCAGGTGGTGAAGATGACGCAGGAAGAGGCTTACTCGCACCATATTCAGCGGCTAATGGTGACCGGTAATTTCGCGCTGCTAGCAGGGCTGAATCCGCAGGAAGTGCATGAGTGGTACCTCGCCGTATATCACGACGCGTATGAATGGGTAGAAGCGCCGAATACAATTGGCATGGCGCTCTATGCCGATGGCGGCATTATCGGTACCAAACCCTATATCGCGAGCGGCTCCTACATCAATAAAATGTCGAACTTCTGTAAGTCATGCGCGTATAACGTCAGCAAAAAAACCGGCGAAGAAGCCTGCCCGTTTAACTATCTTTATTGGGATTTCATGGCGCGCCACGAAAAGCGTTTTAAAGATAATCAGCGCATGCGCCTTGCCTATAATAATTTACACAAAAAAGAAGATAGCGAGCTTAAGGAGATGCGCGAGAATGCGAAACGATTTTTAGATAGCTTGTAATAGGAACAGACCACAATGCCGCATAAAAAACCGCATTTGCCTGAAAAGAGCTGCTTTAGCTGCGGCCTGCCTTTTAGCTGGCGCAAAAAGTGGCAGCGCGACTGGGAGAATGTAAAATATTGTTCGGAGCGGTGTCGAAAAAAAGGGAAACCCATGACAGATCAGAGCGAATGATACATTATGAAACAGCTGGAAACAGACTTTAACTCGCGCGAGGCACTAACCGATTATATCCGACAGGAGCTTGGCGGGATCGTGGCGGAAAGCGATACCCAGGTTAGTCCTTTCAAAGGCTCTCGCATAGCTGCAGAGGAGCGAGTTAACGCGATTGAAGCTAAGGCCTATGTGCGCAGCCGTAATTTCTACAGCGGCAAAGTGACGCGCCTCTCGCCTTACATTCGCCACGGGGTGATAACGCAGGAACAAGTGCGGCGTGCTGCCTTGTCTGACGCACCTGCTCAGGAAGTGGAAAAATTTATACAGGAAATCACCTGGCGCTCATTCTGGCAGCATGTTTATGCCAATCATCCAAACTGGGTGTGGGAAAATGTGGAGGAGTATAAAACCGGCTTCACGCATGAGGACTATGCCGATGAACTGCCGGAGGATATCCGCAGCGCAAGCACCGAGTCGGCAGCCATCAATCACTTTATCCGCGATCTCATCGACACCGGCTATATGCATAACCATACGCGGATGTATGTCGCGAGCTATGTGGTGCATTTCCGGCGCGTCAAATGGCAGGCAGGCGCACAGTTTTTCTTAGAGCACCTCGTGGACGGCGATGTTGCGAGCAATAACCTTTCCTGGCAATGGGTTGCTTCGACCTTTAGCCGTAAGCCCTATATTTTCAATCTGGAAAATTTGCAGAAATATTGCGGCGATGCGGTCGATTGCAGCGCAGAGCAGAACACCCTTTTTGATGCGAGCTATGAGGAGCTTAATCGCCGCTTGTTCCCAAAGAAGGAGAGCGTATGAAGCTGATTTGGATTCACGAAGATATGATGCGGCGCGATCATCCCGTGTTCCAAGCGGCTGGAGAGCACGCGAAGGCGGTTTTTATCTTTGATACGGATTATTTCGGTGAGCGGCGCTATAGCCTGAAACGCATCCAGTTTTTATATGAATGCGCGCTGGATATGCGGTGTGAGGTCTATAAAGGCAGTTTTGAGGACGTGCTGCGCTCTTTCGCTGCAGAGACGTTATATACGGCCGTAACGTTAAACCCAGTTTACCAAAAGCTTATCACCGCGCTCGGCATTGAAGCGGTGCATGATACGCCGTTTGTGGAGGTGAAGCCGGGAAAGGATTTTACGCGCTTCTTCCCTTTCTGGAATCATGTGAAAAAGCAGATAATGCGTCAAAGCACTAAGTGATCTAAATCTAGTATGATATTTAGCTAACAGTGTCTAAAAGAATTGCTAAGACAAGCCATAATATTAACCGCGTGCAAGGGCTTGTTCTTCTGTTTTCTGTTTGCCTCCCCCCTGTGAGAAAAATATTTTGATCTAAATAGGAAGGCCCTTGAATAATACATAGTTTTATGGTAAAATACACCCAGTTTTTGCGATTTCGCTCTGGGGCTTAAAGGACAAAATGTGGGGCTGTTATTAGGCTAATTTACTTTCATTTTTTG
>CAZPQM010000012.1:0-57105 GCA_964588995.1 uncultured Rickettsiales bacterium | reverse complement strand
TAGCACGACCTTGTTATCCTGGGATAAACTTCATTCAGAATCGACCTTTTTTGCAGCTGTTGAATATGTAATGGAAGTGCTGACCTGGATTGGACTAGCGTTTCTGTATATCAAATTACGCCCTATTCCCGATAAAGGCTGCCGCTTCTGGTTTATTTTAGCGGTTATTTCCTCCACCCTTAAATGGGAATGGACATCACCCATTTGGGATTATTCCTTCCTGTTGCAGCATTTACAATTCCCCTACCGCCTGTCCTTTATCACGTATGCAGCCATTGCAGTCTTAGTGGTTTTTCTATTGAGGTATTATACGATTCGCCCAGGTAATCTGGTGTGATTGGGGATCACCTTTTTGTGTCTGCATTATTTCTTTGCGATAATGAACTACCAGCCGATCACGCAAACGCTGAAGCGTAGTATGTTTTATCATGCCAATACAGTCTATATGTCCACCTACATACCGAAATATGTCGGGTATGACCAGCAACTCATGTGGGATTATCTGCTGGAAAACCCCTATCTGTGCCATCACCCCATCCAGACTGAGGGCGATATACTTGCCACCGAGCAGGATGGTAACCGGTATAGCTTCCATCTACGGAACGCATCCGATCAGGATATCAACGCAAGGATCAGCCAATATTATTTCCCGACATGGACGTTGAAACGGAATGGAGAACACTGGAATATTCGTCCCAACGACGAAGGGCTGATCGCCTTCAGATTGCCGCCAGGTGAGCATCACTTTATGCTAAGCATGCCTCCATCCCGGATCGAACGAATCAGCTATTTATTTTCCGGGCTATTGCTGCTGCTCTGCCTTTGGCTATATGGCACGGCTCGACCCCGAAAAGCGAAGTAAGCAGTAAAAAAACGGGACGCGACCATTCAGCAGTTTCGTCATAGCGACCGCCGTGACGCGATCTCAGGCCAATAGCACTGTCATGACGAGCCGAAGGCGACGTCATCTCCTTATGTAGCCCCCCTGCACGAGATTGCTTCGTCGTTTCATTCCTCGCAATGACATAGAAGAACAACCCTTGTCATCCTAAGCGACAGCGAAGGATCTTTTACCCCGTCATCACGAGGAAGGCTTTAGCCCGACGTGGTGATCTCAGGCCGCAGCACGAGATTGCTTCGTCGTTTCACTCCTCGCAATGACGGTAGCATAACACTTAATGACAGCGATTCCGCACTCGACTCTCCCTTGCCGAGTGCCTATACTCTCCCCATGCTCAAAAACGCCGATATTCAGACCGTTTTTAACCGCTTTGAGGCCGCCAACCCGGACCCGCGGAGCGAGCTGAACTACTCCAATCCTTATACGCTGCTGGTGGCAGTGACCTTATCCGCGCAGGCGACCGATAAGGGCGTGAACAAAGCCACCGACCACCTGTTTGAGGTAGTGCAAACACCCAAAGCGATGCTGGAACTTGGCGAAGCGGGATTAAAAGAATACATCAAAACGATTGGCCTCTATAACAACAAGGCGAAAAATCTGATAGCGCAGGCCGAGCAGCTGGTTGAGCAACATCACGGCGATGTGCCTCACGAGCGTACGGCTTTGGAAGCACTCCCCGGTGTAGGCAAAAAAACCGCTGCCGTGGTGATGAATGTGGCGTTTGACGCGCCAACGCTCGCGGTGGATACGCATGTTTTTCGTGTGGCGAACCGGCTTGGCATCGTAAAAACCAAAACGCCGGATCAGACCGAAGCGCCGCTGACCAAAAAACTCAAGCGCCTGCTCCCCCCCGGTCAAATGCGCCACGCGCATCACTGGCTGATCCTCCATGGACGTTATGTGTGTAAGGCACGCAAACCGGAATGTTTTCGGTGTACATTGGTGGATCTCTGCCAGTTTAAGGGGAAGACAGTTTAATGCTTACTCATCTCTCTTAGATTCAAAAAAGCACTTTATGCACCAGATCCCGTGCTCGCTCACGCTCCACGGGATAAATTCAGCTAAGCCAGCAAAGCTGGCAAGCTATCATTTACATATGCAGCACTTTGCCATAGGCGTCCATCACGCTTTCATGCATCATTTCCGAAAGGGTCGGGTGCGGGAAAACGGTGTGCATGAAGTCTTCTTCCGTCAGCTCGGCGGTTTTGCCAACCACATAACCCTGAATCATCTCCGTCACTTCCGCGCCGACCATATGCGCGCCGAGTAACTCGCCTGTCTTAGCATCAAACACGGTTTTGACCAGCCCTTCGGTTTCGCCAAGCGCGATCGCCTTGCCGTTGCCGATGAACGGGAAGCGGCCCACCTTCACGTCGTGCCCCAGCTCTTTCGCTGCGGCCTCGGTCAGGCCAACGCTGGCCACCTGCGGCGTGCAATAGGTGCAGCCGGGGATGTTTTCTTTTTTCATCGGATGCGGATCATGGCCTGCGATTTTCTCCACGCAGATCACTCCCTCATGGCTGGCCTTGTGCGCGAGCCACGGGGTGCCCGCGACATCACCAATCGCGTAGACCCCCGGTTCGCCCGTCGCGCCGTATTCATCGGTGAGGATCTGGTTTTTCTCGACCTTGACCTTGGTGCCTTCGAGGCCGAGATCTTCCGTATTCCCGACGACACCCACCGCGGCAATCACCCTATCAACGACGAGTTTTTCTTCCTTGCCATCCTTGCCCTTCAGCGTGGCGGTAACGGCTTTTTGCTTCTTATCGAGGCCGGCGACCTGCGTACTGGTTTTAATCGTCATGCCCTGCGCTTCGAATTGTTTATAGGCAAATTTGCTGATTTCCGCATCTTCCACCGGCAGGATACGGTCCGCGATTTCCACAACCGTCACCTCAGCGCCCATATTGCGGTAGAAGCTGGCAAATTCGATACCGATCGCGCCAGAGCCCACCACCAGCAGCTTTTTCGGCATAGATGTTGGCACCATCGCTTCCTTGTACGTCCAGACAAGCTTGCCGTCCGGCTCCAGCCCGGGCAGCACCCGAGCACGCGCACCCGTGGCGAGGATGATATGCTTCGCCTCCACATCGGCGATTTTCGCACTATCACGGTCAGCGGATTCCCGCACGCTGATTTTACCCGGCCCGTTTAGCTTGCCATGCCCGTCGATCACCTCGATCTTATGTTTTTTCATCAAATGGCCGATGCCTTTTGTGAGCTGGCCCGAGACCTCCCGCGAGCGCTTGATGATCTTGTCAAAGTCGAATTTTATGTTCTCCGCCGAAAAGCCAAACTCATCCAGCCGGTGCAGCAAATGGTGGATTTCCGAGCTGCGCAGCAGCGCCTTGGTTGGGATGCACCCCCAGTTGAGGCAGATGCCGCCCATATGCTCGCGCTCGATCACTGCGGTTTTCATTCCCAGTTGGGATGCGCGGATCGCCGCCACATAGCCACCCGGCCCGCCGCCGATTACGACAACATCAAAAGATTTTGTTTCAGTCATGTATTATGCTCCTGCGTTGCTAATGCATGGTTAATGGTTCTGCCAGCGCGGGCAATTCTTCATCAAGGATACGTTGTATCGTATCCCATATCGATCGTCATGTAATCATGTACCACAACATGACGAAACTTCACTATCCGCTTCCAAGGAATCTCGGGATATTGCGCTTTAACTTTGGCGCTTAGCTGTTGGGCAGATTCTGCAAGCATATGCAAATTACGTAACAAAGCATCGTCAATCGGGTTATATCCTTCGAGATCGACAGACCCTGCCTTTTTACATAATGCTATATGACGTAAACACTCCTTCATATGCAGTAAATAAATCGTATCCTGCTTCATAACGGCTTGGCATGGCTAATAATTTCATCGCGCAGTAAGGGATGAAGCTGCGTCTCCGGTACCACATCTACCTCACATTGTAAGAGTTCTTCTACATCCGTCATAAAGCCAATGTAGCTCCAGGTCGATTTTTCGGGCGCGACTACATTAATCAAAAAATCAACGTCGCTATTCGCCGTTTCCTCGCCGCGCGCTACACTGCCGTAGACACGCACATTCGCGAGCCCGTGTCGGTCGGCAATTGCCAGAATTTCATCGCGGCGCGCCTGTATCGTATCCCATACGCTCATCGGTATTCGTTACCATGAATGGGAAGTGGCTCAGGTTCTTCAGGCACTGACTTACTCCCGTCCCCCGCAGCCGGTGTCAGCTCACCAAGCGTCTCCGCGGTTTCGGAGAGTTCCTGTTTGAGTTGACTGGTTACGAGCCCCATTTTGGACTCTACTTTTGTATCAATATAGCGCTTAAACCGCTCTTCCAGATCCAGCACCCTACCTTCCGGCAGCACCGGTAAGTCATGATTCCCGTAATCTGCGTAGAGATCAGCATTAAGCTGCCCCAGATGGAGTTGCAACTGCATAATCCGCTTATTGAGCATATCGATTCGCTGGGCCTGTTGCTCGGTATAGGAGGTGTTCGCAAAAAAGACGACACCGAGAATCACTACCGTTACCAGCAGAAGTAGCGGCAGGGCTAATGACCGTTGCACCCCGTATTTCGATTGTTTATGCGCTGCCATAGTCCGCTCCTTTTTGGGTTAAACCAGCATAGTGACCGGCGCTTCGATATAGCCTTTAAAGGCCTGTAAAAACTCGGCACCGACCGCACCATCCACGGAACGATGATCCACCGAGAGGGTGGTATGCATCACGGTTGCTACCGCTGGCTGGCCGTTTTTCGCAACAATCGTCTGTTCGCCCGCACCTACAGCCAGGATACAGCTTTGCGGCGGGTTAATGATCGCACCGAAATGCTTGATCCCGAACATACCGAGATTGGAGACCGAGAAGCCCCCGCCCTGCATTTCTTCCGGCAGAAGCTTACCGTCACGCGCTTTCTTTGCAAGCGCCTTCATCTCGTTGGAAATCGCAGGCAATCCTTTCTGGTCGGCATTTTTGATCACAGGCGTGACCAGCCCGCCCTCAATCGCTACCGCCACCGACACATCGACATTGGTATATTGCACGATCGCATCGTCGTACCAGCTCGTATTCGCCGCCGGTACGTCCTTCAACGCAAGCGCGACCGCTTTGATCACCATATCATTAACGGAAACTTTATAGGCCGGATTATCGCCTTCTCCGGTTTTCGCTGCCGCTTTGTCATTCAGTTGCTTACGCACGTTAAGGAGCTCGTCAATTTCGCAATCAATCGTGAGGTAGAAATGCGGCACCTGCTGTTTGGATTCCACGAGCCGCTTGGCAATGGTTTTGCGCATACCGCTATTTTTAATCGTCGTAAATTCAGCCGGATCACGCCGGATGGCACCCGCGCTGCCTGACGCACCGTAGCGAGCAGCATCTTCCACGTCAGCGGCGATAATGCGCCCTTTCGGCCCCGTACCGCGGATAGCGGCAAGGTTCACCCCCTGCTCAGCCGCCAAACGCCTAGCGAGTGGGCTGGCTTTAACGCGGATATCATTCAACTGCTGCGGCTGTTGACCAGTTGCTTTTGGTTCCGGCGCCTTCGTCGCCTGTGGCGCGACGCTCGCAGATTTCGGCTCAGGCGCTTTGGGGGCCGGCTTTTCAGCCTTGCCTTCTGCCTGCCCTTGCTTCGCTTTCTTCTTCGTGCCTGCTTTGGCGGGCCTGTATTCGTCGAGCAGCTTTTTATCCGCTCCTTCGGCCAGTAACAATGCAATCGGCGTATTGACCTTCACCTCGTTCGTGCCCGCCTCAATCAGGATTTTTCCGAGCGTACCTTCATCAACAGCTTCGACTTCCATCGTTGCCTTGTCGGTCTCGATCTCCGCGATCACATCCCCTGCACTGACCGTATCCCCCTCCTGCTTGACCCAGTTCGCGAGATTGCCCTCGGTCATCGTCGGGGAAAGTGCGGGCATCAACACCTCGATCACGCCGTCCGGTACGACTGCCGGGCTTGCTTCTTCCACCGCATCGTCATCTTGCTCTTCGGTGGCTTCCGGTTCGCTATCCGCTGCCGTATCGCCTTTACTTTCAGCCTCGGCATCATCATTCGCCGGGCTATAATTTTCCAGCGCTGCTTTATCCTCACCTTCTTCCAGCAGCAGCGCGATAACCTTGTTGACCGCGACATTCTCCGTGCCCTCTTCCACGAGAATCTTACCCAGCGTACCTTCATCGACGGCTTCGACTTCCATCGTCGCCTTATCGGTCTCGATCTCCGCAATCACATCTCCTGCGCTGACCGTATCACCCTCTTGTTTGACCCAGGAACTCAATGTTCCTTCCGTCATCGTTGGGGACAGGGCCGGCATCAGAACTTCTATTGGCATAGGACTCCTCGTAACATCATCTCGGTTGGCATCAACCTATTTGCATTCCCCGCGCTTGCGCTGCGGTTCCGGGCAGAATAAATCATCAGTACCTAAGTAATGATCACTCACATTTCCTGTATTAGGTAAAGTGCTATTGCGGTTCAAATCATGCTGAATTTCTTCAGGTGTATCTACTTTCACATCAAATTCCTTCACGCCCCATTCGCCGGTTTTCGGGTTTTTCTCGCATGCGGTGAGGCCGATACCGCTCAGCAATAATCCTGTTATCAATATATACCGCATAGTTACCTCACACGCCGGGTTTTAAAAAAAAATAGCTGGCAATCGCCGCAATCATCAAAAAAACGATAGCCCCTTTGATCACATAATCCAGCACCTTGAGTTGATAGTCAATCTGTACCGGCAGGCGCGAAAAATTGGGCTTGGCCGGATCATACACCACGTTAATTGTCTCGCCCGATAAGTCGCCTCCGGTTTGAAACCCTTTATGGTTATCCAGATCCTGTTCGGTGACAATACCGCTCAGGGTGCGCTGATTCACCTCATATTCATAACGCCAACCATGCCCTTTCACCTCCTGCCGAATCGTCGCTTCGGCCGGTTTACCCATCTGCTTCAAATTTCGTAGCGGTTTCATCAACAGATTTGGCAGCATCAGGTAATCCAGCACCGCAATGACTACCAGTATCAGGGGAATGAGCAGATGCGCTTCCATAGCCTTACCTTACGCCGCCTGATGCAGGTTACGGTAGCATACGGATTCGGCCGCCTCGATGATCTCCTTCGTCGAAGGCAGGGCAAGCTTTTCAAGGTTGGCCGCATAAGGCAGCGGAATATCCTTACCCGTCACGCGCGCAACCGGCGCATCAAGTTCGTCAAACGCCTCATCCATCACTTTGGCAGCAATATCCGCCGCAACGCCGCATTGCGGCCAGCCTTCTTCTACGACCACCAGCCGGTGGGTTTTGCGTAACGACTGGAGAATCGTGTCATAATCCAGCGGGCGAATAGTACGGAGATCAATAATCTCCGCCGAAATATTTTTCTTCGCAAGCTCTTCGCGCGCCTCCAGACACAGATTCAGCTGGATTGAGAAGGATACAATGGTTACATCCGTTCCCGGCTCGACCACGGCCGCCTTACCGATAGGCGTCAAAAAGTCCCCACCTTCATAAGCCTCACTGTCCGGCACATCAAACGCTTGGCCGTAGATAATCTCGTTTTCCAGAAAAATCACCGGGTTATCATCGCGGATTGCTGCTTTTAAAAGCCCCTTACTGCTCGCCGCATCCCACGGGCAAATAACTTTCAGTCCCGGTACATTCGCGTACCAACTGGCATAGTTCTGCGAGTGCTGCGCGGCCACGCGTGCCGCCGCGCCATTGGGGCCACGGAACACAATCGGGCATTTAACCTGTCCGCCAGACATATAGTTGGTTTTGGCGGCGCTGTTGATGATTTGGTCGATGGCCTGCATAGCAAAGTTCCACGTCATGAACTCCACCACCGGGCGCAGGCCGGCAAACGCCGCACCAACCCCCAGCCCGGCAAAGCCATGCTCGGTAATCGGCGTATCGACAACGCGTTTATCGCCAAATTCGGCCAGCAGCCCTTCGGTCACTTTATACGCGCCTTGATACTCCGCCACTTCCTCACCCATGATGAACACATTGTCATCGCGACGCATTTCCTCGGCCATAGCATCGCGCAGTGCCACGCGCACGGTTTGTTGTTTAGTCATTATACACATCCGTATAGAGTTCGTTGACTTCCGGCTCGGGGGCGGCTTTGGCGCGTTCGGCCGCATCGGCTATCTGCTCGCGCACCTCTTTGTCGAGGGCTTTAAGCTTGTCTTCTTGTATATCCGTCTCGGCAAGGATCTGTTTTTTGAGCGTTTCAATCGGATCACGCTGCTCTTTATATTCGTTCAGCTCGTCCTTCGTGCGGTATTTCGCCGGGTCGCTCATCGAGTGGCCACGATAGCGATAAGTCTTGACCTCAAGGATCATCGGGCCATTACCGGAGCGGACAAATTCTGCGGCCTCTATTCCGGCTTGGCGGACTTTGAGCACGTCCATGCCGTCCACCTGCACGCCGGGGATGTTGAATGATGCGCCGCGTTTATAGAGCTCGGTCGTGGAGGAGGAACGGGCGGTGGAGGTTCCCATCGCATATTCGTTGTTCTCAATGATGTAGAGCACTGGCAGCTTCCAGAGGGCAGCCATGTTGAAGGATTCATAGACCTGCCCCTGATTGGCGGCGCCGTCGCCGAAATAGTCGTAGCAGATAAATTCGTTGCCGCGGTACTGGTTGGCGAAGGCGAGGCCGGTGCCGATGGGCACGTTGGCGCCGACAATGCCGTGGCCGCCATAGAAGAAGTTTTTCAGGTCGAACATGTGCATTGAGCCGCCTTTGCCGCGGGAGCAGCCATCGGCGCGGCCCATCAACTCAGCAAAGACGATGTAGGGGTCGGTATCGGCGGCGATCATGTGGCCGTGGTCGCGGTAGGTGGTGATGATCTGGTCGCCTTTGATGGAGCCATCCTGCAGGCCGACGACGACGGCTTCCTGCCCGATATAGAGGTGGCAGAACCCGCCGATGAGGCCCATACCATAGAGCTGGCCGGCTTTTTCTTCAAAGCGGCGGACTTTGAGCATGCGGGTGTAAAAGTCGAGCAGTTTCTCTTCGCTGATTTCACCAGCTTTGGCGGGGATATCTTGCTTTTGGGCTTTGCGAATGGCGGTTGCGGGGGTGACCATGCGGCTCCTTTTATGCATTAATGATCAGGGGCGATTTATGTGGCGCAATGTAACGGGTTTGGGGCTGTGATGCAAGCTAAAAGCGGCGGTGAGACTGCGACGCGTTCGCACCTCTCATCTGCGGAGGGGGGTGGGTGATTGGCGAGGAGGCCCTGTTTGGGGAGCGGGGCCTCCGCGCGAGGAAGGGTGGGCAGCGGAACGACAGCCGAAGGACCTAGTGTTGCACACAAAAAAACGGGGGCCGAAGCCCCCGTTTCCGAGTTTAGGTAATTGATAGATTAAGCAGCGTCAAAGTTATCCGCAACTAACGTACCTGTAATACTTAGAGTACCAATTTGTACACTACCAGCTGTCCAATCACCGTCCGCATCATAGAAAATAGCTCCTGTGTCAGAAGCGACCGCATATTGGTGATCGTTATTAGTATTAGCAGATTGGTTACCGATGTTAACACCAAGAGCGCCAAGATTTGCTGATGTATCAACAATCAGGGTTTCTGCAACATCACCTAAACCTGCTACCGTTACTAATGTAATTGCAGCGCCGCTAAGGCCGGTAACTGCATCATCTAATTGAACAACATCGCCACCAGTACCAGCTGTGAAATCCGAAACGTTGTTGGCGTTAGCAGCAGCAAAGATACCTTCGAATACAAAAGTATCAGAACCTGCACCACCAGTTAGACTGTCAATACCATCCCCACCAGTGAAAGTATCATTACCAGCACCACCGTTCATTGTGTCAGCACCAGCACCGCCAGTAAGTCCATCAGCAACACCGGTTCCTGTAACTGTTAGCGTAGCATCATCAAGGTTACTACCATCAAGCGTCAGCGCACCAGTGTTTACGGAAGCGTTAACGGTAATGGCTGTACCTGCAATGTTGCCTGTATCGTCGTAGTCAGCCGCAAAGGTTAATGAAGCTGTACCGGAACCTGAGACAGTAATAGTCTCAAAGTTAGTGATCGCTGTACTGACTAAATCAGTTGCTGCAAATGTGACGTTTCCTGTGGAATCAATAGCAAGAGTATCATTTCCTGCACCACCACTAATTACGTCAGCAGCACCACCATCACTACCGGTACCTACATTGACCGTATCGTCATCATCACCAGCATCGATTGACCCAGCACCAATGGTGCCGACCTGCGTGATTGTATCATTACCATCACCACCGGTGATAACGTTTGCCCCACTGCCACCGTTGATGATATCATTACCTTCACCGCCGACTATGTTGTCATCACCCGCTGCGCCCAGTATTGAATCAGCACCATCACCACCTACGATAGTGTCATCCCCGTCATAACCAAAGACTGTATCGCCATTATCGCCTGCCACGAGAATATCATCACCAGTGGTAACTTGATTACCACGAAGCGTAGCCGCATCGCCGGTATTGATCTTCAGGACACCGTCATTGGCTGCACTACCAGAAACTGTAGAAGTAATTGTGATAACACCGCTTCCATTAGCACCTGTTAGCACAATTTCGTCGGTTCCATTATCAATCTCTACGTCATCGCCGTCAATTTCAATCTGTGTTGCGGCAGCAGTAATCGCAGCTCCGACCGCTTCATTAAATTGAATGGTGTCGTTAGCTGCGTCAAAATCAGTAACTTGAGCTTCTACTCCACCATTAGTGTCAAAGATAAACGTATCGCTACCTTCACCACCCGTGATCGTATCGCCTGTGCCGGTGGACGTAATCGTGTCATCACCCAGATCACCAGAAAGAAGGTTGTCGTTAGCACCACCTACGATGGAATCATTATCTTTACCACCATAAATCGTGTTATCACCGTCACCGCCAGTTATGGTATCAGCACCCTCATTACCATTAATGAAGAGGTCGCCAGTCGCAGCACCCGTGTTGGCTACAGTTTCACCCGTAGCTGTATTGTAGGCAGCTATAGAGGCATCGTCGTCCGTAGTTGCTGCACCGGCGTTGATAACATCATCACCTTCACCACCAAGGACGGTAGAATCACCCGTAGCTGTGCCCAGATAAATCGCATCATCACCTTTATCGCCAGAGATGTAGTGCGCGCCAGAATTTGCGTCATCGATGATGATTACATCATCATCCTGACCACCATAAATGCTGTTATCTCCGGTAGAACCATCCGTAATACCTATAAGGTCAGCGCCTATATTAGCAGAGATGAAGTTATCGCCACCCTCAGCATCAGCAATTGTATCATCACCTTTACCACCATATATTGTATCATCGCCTGTTCCGGTTTCGAGGGTATCATTACCTTCGTTACCATTAGCCCAGTTATCACCAGTTGTAAGGTCAATGGTATCGTCGTCTTTACCGCCAAAAATGGAATCATCATCTGCGCCGCCATTAAGAACGTCATCACCATCTCCGCCGTAAAGCGTATCATTGCCATCATTTCCGTTTAGCTGGTCGTCATCGTCGCCACCCAACAGTTTATCATCACCGTCACCACCTGACATGGTGTCATTGCCTTCTAAACCGAGCAGCTGGTCATTTTCTTCAGTGGAATCAGTGGTAGTAAATGTTTGGGCATCGTCGTCATCGGAAGTGCCGTCGGTTTCGTCTGCAATAAGCAGTTTGGAGTCATCAGCAAATGTTATTAAGCTTGATGTCAGGTTGCCAATACTCACACCTGAAAGTGTGACAGCACCCGCAGCCGTTGTAAGCACAACTGACGTGTTGGTTTCGGTGATTGTAACATCAGCAGCGGAGCCATCGCTACCCGCAAACGCTAATACGTCGTTGTCTGTATCAAATGCAATCGTATTGCCAATCTCATTTGCAAAATTAAAAGTCGCCATAGTATTAACCCCTTAAAAGTTACGTAACAAATTATTATTAGTTATTACAGATGTTGCACAAGCCCCTTGGCAGGAAGCCGTGTGTACACACGCACCTCATCTGAAATTCCTTTTTCAACGCCGCTAAACAAGCACTAATAATAGCAAGTTGCAACCTCTTTTTTGCGACTTTATTTCGAATTCTAGCTAAAGCGGCTCCCATCGCGACACTCGTTGCAATATTACCACAGCGGGTTTTGCTGCTTTATTAACTACTTTATAGCACGTCGGCAAAGCCGGGCTTGAGCGCGCGGAAGGTTTTGGCGCCGGCCGCGAAGATCGCAAGCGCGGCGAGGCTGTAGAGCAGGAACGGAAGGAGCGCGGGCGCCTCCCCCCGGAGCAGCAGGCCGCGGAGCGCCTCGACCGGGAGGGTGAGCGGGTTGAGGTTCAGCAGGGTTTGCACGGGCTCGGGCACACGATCGGCCGGGAACAGGATCGGGCTGCCGAAGAGGAGGAGCATCGAGAGCAGGCCCATCAGCTGGGTGAGGTCGCGGATGTAGACGGCAAGGGCGGCGATGATCCAGCCGAGGCCGATGGTCAGGAGGAGAAAGGGGAGGATTATCAGGGGGAAAAGGAGGACTCCGGGCGTGATGGGCAGGCTTAGGAACGGCATGATGAGGCACATGAGGAGGAGGCCGATAAGCAGTTGAAAACACGCGGAAATGACTTTTACGGGCACGAGAATTTCAAGCGGAAAGACGACTTTTTTGACGTAGTGTGTGTGGTTTGGCAGTAAGTGGCTTGAAATCGTTAAGGATTCGGCGAGCGCGTGGTGGGTCAGCAGGCCGATATAGAGCATGAGCGCGGAAATGATCGCGCTGCCCTCGCCTTCGATGCCCCAGCGTATGCGGAGGACGTAGATAAAGACGAAGCCGTAGATCGCGAGCAGGCAAAGGGGGTAGAGCAGCACCCAGATTATGCCGAGGAGGGAGCCGCGGTAACGCTCGAGAATGGAACGCTTTGTGAGCTGTTTGAGCAGGCTGCGCTCACGCCATAGCAGGGACAAGGTGCGTAGCATCGGCGGCTCAGGCGGCCTGTTTGCGCTTGACCGAGAAGCGGATGGTGAGCGGCGCGCCCTCCAGCGTTTCCTGCGATTCGTGCTCGGCCGGCTGGTCGCCGACGTGCAGTGATTCGGCCAGCGTCTGCTCGCAGATATAGGCTTCGTGCGTGCGG
Source organism: uncultured Rickettsiales bacterium (assembly GCA_964588995.1). Lineage (GTDB taxonomy): Bacteria > Pseudomonadota > Alphaproteobacteria > Rickettsiales > UBA8987 > CAZPQM01. Next base: position 44,103 of record CAZPQM010000012.1, on the reverse strand, counting down.
ATGGCCTGCTCGTGGGTGTCATTGGTCGCGTGGATGATTAGCGCGATGCGGTCGGTGATGTTGAGGTCGGCCTGTTTGCGCGCGTTCTGGATCATGCGGATGACGTCGCGGGCGATGCCCTCCTGCAGCAGCGCGTCGGTGAGCTCGAGGTCGAGCGTGACGAGGGCGTCCTGCGTCGGCAGGGCCTGCGCGCCCTTACCCAGCTTCGATTCGAGCAGGATGGAGAACTCCCCTTCCTGCAGCGTTTCGCCCGCGATTTCGATCGCCTCACCGGTCGGTTCTTTCAACTGCGCCGGGCCCGGCGGATCACTCATCGCGGGGCGGAAGGCCGTATCATCGCGCTCGGGCAGGTCGCTTTGAGCCGCTTTGAGGCGCTGCTCATAGACGGTCGGGAGGTAGTGCCATTCGCCCTGAATCGCCGCCTTGGTAATGGCTTTCATCTTGGGTCCGAGGCGTTTACCTACCACGGGGAAGTTGATTTTCAGCTTGCGTTCGGCCACTTGCTTGAGATCCTTCTCCAGTTTGACCTGCTTGACGTTCAGCTCATCTTCAATGATCGCGGTAAAGGGCTTGAGGCTGTCCGCATCGGGCGCATAGACCGTCAGGCTATTAAGCGGTTGGCGGATGCGAATATTCTCCTGTTCGCGGAGGGCGAGCGCAGTGGCACAGACCTGCCGCACACGGTCCATCGCCGTCAGTAGCGCCGTTTCCTTGCCGATGGCTGAAACGTCCGGGAAATCCTGCAAATGCACTGATTGACCCTCAGTCAATGCACTATAAATATGCTCACTCATCATCGGAAGTAACGGCGCGGCCGCCCTCGCCATCGTCACCAGGCACGTATATAACGTGTCATAGGCAGCCTGCTTATCTTTAAGGGTTTTGTCATCCGCATCACCCATCGGCGCCCAGAAGCGATCGCGATTCCGGCGGATATACCAGTTATTCAGCACCTCGAAAAAGCCATCAAAAGCTCTGCAGGCTGTGGGCGTATCGAACTGATCAAGCGCCTGTTCGATTGTGGTGACGCTCTCCTTCAGTTTCGCGAGGATGTAACGATCCAGATCATGCGTCGAAAGCGGATGTTCGCCCGTGCTGGCATCTTCCTCTGCCGCTTCTGGCTCCAGCAGATTATGCGCGCTAATACCGTCCGCGTTCGCATAGAGAGTAAAGAAGTGATACGCGTTCCAAAATGGCTTGAGCGAAAGACGCACTACATCACGGATGCAGCTTCCATCCTTGGAAATCAACAGATTTCCGCCCTGCATAATCGGCTCTTTGATCATGCGAAAACGCACGGCGTCCGCGCCGTACGCATCAAACATATCATTCGGATCGGGATAGTTTTTCAGGCGTTTAGATAGTTTTTTGCCGTCTTCCGCGAGGATAATACCGTGGCAAATCACGTTTTTGAACGGGATTCGATCAAATAATGCCGTGCCTAGCACCACCAGCGTGTAGAACCAGCCGCGCGTTTGCCCAATATACTCGGTAATGAAATCCGCAGGAAAGTGGTTTTCGAACCAGTCCTTCGACCTATTACTCCCCCCTTGCGGGGGAGTCGAAGAGCACGACTCAGCGCGATTCGGTGGGGGATATACTCCGCTATCCTCTGCCCCCCCACCTGCATCAATAGATGCAGACTCCCCCGCAAGGGGGGAGTAATCTGAAGTAGCAAACGGGTAATGCACCTGCGCAAAGGGCATCGAGCCGGATTCAAACCAGCAATCAAACACATCGCTCACGCGCGTCCATGTTTCTCCGTCTTTAGTTATGGTAAGCTCATCAATATGGGGGCGGTGCAGATCGTCCACCTTTTTCTCGAAAAACGCCTCCAGATCTTGTTTTGAGCCGAACACTTTAATACCACCCTTGTCGCCGCGCCATACCGGAATCGGGCAGCCCCAGAAACGATTACGGGAAATGGACCAGTCGCGTGCATTTTCCAGCCACTTGCCAAACTGCCCGTCTTTTACATGCTCCGGAATCCAGTTGATCTGCTGATTGAGCTCCACCATGCGGTCTTTGAATTTCGTCACCTCGACATACCAGCTCGACAGCACGCGGTAGATAATCGGCGTATCCGTCCGCCAGCAATGCGGGTAGGAGTGTGTGTAATCTTCCTGCTTGATGAGCTGGCCGGTTTGCTTCAGCCAGTTGATAATGCGCAAATTCGCCAAGCCGTATTTCTCGAGCTGCTCCTTACTGTAGGGCTCATCCTCATGCTTACCTTCCGTTTGCGCAATCACGTTGAGACCTTTGAGGGAAAGGGGATAACTCCCCCCTTGCGGGGGAGTCGGAATCTCTGATTCCGGTGGGGGGGCGTCAGGCGCGCTGGTATTTTGCCCAACCTCTTCTCCCCCACCTAAAAATGCCTTTACATTTTTAGGCTCCCCCGTCAAGGGGGAGCTATGTGAACGCGACAAATCAAAAATCTCCTCCGTATACCGCCCCAACTCATCGACCGGGCAGACAATATCAATCCCATTTTCCGCACACACACGTTGGTCATCCTCACCGAAACCCGGCGCGAGATGGACAATCCCGGTTCCTGAACCTTGTTCGATAAAGCTCGAGCCGTCCAGTATGCGGAAAGCTCCTTTTGATTGCCCCTGCTCCGGCCTACTGGCCTCCGCACTGGGCGACGCTTCGCTAGCTGATGGCTCGCGCAAACGTTCTGTTTGCGCTCCATTTTCACCTGCAAGATGCGCGAAGTATGGGAAGAGCGGTTCGTAGGTGAGGTTGAGTAATTTAGCCCCTTTGACGTGATTAAACGACCCGATCGTTTCACTCAAAGCTTCACTTTGTTTACTCACCTTATCAATATCACTACCATAAGGACGCCCAAGTAAGGCATCTTTGTATTTATGAAACTCAGAATCTGCTAAAATAAAGCAATTGACGTGCGTGCCCCCGCCACCGTTTGCGAGCTCTAAGTAAACTTCCACACCGCTTTCGGGCTCTAAGTAAACTCCCCCACCGCTTGCGGGGGGGGCAGGGGGGGGTGTTCTCACAGGCATTTCGGCCAATTTCTCTCGTATTACCTCATAGACCCCTTCTTTATTTTCTAATACCTCATTATTCCACACACGAAGCACTTCATACCCTGCCTCATTAAAATAAGCTGTTCGCTTCGCATCATAGGCGTGCCGCTCTGCATGTTGTCCGCCATCCACCTCAATAACCAAACCTTTTTCATGGCATACGAAATCGGCAATATACGGGCCGATTGCTTGTTGCTTACGAAATTTATGCCCCTGTAGCTGCTTTTGCTTCAGCATATTCCATAAACTGGCCTCCGCTTTTGTCAGGCTTTTTCGAAGCACTTTCGCCTTTTCCATCGCATCAGGGACGCGGGTGGAGTAAGTACCCCCCCCTACCCCCCCCGCCTGCGGGGGGGGAGTGGTTTCAGATCCCGCCTGCGGGGAGGGAGTGTTCTTGGAACCCAGAGGTGAATGTTTTTCTTCGTTCCGCCCTTGAAACCCAACCTTATCCGTAACAAACACATACTCCATATCCGGATGAACAGCCAGGGCCAGATTACTCGGCAGCGTCCACGGAGTCGTCGTCCAGGCGAGGAGATAATAGCTATCTGCTTCGGGAGCACCTTCCGGCACATCCTTCAGCTTAAACGCTACCGTAATCGCCTTATCGGTTCGCTCGCGGTAGGCATCATCCATCTTGGTTTCGAAGTTGGAAAGCGGGGTTTCCGCCGCCCAGCTGTAGGGCATGACGCGGAAGGACTCATAAATCAGCCCTTTATCATAGAGCGTTTTAAACGCCCACAGCACGGACTCCATATAGTCCTGATCCATGGTTTTATAATCGTTCTCGAAATCAACCCAGCGCCCGGCGCGATTGATATAGTCCTGCCACTCATTGGTGTAACGCATGACCGAAGAGCGGCAATACTTATTAAATTTCGCGATGCCATATTGCTCGATGGCAGCGCGACCTGATACGTCCAGCTCTTTTTCAGCCGCCATCTCTGCCGGGAGGCCGTGACAATCCCATCCGAAGCGACGCTCCACGCGCTCACCCTTCATCGTATGATAACGCGCGAAAATATCCTTCACATAGCTGGTGAGCAAATGCCCGTAATGCGGCAAACCGTTCGCAAAAGGCGGACCGTCATAAAACACCCACTCTTTCGACTCCGGCCGCTGCTCGACCGATTGCTCAAACACCCGATCTTTTTCCCAGCGTTTCAGCACCGCCTCTTCCAGCTGAGGCAGGTCCGGGCTAACGGTGGATTCAGGGTAATGGGCAGTTTTCGTCATGGACTTTACCGATAAAAAGATACCTTATATAATGTCTTTTTGCGCGGACTTCAATAACAGGCTCTGTCCCCTTAAGTAACTCAGGGATAGTGTTAGCGAATTCGATAGTGTATGAACACATTATATTATAACCTATGTGAAGGAATTCAATTATGAACAGAAAAACCTTTTTAATGGCAGCCGGTGCCGTCGCCCTGTCTGCAACTGCTGTAGCCACCTCCGAGCAGGCAGAGGCCATGAAAAATAAAGACGGCATGGAAAAATGCTATGGTATTGTGGAAGCCGGTAAGAATGACTGCGGCAATGCACAAGGTACGCACTCCTGTGCCGGTCAGGCAACGCAGGATGCCGATGGCGGTGAGTGGATTTTCTTACCCAAAGGCACCTGCGATAAAATCGTTGGTGGTTCGACCGAGCCGAAAGTTTAATTGTTTAAATAGGAGGCGGCATATGTTGCCTCCTTTTCTCCCATGAAACACTCTACCCTCGCCTTTCTAGCCGCCATTACCAGTTTTTCAGCTGCCGCTGCAGAGACTGAAGCAGAAGCTGTACCCGATATCCGCATCAAAATGGAAAAATGCTATGGTATTGCCAAAGCGGGCATGAATGATTGCGCAAACGTGACGGGCACCCATCAATGTGCCGGTTACAGCATCAAAGATAACGATCCTGCCGAATGGGTGATGGTGCCGGAAGGTACCTGTGACCGTATTGTTGGCGGCACCACCAAGCCCAAAGTCTAACCCATGCAACCGGTCGAACACGGCCCACGCTTCACCCGGCACGACATAGCGGGGGTTGGCATTGGGCTGCGTCATCAGCATTTTCAGCACTTTCTGGAGGATGACCCCAGGCCGGAGGTTCCCTGGCTGGAGGTTCATACGGAAAACTTTGCTTCGACCGGTAGTACAGCCAGCCACATATTACATAATATCCGTAAAGACTATCCTCTTTCCGCGCATTGTATCGGCCTTTCGCTCGGGTCTCCGGACGGGGTAAATGAACAGCATCTCGCCACGCTCGAATCCTTTATCGAGCGGTATGAACCAACCTTTATTTCCGACCATGTCTCGTGGAGTGGAATGGACAGCGCATTTCTACCCGATCTGTTGCCGCTGCCTTACACGGAAGCCAGTCTCAAAACACTCACAGAGAATATTGATCACGTACAAAACCGGTTAAAGCGTCGCATTGCCATTGAAAACCCCTCCTCCTATCTCCGTTTTGAGGAGTCTGATATTACGGAATATGAATACGTTGCTGAAGCCGCAAAGCGTAGCGATTGCAGTATTTTACTTGATTTGAACAATGTTCATGTTACTTGCCATAACCATAAGCTTGATGCAAGAAACTTCCTGAACGCTATCCCTGCATATTTAGTTATGGAAATTCATTTGGCAGGATTTACGGCCGTTACTATGGAAAACGAACGGGTCTATATTGATGATCATGGTGGCCCTGTACATGAGCCCGTTTGGGCTCTTTATAAGGAGGCTCTGCAACGCTTTCCGAACACCCCGACCTTAATCGAGTGGGACAACGCAGTGCCGCCCTTGGAAACCCTGCTGGAAGAAAAGGCGAAAGCCGATGAAATCTTCCATAATACATCACAGGACTTTATGATGGAGAAGCGGGCGTGAACGACACTTCCTACCGGCAGTTTTTGCGCGCCGTACGTGATGAAAACGCGGCTACTGACTTTACCGATACGCCCCATCGCCTGACCATCTACCGCAATAACTGGGCTGGCGCGGTTTTACGCACCATGGAAATGGTCTATCCCGTCACACGGCAACTGGTCGGAGGGGCTTTTTTCGCACGGATGGTACGTGCATTCCGCTTAACCCATTTACCGCATTCGACCAATCTCGATTATTATGGTGCTGATTTTGCAGCCTTTCTCGAGGGGTTTGAACCGGTCTCCACACTGCCCTATTTACCGGATGTTGCCCGGCTCGAATGGATGCATCACACGAGCAGCATCGCACCCCACGCGGAGAGCATCACGCTGGGTGATATCGCACATATCGCACCGGAACGCTATATGGAGCTGTATTTACACCCCCATCCCTCGCTACAGCTCCTCCGCTCGGAGTGGCCCATTTACGATATCTGGCATATGCATCAGGACGGGGAGACCCTCCGGCCTATTTTGCTCGAGGATAAAACACTCGGCCATGTACTTACCCTTCGCCCTGAGCGCAGCACCCGCGCTGAACGGATCGGCGGTGAGGCCTACCATTTTCTCAACAGCCTGTGTGGTAAAACCGACCTCTATCAGGCTTATACTCTTACGAGCGAGGCATACCCCGATTTTGACCTTGCGCAGGTACTGCAAACCGGCTTATCTCAGGGCTGGTTTAGCGGCTTTCATATCGCAAAATGACCCATCACACAGGAGCGCCTTATGTCTTTAACCGATAATGTCCTCGCCCATTTCATGAAACGTATTATCGAACTGCTCGAATGGCTGAAACCGGCCGCAAACGATCTGATTATACTCGGATTGCGCATTTGGCTTGCCCTCATCTTCTGGAAATCCGGCCTGACCAAACTCGGGCATTTCGATACGGACACCATGAGTTTTGAAAACTGGCAGAGCACCCTCTTCCTGTTCGAATATGAATATGCCGTGCCGCTTCTTCCGGTTGGGTTTGCCGCGTTTATGGCGACGCTTACCGAGATTCTCGCGCCGTTGTTTATCGTCATAGGGCTGGGCACCCGCTTTGCCGCTATCCCCCTTTTGATCATGACCGTGGTAATTCAATTTACCTATCTCAGCAGTATCACCCACCTGTACTGGGCGGCGGCCTGTCTGTTCCTGATGGTTAATGGTGCCGGCCGTATGTCGTGGGATTACCTGATTGCCCGCAATAAAGATAACGATAATGTACTGAAATCTGGGCTGATCAACTTTGTCGTCTGGGCACTCACCCTGCTTGTGCTCTATGAATTTGCGGCGTCGCTATTTGACATGGGCCTCACCCCGGTGGTAGAAAGCGTGACCGGCGCGTTAAAGGACGAAGCCTAGACTTTACCGCGTCATCCTGAGAAAGGACAGCTTCCATCGCTGAGAAACCTATAATATCTACGCCAAGTTTCGGCTGTGGTTTCTTAAGAAACCTGCGCTTAGAATAATGAGGATTATACAATGAAACCACTCGAAAAGAAATATAAACCCGGCGAGAAAGAGCCACTGTGGGAGCGCTACTGGGAGGAAGAGCAGGTTTATGCGTGGGATGAATCGCAACCGCGCGAGAACACCTATGTCATCGACACCCCGCCGCCCACCGTCTCCGGCCTGTTGCATATGGGGCATATTTTCTCTTACACACAGGCGGATTTTGTCGCGCGTTATCAGCGGATGAGCGGGAAAACCGTATTTTATCCGATGGGTTTTGACGATAATGGGTTGCCCACCGAGCGGCTCGTGGAGAAGGTGATAAAAAAGCGGGCGGTTGATCTCGGTCGTGAGCGCTTCATCGAAGAATGTGACCGGATTGCTGAAGAAGCGCGAAAGGAGTTCCGCCGATTGTTTGAATCGGTTGCTCTCTCGGTCGATTGGCAACAGGAATATCATACGATTTCCGACGATTCCCGTGCGATTTCGCAGCTTTCCTTCCTCGATCTGTATCAAAAAGGTAAGGCTTACCGGCAGCTCCAGCCGATGTATTGGGATCCGGTCGACCAAACCGCGATTGCGCAGGCGGAAGTCGAAGATAAGGAAATGAAGAGCTTCTTCAACGATATTATTTTCCATGTGGCGGATGATGATGACGAGCCAGTAGGCGAGCTCAGCCCTGAGCGCGCGGAGGCGCTGCGTCAGGGGGAGCATAGCAATGCGAGCCGGGCGCAGAAAGAAGAGCTTGTGATTGGAACGACTCGGCCAGAGCTGATTCCCGCCTGCGTGGCGTTGTTTTATCACCCGGAGGACAAGCGCTATCAGCACTTGAAAGGCAAGCATGCGATCACTCCCCTCTTTGGCGTGAGAGTGCCGATTCTTACCGATGACTCAGTCGAGATGGATAAGGGCACCGGCATCATGATGTGCTGTACCTTCGGCGATGAGGCGGACATTGAAAAATGGAAGAAACACGACCTGCCTGCGCGCGTTGTGCTGAATCACTATGGGAAGATGGATCTCAGCACGTTAGTTAGCGAACATGTGATACAGGAAGCTATAGCCAAAGAGTTTCACAACCTACGGGCATCCCATCAGGATCCGGGTTTTAATAATGACCCCGGCAAGTCGGCACGGGCGAAAATGCTTGCAATGCTTAAGGAGCAGGGCTACCTGAAACATCAGGAAACCATCACCCACGCCGTACCGTGTGCTGAGCGGAGTGGCGCTCCGCTGGAAATCATTCCTACCCAGCAATGGTTTATCCGTGTGTTGGATGAACGGTCTGCTATTAAAGAGCGTATTGACCAATGCAACTGGAAGCCGGAATTTATGAAGCTCAGGGCCCATCAATGGGTTGATGGGTTGTCGTGGGATTGGTGCATTTCCCGCCAGCGTTATTTTGGTGTGCCGTTCCCCGTGTGGTACTCCAAGCGCCCCGGAGAAGAGGGAAAACTCTTGCTCGCCAAGCCTGACCAGCTACCCGTCAACCCATTGGTCGATACACCGGAGGGTTATAGCCGGGAAGAGGTGGAGCCTGAAATGGATGTGATGGATACGTGGGCCACCTCCGCCGTATCACCCCAGCTGAATTCGCGGGGGATAAACCTCTCAACGAACTCCCCCCTTGCGGGGGAGTCTGAAAATTCGACCCAATTTTCAGGTGAGGGGGTTAAGTCAGGCGGAAATATACCCCCCACCGAATCGCGCAAGCGCTCTTCGACTCCCCCGCAAGGGGGGAGTTATCCTCCTTACCTCAACCCATCGCGCCATGAAAAGCTGTTTCCGGCGGACCTCCGCCCGCAAGCGCATGAAATTATCCGCACCTGGGCCTTTTACACCATCGTGAAAGCGCATTTACATCAGGACACCATCCCATGGAAGAACCTGATGATTTCCGGCTGGTGCCTCGCGGAAGATAAAACCAAGATGAGTAAATCCAAAGGGAATGTGGTGACGCCGGTTGATCTCATTGAAGAGCAAGGCGCGGATGCGGTGCGTTACTGGGCATCCACCTCCCGCCTTGGTTCGGACACAGCCTTCTCCCGCGATGTGCTGAAAATTGGTAAGAAGCTGGTCACTAAGCTATGGAATGCATCCAAATTTGCGGCCATTCAGCTAGAAAAGCTGGATGTTACTCCAACCACCGCCAAAGAAGATGTCACAAACGGTACGATTACCGAAGTGCTTGATCAGTGGGTGCTCTCGCGGCTGCATAAGGCGATTACCAAGGCGACTGAACAGTTCAAGGCGTATGAATATTGCGCCGCGCGGGAAGCGGTCGAGGACTTTTTCTGGAATGATTTCTGCGACAATTACCTCGAAATGATCAAAAAGCGTAGCTATGACGAGGCGGGTGAAAACCCGGAAGCGCAGCAATCGGCGATTGTGACGGTGTACCATGTGCTGGAAGCGGTACTTAAACTGTTCGCGCCGTTTGTGCCGCATATCACGGAAGAGCTTTACAGCCATATTTTTGATGAAAAACACGCGAAGATCGGCTCGATCCACCGTTCGGGTACCTGGCCGAATGCGGCGGATTTCCCGGTGAATGAAGCAGCGGAACAGACCGGCATCGCCGCGGTGCAGATTCTCAATGTGGTACGGAAGGCCAAGGCGGATGCCAATGTTTCGCTCAAATGGCCGGTCGAAGAATTGATGATTCGTGAAGCGGAGCATGCCCCTTCCGGGCATCAGTTGATGCAGGCCCTCCCCGATTTGCGCGCCGTCACCAACGCGAAGCATATCGACTGGGGGCAATCGCCCGAACATTTGACGACCGAAGACAAGGCGTGGCATGTCGCCGTTCAACTGGCAGACGAAGCGGACGCGGCGTAATTTCGGGATTTTCCGAGATAGAAAGAAGACACCCTGGTCAGGCTCGGGTATGAGGGCTAACCCTCGCCCTAACCCTCTCACCGAGGGAGAGGGGATAAAGAACGCATCCTCTCCTGCGTGCGCCTGTCATCCTGAGCGGCTCCGAAGGATCTTATGTGACTGAGCGTCTGCAAAGATGCTTCGACTCGCCCTGCTCGCTCAGCATGACAAAAAGAGTGCGGGCAATGACGCCCTCACCCTCTCCCAGAGGGAAAGGGGATAAGAACGCATCCTCCCCTGCGTGCGGGGGAGGCAACGAGGCTTATATCCGCAAGGATATTAGCCGCAGTGGTGGGGGTGTTCATAGGTCATGCCCCCCTCCCTACCTCCCCCCGCAAGCGGAGGAGGAGTAGATAAGTGCTCCGCAAGCGGGGGGAGGAGTAGAAAAGTGCGCCGCAAGCAGCGCGATGGGTGCAATCAGGAAGCGTCCGCTTCGTCTGCGGGTTTATGTTTGGGGAAGGCGAAGGTTTTGGTTTCCGTATGACCCACCGCAGGGAAAGGGGCCTCCTGACCCACCACGGTAAGTAGTTTGGTCGCGGTTTCCGGCTTGGTCATATCCGACTGATAACGCACATTAAACCGCCAGCTGCGGTCGGTACCGACATCCTGATCAATTTCGCGGATGACTTTTTCCGTGATGGTAATCGTATTTGCGTCATCTTTCAGCGCGGCTTCCTCAATCGCATACATGAAAATGCGAATTTTTTCATCTTCAGACACGAAGCTTTTGGCCACCTTGCCGTTGATATCGACCGTCAACTCATAGGCGGGGTGGACCTGCCCCTCAATATACCAACTATCAACGACATCCTCAGCCTGCACCGAATAGTTATTGGCGATGCTGACTGCGAGGCACAGTAGCACCAGGACACAAAATCGCATTCTCACGCGCTCCTTCTCTTCACACATGCTTACATTAAAGCATGGAGTTGCGGGTATAAAGGCAGGTGGTGAGTAACGGGCTGTTGACGTGATGCAGATGCCGCAGCTGTGGCTATAATGCCACGGGTGCTAGCCTTGGGGCGGCGTTTTGTAATCGTACAGCGCTTCCATCCGCTCCTGCACGTCAAGAGAGGGGTAGCCTTCCCCTTCTTCGACGATCAACGCAAAGGGATGAATCTCGCCTTTTTCCTCCAGCATGGTGAAAAATTCTTCGCGCAGATCCTCATCAAAAGCGACATAGGCATAAAAGGCAGTTCCGTCCGGCGCAACGCCGTTTAACAGGGTGATTTGCATGACGCCGGTAGGCATAACGGCCTCCAATAGGGCTTCGGGGTCAATATCCGGCAGGTAGGATTGTTGCGTATCCGCATCATCCGCCGGTTCATTTGGCAGAGGGGATTCCACATGTGCAGCATCCTCTATCGCCGCCGTCTTATCCGGCGGGATCTCATTCTCCGGTTGCTTCGGCGGTGTTTGAGCAGGCGGATCCTGCGCGCCAGGCTGTTTATCGGCTTTTTGTGCGTCTTTGCGCCCTTTCAGCCAGTTCCCCACACGTTTCATAATAACCGCAGTATAGCACAAAAACGGCTTGTATACATAGACTTAGCGCATCTGCTCTCTTTACAGGCGATTATGTCGTGCGGCTGTGATGTTCTGCGCCGAAATACGCCTCGGATTGCATCTCATTCAAGCGCGAGACGGTGCGTTCAAATTCAAACGCGACATCGCCCTTTGGGTAGATCTTATCTGGCAGTACGGCGGCCGTACATATCAGCTTGGTTTTATGTTCATAGAGTGCATCAATCAGCGTAACGAAGCGCTTGGCCTCATTCCGCTTAGCCTTGCTGAGCTTCGGAATATCGGCAAGCAGCAGACAGCTGAACTGCTCGGCAATGGCAATATAATCCGCCGCGCCAAGCGGTTTCTCACATAGCTCGGAAAAGCTGAACCAGGCCGTATCCCCATGCATTTTCGGCACGGTGAGGGTGCGGCCGTTGACATCCAACGTGCCGGATTCGATCTCACCACCCTGCGTTAAATCGGCAAAGACGTTTTCAAGGAAACGTTCTGCTTTTTTCCCCAGCGGCGTAAAATAGGTCGTCTGTAATTGCTGCAAATGCTGCTTACGATAATCCAGCTCTCCGGCGAGCGACGTGACCTCAAGCCGCTCTTTGAGTAAGTCTATAAAGGGCAAAAAGCGGTCGCGGTGCAAGCCGTTCAGATATAAATCTTCCGGCACACGGTTGGAGGTCGTCACCACGCGTACATCGTGTGCAAACAGCGCCTGAAACAGCCGGGAGAGAAGCATCGCATCGGCAATGTCGTGTACCTGAAATTCATCGAAACAGAGCAGCCGGTTCTGCTCAGCGATCTGCTCGGCAACGTCCATCAGCGCATTATCGGTGCGCGTATCCAACTGGTGCAGCCGCTTATGTACCTCCAGCATAAAGGCATGAAAATGGATGCGCCACTTGCGTTTGACGTCAGCAAGGTGGAAGAAAATATCCATCAACAAGGATTTACCGCGGCCCACTGTGCCATAGATATAGAGCCCCTGATTAGGCGCTCCCCCCTTTATCCCCCCCCGCCAGCGGGGGGGGATAAAGGGGGGAGATTGCCACCAGCGTGTTTCGCCGCGACCGTTATCGCCGTCAAGCAGTGTGAGCTGTGCATCCAGCAGGGCGGCTACGCGCTCCTGATGCGGATCACGCTGCAGCGCTCCGCTTCCCACCAGTTCCGCATAAACAGCGGAAACCGTCTGTTCTCCCGGTTCAATATGTGCAATGGCATGTAGCGGCATAGGGCTAGTTATGGCATGACGCGGAGTTTGTGCAACAAAATTATAGGGTAATCTACTAGGCGAAGCTGACGGATTGCCCTATGATCATATTGCAATTCGGGCGATGAGAGTAAGTAATGAAGATAGCAACTACACAGCAGCAACTTAAACATGAGTTGGAAGCGTTACGGCAACAGCGCATCGGCTTCGTGCCGACGATGGGGGCGTTGCATGCGGGCCATCTATCGCTTATAGAAACAGCGAAGCAGCATGCGGATGTGGTGGTCGCGAGCATTTTCGTCAACCCGACGCAGTTTGCACCGGATGAGGATTTTGACCATTATCCGCGCTCGCAGGCGGAGGATATTGCCAAGCTGAAAGCGGCTGGGGTAGATGTGGTCTATCTCCCTGAAGTGGAAGAGATTTATGAGAATTCTGTCATTCTGAGCGAAGGGCGTCAGCCCACAGCCGAAGCATCTCAGAAGAGAGAGCAAGATCCTTCGACACCGCTCCGCTTCGCTCAGGATGACAAAAATACGCTCAGCAGCCAGTTAGAAGGTGAACACCGCCCCCATTTTTTCAGCGGCGTAAAGCAGGTGGTCGGCATTCTCTTCGATCAGGTGCAGCCGGATATGGCGGTGTTCGGCGAGAAGGACTATCAGCAACTGGCGGTGATCCGGCAGATGGTGAAAGAGCAGGGCAGGGCGATCGAAATGATCGGCGCACCTACCTTGCGTGAGGCGGATGGGCTTGCCATGAGTTCGCGCAATCGCTATCTCAACGCAGAAGAACGCGAAGTCGCGCCATTGCTCTATCAGGTGATCGGCGAGGTGAAGTCTCGCGTTGCGGAGGGAAAATCCATTGAAACGTCCAAGGCCTGGGCCTTTGAAACGCTCATGCATGGGGGGTTCAACGATGTGGATTATATCGCGGTGCGCGATGCCGCCACCTTCCAGCCTGTTACGTCGGGAGAAAACCCTTTCCGGGTGCTTGCGGCGGCATGGCTGGGCAAAACGCGGTTGATAGATAATGTGTAAGAGCTAGCGTCATTGCGAGAAGTGAAACGACGAAGCAATCTCGGGCTGCGGCCTGAGATCACCACGTCGGGCTAAAGCCCTCCTCGTGATGACGTGGTTCCATCTCCTCCTCCCGCTTGCGGGGGGAGGTTGGGAGTGGGGCATGACCAGTGAACACCCGCGATGACGTGGGGCACGATCCTCCCGCCTGCAACTTTTACCATCGCCCTGCCGAAACAACTTGTATGAAAGCATTATTCATTCTATTCACCCTATTCGGAGCTTTGAGCATGAACGCGAGCGCACAGGACAGCATTCAAAAAATCCCCGCAGATAATACGCCCGACGGGCTGGAGGTGGCAACGTTTGCAGCGGGATGTTTTTGGTGCGTTGAGTCTGAATTTGAGGCGATTGAGGGCGTAGAAGACGTCGTTTCCGGCTATACGGGCGGGGAAACGGAATACCCGACCTATGAACAGGTTTCTGCCAAGCAGACCGACCATGTAGAAGCGATCCGCCTCGCCTATGACCCGGACAAAATCAGCTATGAAAAGCTGCTTGAAGCCTTCTGGCTGGTGCACGACCCGACGCAGGAAGACGGGCAGGGCGTGGATATCGGCCCACAATATCTGAGCCGCGTTTTCTACCACAATGAGGCGCAGCAAAAAGCAGCCGAAGCCTCCAAAGCGGCGATGGACGCATCGGGCAGGTTCAACAAACCGATTGCGACCAAAATTCTCCCCGCGGATGATTTTTACGTCGCCGAGAGCTACCATCAGGATTATTACACGAAAAAGGGTATTGAATATCGCTCCGTCTTCGACCTCGGCGGTGAATCCGAAACCATGCGGAAATATAAAAACTGGGGGATCAGGTAGCATCTAACCTGCTCTCTTGCCCGTCATCGCGAGCGAAGCGCGGCGATCTCAGCCCTTAAACCTCATCGCGAGCGAAGCGCGGCGATCTAAGGCCGCCATACATCGCATCAGATTGCCGCGTCACTGACGCTCCTCGCAATGACGATGTATTTACTTTTTCAATCATCCCGTCATGGTGAAGGCCGAAAGGCCTGAAGCAATCTCTGGTGACTGGTGACTAGTGACTAGTGATTTATGATTGGTGGTTAGGGCTTTGGGATTAGGCTGCAGCGAAAAATGCTCGCCTACCATCACAAGTCACCTCTCCCTACTACCTCTAATTCGCTACATCCGCCGCGTAAATGCCATAGAGGCGGTGAAATTCTTTTTTCTCTTCGAACGTTGGCTCCAGCCAGCCAGCATAAAGAATCGTTCCGTAGTCCTCTAGCTGAATGTCGAACGTCTCCCGGCTCGTGACTTCTTCAAACGCTTCGCGCTCTTTATCGCTGACGCGGAACACATAATGCGCGGTCAGCTCACCCACTGGCTGGGTGAGCACATAGACCACGCTGCGTTCAAACAACACTTTCTCTTTTGCTGAAAGCTGACTGCCGGATGCTTGCTTAAATTTTGCTGCAAAACTCATACTGTTTTCCTATTTATGATCGGCCATGTTCTTGTCCAGCCGGTTGACGGGACTCTAGGACTAGTCTGCTGTTATCCTGTTCGCGTTCTCCCGCCTCGTTGAAGCTACCGTTAGGCCTTAGTTCCGCCAACTTTTCTTGGTAAGCAGCAAGTCGGAATTGATGTTCCAGCGCACGTATTTCGGACTGCGCGACCTGCGTGCCCCTCATAAAATCTGCTAAGTCGCTTCGCATCTGATCGACCGTCGGTTTTGGAGCGGAAGAAACCTCTTTCACACCCACCAGAATTTTCGCCATTTCCTCGGCTTTGCCCTTACGATCGTTTGCAAACTGTTCATTCGCTTCGTAATATTTGATTAATTGCTCCTTCGTCTGCTCATATACGATGTTCAAATCACCGCCCGGTTTGATAGAAGCTTCCGCCTCACGCATCTTTACGGTTTTGCGCGCATCATTCATGGCTTCGAGCGCCAATTGGCCAACTCGCCCCTGTGATGTAAGCAAATTCAATATGTCCTGCTCGCTTGCACCGCGGGTTAAATTGGCATGCTGCTTACGCATGGTGCGTAAATATTCCATTTCCACATCTGTGTAGGCTGCACCATCCGCTTGCATCTGCGCCTCAGCACGCTCAGCAAAACTGCGTGGCGCCTGATATTGAGTGCGCGCGTGTGAGTGAACCTGCTCCCTCGCTTCCGCATCGGCGGTCATGGCGCGGGCAATCATCACAATCTGCTCATTGGTAACCGATTCATCCTTAATGATATTCCGCAACGCACCAGCAGCTTTCTGCGCGGCCTGTTCATGGATGCGCGTGCTATACACATCGCGATCAGCCATTTCCTGCGCAGCTTCGCGAAGATTCGCTTCTATTAGGGCTAATCTATCAACATTATCATTCAATGACGTATTAATCGTGTCAATTACATCCGCTGACATCGGCTTAATTTCAACTGCCTGTGCATCCCATAATTCCCCGGCAATGTGCTCTGCTGCTTGTCTAACTTGATCTTCATCTCCTGATTGAAGTGCAGAAGGCATTTGCTCTGAAATAAGGTCTTTAGCCTTCAAGATGAACGCTTCGCGCGCTCTGGCCGGTTCTACATTTTGCGTGCTATAATTATTGCTATTAACAAAATCGAAAATATACTGCAGGTTTTGTTGCAATTGATTATTAGCAGCAATATTTTCCAGCGTTTGCCGCGCATCGGCGGATAGCGTGCTTTCCTGCTGCTGGCGTATAATGGCGTCCACTCCTCCCTGCAATGCCTGGCTGTTCTCGTTTACTATCATCTGGACACGAGCAACTATCTCCAGATTGTGTGCATCTTGTTGCGTACTTGGACTAGATTGTGTCCCATTCGGATTAAATGTAGTCAAACTTGCACCATCTGCCCCTCTTACTATGCTCTCCGCCCGCAAGCGTGAGGCAAGCGCGAGCGTTTGCAGCAATTCCTGCGGGCTTTTGGCACTGAGATTTGTGCCTAAGTCTTCATTCGCCGTTGCAGCTGCGACTTCCAGCAGACGCGCATATTGATCCTTGCCGTTCGCCGTTTGGCGGTCTATCATTCCCAACTGTAGGTTGAGTTGGTCTAATTCGGCAAGCGCTGCCTTCGCCCCTGCCGATCCATTCGCCGCCAACCGCGCAACGGCCTGCTCGCCTGGGGTGTCGTAGAGCGCCTGTTCCTCCAACAGCGCGGCTTTTTGCTTCGCCGCTTCAACTTGACCGCCGCGCTTTCCCTTTGTTTTGGCGTCGCTCATATCCTGGTCGGTAATGATTGCAGCATTTTGAACGCCTTCAATGTTTCTCAGCGCAGCTTTAATATTTTTATCCATCGTTGCAGAGAAGTTTTGTTCTACAAGTGCTTCCATCTCCTCCCGCGCTAGTTCTTTGCTAAACGCCGCATGCGATAACTGCTTATCGGACCACTTCATAACCTGAGCAGCCCCTTTATTAATGCCGGCAGCCGCGACCGTAGCAACAACTGCATAACCAAGCGCACCGGCCACGGCAGGCGCACCGAGTGATGCCACAACAATAATAGCAGCTGAAACTCCGGCACCAAATTTAGCCGTAGCTTTGGCGAGATCTTTTATATCTTTACTTCCACCATGAATTTTGTTTATCGCTTTGTCACCGTCGATAGCAATATTAAAATTCCCAATTTTTGCACCTAATTGCCATTTAGTATCAGCGTTGTTTACTACTTGCTCTGTAACACTCTCTTTAACTTGGTTTAACAATGTACTATTACGGGAAAACGCTCTCGCAGGGTCGTCCGGCAACGTCATTTCTGTTACCAAGGCTGCTTTCTCGTGAAGTTTTAACTTTTTAAGAGTACTGTTAAGGGCTGTCTGTATTTCTTGGCTGTAACCTGAGAAAGCTACTCTTAAAAACTTGTCGACATTCTTTAGGTCCATGACCGCAAAATCCATTATGCGCTCATTGGGACTCGTATCATTTGGAGCCCACTGTTTTCTAAAAGCTAAAACGGCATGACCCTCGCTCTGCAGCTCGGCCACTTTTTTGGCCCCTAATTGCATTGATTTTTGAAGCTCGAGAGGAATTTTCTCCGGTTGGTCATTACGGAACAGGAAATAATTTTCCATATGGAATTGCGCATTTTTCGAAACCCCGGCGTCTTCGGCAAGTTGAGATTTAACGCGTTTTGCTATCAACTCGGGGGCACGTTCTTCCGCTGCTTTACGGAAAGCTTCTTGCAAAGCAGTAGAACCAGTTCTTATATATCCAAGGTTTCCACCACCTTTTTGTACAACTTCTGTTCTAGTCATGTTGCTATTCCTTTCCTATCGCCTATGCCAGAGGCCGTGATGTGTTCTTGTCGCGTATCCGGTCGCGTTTTTCCTGCGCTTCCAGCTTCGCCAGCTGTGACTCCCGGTCATCAGGGTTAGGATGGCCAAAGGTGGTCACCGCTACGTCTTCGCCGCCTTCAATCTCTGCCATGCCGCCCAGTTCCAGCGCTTCGAGCGCGCTATGAACCTGCGCCTGTTCCTCTCCGCTTTCGGTATCTGCTGCAATCGCCGCTTTGCGCGTGGCGGTCATTGCTTCAAGCCCAGCCTCATCTGCTGTTAGGTCATACTGATCGGGCATTTGCGCGGCCAACTGCGCTACCAGCTGTTCTATTTCTGTGTTCTGTAAGGCGGCTTGTATCATTTTACCTGTGTTTTCAATTTATTACCGTTCTATAGCTGTATTATAACAGGGAATCTTTAACAAATCGTTAATAGGGCAGATTTTATGGGTATTATTTCAAATGCCCTTGTTTGCGGACTCCAGACCTCCCTTTGCTTCCCCCTTTCCAAAGCCGTCATACTTCTCTATAATGCCCTCATGTTTATTTCCTCCGCCCATGCGTTTAGTTTAGTCCAGCTGGCTGATCCGGCGTTTCAGATGTGGGCGTTTGTCCAGATGCCGATTGCCTTTACCGTGGGCATGGTCGTGCTGTCATTCGCGCTGTACCCGCACTACCGCGATAAGCTCTCCAAAGGGGCGTATGCCAAGGTGCAACTGAAGGCGACTATCTTCAGCTTACTACTTAATTTCCTCGTGCTGTTTATTGCCACCGTTTTTGTTCACCGCGCTTTCAGTGGAGGGTCGCCGCCTGCGGCTGTCTCATGGGTCATCGCGATTTATTTCTGCGCAGTCTTTATTATTGCGGCGTGGTGGACGCATAAAAAAGCGCTCGCTCAGGCGCTGGGGCTACCCGTCAAACCGGCGAAACCCCCTGCGTCCAAAGGGCTCTTTGCCGTGATTACGCTCGCTTATCTTGCACTTTACGCGCATATTTACTATGTTGCAGTATAACTAATAGCATTCAGGAACCCTGCTCTTATGGAAATTGTTCTAGCCGAACCCCGCGGATTTTGCGCCGGTGTTGAACGTGCGATCGCTATCGTCGAAGAAGCGATCCGGCTCTACGGTGCGCCGGTCTATGTGCGGCATGAAATCGTGCATAATAAATACGTGGTGGAGGATTTGAAGGCGAAGGGCGCGGTGTTCGTCAAGGAAGTCGATGAAGTGCCGGACGGCGCAGTGACGATTTTCTCCGCGCATGGCGTGTCCGACGCGGTGGAAGATGCAGCCGCCTCGCGCCAACTCCCGGTGATTGATGCGACCTGCCCGCTGGTGACGAAGGTGCATAATCAGGCGCGCCGCAATGAACACGACGGGCGGCAGATTATCCTGATCGGCCATGCAGGCCACCCCGAGGTCGAAGGCACGTCCGGTAAGGTCAAGGGCGGCGTTAAGCTGGTCGAATCGGTCGAGGATGTGGAAACGCTGGAAGTCGACGATCCGGAACGGCTCGCCTATGTGACGCAAACCACACTCAGCGTGAACGACACGAAAGACATCATCGCTGCGTTGCGCAAACGCTTTCCGTTCATTATCGGGCCAGATACGGATGATATCTGTTATGCCACACAAAACCGGCAGGATGCGGTTTCCGCTCTCGCGAAAGAAGCCGATCTCGTCCTCGTCGTAGGTGCAGCCAACAGCTCCAACTCCAACCGTTTACGGGATCTCGCCGTGGAGGAAGGGGTAGAAGCCTACCTCATCAATGACCAGAACGAGCTGCAGGAACACTGGCTGGAAGGCAAAACGCGGATCGGTATTACCGCCGGCGCTTCCGCACCCGATATTCTGGTTGAACAGCTGATAGACCGGCTAAAAGAGCTAACCGGAGGTCGCGTACGTATTTTGGACGGGATAAAAGAAACCGTATCCTTCAAACTGCCAAAAGCGGCGCGTGAGAAAATTCTCAACGTAGCCTAATCAAAAAACAGGGATTAACTAAGCTGCTGCGGGATGGCTGACTTCCGCGAGCCGGACTTCGAGCGCTTTTAACGTATCGATATTCTGCAGGTTACAGGCACGAATCGCATCGGCGCGACGTAAAAACTCGGCATCATGGCCACCTTGCGCCAGAACGGCTTTATCGTGCTCGATTTTATCGCGCAGTTTATCGATATGACGTGTGAGCTCATCGACGCGGCCTCGGCGGATCACTTCATGATAATAGGGCTCAATGCGGCTTTCCGGCGCATTCTGAACCACCATATGCACTTCTTCTGCCGTGGCCAGCTGTGGCTCATAAGCAATGGGTTCCATCACCCAATCGTAGACAACTCTTACGCCTCTGAGCGGCAAATTAAACCAACTGCGCGCTGAGGCTTTAACGGCTTCGTTCATGAACTCCCCATCTAACTATGTATTGATAGTTATCACACAAACCCATATACATAATACCTTATTTTAACTCAATTTCAAAATGAAAACCGGTTAATTACCCGTAATGATTGCTATTTCTCCCTTCGCCAGCTCTTTTCCGGTCATGTCACCTGTTGCGGGTGTGCAACTTGCTACCGCCGCCAGCGGCATGCGCTATAAAAGCCGGGATGACGTGTTGCTGGTTCAGCTGGCGGACGGAACAAATATAGCAGGCGTAACCACCACCAACCAGATGCCCGGTACGCCGATTCCGTGGACGCGGAAACTAATTCAACGTGGTACGGCGCAGGCGCTGCTTGTCAATGCGGGGATTGCCAATGTGTTTACTGGCGACGCCGGTGCGGAAACGGTTAGAACCAGCGCAGAAGCCGTAGCCGAAGCACTATCTATTACACCTGAAAAAGTCGCTATCGCCTCCACCGGTGTGATCGGCGAGTCGATCAATACATCTTTGCTCGCGGGTACCATCCCGGGCCTCGCGCAGAAGCTTAACCCGCTTGGCTGGGAGGAAGCCGCGCGAGCGATTATGACGACCGACACATTCCCCAAAGGCGCAACGCGCTCTGCCACGATTGGCGATACGCAGGTGACGATCAATGGCATCATTAAAGGCTCCGGCATGATTGAACCAAATATGGCGACGATGCTCGGCTATGTTTTCACCGATGCAACCGTGCCCGCTACGATCATGCAGCACTGGCTGAACGAGGTGCTGATGGAATCATACCATGCGATCACGGTCGATTCGGATACGTCTACCTCCGATATGGTCCTGTGTTTTGCGACGAACCAGAAACAACACTGGCCGATTGATGATCCGGATGACCCCGGCTGGCAGGATTTCCGCGAGAAATTCAAAGAAGTCCACCGCGAGCTGGCGCAGCTGGTGGTGAAAGACGGCGAAGGTATCAGCAAGCTGGTGACCATCCATGTACAGGGTGCTAAGGACGATCTATCCGCGCATCGCATCGCCAAGTCGATAGCCAATTCTCCGCTCGTGAAAACCGCTATCGCCGGGGAAGATGCTAACTGGGGGCGGATAGTTGCCGCTGCGGGGAAAGCGGGTGAGCCGTGCAACCCGGCTAAGAGCTGCGTTTGGGCGGGCGGGCATTTGATTGCGCTCAACGGTGCGCCGTATGAGGAGTATGAAGAAGCCGATGTGACTGCGCACATGCAGGGTCGCGAGGTTGATCTGCGTATTGATGTCGGCGTAGCTGAGGGCGAAGCCACCGTCTACACCTGCGACCTGACCCATGCCTACATCGACATCAACGCCGATTACCGGAGTTAATTCGTGGTCATTGCGAGCGGCGTAACTGCGCGGCAATCTCCTATGGCGTTCAGCAGCACGAGATTGCTTCGTCGTTTTACTCCTCGCAGTGACAGTTCCTCCTACTCCTCCCCTGCTTGCGGCGCACTCATTTACTCCTCCCCCTGCTTGCGGCGCACTTTTCTACTCCTCCCCCTGCTTGCGGGGGGAGGTTGGGAGGGGGGCATTAATACTACCCTCACCACATGACACCCCCACCACTGCGGCTACGCTTCAAAGAAGCTAGCCTCGTTGCCTCCCCCGCAAGCAGGGGAGGAGCTTTTTTATTCCCTCTCCCTATGGGAGAGGGGTAGGGTGAGGGCAAACCGTCATTGCGAGCGGCCGCAGGGAACGCGGCAATCTCCTATGGCGTTCAGCCGCACGAGATCGCTTCGTCGTTTCACTCCTCGCGATGACGTATAGAAAAACACCTCGCTATACGCGGCCATCCTCCTTATACTCAGCCTATGAAATTCGTCCACGCCGCCGCTGCTATTCTCGTTGATCCGGATAAACGCATTCTGGTGCAGCAACGACCGGCAGACTCAGCCATCATGCCGCATTACTGGGAATTCCCCGGCGGGAAGCTGCTGGAAGGGGAAACACCGCTCGATTGCGTGAAACGCGAAGTGCTTGAGGAAACCGGGCTGACCATGGGCTGTACCGCTCCGCTGAATTTCATCTCCGAAACGCGGCATAAAGAAAGGAAGATTATTAAGCTAAACAGCGACGATGATAATGAAGCGAAACAGCATGTTTCGCAGAGCCATCAGCCCGCGAAGCGGTCGCTTATTGAAAATGACAGTAGTCATTTTCAGAAGCAATTAGATAGCTACCACATCATCGTCTACCTTTATATTTGCCGCGAATGGGAGGGCATTCCTGAAGCAAGGCTTGGGCAGGAAATGAAATGGCTGCGGGTGCGCGATTTGGAATCGGTCGAGTTACTTCCCGGTAATCTCCCGATGATTCCCTACATACGCGATGCGGTGTAATGTTTGTTCTGTTCCTGCTTTGATCTGGCAGCCTGTGTCATCAATACATTACTGAAACCACTTAAACAAGCTAGGCCACCTCATCCTTGTGCGGACGCACACTGTAATCCACTACGACGCGGTAATGAGGATCCTCGTTGTCATCCTCTTCCATCATTGTGCTGGCTTTATCAAGCAGCCCACGACAATCCGGGCTTAAATGCAACAAGTGCAGCCGTGTACCGTTGCGTTTATAGCGCTCCGCGAGTGCGTCTATCGCTTCAAGCGCCGAATGATCCCACACACGGGAATGGCGGAAATCAATCCACACATCTTTCGGGTCGGTTTTGGGGCTAAAAAGATCCTTAAACCCGCTAATGGAAGCGAAGAAAAGCTGGCCATGCAAGACATAGACTTTTTTGGTTTTCGTCTCTTTCGTCACATCCACATAGATATGCCGCGCCGACTGCCAGGCAAACACCAGCGCGGAGACAATCACCCCTACAACGACCGCAATCGCGAGGTCGGTCACCACCGTTACAGCCGATACCAGCACGATGATAAACGCATCAGAACGGGGTATTTTATGCATAATACGTAGCGAAGACCATTCAAATGTCGCAATCACCACCACAAACATGACGCCTACCAGCGCCGCAACCGGAATCATCTCGATCCACTGGCTTGCAAACAGGATAAAGGAGAGCAGGAAGAGCGCTGCTGCGATGCCCGATCGCCGCTAGAATCAACGCATAGGGGAAGATAATATAAAGCGTTTCCAGATTAAGCGGTACGGACGGAATGTGGAACGAGGGGAAGCCGCCCGCAATGCTCGCTAGATCGCCGACGGTTTTGGTCTCCAGCCCGCCAAAAATCACGACGAGCGAGGCAACGATGATACCGGCGAGCGGTGCAGGGAATTTGGTGGTAACACGTGGCATCAGGTAAATCACGGCCATGGTGATAGCAATGATCACGAGCATCATCAGCAGCGGCGTGCCTTCCATCCAGACCATGTCCCCTTCTTCTGACGACACTTTGAACTGCCCCAACTGTGCGAGGAAAATCACTATGGCAAGGCCGTTGACGAAACCAAGCATCACCGGATACGGCACCATGCGGATGAACTTTCCTAAGCGGAAAATCCCTGCTAGCGCCTGCAATATCCCCATTAGCACCACGGTCGCGAATAAATATTCTACGCCGTGCTCTGCCACAAGGCTCACCATCACCACAGCGAGCGCGCCCGTGGCACCGGAAATCATTCCCGGGCGGCCGCCGAAAATCGACGTTACAAGCCCGACCATAAACGCGGCATACAGCCCGACCAGCGGCTCAACCCCGGCGATAAAGGCAAATGCGACCGCTTCGGGTACCAGCGCGAGCGCAACCGTTAGACCGGATAATATTTCGGTTTTGGGGTTACCCATGATGGTTGTGTAAGACATGGCGTGGGGGATAGGCGGTTTTAAACTGGAATGCAAGTCATTCGTCTTTATGGACAACGATGAAAAGAGTAACCCTCAGACAATAGGCACGAGAAGCAGAGCGTTTCACTTATATTCGCGATGGCCAAGGCTGTGCTTCGGTTATATATCCGCAGACTCAGCGCAGGAAAACATGTTACGCCGCTACGGCGATTTCATCCCCAAACGCGCGCTGGTAATATTCCGCGATAATGGGGTGCTCTGATTCATCGGCCTTATTGAGGTAGGACAGGCGAAAAGCCTGATCACGGTCACCGAAAATTTTCAGATTCTGTGCAAACGCAATCACGGTACGCGGGCTCATCACGGTTGAAATATCACCCTGCTTAAAGCCTTCACGTGTTAAATTGGCAAGCGCAACCATTGCTTTCCGATCTTCCTTAGCGGTGTCCGGTACTTTCGCTGCAACGATCGCCTCTTCCTCCTCTGCAGCAAGATAATCCAGCTTGGTGACAATATTCCAGCGATCCATCTGACCCTGATTGATCGGATTTGTGCCGTGATACATCCCCGTCGCATCGCCAAGCCCGATCGTATTAGCCGTCGCAAACATGCGGAACGCCGGGTGCGGCTCGATGACGCGGTTCTGCTCCGGCATGGTCAGGCGACCTTCCGCCTCCAGCAAGCGTTGCAGCACAAACATTACATCCGGCCGGCCAGCATCATATTCGTCGAACACGAGCGCAATCCCTTCCTGCATCGCCCAGGGAAGGATACCTTCTTTAAAATCCGTCACCTGCTGACCGTCTTTCAGCACAATCGCGTCGCGACCCATCAGATCAATGCGGCTGACATGTCCGTCCAGATTGATCCGTACAAGCGGCCAGTTCAGTCGGTTGGCCACCTGCTCGATATGACTGGACTTACCGGTGCCGTGCAAGCCTTGCACCATCACCCGCGCATTGTAGGTAAAGCCCGCACAGATTGCCGTCGTTGTGGCGTCATCAAATCGGTAGGTTTCGTCTTTGGGCGGAATAAATTCGGCATGCGGCGTATCATCCGGCGATTGATAGGCGGGTACATCCATATCGTTAGCAGTGCCAAATTGTTTTTGGGAAGATACGGTGCAATTGGGTAAAGCTATATCGGTCATGGCAGTGAATCTAAGCGATTCTGTTGGTTATGGCAACGCTACTTTTTTGATCAAAACAGCAAATTAATGCGCTCTTCAATCAGTTCATCATCCACTTCCATCCCTAAAAAGTTGAGGGTAGTACGGATATGGTCAGGAAGCGGGGCGGTTACATCGAGTGAGAGTGCCGGGCAACGCAGCCGGTAAGCATGCAGATGAAGCTGTTTATCGATACCGTCAATAAATGCCGCCTCACCGCCATATTTCCCGTCTCCGAGTACCGGGTGGCCAATGGCGGTCAGATGGGCGCGGATTTGATGCTTACGGCCGGTGACCGGATAGAGCGCGACCAGCGAGGCGGTCTTACTCACCCGATCCAGCACCTCGTAATGAGTGACCGCCTTGCGCCCGTTTTCCGGATCAACCAGTACCTTATCAGAGCTTGCCTTGCCGGGCTGGCCCATCGCGGTGGTTGCGAGCTTCAGGTCGATAGTACCCTGCCCAACCTCCGGTTTCCCCGGCACCAGCGCAAGGTAAATTTTCTGCATACCGCGTCCCTGAAACTGCTTGCCGATATGGCTTGCATGCTCCCGGCCTTTGGCGAGCAACAACGCCCCACTCGTATCTTTATCCAGCCGATGGGTTAGTTTCAGGCCATCATCCGGGGCAATGTGGGGCAAAAGATCGTCTATAGACACCTTAACGTTATTTCCCCCCTGGGTTGCAATACCATAGGGCTTATTAATAACAAGATATCGGTCATTATTTTCCAGAATATTGATTTGATTCACAAGCTCCATGAGCCTGTGTTGCTGCAATTGCGAAGGGCTGGATTTCCTCTTCATGTTATCTTTATTATGGATAGTTTTAGACACTTCCTCACGACCTGCACTTTCATTTTTTTCATAGTCCTTATTTTTTGATCGCTGATCAGGCTTGTATAGTCTTATGTTATCATTGGTTTTTATACGGTAATCGCGCTTACGCTTTATCCCATTCACCTTCACCTCTCCCTTACGAAATAATTTCTGCAATAGGTGATAAGGTAGCTGAACACCCTGATTTTTTATGTAACGTTCTAAACGCTGTCCGTCATCTGCCGGGCTTACCGTCCATTCGTATTTCTCCATCTAATTACCTCCGGGTAGCATGCGGGTTATCCATAACCCTCCCAGCAGTGCTGTAAGGGACAACGTGACGGATAAAACAACGTAGAGTAGCATCTGTCCGTGTAAACCGCGTTGCATCAGGATAATGGAGTCGAGAGCGAAGGAGGAGAAGGTGGTGAAGCCGCCCAACAGCCCCAACCCAAGGAAAAGATATAGCCCACTTTGTGCATAGTTGGTGTCCGTCTGCAACTTCATCAGAAGCCCAACCAGTAGCCCCATCAACAGCGAACCCAGCACATTAACCACCAACAACCCAAGGGGAAAGATATTCGCCGCCGCTGTCAGTGGTAGCAACCGACCGACCATCACAAAGCGGAAATAGGCGCCTAAGCCTCCGCCGAGAAAGACCAATAAGGAGGCAAAACCGATCATACGGCTGCATTCCGTTTTGCGCGCAATTCGGCAAAATAAGCGAGGCGCTTGATCATGTCCCGTTCAAAACCGCGATTGACCGGGCGGTAATAGGCCGTACGCTCCATCGTTTCCGGGAAATAATCCTGACCCGAAAACCCGTCTTCCGCATTATGGTCATACTCATACCCCGCGCTATAGCCCTGCTCTTTCATGAACTGCGTAGGCGCATTCAGAATATGCTTGGGCGGCATTAACGAGCTATGGATTTTTGCGGACTTTCGTGCCGCTTTATACGCCGTGTAGGCGGCATTACTTTTGGGTGCGAGCGCGAGGTAAATGACGGCCTGTGCAAGCGCAAGCTCTCCCTCGGGCGAGCCGAGCGTCGTATAGGATTCGTGCGCCGCCAGGGCGTGGCGCAGGGTTTCCGGATCGGCCAGCCCGACATCCTCGCTTGCAAAACGGATCAGGCGGCGCGAGATATAACGCGGGTCTTCCCCGCCTTCCAGCATGCGCGCAAACCAGTAAAGTGCCGCATCAGCATCAGAACCACGTAAGGATTTATGCAGCGCGGAGATGAGATTATAATGCCCATCGCGCGATTTATCATAAAGTGGTTTACGTTTTTGCACATGTTTCAGTAGCGCGGATTCATCCAGTAAGGGTTTGGCAGGGAGCGTCAGCAACGTCTCCACCAGATTGAGCATGTAGCGCGCATCACCGTCCGCAAGAGCGGCTAGCGCCTGCCTCGCATCCTCTGTAAGCGGTAGCTTTTTGTGCTCCTGTGCTTCGGCACGCTCCAGCAATTCCAGCAGTGCCCCCTGCCCCAACCGCTCGAGCGTGATGACCTGACACCGCGAAAGCAAGGCCCCATTCAGTTCAAAGCTTGGGTTCTCGGTGGTTGCGCCGATCAGGGTGAATAACCCATTTTCCAGATAGGGCAGCAATACATCCTGCTGCGCACGGTTAAACCTATGAATTTCATCCACAAATAAGACCGTGTGATGACCAGCCTCCGCATCCACCTCGGCTTTTTCGAAGGCGGATTTGAGCGCCTTTACCCCATCCATAACAGCAGAAATGGGATGAAATTTCGCATTCGCGTGGGTTGCAATAATACGCGCGAGCGTAGTTTTCCCGGTTCCCGGCGGCCCCCAAAAGAGCAGGCTCGGAAACTGGCCGGACTCCACAGCACGGCGCAGAATACTCCCCGCGCCTAGTACCGCATCCTGCCCGACCACCTCGTCCAGTGTCGTTGGTCGCATACGGTCCGCAAGCGGCGGTTTCTTGCCGGACTGTTCGGCTTCAAGCGGTAGAGAAAACGTGTTCATAAGCAAAAGATAGTCTGAATTGGCTTAAGAGTCGAGGGATAGAACCGCTTTTTCCACACGCCCAAGCGAAAGCATTACATATTCGGATAATTGGGCCCGCCGCCACCCTCCGGCGTGACCCAGTTGATATTTTGCTCCGGGTCTTTGATGTCGCAGGTCTTGCAATGCACACAGTTCTGCGCATTGATCTGCAGGCGCCATTCACCCTTTTCTTCCACCGCCTCATACACACCGGCCGGACAATAGCGCGATTCCGGGCTATCATATCGCTCATAATTGACCGGTTTCCACAGCTCCGACTGCTTGAGTTTCAGATGAGCCGGCTGATCCTCCTCATGGTTGGTGTTCGAAAGAAATACCGAGGACAGAAGGTCAAAGGACAGCGCCCCATCAGGCTGGGGGTAATCAATCTTCGTGCACTCCTTCGCCGGTTTAAGCTGTGCATGATCCGCATGGTGATGGAAGGTCCACGGCGCTTTACCACGAAAAAGATACGTATCAAGCGCGGCGTAACCAAGCCCAAACCACATCCCTTTCGCGAAGGCCGGGCGGATGTTACGTACTTTATACAACTCCTTGCCAATCCATGAATTTTTCACCCGCTCGCTCAACCCGGACAGATCACGGCTATCCGACTCCATTGCTTCCATAATCGCCTCTGCCGCCAGCATACCCGATTTCATGGCCGTATGCGTGCCTTTAATTTTTGGCACATTCAAAAATCCTGCAGCGCACCCGATCAACGCCCCACCCGTAAACCCCAGGGTAGGGATGGACTGCCAGCCGCCTTCGTTTAATGCCCGGGCACCATAGCTGAGGCGCTTTCCACCCTGCAGAATAGCGGCAATTTTCGGGTGGTGCTTAAACCGCTGAAACTCCTTAAATGGGTTAAGATAAGTGTTCTGATAATCCAGCCCGATGACGAATCCAATCGCGACCTGATGATCCTCCATATGATACAGGAAGGAGCCACCATAGGTTTTTTTGTCCATGGGCCAGCCCACCGTGTGCAGCACCTCGCCCTCCTGATGCTGCTCGACCGGGATTTCCCAGATTTCCTTCAAGCCGATACCGTAGGTCTGCGGGTCGGCCTTTTCGCGTAAGCCGAGCTTTTGCTCAAGCCGCTTGGTCAGGCTACCGCGGCACCCTTCGCCGAAAAGTGTATAGTTCGCGCGAAGCTCCATCGCCGGCTGATAGCTGTCTTTTTTCTCACTGTCCTTGCCGATACCAAACTCCCCGGTCAGAACACCTGCTACAGAACCATCCTCATTATAGAGGATATCCGCCGCCGGAAAACCGGGATAGATTTGCACACCCAGCGCCTCCGCCTGCTCGCCGAGCCAGCGCGTAAAATTAGCGAGGCTGATGATATAATTACCGTGATTCTTCATCTGCGGCGGCGTCGGCAGCTTAGTTGCGCCTGTTTCAGAAAGCAGCAGGAACGTATCCTGCTTTGCCTCCACCTTGAGCGGCGCGCCTAGCTCCTCCCAGTTGGGCAATAATTCATTCAGCGCGCGCGGCTCCAGCACACAGCCCGACAGGATATGCGCCCCCACCTCCGAACCTTTTTCAACGACCGCCACCTCAATCTCTTTCGCCTGTGCTTCCGCCAGCTGCTTGAGACGAATCGCCGCAGAAAGTCCGGCCGGCCCGGCTCCTACAATCAGCACATCGAATTCCATCGTCTCGGTCATGTGTTTTAATGCTCCTCGAAATTGGATCTCAGCCCTGCATACCATCATTTACAATCGTCGGATGCCAAGCTATACCCAAGTATATGCAGGATAGCGCGTTATTACAATGGCAGATCGAAATGGGAGCCGATGAGCTGATTCAAAATGAACCGGTCAACCGGCTGGTGGTGGAATCGGTGGAGGTTGCATCCGAGCATAACTCAAAAAACGAACCTATATCAGTAGCTAAGCAACCCATAGCTGCAACCGGCCCATCACCCGGCAAATCGGCCAGCAGCCTTGTGGAAGAAGCACGCAGGCTCGCCGATGATGCAACCACCCGCGAAGCCTTAAAAGAAGCGGTGTGCAGCTATAAAGGGCTCTCGATCTGCAAAACCGCGACCAACCCGGTCTTTTCCGACGGCAATCCGCAGGCGGAGATCATGTTTATCGGAGAAGCCCCCGGCGCGAATGAAGATGAGCAGGGCATCCCCTTTTGCGGCGCTTCCGGCCAATTGATGGACAAAGCCGTTGCCTGCATCGGACTCACGCGGGAACGTAACTGGTATATCTCGAATACGGTGTTCTGGCGGCCGCCCGGCAACCGCAAGCCGACTACTGAAGAGCTGAATGTGTGCCGTCCGTTCGTTGAGAAACATATCGCGCTCATTAAGCCAAAGCTGATCGTACTCGTCGGCGGTACGGCCACGCAGTCGCTGATGGATGCGAAAACCGGCATCACCAAGCTGCGCGGCACGTACACGCAATATAGCAATAGCTATCTGGAGGCACCGATCCACATGACGGCCTTGTTTCATCCGTCCTATCTGCTGCGTTCGCCGAATAAAAAGAAGGATTTCTGGTTTGATCTGCTCAGGATGAAGCATTTCGCGCAGGAGCATGGGATAAGGGTTTGAGCCAGCTGAGAACCCTCTCTTAACTAACCATCAGCTTAGGCTAATTTGTCCTTCAAACTGCACGTTGACCGCGCCTTCCATCAAGACATCACCGTGCTCGTTAAACGAAAGCGTTAGATCACCACCGGGCAGATGTACGGTGATGGGAACCTTACCGGTTATCAGGCTCCGGCGGTATGCTGCGACAAACGCCGCACACGCACCCGTTCCACAGGCAAGCGTTTCCCCGGCTCCACGCTCCCAAACACGCAGAGTGATTGCTTCATCCTGCACCTTCGCTACCCCAATATTCGCGCGATTGGGAAATAGTGGATCATGTTCTAACGCCGGCCCGAGCTCGCTCAAGGGAGCAGCCGTTACATCTTCCACAAAAAAAACCACATGCGGATTGCCCATTGACACCGCTACCCCATCGGATAGCGGTCCGGCCTGCAGTGGTAAATGCAATGTATCCACCGCATGAGAAAGCGGTATGTCCTGCCAATCCGTCCGTGGCTGCCCCATGTTGACCCGCACCGTTTGCTCGCCGGTGCATTCCGCATCCAGCAGACCGCCAAGCGTATCAATGCGCAATACATTCTTCTCTTCCTCCTGCGCAAGCAACCAGGCCACGCACCTCGCGGCGTTGCCGCAGCTTTCAGACTGGCTGCCATCCGCGTTCCAGATTTCCATAAAGCAGTCCGCGCGGCCGGATGGCCGCAGGATAATGAGCTGGTCGTAACCCTGAGTCACAGCATGACCCTTATCCGCCAGTTCTTGCAAATCATCCTGCTCTATCCTGATTTCATGGCCATTACGGGCATCCAGCACAATAAATGTGTTACCAATACCATCCATCTTTATGAAGGGCAGTGTTTCTTCCGGTTGTAAGCTCATTTTACTTGTCACAGCGGCTCTGCTGCTCTTTAGGTTAAGTGATTTAGAAAGTGTATAGCATATATTATGTTCAAGTTTATGCAAGTTACCGTAGGTACGGTGCTGCTTTTCTTCCTGCTGTGGAGTTTCGGACGAGATTTTCTTCCGGGAACCATTCGCTACAGCTTTGCTGGAAATGCCGTTGATCGTGTTGTCGAACAATTTATGATCGAAGCCGCCATTTATCTTAATTTATTTGAAGAAAACCGATTCGATAAAAACGTGATACCCGTCAGTAGTGATGATGCGCTTAGCCTCATCCGCTCTTTACAGAATCAACCCAACCCAGTTGTCCTCTATTTCTATTCAACCGACTGCCTTGCATGCCATAATAATCTGAATACCTTATATCGTATTAATCGAGACTACAATGCACACGCTGAAGACGGTAAACCTAACGTATTTGTATTAGCGGTCGCGTTAGCTGATGATAAAACAACGCTTTCCCGCTTTTTACATCATGAAATGCTAAACATGAATTTCAATAGTCTGCTGATAGACGCAAATCGTGAAATGACACTAAAGCGTGCATTAGAGCGCGCCAACCTGCTGCCCGATCAGCGCAGTCGAAAGCTGGCTCCATATCTTCAGGTCACCAAGCAAGGGAAAAATGTGCGCCGAATCAACTCTGGCTTCGGTGCCGAGAAAGATCTTCGCGCCCTGCTGGATAATTATTTGGCACGCGAGTATGAACCAAAAACAATAGAATAGTAAGCGCGGACATATTGGCTAGACGGCGACGTAAGCCTCTGCACTTTTTAACTAGCGCTGGAATTCAGGCTGTAATGCCTATATATTGGGCTGCATGTTAGTTTCCCATACAAACATTACGGTCTTCGCCCTTGCAATCCTATGCTGGTTTGGATTGTTGCAGCCCAATGCGGCTGCCACCGAAAGAGAATATGAATCTCTCTCCATTCAGCAGGATAATGCTATCCATAATTTTCAGGTCGAACTGGCCGATACGCATGAAAAACGGGTCCAGGGACTGATGCACCGCCTGACTCTCGAACCGCATGAAGGCATGCTCTTTGACTTTAAAACCGAGCAAATGATTTCCATGTGGATGTATAAAACCTATCTGCCTCTGGACATGCTGTTCATTGATAGTGATGGCAGCATTGTCCATATCGCCCATGATGCCACACCCCTCTCCACACAAAAAATCCCTTCTGTAAAGCCGGCTCGTGCTGTGCTGGAAATCAATGGTGGTATAGCGAAAGAGCTTGGTATTATGGTGGGGGATAGGATACTTCACCCCTTATTCGGGACGGATAACGAATAGCGATCTCATGAGTATTATTGCCATTGACCCCTCTACTCTCCCTTATCGCCCCTGTGTAGGCATAATGCTGCTTAATGCGGAAAAGCAGGTATTCGTCGCACGGCGCATTGACAGTAAGCTCGATGCATGGCAAATGCCGCAAGGTGGCATTGACGAGGGGGAAACGCCTGAAAAGGCAGCAAAGCGCGAGCTCAAAGAAGAAATTGGCACCGACCATGTTGAGCTGCTACATACAATAGATGAATGGCTGCCTTATGATATACCGGTGCATCTCATTCCCAAATTGTGGGGAGGAAAATATCGCGGGCAAACCCAGAAATGGTTTCTCGCGCGTTATCTAGGACATGATAAGGATATCAATATCGATACGGAAGATCCTGAGTTCAGTGCGTGGCGCTGGGAATCGGCGGAATCATTGCCGGAGATTATCGTGCCGTTTAAGCGGGACCTTTATCAACAGGTCATCACCTCGTTCCTGCCGCATATCGAAAAGCTGTAATTCATGACGTCTGGAACCCGGCAGGATGCGATTGAGCAAGCCCGGCAGCGGGAAAATTTTCCGGTCGCTTCGCTGTTGATGCCGCGTAAAGTCGCGAAGCAGGTCAAAGCACTCTACCGCTTTGCGCGCGGCGCCGATGATATCGCCGATCATCCTGAGCTGGCAGCCGAGGAGCGCGAAAAATCCTTGCAACGCTTGCTAGCCGCCTATCAAGATAAGCGCTATAGCGATATGCCCGAATGGGCTTCACCCTTCGCGCAGGTCGTTACAACAGGCGGCTGCCTGCAGCGACATGGAGAGGATTTACTCGCCGCCTTTATTCAGGATACGCAGAAAACACGCTACAGGACTTACGAAGAACTGTGGGAATATTGCATGCACTCCGCCGCCCCTATCGGACGGGCCGTATTGGAAATGCATCAGGAGTGGTACGCCGATTTCGATGGCGCGGATCATCTTTGCAATGCGCTGCAGTTACTCAACCATCTGCAGGATCTGAAAAGTGATTATACGCAACGTGACCGGATTTACCTGCCGCAATGCTGGCATGATGATCCGGAAGCGCTACAGGAAAAGCGCTGCTCTGCCTCACTACGGCAGGCGATTGACCAGCTGCTAGAGCATACCGATAGAGCGATAGACCGTGCCTACCCGTTTCTGCGAACCATCTCCGGCTTTCGTTTGCGTGCGGAAATTGCGACAATCTATTTCATTGCCCGTCGTCTCAGCCAGCTATTACGTAAGCAGGATCCGCTCGCTGAGCGTGTCGCGCTAAGCCGCAGCCAATATATCCATTGCTTTTTTCAGGGTCTGGCCTTTGCCTTCAAGACACTGCGTTCTTCTCCGTCGCATCGACGCCGTAATCTCAAACGCTGGTCGCAAAGCTCTTTCTTCTGGCCACTCTTTTCATTACCCGGAGAAAAGCGGCGTGCCATGTTCGCGCTCTATGGCTTTTGCCAGCGTTCCGACAGTACGATCGATGAGGCAGAAGACCTCGAGGCGGCGCAGCATCAGCTGGCTTTCTGGCAACAAGAGCTTGACGGCCTCTTTCATCGTGAGACGGCATATCCACGTGCGCCGGCATCGCGGCGACTGATCCCCTATCTTACGGCTTACCATCTGGAAGAGGATGTATTCAGAGATCTGCTTGCCGGCTACCATACCGATAGCCGGGGCATTTTACGCCCGAGTCTGGCGGAGCTGGAACGTTATTGCTATCAGGTAGCCAGCGCGGTTGGATTACTTTCCATCCGTATTTTCGGCTACTCCCACCCTGACACCGAGCGATTCGCCCGGCATCTCGGTCAGGCATTACAGCGCATCAATATCCTGCGTGATATTCAGGAAGATGCGGCAAATGAGCGCATTTATCTACCTCAGGAATACTTAACCGGGTCAGGCATAGGCGATATCACGCCGGAGCGAATCATGCGCCCCACAGATAGGGAACTAGCCGCATTACAAGATGTCGCTCGTAAGCTTGCCAGCGATGTAACGCATCATTTCGAGCAGGCGCTCCGGCATTTACCGGCCGAGGACAGGCGCAGCATGCGCCCCGCTCTCGCCATGATGCGTATCTATCACCGTTATTTTGAAACCCTGCAGAAACGTGGATTTATTGCCGCAAGTCAAGCTGCAAAGCCCAGCCTGCCCTGGTGGTATAAATTATGGTTATGCCGTCCCGCCCGTGTTGGCTAGCTTAATGCGTCACAGCTCCTTCGCTATTGGCATTGCCTATAAGCGCCATAAAATAGCTCATATTCGGCACCTTTTTATCATAGCCATTATCTACAATTCGCTCAATTAAATGCTGCGAAGAGTTGGACGACTTTTTGATTTTCTCCATATCTTCTATTACGATACGTAGTAGTGTTTCAGTAGCTTCGAGCATAGTTGGAGGCATTGAAGCGGCATGAAATAAGGCCGAAAATCCACGCGGATCGCCTTGGCGCACAAGTTTCTTCGCATTCGATACAGGTATGCCGGCAAGTTTTGCCATGCCAGTTTCAAAAAAGACGATATCCCCCCGGCACAGCGCGCGTAGAACAATCGAGTGAGATAGCTTGCCACTAGAAAACAGATGGTTGACTAAATCAATTGTTCCTTCCGGGGACATGTTCTTCGACACCATCCCTAAGGTCATTTCCTCTCGCGCGGAAGCCACCGTCTGTTTAGCCACGCTAGGTTTCACGTCGTACTTCTCGACAATCTGCTTTTGTAATTCGTCTGAAACCAGCGATACCATGCGCTCCGCCAGCCCGATACTTAAACCACCCCGATTTATCAGGGACTGCATAAGCGGTTCGGAGCTGTGAAACTTATCAAGAATTTTATCAACGGCCTGATCGGAAATACTAGCCGTTTTGTTATTTATCAATGTCTGGTTTACGCTTTCAACCTCTTTTTCAACCAATGAATCTGATAATTTCTCTGACAAATTATCACGGCTGGCAATCGCTTCCAGTTTGGCGACTTCAGAGGTGCTGGTAATCAGCATATCAAGATCAAGATCAGTCAGCGCTTTAGAGAACTGGAGAATAGGTGTCGATACTTCATTAACCTCATCAGACGCTAGCTTAAGTGCAATGTCGCGCGGCAAATCTTCATTCTGATTGAGATTTTCAGCGAGAAGCTGACGAATGGTTTTTTCCACATCCTGCGACAAAATACCCAGTATTTCATCCACAATCTTGCGTTCATTGGCCTCAAATACGTGATCACCATACTGATCGCAAATACGTTTAACTAACCGCTCCCGGTTTTCGAGCGACTTTTCTTCCTTAAAATTCAGAAAATCTTCGATTAACGAAGAACGTTTTGTATCATCCCCAGACATAACCGCTCCTTCCCAGTTGTAACTCTGTTTATGTATCCCAGACAATGCCTGTGAATGTATTATAGCATAAAAAGGTTAAGAAAGTGTTAGTAAAACCTAAAATGCTAAATAAATCTGTTGTAGAAATACCATCAACTCTGCTATGCTTTTTCCATAACATAATTGAGGGAGAAGGTTATGTTGACGGGAAAAGGGACCATTTTAATCATTGAAGACGTGCCCGAGCTTGCCGCTGCGCAGGTCAAGGCAGTGAACAGCCTCTATCCGGAAAAGAACGTGATTCATGTCACCAATATGGAAGATGCGGTCGATATTCTGCGCGATGATGACATCGTGGTTGAAGGGATTCTGACCGATAACGGCTACCCACTATCGCCGGATGGCAAGGTGATCAACACCAAGGACGAAAGCGGCGGTGCCGGTGTATTGCTGATCAAGCAGCTGCGCGAAGGCAGTCATGGCAAGCGTTATCGCAAAATTCGGGTAGCCTGGCATGCGGAGCAGTTTGCAAAGGACGTGGTCGACCAGTTAATGGAGTGTGATGGTGATCTGGGGCGTACCTATTGTTTTAAGCAAGGGAAAACCGAAAAGTCCTATCTTGAGATGGCACAAAAATTACGCCCGACATTTAACGGGTAGGTTGTTGATCGTTTCCACGCTCAAGTTGAACTTTCTGCCCGTAATCCATTCCAACAGGTTTGCCATTGAAAAGCTGTTCCCGAGCCTGTCGTTCAAATTCACGAGGCATATCGGCTGCGTCTTTTTGATATTCTTCAGGGGTTAAACGTGAGCGTGCGTCCTAAGCGACCGTTAATCCGGCTAAGTTTGCTGCTTTTGCCGCGTCCTTCTCTGACTCGCCCATAATACGTCCTGCGTCAAAACGACCCGTTGCGGCATCACCGGCGCCTGTCGTCGAGCGAATCGTCTGATTCGCTATCGCAGTTGTGGCCTGGTAACTATTTTTTGTTATAACCGCGCTGCCATCAGCCCCTAATGTAATAAATGCGGTTGCCTCATTATTTTTCAAATCTTTAGCCATAAATCCGCTAAGTTTTCGAAAGGAATCACGCAACTGCTCTTCGCGGGTGCCATTAGCATTTTCCGGTGGAAAGAAGGTAAGAATTTCATCATCATTACCGCGAATTTCATCGGCCTGTTTCAGCATATTCATGTAGGCATCTTGATTTTCCTTAAATGCACCTGCGCTGGTTTCAAGCGACATGACGACTTTAAAACCGCGTTCTTTTGCTTCCTTAATATAGGTTTTGTACGTATCCTGACCCAGTTTGCGCATTAAAGACATTTCCATGAAGGCGACTTTCTCCGCACCCGTTTCTTCAGCTTTTTGCTCTGCTGCCTCAAAAGCAGCCTTCACGTTATCTGAAGTTAAGGTTTCTTTGGTAGAACCATACTCGATCATGGCCATTTTTTGACGCTTGCTTCCATCTTCTACTTCGCGCATCACATTGATGGACTCGGCCATGTCGACGTTATCCTGCGGCTCTGGAAAAGCAGTTATTCCAGCTTGATCCAAACCTTGTTTAATAAAGGCCCCTTTATGTTCTGTGGGCACTTCACCATCTTCCAGAAGCGGCCTGTTAGTAGCCTTCACCGTTGTGGCTATGAGAAATGATTCAACTTTTGCGCCAAGACCTTTCAGATAATTATGAGTTGCGACCAGCTTGTTTGCTGCCGTTCCGCCTTCTTTCAAGTCAAACTCAACGCCGAATTCAGCTGCTTTTTCTAGAAGCTCCTTGTAGGTCTCTGTATCGGGATATTGCTTTTTGCCAGGCTCGTACTGTTTCTCTTTCACCAACCAGTCTGTAAATTTTTTAATAGCCTCACGCTGTTTTTCCGTTTCCTCTTTCGCAATCTGGTCAATAACAGGTGTACCCATACTGATGAGCACAACATTTTTACCTTCTTGAAGCTGCATATTCATACATCACCCTTTTTCTCGCAACATATTGTAGCAGTTAAAACTTAAGAAATGCTTAACATCATAGGCATGATTGTGTTACTAAATGAATAAAGTAACGAAATAATAACCATGCTCGCCGT
The DNA here is from genome assembly GCA_964588995.1 of uncultured Rickettsiales bacterium. GTDB lineage: Bacteria > Pseudomonadota > Alphaproteobacteria > Rickettsiales > UBA8987 > CAZPQM01. The sequence goes on along the minus strand of CAZPQM010000012.1, from coordinate 5,456 downwards.
ATTATCCCCTTCAAAAACCCTGAATATGGAGCAGACCGCCCCTGTGGGTACGCCGCGTGAACCCGCGCTGATCGAGGAGACGAAAGAGCTGGTCTCAGTCATGCAGACCAAAAGTGAGGCAGACCTCAAAGCACTGATGGGGATCAGCGATAATCTCGCTGAGTTGAATCATGCGCGCTACCAATCTTTTACGTTCCCCTTTAATGAGATTAACAGCAAGCAGGCCCTGTTCGCCTTTCGCGGCGATGTCTATGATGGGCTCGATGCTGACAATTTGCGCGAAGCCGAACAACGCGCCGCGAACGACCATGTCCGCATCCTCTCCGGGCTGTATGGCGTCCTTCGCCCGCTGGACTGGATGCAACCCTACCGGCTGGAGATGGGCATCAAGCTCGCGACCGAACATGGCGATAATCTGTATCAGTTCTGGGGCGATAAAATCACCGGGCAACTTAATGATGCGCTGGAGGCTACCGGCGCAGAAGCGCTCGTCAATCTGGCGTCGAACGAGTATTTCAAAGCGCTCAAACCTAAGCAGCTGAAAAAGCCGCTCATTACGGTGCATTTCAAGGAAGAAAAGGATGGCAAGTTTCGCACTATTGCGCTCTTTGCCAAAAAAGCACGCGGCATGATGGCCCGGCATATGATACAGACTAACGCCAAAACGGTGGACGACTTGAGAGGCTTCACCATGGCGGACTATCGCTATAACCCGGCACTTTTCGATGACACTCAACTCACTTTTACCCGTAACCAACCTTAGGAGAAGACAATGTATAAACTATTAACCTTATGCGCGATGGCGCTCATATTCAGCCCGGCAATGCACGCGGCGGAGAAGAAAAACCCGCTCAGCGATGTCTATACCGTGGTTGACGCCAATGAGCTCAAAACCATGATGGAAGAGCAAGACAATCTCATTGTGATCGACTCGCGCGGTGGGAAATACTTTGATGGTGAACTGATCAAGGGCGCAGTGCAGCTTTCTGCAAAGGAAACCGATGCGGACAGCCTGAAAATGATTGTCGCCGACAAAGATCAGCCGATCGTTTTCTATTGCTCCAATGTGGATTGCCCAGCCAGCCAGGTCGCCGCCGTAAAAGCACAGAAAATCGGCTATTCCAGCCTCTATAAATACCCCGGCGGCATTGAGGACTGGAGGGCAAAAGGCCTGCCCATAGTCAAAACCAACTAGCAATATAGCGTTAGTTACAGGAAAAGGTCGCTTCGGCGGCCTTTTTTATATCTCGCTGTGAAACAAGGAAATGGTGGGTGAGGAGGGACTCGAACCCCCGACCCTCTGGGTGTAAACCGCAAAGTCTGGTGTTTAACCTAATTAGCTTTTTTATAATTTACATATGTAGAACATAATGTTAGGAGTATTTAAGATTAAACCATCTTTAACCTGGATGTACCTATTTCACGCTACATAGTAGCAACGGGGTAGCAACCTGCGAGGTAACATGGCAAGCCATAAGATTAAATTTACCAAGGACACGTTGCAAAAAATTGCCCCGCCAAGCAGGCCGGAAGGTAAGAAAGGTGGGGTATATGACACCTACCGTGACGCAAAAGAAAAAGGGTTGGCACTGCTCGTGTCAAACGGTGGCGCTAAAACCTTCTATTTATATGCTAAGGTAAATGAAAAACCCGAGCGGATTAAGCTCGGTAAGTTCCCAGAGATGACCGTGGAGCAAGCGCGCAAAGCCGCTGTAGCAAATCGTAGTCTAATTAATGAAGGCCGTAACCCCAATGCGGACAAATAGAATTTGAGGCAGGAAATTACATTCGGGGAGTTGTTTGAACAGTACCTGGAGCGTTACAGTAAAAAGCATAAACGCACCTGGCAATCGGATGAACGTGATGTACAACGGTTTCTTTCGCACTGGTTCCCACGCAAAATATCAACCATCTCTAAGTAAGACGTTTAGAAGTTGCATGAAAAAATTGGAGATCAGAATGGTCATTATCAGGCAAACCGTCTATTAGAGCGCATCCGTTAGATTTACAATAAAGGTATCGAATGGGGTTTAGAGGTTAATAACCCAGCCGTCGGAGTTACGAAGTACAAGGAACGTTCCCGGGAGCGCTTCATACAAGCTGATGAGCTTCCATATTTTTGGCAAGCATTAGCTCAGGAAGAAAGTGAAGCGGCACGTGATTATATCATTGTTTCATTGCTAACTGGTGCACGCCGTTCAAATGTTCTTTCTATGCGTTGGGAACAGATTAACTTTAACAGATCCGAATGGGTAATACCATTAACAAAAAATGGTGATCCCCAAACAGTCCCTCTTACAGAACAGGCTTTAGAGCTCCTCAGAGAGCGCAGCCGCAAAACCAACAGCCCTTTGGGTATTTCCCAGCAGTTCAAGCGCTTCAGGCCATCTCATGGATCCAAAAAAGGCATGGAAACGCATTCTAATGAGGGCAACAATTGCGCTAGGGGAAGCCGTAACAAGGCGACACTGGCGGTGCAAGCGCTGCTCGATGGTGAGGCTGAAGGCATAAGCCGCAAGGCGATCGAACTCGCTAAGGACGGTGATTTGCAGGCGATCAAGCTGGTGCTGGAGCGTGTCCTCCCACCGCGGAAAGATGCGCTGATAGAGCTTGAGTTGCCAAAGGTAGAAAAAGCCGAAGACGTGGTAAGTGCAATCTCCGCGATTATGGAGGCTGTTGCGCGTGGTGAACTCACCCCTTCTGAAGGCCGGATACTCACAGGCATGGTGGATAATCTGCGCAAAGGCATCGAAACCACCGAGCTGGAAGCCAAGCTAAGCCATTTAGAATCTATTTTGGAATCACGCTAGGAGGGATAATTTCATGAAAACATTATCACACAAAGCCAGCAAAGGTCTGACCAGCAAGGAAGTAGCCGCGATGATGATACAGAATCAAGTCGATAATATGCGACAGAAGCCGCCGACCTATGAGCCCAGTGAAGTCACACACGCTTCACAAACCCTGGATAACAGCCCGATCAAGTGTAATGAGTTTAACAAGTGGATCGCTTGCTATAATCAGGTGAATGCTGTGTGCCATAACCTGACTGCGACTGTACTGCAGGTAGCGCATCAGTTACAAATATTTACCAGTATATTAGAAGCCTATCGTACACGCTGGCTCGCTGAAACTATAACGATGGAGCTGGACAGGGCTTACCCTGCTCTGGATAAAAAACAGGCTGAAGCATGCAGCGCGTTTACCACCGCGCAAACTGCCTTACTGTTATTGGTGGATCAAAGTAATCTGGTTCCTGCAGACCAATTGAGCCAGCTGCAAGCCATTATCCAAGAGGCGATGCTGGAGTATGTTGAACTTGAAGCGAAGATAAAGGCGTTCTCACAGTGCATTAAGGTGGATTTTATGCCGTTGATAGAGGGGCCATCTGAAGCGCTTGCAGATAACTGTACCCTGCATGATTGCGTGGTAAAGCAGGCCTTACATATTGAGGAAATATACAAAGAAGGAAGGGGGCCTAACAATTATTTGCCCGAAGGTTTTATGCTTGCGCCGATTGGTTTTGAAGAGCTGCGTTATAGCGCTGAGAAAATTCGGCATCTGGCGTGGGGGATCGAGGCGGCGAGCGAATCCGAAATACCTATGCTATTTAACGGCAAGAAGATGACGGTGCGTGTTTGAGATAGGATGGTCACTTGCCCCTGTTTAATGAGGATAGCACTTTAATCCACTGTTTTTGTTGCTTAGTTGTCACTTCTAGCCTGTATCTCCTGTTGTAGTTTGGGCTGGTGCAACTTTGCGTAGGGTATACTGGGGGTGTAATTGTACGCTTAAAACATGAGTTGGCTTTATAATCTGTGTAATTAACCAGTAAGAAGCTATGGTGCTGCCCCTGTTTTGTTTACGGTATGTGCGTGTCGTACTTTTTTTGGCGCTGTTGGCCATAAGCAGCGGGGTGTCGTTTGTTTCCGTGGCGCAGGAGGTGCCGGGTTCGGCTGATCCCGGACGTATTGACCCGCTGAAGCAGCCCGTGCTGCGGGAAGGCATACCTGCAGTGCAGATAGCACCGTCGATAGATGCGGAAATTGTCGTTCCTGAAACAGCAAAAGCGATTCGCTTTGTGTTGCAGGAAATCCAGCTGGATGGCGTAAGCGTATTTTCCGAAGCGGAGCTCCGCACGACCTACGAGGCGTATCTTAACCGTGAGATTTCGTTGGAGGTTGTCTGGCTGATCGCGGGGCGTATTACCAAAGCCTACCGCGATGCTGGCTATTTTCTCAGCCGTGCCTATGTGCCGGCGCAGGCAATCGAGAACGGTAGGGCCATGATCTATGTCGTAGAAGGCTATATTGCAGACGTTGATTTTGAGGGAGAAACGTATAATACACCTGCACTGGTGCAGCAGCTTGTCGACCGTTTAAAGACGCAGCAGCCGCTTACCGCCTACGAGCTAGAAGCGTTCCTGCTGCAATTAAATGGGCTATCCGGTACAGAATTTCAGGCTTTTGTCGAACCCATTAAGGACGCCGAAGCTGGAATGGCGCGCCTTTCGCTGCGTTCTGTCGAGGAAACAGGCGAAGGGTCAGTGCGTTTTAATAATTTTGGTTCACGATTTCTGGGCCCCTATCAGGCGACTGTCACCTATCAGGATAGTTTTATTCCCCTACAAGAAACTACCGTTTCATTACTTTCCGGCATGCCAACGGATGAAATCCAATACGCCGCTTTCCGCCATAGAGCACCCATCTACCCTGATTGGCACATCGAGCTTTCCGGCAATTATATTACCGCTCGGCCAGGAGCTTCGTTGGAGCCGAGTGATATTCAAAGCGATTCGATTGAGTTCGGTTTCGGCATCCATTGGCAGCCGATCCGTCAGCGGCAGGAGAATCTGATCGCATCACTGGAACTGACAACCAGAAACACGAACGGCGATATACTGGACAATAATCCACTCACGCGTGATCGTATCCGCGCAGCCCGTGCGCGCGTAAACTACGATACCAACGATCGCTGGAAGGGTTATAACTACCTGACCTTGGCCATCAATCAGGGTCTGGATATATTGGGTGCCAGTAACCAGGGTGACCTCAACCTATCACGGGCTGAAGCCGAGCCGGATTTCACCAGCGTAAAATTGAACTACATACGTCAGCAAGCGCTGGCTAACGGCTTTGTAGCTATCGGCCAGCTTTCCGGCCAGCTTGCCAGTGACCCGTTATTCTCTGCTGAAGAGTTTGGTTATGGGGGGCAATCTGTCGGCCGAGCCTACGACCCGTCAGAAATCACCGGGGATCATGGTCTTGCTGGTAGTATCGAACTACGCTATCAACAGCTTGACCCGTGGCAAGGCCTGACCATGACGCCGTACGCCTTCTATGATATTGGCACAATCTGGAATGAGGATCGTGATGGTGTGGACGAATCCGCTTCGTCGGCTGGTGTGGGAATCCGATCTCGTCACGCTTCGGGTGTATCGGGTGATATTGGGGTTG
>CAZPQM010000011.1:0-62923 GCA_964588995.1 uncultured Rickettsiales bacterium | reverse complement strand
GACTTCTTCGAATGAGTTACCTCGCCTGTAAAAACAAGACCAAGAAGCAAGAGGGGGGAATATTTAGTATGACCCTCTTACATCCACTGAAAGAATGGGGTAAAAAAAAATCAAACTTGGTTACCTAAAACAGCTCCATGGTGTATTTGCGCGCGTGGATAACCAGCGGAGTGATGCGCTTATGAAGGCGATGGATTCTCTCGATACACGCTATGGCACAAACGCAGTATTCTACGCATCACAAGGCATAGAGCGCAGCTGGCAAATGCGAAGCGACAAACGCTCGCCGAGATATACCACGCAGTGGGGTGAGTTGAGGGAGGTTGGGTGAGATCGTGTGATGAAAAAAACATTTGGGGGTATAATTGGGGGTATATTGATAGATTTAATCAAATTATACCATTTTAATTCATTTGGTTAAACTAACTATAGTAATCCTGCCACCGCCACTTTTCGTTTTTGTCCGTATTCAGGAATAAATCAAACGGCTTACGCAAGGCATACTCTAGCTTTCCGTCTGTTAGCTGCAAGTTCCAATAGACTAATTTGAGGATTTTGCGTTTTTGCTCAACATTTGCTGTGCGGAAGAGTTTTCCAGCGTTTTGCATGAGTTCCAGCAACAAGTTCAGGCTGATTTAGTAATCCTCATCAGCACCTTCGTGACTTGCCAGTTCAGCTTCAATACCCGGATATGCTCTATCGCCTGTTGCAGCAAAGCGCGATTGATCTGGGCGCGAACGGAAAAAACTCCACATTCGGTGAAGGGTTGCTCGCCTTACCTCCAGCCTTTTGCGAGGCATTGTAGGAGCGAGCCGAGCTAACCTTCAAACACAAACACATGCGGTGACTGGAAGCTTATACAGACTTTTTCGCCAACCGCTGGGCAATCGCCGTAAATATGGTGGAAGCGTACGCTAAGGCCGTTCCCCACCTCAGCATTGATGAGCCAACCGGCTCCGGTATGGCGGGTTTTGGTCACTTTTGCGTTCACGCAGTGCGCCTCTCCTGACTGTATGCGTAAGCCCTCCGGCCGGGTAATGATAACCACTTGCTGCCCTTCCCGATGGCGTTTAAGGTAATCATCAGCTGGCAGCGTTCCCAGCATGGAAACAATCTGCCCTCCCTCAATCTTCGCCGGAATCGAGTTTACCGGGCCAAAGAACGCTGCTGTTTCAATATCCACCGGGTGATTATGCAAGCTATCCGGAGCGCCCGTTTGCTTAATTTCCCCATGCTGACTCAGCAACACCATCGAATCAGCAATCACCAGCGCCTCTTCCGGATCATGCGTAACCATCATAATCGGAATATTCGCTTGTTTTAACAACCCGATCACCTCTTCTGCAATATCGCGCCGCAGGCGGTAATCCAGATTGGCAAAGGGCTCATCCAGCAACATAACACTTGGCTCTGGTGCGAGCGCGCGCGCAAGGGCAACACGCTGCTGCTGCCCGCCAGAAAGCGTATGAGGCGCACGCTCCGCACAATACTCGAGATTTATCATGCGTAATAGCCGAGTAACCGCATCCTCACATTCTTCTCGAGGGAGATGTCGAATACCGAAAGCAATATTCTGCCGGACGTTGAGATGTGGAAACAAGGAAGGATGCTGGAACACCAGCCCGACATGCCGTTTCTGCGTAGGTATATGTGTGGTTTTATCCGCAAGCACGCGCTTACCAAGCCGTATGCTGCCAGACTGCAACCGGGTCAACCCGGCTATCAAACGAAGCAGCGTAGACTTTCCGGAACCGGACGGCCCCACGAGACACATCAACTCACCCGGCCTGACTGTGAGGCTCACCCGGTCCAGTGCTCGCTTTTCTCCAAAAGCAAAGGTAATATCTGAGAGCTTCAATTCTCCCATCAGGCCTCCTTATGCGTTGACTTACTGAAACGCTGCGCGAGCACAAAAATAGGCAACAGACTAATCAGCACCAGCATAAGCGCTGAAGGTCCGGCACGTTGCAGCAGCTCATCACCCGCTAATTCGTACGTGCGAATGGCGAGCGTGTCAAAGTTAAACGGCCGCAGCAAAATAGTGGCGGGCAATTCTTTGACCGTATCGACAAACACAAGCAGAAAGCCCGCTAGCATACTACGGTGGATCAGCGGCATATGTATGTGCCGCACAATGGCAGCATGAGATAGCCCGAGCGTTTTCGCCGCATCATCCATCAACGGTGTCACACGCGCCAAACCGGACTCGGTCGTATTAAAGCTGATCGTTAGAAACCGAAAGCTACATGCCCAGACCATAGCCGCAATGGTTCCGGTAAGTAATATTTCACCTTTTAACACCTGATTCTGAATGATAATCAGCAATAGCAATATACCAACCGCTACGACCGAACCTGGCATCGCATAGCCGCTGGTCGCTAACCGTGCAAACCACGAAGCTACCCTTGAAGAGTCAAATCGCAACCGCATCACCAGCACGAGTCCTAGTACAGTAGCCACTACCGCCGTTAATATTCCTAGCGTTAGAGAATTTAGCAACGCATGCAGCGTATAACCATCTAATAGCCGGCTCCAGTCATACACCGTCCAGTGAAGCAGCGTCAGCATCGGTAGGAGGAAGCCGAATAATACAGGTATAGAACATGCGATCAGGCTGAGGTATTTCCCGCGCATTGATAACTCAAACACGAGGGGTGGCGCATTGACCGCATTCGGGTTGGCGTAACGCGCTTCCTGACGCGAACGGCGCTCTAACCATAATGCAATTAGCACGCAGGCGAGCAGTAGTGAAGCCATCTGGGCAGCAGCAATGGGGTCATATAACCCCTGCCACGAACGATATATACCGGTGGTATAAGTCGGAACCCCAAAGAGACTCACCACACCAAAATCCGCTAGCGCTTCCATCATCACGAGCGCAACACCCACGGCCAGCATCGGGCGCGCCATAGGCACCATTAGCCTGAAGAAAATGGCATGGCTACGCAAACCGAGTAATTTCCCAGTTTCCAGCATATGGCGCGGCTGGGTTGCAAACGCCGTGGATGCCAGCAAGTAAATATAAGGGTAGAGCGTGATACTTAAAATAAACACAGCTCCTTCTAGTGAACGTATAGACGGAAACCAATATTCACCGAAGGCCAGTCCTGTCCACTCACGCAAGGTGACTTGGACTGTACCAGCACTGTCAAACATATCCGCATAGACAATCGCTGCGACATACCCCGGAACGGCAAAGGGCAACAATAATACCCAACGGATGATCTTGCGGAACGGCATGTTCGTGCAGGTGACACAAAACGCTGTTAACGTACCTATTAGCAACGTCATCACGCCCGTGCCTAGGGCAATCAGCACGCTGTTCACCGTATAGGTTTTTAGCAAGCCCTGCTGGTAGAAATAGGCCAGACCTCCATCTGAAAGCCAGAACCAGCTTACGAAAATAAGCAATACCGGAGCCGATAAGACAATGCAAAAAATAATAAAAAGCGCATTCGGCAGATTGAAAAGCCGGTTCTTTGGCAGACTAAGAGCGCTTCCAGATTCTCGCGCTAGGGCCATCCGACCTCATCCATAAGCTTGATAGCGCCTTGCTGGTGCTGACCAACCTTCTCTAAACTGACCGTATCTCGTTTCAATTCACCCCATGATTCCAATATGTCCGGCACAGTAATATCCGGGCTGGCTGGATATTCAAAGTTGTTTTTCGCAAAAAAAACCTGCGCCTGATCACTCGCCAGAAACTCCAGTAGCTTTACCGCGTTCTCTTTATTTTTGGCGTATTTCGTCACACCTCCACCACGGATATTTACATGCGCGCCGCGCCCGCCCTGATTTGGGAAAATAATACCAACTTTATCTTTTACCAGCTGGTTCTCAATATCCTCACCTCCAGCTAGCAAGCGACCGAAATAATAGGTATTGGCCACCGCGAGCTTTCCTTCTCCGGCAGCCAACGCACGCAGCTGATCCGAGTCGCCGCCTTGCGGGGAACGCGCAAAATTGGCCACCAGACCTTGCAGCCATTTCCGTGTTTCAGCCTCACCGTGATGCACTAGCATCGAAGAAACCAACGACTGGTTATATACATTAGACGACGAGCGGATCAGCGCTGCATCCCGCCATTTTTCATCTGCCAGCTCTTCATAGTTCGAAATCGCATCCAGAGAAACCATATCCTTATTATAAAAAATCGCACGTGATCGGATCGTAAGCCCATACCACTGCCCGTCCGGTCCACGCAGATAGTCAGGAATCTGTTGCTCAAGGACCTTCGAATCAACTGCCTGCAGCAAGCCTTTTTCTTTTGCTTGATAGATATTGCCAATATCCACCGTCAGCAGCACATCCGCCGGTGTATTTTTACCTTCATGCTCCAGCCGTGTTACAAGCGCGGCCTTATCCCCTGTGATCATATTGACCTTAATACCGGTCTTTTGTTCAAATTTGTCCAAAATCGGGCGGATAAGATGCTCTTTCTGCGCTGAATACAGATTGACTTCAGACGCCTGCGTATTTGCTGGCAGCATCATAAAGAGTAAAGAAAGCAGGGAAAAGAAGAGTAACGCTAGCGATATATTCAGTGTTTTCATAGATTCCTCAATTAGACCAAGTAATTGCGAACAATTTGCAATTAGATATTGACTTGTAGCAATGGGGTATTTAGAAAGCAAGTGACGATTTATTGAGAATCATTGTCAAAATCTATTTGGATTATTATATAAGCCATTGTGAACCTTGCCCCTACCCCTCCTTGCTACCCCTGCAGTCATTTGACAGCCTTTGTTGGTATGCTGGCTTTGCACTCTGGTTTAGCCGCCTTGGCACTGGTGCCGGAACCACCTATTGCCATTCCGCAACAGCAGGTGATTCAGGTCAGTATGGTCGCGCCTACTACGATTCAGCAGGAACCGCAGACGATTGAACAACCTGTTGTAGAAAAAACAGTACCAGAACTCACCCCTAAGAAAAAAGGTATGGTAAAGGCCAAACCGCAAACGAAACCTGAACCGGAAGAAATCGCCAAGTTGGAACCTGCCTCCGGTGAAGTAATGCCAAAAATTAAAGCTAAGCCGAAACCCAAACCTCAGCAGAAAGCAAAGAAACCACAAGCACAAACGCAACTTACCTCCGGACTGCAATCGCCCAATGCCTCTGCGCAAAAGTCCGCCATTACCAAACCTGTTGCTGCCAATTATCTGAATAATCCGGCTCCGGAATATCCACGCTCAGCCCGTAAACGCGGGCAGGAGGGTACCGTTCTGCTCGATGTACGCGTCTCCACGGCAGGTACGCCAAAACAGGTTTTATTGGAACGATCCAGCGGACATCACCTGCTGGATCGCGCTGCGCTTGCCGCTGTACAAAACTGGAAATTCGTGCCAGCCCGCCGTGGCAGCAAGCTGATCGAGGCTAATGTGGTGGTGCCCATTGAATTTAGAATAAACTAGGGTCTGAAAGTATGAACCTATTATATGTCTTTGAACATGGCGATGCCGTTCTGATTGGCACATTTCTTTTACTCATTGGAATGTCGCTGGTGAGTTGGTACATTATATTCTGGAAAGCGTGGCTGGTGCGTCAGGAGCGAAAGCGGCTGGAGGCGTTTATCCATCAGCATGCTAATACACCGGACTGGCCAAATACTATTTCAGGAACCCCGGCTGAAGGTGCTGTTTCCATCCTGCTGACAGAAGCGAACCGCACCCTACCCCTGATTCAGAAAAAACCAGAAAAAAGACAGGAAATTCTTGCCCTGCATATATCTCAGGCGCTGGACCGCGTCCGTGTCTGGCTGGATAAAGGGCTAACAATTTTAGCTTCCATCGGCTCATCCGCACCCTTTATCGGGCTGTTCGGCACAGTATGGGGTGTTTACCGCGCCCTAATCGATGTCGCTGCCGCTGGAAATGCGTCACTTGCCGTGGTGGCTGGCCCGATGGGGGAGGCTTTGGTCGCTACCGCCCTCGGCCTCTTTGCTGCCATCCCCGCCGTGCTCGCTTATAACGGTTTTGTTCGTGCCAACCGCGTACTGGTCCAGCGGCTGCGCCATTTGGCAGAACAGCTAACGCTCTATGCGCACCAAACGGGCGAAAATGAAAAGGCCGTTCCTGTTAAACTGGCTACCGGAGGCAAGCATCATGGCGATGCAAGGGTTCGATAGAGAAGCATTCTCCGCGCCAATGGCCGAGATCAATATGACTCCACTTGTGGATGTCATGCTGGTTTTACTGGTCATTTTTCTGGTCACAGCGCCGATGCTTACCCAAGCGGTTAAGCTGGAGTTGCCAAATGAAACCGCTACGGAAATAGCCGATGAAAACCCAATTACGCTTTCCATCAATCAGGAGGGGCAGTTTTTCTGGGATAAGGAGCCTCTTACACTAGAACAGCTGGAACAACGACTGCAAATCGAATCTCAGCAGACGACAAAACGCCCTATACATCTCCGCGCAGATAAGAACGTTCCCTATGGAAGAGTCAGCAAAATCCTTACGCTTTCGCAAAAATACGGGCTGAATAATATCGGCTTCGTTACCGAACCCCGATAATGTTAAGGGCTGTCTCAGGTAAATGATGAATGTTATCTGGGGCAGCGTCTTATTCTTTTGTCTTCAGCCCTAGGTTTAACTTCTCCAACTCCGTTATGAGCAAGTTTGCCTCTTTATCACCAGCATCCTTTAACAATGTTCCCATGGAGTCAATATATACCGTAATCGCCCGTTTATAACGCGGATCGCTAGAGCCTTCCGCATCCTCAAGCAATAGCAAGAACAGCCGCGCCGCTTCGGTCAGCGCATCAAGGCCATAAAACCCGGACATGCTTTTGATATTGAGTATCAAGGTGAAAAACTCCTTAGACACGGTCGTCTTCTGTTCTCCTTCTGCCGCAGCACTCAGCTCCCTTAGATGTTCGAGGTCCTTGGTAATATCTTCGCAAAATTCTGCTTTCTTACCTTCCAGAACTTCTTCTGCACGTTGCAAAGCACTCTCCGTGATGGCCTCACGAATATTCGCTTTCTGCGAAAGCGCATCATTCGGCTCAAAAATACGGGTTCCGTCTTTTTTCGTTTTCTTCAGCATAGCTAGGCCGCAATTCGCCTGTCGATATTATCCGGCGGCGGGATGTTTCTACGTCGCCTGCACGGCCCGGAATAGTAATGACTAACGATAAACTCCCTTGGATTCTCAAAAAGGGAAATTAACCGTTGCCGAAACGTATCCATACGAAACGGTTTTGCCAGAAATTCATTTACACCGTAATCGCGCGCCTTCTCAACATGCTTTTTTTCCGCCCTGCCAGTAATAAATAACACCGGCATGAACATATCAGGAGATGCTTTATCACAGCGGAGGTATTTCAGGAAGTCGATGCCGTCCATGCCCTTCAAATTCCAGTCACAAATGATGAAATCAAACGGTAATTCATGCAACCTTTCAATTGCACCATGCCCGTCATCCGCCACTTCAATTCGCCTGAAACCAAAAATATCGAGCAGTTCTAGCAGGAATTGTTGAAACCTCGGATCATCTTCAACCACTAATACACGCAGCACTTCCACCGATTTACTTTTATATCGGGTCGTAATTGCTGCACTCTGCATGATCTCCACCCCTGTAAAAGCATTACATATGAGTTTTCTAGCGCATAAATGCTTACAAACAATTTACAATTAGGGATTGTTAGCAATCTTATAGCTTAACATGCATAAGGTGTGTTTTCCGTAACACGCTATGCTAGAGCTTGACCGACTTGCCGCAACCGCAGCTGCCCATCTCATTCGGGTTGGTGAATACAAACCCTTCTGAAAAATCATCCTCCTGATAATCCATCACGCTACCAATCAGCTTGAGCGTTGCCGCCGGGTCGATAAACAGCTTTACGCCCTGCGTTTCAATCTCTTCTTCATAAGGCGCTTTTTCTTCGGCATACTGAAAATCATACTCGCTACCCGAGCAGCCGCCTTTTTTAATGCCAACGCGCAGCCCGACATAGCCCATATTCTCAGCCTGACCTTTTTCTACGATAGCGCGGATATGATCCGCCGCGCGTTCTGTCACCTGTATAATATCACGTTGCATATTCACCTCTTACCACATATCCAGTAATAATTTTGCGTCATCGGACATCATCTCTTTGTTCCAGCGCGGCTCCCAAACGAGCTTGACCGCAACGTCCTTCACCTCCGGCGCAAGCCGCTTGATGCGCTTTTCCACTTCGATCGGCATGGCACCCGCCACCGGGCAGGCTGGCGCGGTTAACGTCATATCGACTTCGACCGCATTCTCTGCCACATCCAACCGATACACCAGACCCAGATCCCAGATATTCACCGGAAGTTCCGGATCGCGCACAGTTTTCAGGATAGCAATCAGCTTTGCTTCCAGCGTATCAGCCGTTTCAATCGCCTGCTCCTGCTCTTCGGTCAGGGGCTGATTCTGCAATTCGGCGAGGAGTTTATCGTCCTTTGCTGCGGCGTCGATAAAGTCTTGTAATTCCATCACCCTGCCCCAAACAATTTGTTCACTTTCTGCAGCCCTTTAACAAGCGCTTCCACATCCGCTTCCGTATTATACATCGCAAAGGAGGCCCGCACCGTAGCTGATACGCCGAGCCGCTTCATGAGCGGTTGCGCGCAGTGATGCCCGGCTCTAACGGCCACACCGCACTGATCCAGAATGCTGCCGACATCGTTCGGATGCGCCTCCGCATGAATAAACGGTACAATCGCCGCCTTATCCCGCGGCGCTCCGATCAGTTCGAAGCCGGGCAATGCCGCAATCGCTTCACTCGCTTTTTGCATCAGGCTCAGCTCATGCGCGCGGATCGCTTCCCGATCAAACGCCGTGAGATAGTCCAACGCTGCGCCAAACGCAATCACCTCAGCAATCACAGGCGTTCCAGCCTCAAAGAGGAGCGGTGGTGCCTGAAACGTTGTACCTGCCTCAAAATCAACCTGGTCGATCATTTCCCCGCCTGTTTGATAAGGCGGCATCACCTCCAGCAAATCATACTTGCCGTAAAGCACGCCGGTGCCGTTCGGTCCGTAGAGCTTGTGGCCTGAAAAAACGAGGAAATCCGCATCGAGTGCCTGTACGTCAATCACCTCATGCGCCGCGGACTGACAGGCATCGACCAGCACCACCGCCCCGACCGCGTGCGCCGCTTCAATAATGGCCTTCATCGGCAGGTTAGTGCCCAGCGCATTCGAAGTCTGCAGCATGGTCACCACTCTGGTTTTCTCACTCAGCAGGTTATGAAACGCCTCTATATCCAGCTCACCCGCCTCCGTAATCGGCACAACGCGAATAGTGGCTCCGGTTTGCTTCGCGACCTGCTGCCACGGCACGATATTGGCGTGATGCTCCATCTCAGACATGAGAATCTCATCGCCCGCTTTCAGCTGTTGCATGCCGTAGCTATGCGCCACCAGATTGATCGCTTCCGTTGCTCCGCGTGTAAAGATAATTTCTTTTTCTGACGCCGCGTTGATAAACCGTGCCACTTTCGTACGCACTGCCTCAAAGGCTTCCGTCGAAATCTCGCTCAGGCGGTACATACCTCGGTGAATATTCGCATAATGCGTTGCGTAGGCCTCCTGCAAACGATCCAACACCACACGCGGTTTTTGCGCACTCGCTGCCGAATCGAGGAAGGCCAGCGGGGTGCCACTTATCTCCTGTTGCAGCACCGGAAAGTCCGCTCGCGCCGCTTCCGCATCAAACGGTATATCCGGTATATCAATTTGGTGTGCCGCCATAACCATATTAACTTTCACTTTGCCCGGTCACTTTGCGGACATGATCGCGCATAAAGTCGTGGATCGGCTCCTGCCGTACCGCCTCAAGCATGTCCTCCGCAAACGCTTCGGTGAGCATCCGCTTCGCCGCATCGGCACTGAGTCCTCGCGTTTGCAGATAATACAGTGCCTGCTCGTCAAGATTACCCACCGTCGCACCATGCGAACAGACCACATCATCGGTGAAAATATCCAGCTCAGGTCGCGTGTAAGCCTGCGCCTTATCAGATAGAAGAATATTCTGGTTCAGCTGATGCGCCTCCGTTTTGGGGCTGCTTTCCGGCACATGCACCGTTCCATAAAAAATCCCTTTCGATTGCCCGTCAAGTAGCTGTCGAAAGCGTTGATTACTGTAGCTCTCAGCATCCGCATGCAGCACCGGCAGGAACACATCGTGATGCTGATCGCCATTACCAAAGGTAACACCCTGTTGATCGCATCGAATCTGCTTACCCAATAAATGCGCCCGTGTTTCATGCCTACTCACCTTCGCCCCGCTGGTAAGCGTAAACGCATGGTACTCACTACGTGACTGCATGGTGAGTTGTTCGCTGTAAATATGATAGCTATCGCGCGGCGCATCCTGCACACGGTGATGGGTCAGCCCGGCACCCCGTTTCAGCTCAAAGATCGCCGCATGGTTTTGCACACGCTCTGCCCCATCATGCTGCGCTGCACCATAAAACCGCTCCAACAGGGTCAGCTGGCTATCCGGCTCCATCAATAGCCACACTTGTGAATAGCGTGACCCGCCCGCCTCACTCATCACATGATGCAGCTCAATCGGGCGCTCGACCACCTGCCCTCTCGGCACATGAATCACCAACGCTTCCTCCGCCTTTGCGAGATTAAGCGCGAGTTGGGTTTCTGATGGCTCGGTCAGCGCCGTTTCAGGGAAGAGCGCTCCGATGATAGCCTCGATGTCTTTGCCTAACGGCTTGGTCAAATCCACGACAGTCGCAACTTCCGGCAGATCGCTTGTGGTTGCATCATAGCGGCCATCAGCCAGCGTAATCACGTTATGATGTGTGAGCGGCTCCTCATATTCAAAAGCTTGTATAGGTTTTACAGTCGCCAGCGCCTCATCGGATAATGTTCGGAGGTTAGTATATTTCCATGCCTCGTGTCGCTTTTCCGGCAAGCCATATAGCTGGAACTGCTGCTCGGCTCGCTCACGCCATTGGCTTAGCCCCGCAGTTTGCACTTCGGGCGCGGACATCTTTACGGATAATGCCTCCGTCATGCCACCTCCGCTTCCGCCGGCTCATCGATTCCGAACGTTTTATAACCCTCGCGCTCCAGCTTTTCCGCCAGTTCCGGCCCGCCGGATTCAACCACGCGACCATGATTGACGATATGTACTACATCCGGTGTGACATAATTCAATAACCGCTGATAATGGGTGATAATCAAAAAAGCATGATTCGGGTCACGAGACGCGTTAATCGCCTCCGCAACATTTTGCAGTGCATCAATATCCAGCCCGGAATCCGCCTCATCCAGTATGGTAAATTTCGGTTCCATCAGCATCATCTGTAAAATTTCAAACCGCTTTTTTTCTCCGCCGGAAAAACCTTGGTTAACCGACCGTTTCAGCATTGCATCATTCAGATTGACCACTTTCGCCTTTTCGCGCACCGCTTTCAAAAACTCGACACCGTCCAACTCCTCCTGCCCGCGCCCTTTCCGCGCTGCATTCACCGAAGATTTCAGGAAATTCATTGCCGAAACGCCAGGAATTTCGACGGGGTATTGGAAGGCAAGGAACAGCCCGGCACGTGCACGTTCATCCGTACTCATTTCGGTCAGATCCTGCCCGTCGAACCAGATTTCTCCCTGCGTCAATTCATACCCGTCCCGGCCGGCCAGCAGGTGAGAAAGCGTGCTTTTACCCGTACCATTCGGCCCCATAATGGCATGAACCTCGCCGGGGTTAATTGTCAGGCTTAAGCCTTTGAGAATTTCTTTACCGTCAACCTTACAATGGGCGTTCTTTATCTCTAACATGCTGTTTCCTCTGTCGTTTATCCTACTGCACCTTCAAGGCTGACGCTCAGGAGCGCCTTCGCCTCTACTGCAAATTCCATCGGCAATTCATTCAGCACCTCCTTACAGAATCCGTTGACGATGGTTGAAATCGCATCTTCCTCCGTCATGCCGCGTTGCTGGCAATAATAGAGCTGATCTTCGCTGATTTTTGAGGTGGTGGCCTCATGCCCGACATGCGCTGTCTGATTCTTGGTTTCAATATATGGTACGGTGCTGGCACCACATTCGCCGCCAATCAGCAGAGAATCACATTGGGTAAAGTTCTTCGCATGATCTGCGCCCGGTTGCACACGCACCAGACCGCGATACGTGTTGCTACTCTGCCCGGCGGAAATCCCTTTCGAAATAATCGTGCTCCGGGTATTTTTTCCAATGTGGATCATCTTCGTGCCCGTATCGGCCTGCTGCTTACCATTCGTGACCGCAACCGAGTAAAACTCACCGACCGAATCATCGCCCTGTAAGATGCAGCTTGGATATTTCCACGTAATTGAGGAACCCGTCTCCAGCTGCGTCCAGGAAATTTTGGAGCGCTTACCACGGCAGGCTCCGCGCTTGGTCACAAAATTGTAAATACCGCCCTTTCCTTCCGCATCACCGGGATACCAGTTCTGCACGGTGGAATATTTAATTTCGGCATCATCCAGCGCCACCAACTCTACCACAGCCGCATGTAATTGGTTTTCATCGCGCATTGGAGCGGTACACCCCTCTAAATAGCTGACCTTGCTTCCTTTATCGGCAATAATCAGCGTGCGCTCAAACTGTCCGGTCTCCGCCTCGTTAATACGGAAATAGGTTGAGAGCTCAAGCGGGCATTCTACCCCTTCCGGGATGTATACAAACGACCCATCCGAGAAAACTGCCGAATTAAGCGTTGTAAAGAAGTTGTCGGAATACGGTACCACACTGCCCAGATATTTCTTTACCAGTTCCGGGTGACTATGCACCGCTTCGGAAATCGGGCAGAAAATCACACCGGCCTTTGCGAGCTCTTCCTTAAACGTTGTACCAATCGACACCGAGTCGAATACCGCATCGACAGCAACCCCTGCCAGCGCCTTCTGCTCTTCAAGCGGAATACCCAGCTTTTCATAGGTACGGAGAATTTCGGGGTCGACCTCATCCAGACTTTTCGGCTTTTCCTTGGTCGAAGGGGCGGAATAATAATAATAATCCTGATAGTCTATTTTCGGGTAATCCAGATTCGCCCAGGTTGGCTCATGCTGCTCCTGCAATTGCTTTTCAAACAAGCGGTAGGCCTTTAAGCGCCATTCCAGCAGCCATTCCGGCTCGCCTTTCTTGGCCGAAATAAACCGCACAATATCTTCACTTAATCCTTTTGGCGCTTTGTCAGACGCTATATTGGTGACAAAACCGTGCTTATATTCGCGCTGGGCAATCTCGGCCGCTGATGGGTTATCTCCCCGCGCGCTTACAGGAAGCTGTTTCTCGTCACTTACATTACTGGGTGCTGAATACATGATGGTTCCTTGTTGCAGTTGAATGATGTTGCGCGGCGTGTGCGCTTAAAAAATCGGCAATGGTAAAGCTGGACAATGTATCCTGCAGCGCATGATTGACCATGCCCCAGCCGGTTTTGGCCATGCAGGTGCCCTCAAAAGAGCAAGGCTCCGCTGATTGATGACTGCAGAGCGTAACAGCAACAGGCCCGTCAATCGCCTGAACAACGTCAAGTATCGTGACCTCCCCCGGGTCTTTGCGCATCCTGTAGCCGCCATTAGCACCGCGTGCTGATTCAATCAACTCCGCCCCGGCCAGTAATTTCAAAATTTTCATAATCGCTGATTGACTAATACCGGTTTGTTCGTGTAGTTTGCGCGCGCTAAAAATCTCCCTCGGAGACATGGCCATCTCGCAAGTTAGAACAATCGCATAATCAGCGAGTCTGCTTAAACGAATCATCTTGTAAACCGTCCTAATCAGTACTATGTTAGTACTATATATAATTATAGACACGACTAAAGTCAATAGGACTAATACAGTACGGATTAAGTAATTATGTCAGCACAGACACCTGAAATGGAAGCACTTAAAGAGGAATTCGCCCTGTTTGACGATTGGGAAGATCGCTACGCCTACCTGATCGATATGGGTAAGCGCCTTCCTTCACTAGAGGAAGCTGAAAAAACCGACACAAACAAAGTTAACGGCTGTACCAGTCAGGTCTGGTTCGTCGCTGAAAATGTAGAGGAAGACTTGGACCTCCTCCGGTTCCGCGCTGACAGCGATGCCTATATCGTCAAAGGGCTGATCGCCTTATTACTGCGGATTTACTCTAACAAAACACGTGAGGAAATCACCGCGATTGACATTGAGCCTTTCTTTAAAGAGCTCGGCCTGCAGCAGCACCTCTCACCCAACCGCAGCAACGGCTTTTTCGCCATGGTGGAACGCATTCGGGAACTGGCAGTATAGCGTGACCAACTACGAAATCAGGCGACCAGCTCCACTTGATCCTGACTGATTTCAAACACGTCCATCAACGCCTGCTCATTAAGCGTTTTTTTCGTGTTTCCTTGCGCATAAACCTGCCCCGCTTTTAAAAGAATCACCTGATCCGTATAATGATAAGCGTGCCGTATATCGTGCAAAATGACAACGAGGGTAAAGCCTTTTTCTCGGGAAAGCGCCTTACATAAAGCTAATATCTTATGCTGATGCTTGATATCCAGTGCGGAAATCGGCTCATCCAGCAGCAAACAAGCATCTTCCTGCCCGTCAAGCTGAGTAAGCACACGGGCCAGCTGAACGCGCTGCTGCTCTCCACCGGAAAGGCTGGTATAGGTTCGGTCTTTCAGCTCATACGCTTCCACCTGTTTAAGTGCCTCCATGGCAATGGTCTGGCTTTTAGACGGGTTTTCATGCTTATACGGATTGCGGCCCATCGTTACGATATCTATAACCTTAAATGGAAACGCAATATGTAACGATTGGGACTGCACGGCGCGTTTTTGCGCTAACAGGTCGGCTGAATAACTTTGCAACGCTTTCCCCTGTAATGTAATCTCCCCTTGTTGCGGATTAAGATAACCTGCAAGCGCTTTTAACAAGGTAGACTTTCCCGCCCCATTTGGTCCTAAAATAGACGTTACCTTATGCGGCTCGATAGTGAGGTTAACATCATGCAACAAGGCCTTGCCTTCCTTATGATAAGTGACTGCGCGAACCTCCAGCATCACGCGAACCTTTCGGCATATTGCTTAATCAGGAGCCATAAGAAAAAGGGTCCTCCAATGAGACTGGTCAAAATTCCCACCGGCATTTCCGCGGGTGACACAATGGTACGCGCAATAGTATCCGCAACGACCAGCAATATAGCCCCACAAATAGCACTGGCAGGAATCAGCATACGATGATCCGGCCCGATCGTAAGGCGAATTAAATGCGGTATAATCAGTCCAATGAACACGATAATTCCGCTAACGGAAACCGCCGCACCAACGGAAAGTGCCGCGGTCACGATCACTATTAGCTTGAGCCGCTCAACATGAATACCCAGATAGGAGGCCTCTTCTTCGCCCAACATTAAAATATTAAGGGCTTTCGCGTGCGAAAGCATCAGCAATAGGCAGGGAGTAATTAACACGGCGCACGCGATCACGGACTGCCAATCCGCGCCACCAAGGCTGCCCATCATCCAGAAATTGATGGTTCGCATTTGCTGGTCCGTGCTTAAAAAGGTCATGAAGTTTATACCCGATAAGGCGAGCGCATTCAGTGCGATACCCGCCAGCAGCATATAGGTTAATGAAACCGTACCCGTTAATTTAGATAAGCGAAAAATGAGCAAGCTGACAAGAAGGCCGCCCATAAAGGCGGCTAGGCTGAGGCCGTACATCCCTAATATGCCGGTAAAGATGCCGCCAAAGAGCACAATAGCGGCAGATACGAAAAGCGCTGCTCCGCTGGTAATACCGATCAAGCCAGGGTCCGCAAGCGGATTGCGGAACAGCCCCTGTAATGCCGCACCGGAAATTGCTAATGCAGCACCAACCAAAACCGCCAGCACCACGCGCGGCAAACGTATAGACCATAAAACCGCCGCTTGCTGTTCATCCAGACTATGACTAAGGAGCGCACGAAGCGGGATATTGACCGGACCGAGCGACACCGCAATCAGCATGACGACCAATAGCAACATAAGAAGCCCTGGAAATAGCGGGAGAACCCAACCAGTTACAGCCCGAGAACGTACAGCGATACTACTCATCGAATGCATTGATCCGCTGATGTAACTCTTTTGCAGCCTCTACCGTTCGTGGCCCGAAGCCAAGAAGATACAGCGTATCCATTGCAATGACGCGTTGCGCTTTGCCCGCTGGCGTAAGTACTAGCCCCGGAGTTTGCAAAAACGCCTCCACACTACCAGCAAGCTCAAGAGCCTCTTTTGTGGTAATGATCACATCAGGCGCAAATTGAATGACGCTTTCAGGTGTAAGCGGTTTATAGCCGGAAAACTCAGCAACCGCATTCTCAACACCGGCAAGCTGAATCATCTTATCCGCTGCGGTTTCCGTACCCGCTACCATCGGCGCCGCACGACCATGCTGCATGATAAATACTACACGTTTTGTGTCACGCTTATCGTCAAGCATTTCCGTATATGCTTTGTACTCATTCGCAATCTGCTGAGCGAGCTCTTTAGCCGCTTCTGTCTTTCCCAGTGCTTCACCAACCCGGATGATGGTTTGCTGAACATCCGGAACGGACTCCGCAACCGGCACCTTAACCAGTTCAACACCCGCGCTCTTTAATTGTTTTAAGACGCTGGGCGGACCTGCATCCGGTGTATGAATCACCAGATCCGGCTTTAAAGATAAAATGCCTTCTGCAGACAAGGCACGTTGATAGCCGACTTTCGGGAGCGTCTCCGCCTCGGGAGGGTAATAACTGGTTGTATCATTCCCCACCAGTGCCGCTTCCGCACCGAGCGCATACACCACCTCAGTTAACGCACCACCAAGCGTAATGACGCGCTTCGTATCGGCCCATGCCGTATTAATGGCACTTAATACAAGTAAAAAGAGAAGTAACCGCATAACGCTACAGTTTAGGCAACTCAGCGACAATATCCCGCCATGCGTCAAGCTCAGGAATGCCCGGCTTGCGTTTACCAAAGAACGTAACAATCAACTCCTGATTATCATCATACACTTCAAGCGCCGTCACAATACCATCTTCGGTAGGTTTACGTGTAACCCAGGCCTCACCCAGTTTATCTTCCCGCAGGTGCAGGTTAAATTTCGGATCCATCACATTATACCAGTCGCCATATTCTTTCAGGTTTTTGACTTCCCCGGTGTGGATTTGGATACAGCCACGATTACCGACGAAGACCATGATCGGGCAGGCATGATCCCGTGCTAAATCCAGTAGCCGACGCGGCGAATCAAGAGGTACTTTATATGCAAAATCCTCGCCAATATGATTCAACGCCTGAATACGACCTACCTTAAACTTCATCAGCATCGGGAAGAAATCATGCGTATCTTTCATATTCTCCCATGCCGTGCGAAAGGCTGTCCAGTCCACCTCATCATCGGCCTTGTGCGGCTTTTTCGGCTCATACGCTTCTGTAGTAATAAAATTCGGCTGCGATTCAGCACGAAATGTTTCAACAAAGCGGTCATACGCTGCCTCATCACTCTTTGGCGTCATATAAATTTTATGCAGCGCCATACCGGATTTATCGAAAAATTGTAGACTCTTCCGCGGCCCGCCACGTGTTTGTTCAATCGCCGCAAACGCGTATTTCCAGTGGCTCATAAACAGACGTAAATCAATATCATCATTGACGAAAAGCCCTTGCTTCATTTTACCATGCTGAAAAAACTCATCATTATCGTACACGCCTTTGCGCTCATGTACACAGGATTCATTCCGCGTAAGCGCCATGACTTCCCCGAGCGTTTTCACTTCTTTCAAGATGGCTTCCGCATCGTCAATGAGACGGGTAGCATCCTCGCCAACACGTGCAGCCAGCAATTCCCCTTCGGAAACACCGAGCTTTTCAGCAGCATCCCGCGCACGCAGATTCGGCTCCTCTTCTTTCAGTGCCACATAGCGGCTTTTCAGATCCTCTACGGGGTCGGTTTGTAATGTAGTTGCAACCTGATTCATAATTCTCTCCTTGTATGTAATCTTACTTATATTCGATAGGTAACGTTATTACCAGCGCCAGCTTACCTGCACAGTATAATTCCGTCCGGGCTCGAGTGAGTTAGCAAATACACGCTCATAGGCTTCATCGAAAAGATTCTGCACCCCGGCGCGTAAGGTGAGACTTTCCAGTTTTTCAGGTGTCCAACTGGCATAGATGTCATGCACATCATAGCTATCGCGCACTTCGCTTGGGTCATTAACATTATCATGCTCGCTGGCAAAAGTTGACCGTATACCTACGGTCGTGTTCACCTGCTCAATATTGTAAGCAAAATGCGAGGTAAGCGTTAAAGGCGAGATATTTGTAAGATAGTCACCTGTACGATCGTTCTTACCGGTCAGATACGCTGCTCCAAAATCCGCACGGAAGGCCGCAAGGCGGTAATTAAGCGAGCCCTCATACCCCCAGATATCCGCAGAAGGCACATTGACAGACTGCGTTGTCCCGGCGCTGCAGTTTGGTGGCGGAAATGGCGAGAAGCACGCGCCGCTAACATTTAAGCCGGTCACTTCTGCATCAATAAAGTCATCCGCTTGTGTAAAGAAGCGAGACGCTTTAAACTGCAAACGATCCTTTTCATGGAACAGCTCTTTCTCATCAACCCCAAATCCAAATTCGATTGTCTGATTGGTTTCAGGTTTCAACCCGGGGTTTGGCACAAAGTTATTTACAAATGGCCCGACCACAAAATGCCTGCCAGTGGTATATAGCTCCGTCAGGTTGGGCGCGCGAAACGCTTCAGCATAGCTCGCAAACACCATGAAACGATCATCTGGCTGATAGGTCACGGCAATTTTGGGTGAAAAGGCGTTTTCGTCGTTGCTGTTCCCGTTGGTATCATCGGAACTGTAGCTGTCATAGCGCACGCCCGGAATGACAAGGAAAGTGCCCGGCATACTGCCCGGCGCCTCAAAATCAAACTCGGTCTGCAAGTACGCACCATAAAAATCCGCTTCTGCATCCGGCACACCACCGCGCTCACCCCGGCTGGAATCAGCACCATTCTGGTCATCGCGATAGGCTTCAACACCGAAGCTTGTGGTCACATCAAATGCCTCGTGCGCCGTGTATTCATACTGCGCGTCAATATTTGCTCCAATGGTATCCAGTTCGCGGGTTAGCACATCACCCGGCTGGTTGGTTGCTGTTGGGTCAACAATCAGCTCATCTAACTCCGTATTGGTGTAATACCACTGCGTTTTAACCTGAAATTCCGGAAAGGAAAGCGGCATAAAATCATAACTCAGCTTTGCAGTTGTTGACACAATATCCTTATCCACCTCATCAGCTGAAGTGGGGCCTGTTATGCCTGTTTGCGGATTATTCGGCTCAATCGCTTCTGCATCATAATGCTGCAAACTAACACCAATATGGTGGTTATCGAGCCCCGTGTAATCCACTTTAACTAAACCAGTACGAATATCATCATCCGCCGCAAGATCCTGGCCGTTACCCAGCCGGATATCATCACTATTGCGGTAGGTTAGTGAAGCCAGAAGATCAAAATCCCCCGCACGTCCATAGGCAGAACCTGAAGTGAAAAACTCATCATTCACGGACTGAAAACCGGTGCGCACTATAGCGCCTTGTGTTTCGCCGGGTGCTAAAAGATCACTCGCCGAAACGGTCTCAAACGCAATGACGCCGCCAAGTGCGCCACTACCATAAAGCGTAGAGCTTGGCCCCTTCACCACCTCAACCGATTTCAACAGGCTTGGGTCAATAAAAAACTGCCCGTCATGCACAGACTGAAAATTCTGCCGCACACCATCAAACAAAACAAGCACACCACTGCCATCGTACCCGCGCAGGCTTGGCACTTGCCCATTACGGCGCGCACTTCCAGCAAATTCAACACCCGGCAAATCTATAAGCAGGTCTTCTGCTGTTGTCGCACCAGCATGTTCTGGCGCGGTAGCATCCACCTTGTTAACAATCCCGGGCAATGTAAAACTCGGCTGCTCGCTCCGCGTAGCGGTCACCACAACCGTATCGAGTGTTTGCATAGGTTGCGCTGACACCGTACTTACCAGTAAAAACGGCAGCGCTAAAAGTGATCGACGTATCATCATTAGAAAAACTCCACATTATTATCATTTAAAACACTGTCCGCTACGCCAGCCAGCACCGTTGTATTGCCATTACCGAGATCAATAGTCAAGTCACCATTCACACTAGATAAACGATCTTGCAGGTCAGCAAAACTATTCAATCCGGTTCCATTAATATCGGAGGCAAAACGCAGTATATCGCCTGCTGCAAAATCAGTTATCACATCGTTACCGCTGTTATTCAGGAATTGGAAAACATCCTCTCCGCTGCCGCCAGTCAGTATGTCATCGCCCAAATCACCGGAAAGCGTATCGTTGCCATCACCACCAACAAGCGTATCATTTCCCTTACCTCCGTAGAGAAGGTCATTGCCCAAATCGCCGCTGACAAAATCATTATCGCGATCTCCAAAGAGTTGATCGTCTTCTTTGCCTCCATAAACCTGATCGCTCCCTTTGCCGCCGCGCACCATATCAAAGCCGCGGTCACCTGCGATGAAATCATCTCCCTGATTGCCCTGCACAAAGTCGTTATCCTGACCACCGCGCAGCGAATCGCCGCCGTCTCCTCCAAAAACAACATCATCCCCTTGATTACCGTTTACCGTATCCTCGCCATCGCTGGTAGAAATCGTATCGTTTCCACCGCCGCCGGTAATATTATCTGCACCCGCAGTGCCGTTTAGCTCCTCAGCGATTTCTGCACCAAAAAGCTCAAAAACCGGGCTAGCTTCAGGCTCTGAGTCCTCTTCTTCCGCTTGAGGCTCATCAGGCGTTGTTTCCGGTACAGGCGGCGCAGGCGGTGTATTATCCAACTCGCCCAGCGTTAAACCAAAGGTACCGTTCGTATAATTTTCAATTACAACACTAATCTGTGATTCTGGCACGACATCGCTCCAGATCGTCAGATCATCACCATCATTGCCACCCCAGCGGAAGAAAAGCGTCTGAGAACCCTGCTCGAGACTGTAAGTATTCGGTTCATCAGAAATTTCCGAAGCTGTGCCAGACACTGTCTCCCCAAAACGTTCTGTAGCACCTGTTTCCTGATTGAAACTGGTGCCCCCAACAAACAAAATACCATCACCATCTTCGTCGCGGATGATATTTTTGCCAACCTCATCAACCTTAAATTCAAAAACATAAGCATCCTCGCCCGCACCACCAACTAACGTATCACTTCCGGTGCCGCCATCCAGCGCATCGCTGCCTGCATTCCCCTCAAGAGAGTCATTACCACCAATGCCGAAAAGCGCGTCGTCGCCCTTACCGCCACGCACCGTATCGTTCTTCTGTCCACTCACAATCAGGTTATCAGCATCATTCCCAGTAATATTATTGGGTTCAAATGGATTGCCATCAATGTAAACTTCCCAGAGATCTTGTCCTTCAGCTAGGGTAATATCGGCCATCTTATTTCCTCTTACGTCTTAAAAATATAGTTTCCGGCAAAAAGGGGGAATGGTATGCACCACTCCCCCAGAGTATTGCAACGCGATTTAGGCGAGCATCAGGTCACTCGCTTCCACATCCACATTACCGTGAATGAACAGGCGGAATCCGCTATCGCTATTGTACAGCTCCGTATAGCTGCCGATCGTATTCTCGCCGAGCGTATCGCCCGAGCCATCACCCAGCCCGGAGAAGTTCAGATCAATGAGATCAATCACATCCTGACCTTGCGTAAAGCCGAAAATTTTATCTGCTGTCACGCCGGTGGATTCAGATGCATCCTTGTAAAGGAAGGTATCAAATCCCTGACCGCCATCCAGAATGTCACGACCCTGACCGCCATAGAGGACATCATCTCCATTGCCCCCTTGAAGCACGTCATTACCATAGCCGCCGTTCAGCAGGTCGTCGCCGTTACCACCAACGCCGAAATCATTGCCGTTACCGCCATTGATTTCATCATCGTTGTTGCCACCCCAGATGGAGTCATCGCCTTCGCCGCCATTGAGTAAATCATCGCCGTTTCCGCCGAGCAGACGGTCATCGCCGCCTCCGCCATTAACGAGATCATCCCCATTGCGGGCAAATACAAGATCATCACCACCATTAGCTTCAATAGACTCACTATCGTTACCGCCTTGCAGCGTATCGTTTTCATCAGTACCATTAATATCTGCAGTCGGCGCAGGCGGTGTCGATGCATCCTCCAACACCAAACCAAAGGTATCATTCTGAAAATCTTTCACGATCACGGAATGAATATTCCCTTCGCCCAGAGCGGTAATGGTCAGATCGCCCGGTGTTGTCTCATCGCCTGCCCAATCGAGCGAGAAGGTCGCATCGCCGATAGTAAGCTCGTACGTACCATCATTTTGCTCAGTCGCCGTACCCGCAAGCGCAAATCCGACCGGCGCACCTGGCCCTTGTGGTAATGCCCCAACAAAAAGCGAACCACCATCATCAATAACGCAGGTAGAGCCCGGATCGGTAAATTCCACGATGAACGTATCATCACCCTCACCACCTTCAACGGTATTATCACCACGGGAGCCATCAAGTGTATCATCGCCGGCATTTCCTTTAAGTATATCATCGCCGCCAACACCTGAGATCACGTCATTTCCTTCGCCGCCATCAACCGTATCATTTGCATTGCCGCTAATGATCGTATCATCACCGCCGAGGCCGAAAATCTCGTTTGGAACAAAACCTACGCCTTGGGAAAACGCTTCGAAAAAGTCTGGATTTTCCGTTAAGGTGATCGCGCTATCGGTTACATTAACACTGACTGTAGCTGCATTGGAGACCGCACCCTGATTATCCTTCACCGTGTAGGTAAAGCTATCACTACCCACATAGTCTGTATTAGGTGTGTAGGTAATTTCACCGGTATTAGCGTCAACTGAAACCGCACCGTTAGAAGGGTTACTATCTATTTGCACTGAAGACGCATCCAGCGTGCCGTCAATATCGGAATCGTTCGCGAGCACGTTGATCGTAACGGACTGATTCTCTACAACCTCGTCGGAATCCGCCGTGGCAACCGGTGCATCATTCTCAGAACCGACATTGACCGTAACCGTTGCTTCATTCGATACCTGGCCGGCATCGTCCTGCACGGTGTAGGTGAAGCTGTCTGTGCCATTGTAGTTTGCGTTCGGCGTATAAGTCACTTCGCCCGTTACCGGGTCCACATTAACCGCACCGTTCGCAGGCCCGGTACCGATGGCGACCGTGCTGGCATCAAGCGCATTATCATCATTGTCATTATTTAACACATTGATCACAATGGAGTTATCTTCTGCCACATTCGCGCTGTCATCATCTGCGATAGGTGGGTTGTCGATCTCACCGATTTCCAGCCCGAAAGTACCGTTAGTATAGTTCTTCACGACGGCGCTCAATTGAGATTCAGCAACCACATCGCTCCAGATGGTCAGATCATCACCGTCGTTACCGCTCCAGCGGAAGAAATAGTTCGTACCTTCCTGCTCGAAGGAGTAGACATCAGTCTCACCTGTTACCAACAGCGCGTTTCCACTCAGTTGATAACCCTGAACGCTCGTTGCGCCTGTATTTGGATCGAAACTGGTGCCACCAATGTAGATTTCCCCGTCGCCATCTGAATCAATGATATGATCCTTACCTACTTCATCGTCTTTGAATTCAAGAAAATACTGATCATTGCCAGCACCACCGTCCAGTGTATCGTTTCCAGTACCACCGTCCAGCAAATCGTCACCGTTGCCGCCATTGATTACGTCGCTACCGCCGATGCCATACAGGCTATCATTGCCATCACCGCCATTAATCGTGTCATCTGCTGTACCGCTCACAACGAAGTCATTGCCTTCTAATGCATTGATTTCATTATCGACAAATGGAATGGATGGATCACCTTGTATTTGCGATTGTTGAAAGGCCTCCCATACATCATCACCTGATGTTAAATTATACGTTCCCATTTATATGCTCTCCTGTAATTAAATTTGTAAAAATGCCATCCATAAAAAGCCGTATCAGATGGATTGGATGAGAATGATTATCAATGACTAGAGAAAAGGTCAAGTAGTAAATAAGAATTATTCGCAACTAATTTTTAAGAGGTATTTTCTTGCTGTAAAAAAATTAAAGTGTCTATAAAGGCGTTAAATCATTATACCGATCACTGCTTTTGACGTAATCCACCCAGCTTTTCTCAGCCAACTCATGATCCGGGTAGTCAGGCTGTAACATGCTTTCGATCTGCCCCTGAAGCTTTTGCGCGGCTTGCAAACGATTTTGCATATGGTCATAGCGCTCCTGCTCTTTTAGATAAAGCTCTGCTGCCTGGTGATCTAAGTCGTCAAAAAGCGCCTCTCTGTTAAACTCCCCCTTTTCGGAAATAGCATTAAGCGTTTTTACAACCTTATCAATTTTTTTCTTCCCGGCACTCCCGGATGGCAGTTGTTCTGCCTGATCTTCATACTCTAGCGTGATCTCGTTAAATGCTCGCGTCAAATCATTGCCGGGCTCACCTTCGGATAACCTCTCTTTAATATCCTGCAGCTCCTCAGCAACTGCGGCAAGAACGCCTGCTTGCGCTTTGTGAAATTCATATTTCCCTAGCAGATTATCATATTTCTTAGCCATAGTGGTTAACATGCTAGCAAAACCATTCTCTGCATTATGAACTTTAGCGCGCTCGGCAGGAGTCAACTTTTTATATTCTTCGCCCAAATTTGCCGTTTCCTCTAAATAGCTTTTCCACTCTTGCTGAATATGCTTGCCTATATACGCATAGGCCATGGAACGTATATCCTCAGATTGCTCCTTTAACCACTGCGTTTTCGGATGATCGTAAATACGTTTTTGAATGGCGCTTAGGTTGATTTGTTCCACTCCCGAATCAGATATATCCGCTGCACCGTTAGCCGTTGCGTCAAATATCCGGGTTGTTTGCCCACTCGCCAGAGACTGATCGTTAATGAGAGCCTCTAAACCATGTTGTGGCTGGCGTGCGAGAATCACCGCTTCACCCTGAATTTTATCCGCTTCAATTAATTGCTTAGTATCGTAAAAGCCAGTAGTCTCGACGTTACCGTAATCACCTTGCATTTTTCGTAGATTCAGCCTTTTACGCTCTATACGGTCCGGCTCTTGTTCCTGTCCGCTTAAAAGATGAAAGCGAATGTTTTTCACCTCCTCAACTTCCGATCCTGCAGCGTGATATAACACGTCCTTTGCGACATCACCGGTTCCAATCATAGTAATGCTAGCAGGTCGTTCTAGCGGCTCCATTTCTTCCAGCATTTTGACAATCATTTCTCCCTCAGAGGCTGCACGTAGTTGATTATGCCGATCCAGCTTGCTAAAACCTGAAAGCGCTCCCTTATCTTTTGCTGACGTGTAACGCTGGCGCAGTTCCTGTTGCACTGATTTATCATATTCTACAATAAAATTTTTAAGCGCTTTGAGAGCCAGCACATCTTGGTCTGCGGTAGCGAGATTATCCTCAAGGGCACTCGTGACCTGCTTCAGCATACCGGCATCCAGCATGGCTTTAGACCGTGCGCCAATGCCTGACGTTATTAAATAATGTAATGCACCAAAACCTCTGGCCACTTCGAGCTTGTTTTTATCCAGCAACGCTTGCATTTTACCATCAGTTACCTTTGACAAAGCATCAACGACGTTAAAAACAAGCTGCTCTTTATCGTGTTCAGCCAGCAACACATATTGATCGCGATGGCAGGTGCCAATTTGCACTGCGGCATCCACCACACCTTCCAACACCGCATACTTACGCTCAAGCATCACCGGATCTTCGCTGCCTAAATCATTTACCAGCACATCTTTAGAAATTTCCGGCTGCTTTGCAGTAACAATGCTAAGGCGTGGTATCAGCTGAAAAATGTATGGTTCACGGCTCATCGTTCATTTTCTTCGAATAAGGTGGCTGTTTACGTGCCGCTTTACGCGCTTGTTCCAGCGCAACACGAGCGGCAAAGCTTCCCTCCGGTTCAGCTTGCGCTTCCTTCTGCTCCATGCCTTGCTCGTAAAGGTTACGCTGCGCTGTAATCACAGCGCCTGATTCAGCTGCGGGCTCAATACTTAATATGTACCGTTGCACGGGAGGATCGCTGTCCTTCTCATAAATCATGATGTATAGTTCCGGCCCGGTCGGGATGGACGTCTCCGGATAGGACTGGTGAAGTTTGGTAAGTTCCTCGCCGGCCTCTTTCACAGACGGGTAGACCGCTCCTTTCTTAATTGCTTTAAGAATCGGATGCCCCCAGTCGGGATGCCGATGCTCCTCCCGTTGCTTTTGCGGATGCCGCGTAAGTGCCACGTCCAGCCGCTTGGCCACAATCGACCAGCCCCCCATCCTCCCGTTCAATCGGCTGCAGCTCTGCATAATGCCCCAAATAGCCTGCCTCTGCCTCCTCCGGGCTGACATCATACCCCTTGATCCATAGAACGACATGCCCCGCTTTCGCGCTCGGCAGATGCGACGATGTCTCATAAGTTTCCCGGATAGCCTCCAGCTTAGCTTTAGCGGCTGCCAGATCCGGAAACTGGAACATACCTCGGGTTATCGCCTGAAATAAGGGCGATCTTATCGTAGCAATCTTACCGCTCATACTCCTCCTCAAAACCCCCTAGCAGGCGGCGCACTGCTCTTGCATCACAACAACGCGATTACGCTGAAATAACCTTAACTTCTGATAATAGGATTCAATAGCATTTGCTCTTTCAACATACATATTCTCCCCCCGTTCCACATGTAGTATAGCAAAATGCTCACAGATATCCAACCGCTGCGGTCTGTCCGTGTGGCATAATGCCTCATAATGATCCACATCCATTTCGACATAGGCGATGTAGCGGTCACCTGCCTGATCGTTATATGGAATAAAAACATACAAATACCCGCCTATTTCTATGCGGCTTTGATGTTCGACCGCACGCACCAGACAATGCGAGCACATATATATAGCTATGGGATGGCGTAATGATTTCGGCTCCATACTAACCCCCTAATGGTTTGTTGCGAATCATTCTTAATTAACAGAAGGAATCTCCATTGTCCAGCACTAGTTGCGAATCATTCTTATTTATATAGGGATTAAGAAAGCATCCTCCGCTGCCGTGTCATCCTGAATTAAGCAATAGCCTAGCCGAAGGATCTACCTCCCCGTCATCGCGAAAGCAGTGAGGCGATCTCAGGCTGCAGCACGAGATTGCCGCGCTCCCTTTGGTCGCTCGCAATGACACCCTCACCCTAACCCTCTCGTCATGCGCGAGAGGAGATACAAGAACGCATCCTCCCCTGCCTGCGGGGGAGGCAACGAGGCTTACGTGCGTCAGCGCGTTAGCCGCAGTGGTGGGGGTGTCAGGTGGTGAGTGGTTCCACGCTATAGTTACACGTCATACCCCGAATCTTTCGCAGAAAAATTATAGGGGTATCCATGGTTTATTTTGACGCAAGCAGAGAAATGGATCGCAAATTATTCGCATTACCATAAAAAAGTTAGCGATTTGTTAACCTTACTGTGTTACAATGGCGGGGTAAACTCGCGAAATTTTTTTTAAATTTCGCTTACCGGCCGAATGGTCGTGAGTTCCGTCCGATGGGCAGAAATCCAACCGAAAGGTTGAATCTCTGTCCGAGGGACGTTGGTACTACTTGAGGTAGGATCGTATATGCGGGAGCATCGCTTCCCCCGCAGGTCTATAAGAATTGACCCACGTGTTATTACGTGGCGAGCGACCAAAGCCAAATCGGAAGTCACCCAGATGGTGGCTACACGACGGCAGAAGTATAATAGAAGCACCCTATTTCAGGGACCGCTTATTTGCACGAGCCCTATCACCAACCGATCCACGAGCCCCTGCCCTCAGGGTATAGGGGAAAAAAGGAGAGGAAACGGAGGTGATAGAACCGGAAGCCGATTGTATAATCGGGGAACCGGGCGGGGATAATTTCGCATTGCCTCAAACGGTTTAGCACCCGTTTGAGGAAAACTGATGCGAACATCGGACTGTAGCAGTACACGACGATGCATAATACCCGGCACCGCAAATAAGCGCACCCGTGCAGCCTAATAACATGCTTGAAAAATAGCATGGCTGCTTAAGAAAAAAGGTGTTGAGAAAAAACAAAAAAAGAACATGAAGAAATTCATTTGTATTTTTTTGTTTTTCGCTACTGCAGCGACGTCTTTGTCTGCCCAAAACTTCTTCCAGAAGTTGGGGCAGGTTTGGGATGTTGCTACTGGGAAAGAAGCGACCGTCTTCGACAACGAAGGCCACAACCTGTTCCGGTCTTCCGGAACGGAAAGTGTGGAATTTGTATTCCAAGACGGTACGAAGCGAACTCTTCTCTTTGAGAAGTATGAGGGAGCCGATACCGGCAACCCCATGCTATATCAAAGGGGCGAGGGCCTCCGCTTCACCCTCGATAGCGGCGAGCGGGTCTACCTTGGTGAACAGCATAAGGCGTTCAGCAAAGGTGGGCTGACCTTCCGGTTTGCCAACGGCTCCGGCTACTCGTGGAACGAGGGCCTGGAGGTGTGGCAGCCGAACGGTCGTACGTATTACGGGGTGACAATTCACCCCGAAGGGAACAGCCATCAGGTTGTGACCCAGTACGTACATAAGATCGCCCCGATTGAGGGCGACCAGTAGTAGCGACTACTGTAGAACCCCGTAAATAGAAATATTTATGGGGTTCTCCTTTTTACTTGAAACATAAGAAGTGATGCAGAACGTATCATATGGAGATGGCATATACAGGAGCGTGTTGGGGAATAATTTGAAATTAAATGGCCGAGAATAAAATCAAAATATGATAGGATATAGTTATGGAAGCACTATATGATCGCATATTAAGTGAGCTTGTCGCGGGTGATGATCCTCGCAAAGGGTTTGCCGCGCTGTTTACCGATGCCGCGCTGAATGACCTTGGTTATAATAACCCGGCCGCCGCGCGCGTAGCAATTGCCACTATGGATCGCG
Source organism: uncultured Rickettsiales bacterium (assembly GCA_964588995.1). Classification (GTDB taxonomy): domain Bacteria; phylum Pseudomonadota; class Alphaproteobacteria; order Rickettsiales; family UBA8987; genus CAZPQM01. The sequence continues at coordinate 33,923 of CAZPQM010000011.1, read as the reverse complement.
AAAAACAGATAGACGTACTTGAGCAATATGTTACGCTGGCCGAAGGCCAATTAAAGCAACAATACCAAAACCGTGATTTTACTGACGAGGAGATTATTAACCGCCTCGCCAGCCAGAGTGAAGAATGGATCTATCACTCGCTGTTTGTCCACGGTGCGCAAGGCACACGCCACCGGTTGGACGATGCCTATGCCGCACGTGCGCAAGCCGAACCTGCAATAGAGCCGGAAGAGGCACCGCAGGAGCGTAAGCCGGTTGCAGAGTTAGCAGAACTTCCTACCCGAATACCAGCGGCAGTTATGGATGAGGCGACCCAGCCTTCAAAAGCAGAAAAAACCGTTATTGCAGCACCGCAAGAGACCGCAGTATCCAGTGAGCCCCAGCAACCCCCGCCAGACATAACTCCCACACCTGCAGAAAACACGGCTGCGCCAGAGTATGACGATCAGGGCCGCTTGATCGCCACCAGCTATTACACGGATCCTACCTCCGGCACGGCGTATGCCACCTATGGAGAAAACCATCAGGATATAGCGCTGGAGGAAGGATATCGTTTTATCATCGATGGTAATAGTTTCGAAGTGTTCGAAGGCGGTGGCGTCATGCAAACATTCGAAGCGGACGTGACCGCAGAAGTGACTGCCAGAAAAACCAATCTTGGCTATGAAGACGTGCTGAATTTATGGCGTACTGCCAAGACAGAAGCCGAAGCGGAGGCTGAAGCAGAGGGAAAACCCATGCTGGACAACGGCAAGTATTTGACCGGCGAAGAACAGCTGGATTTACTTCAAGACATCATCAGGGAGCGAAAAGGTGATTTCAAAGAAGGCTTTACCCCGAACGATATCGCCCGCTGGGTCGATCCCGGCAGTGACACGGCCTACATTAAACGTGCCGAAGAGGTGTATGAGCAGCTATATACCATTATAGGAAAGAATGAAGGCACCGCCAGCCAAATGCTAGAAACATATGGTCTAAAACTTGATCCCTACATGGAATATGCCAATGCGCAATATGAAGAACAGGGGGCACCCGAAATCTCTAGTACGGACGAGGACTTAACAAAGTTTCTAGAAGCTTCCCATAGCGGTGAGTTACGTGAAGCCAGAACATTTTCTACTACGGCTGCTTCCTTAGCAGGTGTTCGCTATGAAGATGGGCCTGGCGGTAGCTCCGGCACGTTATTTGATGCCGGAGTAGATCATCGCGCCGTACATGAATTTCCTTTGGGTGAGGGTGATGAGTCAGATAAAATCCGCCTGAGTAGTCGAGCGGCGTTAAACGCCGCGCTACCGATTGCGGGAGATGCAGAATTTACCCGCCCGCTGGAATTTAACCCGCTTACCCAAGACCGGCAGGAGCTTAGGTTGCGCGGCGACTATTTTTTCAACCCTGATCATGCTGTTGGTGCGAGAATAGATTTTTCTGCAAACGCAGCTGGGAATAGGCAGGACTTTACCTTGCACTATCACCATGAAGGCTTCGTCTACACACCGGAATTTGACGGCACCGTGATACTACCAGGCAGCCGCCAAACGCTCGGCGATAACGAATACCGCACCCTGCTAGGTGCAGCAGGAAGTTACGATCAGGATCGTGCCATATCAAACGGTAACCAAATTTCCTTCGGTGCGGATGCCGAAGTCCGGCAGATGGAGATAACCAGCAACGGCGAAACCAGCACAGGCCTTACGCCCTCTGCCGGCGGCTCCTTTGCCTTCAACTCCTCACGTTTTGATGCCAATCTGGATGCGAACGCCCAACTGATTGATGCGTTTGGCGATGATAGCGAGGCCGTCTTTACCGGCAATGCGCGTTACCGCTATTCACCGACCAGTAACGTTACGATTACGGGCAACCAGTTTCACCTGCGCTCCAGTTCGGTCAATCTGGATCAGGTGGGGCTAGGCGTAGGCATTGCCGGGCAGAACCTTGAGCACACGCTTTCAGCGGACTACACCTCGGTTCGCTTGCCTGAAACCGGCTTCCGCCCCGCAGTGAATCAGGAATTATTGGAAATCGGTTATAATCTCAGCGTGCTTAAAGGGCGGTTTGAAGACTTAGAGGTGAGAGCCAGCTACACGCCGCAAAACCAGCAGGGTGAGGTGAGTATCACCAAGTCGTTCTAAATGGTGCGTTCACTGCCCTTACTTCACCCGTACACAGGTGCCAATAACCATTAATTAGACTATGGCTCGCCCCTGCTGGACCTCCAGTAACGAGAGGCTCTTTGCCAGGCTGACCGCGATGATACCAAACCCGGCTTTAGACGTTAAGTCCGCGATGCAATAGACCAGCTCGCGCAGCACCAGCAAGTCGCCCTGATAGCCCAGCAGCGGCATGAGGTAGCCGAGCGGATACACCATCCAGACAATCACCAGCATGTTCTGTAATAAGCTGTATTTACCGCGCAGCTCGGCCGGCATATCCCCGGCTGCCTGCGAGAGTTCGCCATACAGCACTACCAAAATATAGGCAAAGGCTGCACACGCGATGAAGAAACATACCCAGCCCAACGTGGTACCGCCACCGGCCTGATTCGTATCAATTTCACCGACATAACCTACCACGATCATGATCACATCAGCAACCATCAGCTTGGTCACTAACGCTGTTTTATTAACCGGGTTGATCAGCATGACCAAAACGGCGAGAATAAGCGGCGTTGTCAGCACCCAGTCTGCATAGCGGAAATGCGTCGGAAAATCGTTCAGCGAGCCGTCTTGGCCGCTCAGTCCGACAATATCAATCATGTGGTAATAATTCACAGCTGCTATTGCCACCACCATCATGCATAAACTTGAAACAACGCTGTAGCGCGGCGTAAGATTATTCCGTTCCATTAAAAAGTAAATACTTGCTGCCACAAATCCAGAAAACGTCATATAAAACGAATATTGGGTGGCTAACGTTAACGCATTAAATTCAGTAAACATAATTACCTCTCCTAAGCAGCTTTGGTTAATTCCTGCAACGTCTTCCGTATCGTTGCACTCTGTTTCTCAATGGCATCCGATGTCCGTTTAGACGACACACTGATTTCTTCCGATACCTGATAGGTCGTCTCCGCATCTTCAGCGAGTAAGGTAATCGTCTCATCCACCTTACGAATCTCATCCGTTACATGCTGTACCAGCCCGGAAATCATATCAGTCGCCTCGGTTTGATGTTCGACATTCTCGGAGATCTGGACCGCCACATCGGACAGCTTCTCAATCACCTGAGATATCTGTGACATGGCATCTACCGTTAACCCCACTTCACTGCGGATACCTTCGACCTGTTCCGAAATTTCCTCCGTCGCTTTGGCGGTCTGATTGGCGAGTTGTTTCACCTCATTGGCCACCACGCTAAAGCCTTTTCCCGCCTCTCCAGCGCGAGATGCCTCAATCGTTGCATTTAAAGCTAACAAATTAGTTTTTGCTGCAATATCCTGAATAAGCGTAATAAATTCACCAATCCGGTCTGCAAGCGTTTCCAGTGACTTAATGCGTTCATTACTATCCTCGGCGCGCGCCACCGCCTGATCCGTCAATTGCCGCGACTCACTGGTATGCGTCGCAATTTCGTGGATACGTGTTGCCAGCTCCTGTGTCGCATCCGTGACCCGGTTTGTGCTTTCAGTTGCTACGTTTGTTACTTCCGCGGAGGTCGATGCGGCTTCGTTCAGCTTGGAAGACAACGCCTCAATCTTATCGGACGCCTGCGCTGTGCCACCCTGCTCTTTCAAAATATGATCAAAAATAGTCACGATCTGCTCATCCAGTGTTTTAGCAATATGTTCTATTCGCTGCTTGAGCTCTAGATCCTTCTGCTTACGCAGCTCTGCCCCTTCCGTTTCATATAAATGCTTAATCTCAATCGCGTTCGCTTTAAAGACATTCACCGCATCATACATGCGCGCAAGCTCCGCACCGACCTTATCTTTCGGCCTGACCTCAACGTCATAATCACCGTTGGCGAGCCGGTACATAATATCGCTCAGCTGATTGATCTGCCGCGCCAGCTTGTTGCCGATCACGGTGGCGACACCCAGCCCGACCAGAATCACTACAAGCGCCATACCAAGAGCGATAGTAGAGCTGGTGGAGACAAGCTCCTGAAGTTCCTGCACATCAATGCGGTAGGTATCCTGCTGCTGCAGTTCCTGCTCAATAATATTAAACTGCGTGTTATTGATGAGGGTCGTCATTACGGCAAGCGCTATCACCGTGAAAAACCCCCAATAAAGCAACGGGCGAATACTGGTGCCATTAGGTCGGATAGTAGATTCCACCGTCTGCCCGTGGTGTCCAGCGGCTTGGGCGGAACCCTCTTCGATAGGAGATGAGATATCGACTAGCTCCGTCCCTTCACCGCTTAGGCCCGTATTTAGGCTAACTTCTTCCGTCACCTGCTGCGATGAAACGCGACCAAGCCCCTTCGTGGCCACTCCTCCTAGCTCATATGTAGTTTGTGACATCAATCACCCCTGCGTATACATCTATTGGTTGAGTAAATGTCTTACTTCAAGCCTCGTGTAATGAAAATAATATTACACTTAAAAATTTAAATTTATATATGTTTTATAGCTATATTGACAAAACTGCATCACCTTGTCATATACCCGGATAGGTGGTGCGGTACCGTAATAGCAAGCAGTGCGATAAACGTAACTACGACCGCCCTCAGGGAGTGCGCCCCTTCCTGCCAAAACACGACGGTTAACAGAATGCCTGCAATCATGACCATACTGCATAGTATAACCGAACCTAATGTATACGCACGGAATGACGAAGAAGCCTGCCGCAGCCATTTCCTCTGCTCTGCATAATGCCGCGCCGAATGCCATACACAAAAATATACGGTAAAGGCGATCAGCGGCGGGAGTAGAACAAATAGAGCCGCTATCGTTATCAACTCGAGCGTTCGACCCGATTGCATCCTGACATTAACCCATATAGCGCCGCCGATTAACAGCCCTAAGAAGCCCGCTAGTATCCAACGTCCCTGCAAAAACAGCGGCAACAACTCGGCTCGCGTCCCTTCCGTCACGAATAAACCATACAGCAGCGCCATCTGCTCCGGATAAACCGCCACCGGTAGAGCGATAACGAGCAATCCGCGCGCGCTATTATCCAGCACCCGATGCCATCGTTTGCCGCTTTCCAGCCCGTCCTCCCGCCCGAAATGCCACGCTGCAAATCCGAGCAATAACAGAAATATAATACCAGAAAAAAGCACCCACAGCCCAATGATAGCAACCACCGACAATAGGTAAGAAAGCAGCCACCTGATCCTTTGCCCCCTGCCTGCCTCCGGATGGTAAAAACGATAACGCGCATAATCAAATGCACCGTGTGGCAACCCCAGCAACAGAATCGCACTTAATGCGATCATGGCTTGCAGCTCAGGCGTTAGTGTATGCAGCACCTTCATGAACATAATACAACCTATACTAATAAAATATGCTATATTCTTTGTATTTATGAAAAAGTGCTTAGGCATAATGTACAACCTATAGTATTAATGACAATGAATGCAACTAGTAGGTATAGATTCATGCAGACGCCCTACGACATTTTGCTGGTGGGTGGCGGTTTAGCCGGTAGCCTGCTCGCTTACCGGCTACGTATGCTGCAGCCCGGATTACGCCTGGCGCTGATTGAACCCGGCGAGATTGGTGGCAATCATACCTGGAGTTTCCACAAAACGGACCTTCGTACCAAACAGCTCAGCTGGTTGCGGCCTTTTATCACCGCCACATGGGATAGTTACCACGTCTCCTTTCCCGGCCTGCACCGGAAGATTGCGTTACCCTATGCGAGCATCACGTCCGAACAGCTCCGCAAGCTTATCCGAAGCATACTGGCAGATAGTATTATAGAGGAGAAAGCCACGATTCTGCAGCCAGATTCCGTCCGGCTCCATTCGGGAGAAACACTCTCCGCACCGCTTGTGCTCGACTGCCGAGGCCATCTGGCCGGAAAAAACCGCTTAAGAAACTGTGAACTCGCCTGGCAGCATTTCGTCGGTATTGAAGTAGAAACCAGCGCGCCGCATGAGTTGGCCCGGCCGATATTGATGGATGCATGTGGATCTCAACCGGGATGCTATCAGTTTCTCTATTGCCTGCCCTTCAACGAAAAACGCATCCTCATCGAGGCGACGCAATATAGTGACATGAAGGAGTATGCATTGTCGGACTTTATGGATACGATCAAGCAGTATGCCTCGAAGCGTGGTTGGCGGGTTAAAACACTGATTCGCCCTGAAAAAGGTTCGCTACCGATCATTCTTTCCGGCAAATACGCGCCCCCGCCCATGGATGAAGCCTGCCCGGTAGGAGTAGCTGCCGGTATGTTCCATCCCATAACCGGTTATAGCCTGCCGGAAACGATGCGTATGATTGATTTCATTACTGCACGAAGGCATTATACTACGCCACGCCTGACCGAAGTCGTCGCCCGTTATGCGCAGGCGCGCTGGCATAAGCACCGGGTTTACCGTCTGCTGAACCGTATGCTGTTTCACGCCGGGGAGCCGGAACAGCGCTGGCGTATATTAGCCCGGTTTTATACCTTGCCCGAGCCTGTGGTTGCGCGTTTTTACGCGGGGAATAGTTCATGGTATGACTATGCCCGGATATTTACCGGCAAGCCTCCTGTTCCGCTACGTGGCGCGCTCACCGCCATACGCCCGAACCAGAAAGGAATGGCCGCATGAGCGCACCCAAAGCCGCCGTAATCGGAGCCGGGTTTGGCGGCATTGCGCTCGCTATACGCTTACAGCAAGCCGGATTTCAAACGACCTTATTTGAAAAACGCGATAAACCCGGCGGGCGCGCTTATGTCTATGAAGACTCCGGCTACCGTTTTGATGCCGGCCCCACCGTGATTACCGACCCAACTGCACTGGAAGAGCTTTTTACGTTATGTGGCAGATCCATGCAGGACTATGTCACGCTCCTGCCCGTTTCCCCGCTCTATCGGCTGCACTGGCAGGATGGCAGCCAGTTCGACTACCATCAGGAACAGGATCAGCTGGAACGGGAAATCGCGCGCTTCAACCCGGCGGACGTCGCCGGCTACCGGGATTTATACCGCTATGCCAAAGCCGCGTTTGATGAGGGATATGTGAAACTTGGGGCGGTACCGTTCCTGCATTTCCGCACCATGATGCAGGCAGGGCCGCAGCTCGCCCGCATGCAAAGCTGGCGCAGCGTCTATAATCTGGTCTCACGCTATCTTCAGGATGAACGGCTTCGGCAGGCGTTCAGCTTTCACAGCCTGCTGGTTGGTGGCAGCCCATTTGCTACCTCCTCCATTTACACGCTGATTCATGCACTGGAACGGGAATGGGGCGTTTACTTCCCGGCAGGCGGCACGGGCGCGCTGGTAAACGGCCTGATCCGCCTGTTCGAGGATATCGGCGGCACGGTGCGGCTCAACAGCCCGATTGAACGACTAGCCAGCGAGCAGGATCGCATTACCGGAGTACAGTGCGCTGGGCAATCGTTAGAGCACTTCGATATGGTCGCCTCGAATGCCGATATCGTGCATACGTATAAGCAGCTGCTGGGCCACACCAAACGCGGCAGCAAAGAAGCTACCCGCCTGCAGAAGCGGCGTTTTTCCATGTCGCTCTTCGTGATTTATTTCGGGCTTAGCAACACCTATCCGGATATTGCGCACCATACCGTGCTCTTCGGACCGCGCTATAAAGCTTTAGTTCGTGACATCTTTAAAGGCTCCGAGCTTGCGGAGGATTTTTCGCTATATTTGCACAATCCTTGCGTCACCGACCCGTCGATGGCACCCGCAGGCAAAAGTGCGTTTTATGTGCTTTCTCCGGTGCCCCATATGGGTAACGCGCCGATCGACTGGGGCAGTCAGGGCCCACGCTACCGCGACCGTATTCTGCACTATCTCGAGCAACACCACCTGCCGGATCTCAGCCAGCACCTTGAAACCTGCCGCATCTTTACTCCGGCGGATTTTGCCAGCGAGCTGAACGCGCATCAGGGCTCGGCCTTTTCACTTGAACCGGTTCTATGGCAGAGCGCCTGGTTTCGTGGCCATAACCGCGATGACATTATCCCCAATCTTTATCTTGTCGGCGCAGGCACCCATCCGGGTGCGGGCGTACCGGGTGTGCTGGCTTCGGCGAAAGCCACCGCCTCACTGATGATGGAGGATATGCCGCAACATAGCCTACGAAGCGCCGCATGACCGAGCTTTTGACCCATAGCCACAAAGCCATTCAAACCGGTTCGCATAGCTTTGCGATGGCTGCGCGCCTTTTCCCGCGGACAATGCGGCGGGATGCGCATCTGCTCTATGCGTGGTGCCGCTTTTGCGATGACCTGATCGACGAGCAGGATCATGGCCGCGGCACGCAACCGCATACGGCTAGCCTAGGCGACCGGATGGCATGGCTGGAAGCGGAAACCGAGCAGGTACTGGCAGGACATAACTCGGATCACCCCGCCTTTGCCGCACTTTCGGCCATTATGCAACGCCACCCTATCCCCCACCGCTATCCGCGTGATTTGCTGCACGGTTTTCGCATGGACGTTGAAAACCGGCGTTACGCCACGCTAGACGGGACACTGACCTACGGTTACCGCGTCGCCGGTACGGTGGGAATTATGATGGCGATCATCATGGGCGTAAACCCTAACGATCAGGCGACGCTTGACCGGGCCTGCGACCTCGGTATCGCCTTTCAACTAACCAATATCGCACGCGATGTAATGGAAGACGCAGAGCAAGGCCGCATCTACGTCCCCCTAAACTGGCTGGAAAGGAAAGCGATTCCGGCCTCATCACTCCTGCAGCCGCAATATCGCACTGCACTTTACGAACTGGCTATCGAGCTGGTTGCAGCAGCCGAGCCCTACTATGATTCCGCACGGCTTGGCCTGCGGGCTTTGCCGCCGCGCGCCGCCATGGCCATAAGCGCCGCACTGAATATATATCGACAGATAGGACTCCGCATTTGCCATCAGGATGTAGAGAGATGGGCTGACCGTATCTATGTGCCCAGCTGGCAAAAACTACAGCTGGCTGCAACCGGCAGCCTCCGCGGACTCCTTAACTCCGGACGATCCGCGACCGAAACCCCACGCGGCCCTATCTGGACACGGCCGGTGGATATACATTAAGCCTGTTATACTTACCTGTTTTACTTTACTTCAGCCCACCTTGTTTTTATGATCACGCGCAAACTATATCTATATCAGGTGAATAAAGGGGCTTCCTATGCAGCAATATCGTAATTTGCTTTACATCAGTCATGGCACGACCGACGAAACCGAAGGGTTGAAACAGGCGCTCAGTCTTGCTCGCAATAATAATGCTCCGCTGAAGGTGCTTGTTATAACTCCCTCATTTCCCAACGATTTTCCGGATTACCAGAAAAAATATGAAGAGGCGCTCTTAGCGCAGGTCGAGGATTCTATCCGACAAAGCAAAGAGACTATCCGCTTAGGCGATCAGGACATCAATCTAACAATCGAGTTGCTGGCGAATGACAAGCCGACAATCCGCATCATTCAATATGCTATTGAGCATGACCATGACTTGCTGATCAAAGAAGCCGAGCCACGCGAAGGTGCCGGCGGGTTCAAGGCGATAGATATGGAATTGCTACGCAAATGCCCCTGCCCGGTCTGGCTGTGCCGGCCGATCAAACATTCGCGCGAGCATATTCAGGTGGCCGTAGCAATTGACCCGGAAGCCGAAGAGCAGTCAGCTATCCAGCTTTCCGAACAGCTGTTGAAAACATCCGGCACATTAGCCGACAGCTGCAGCGGCGAATTGCACATTGTTTCCTGCTGGGACTATGCGCTGGAATCGGAGTTGCGCAATAACGTGTTTATTAAAATCCCGAAGGAAGAAATTCAGGAAAAGGTTGATCACGCTAAAAACCGACATCGCAGCGAGTTGGATGCACTGATTGAGCAATCAGGCATTGCCGGCAATCAGGCCGTGCATCATCTCCGCGGTAAACCGGAGGAGCAAATCCCCGCTTTCGTCAATAATCACAATATCGATATTTTGGTAATGGGTACGGTTGCACGCACCGGCATTCCCGGTTTCCTGACGGGGAATACGGCGGAAAACATCATGCAGCAGCTTCCCTGCTCGTTGATGGCGCTGAAACCGATAGGGTTTGAGTCCCCAGTTAAGGTAAAAAAATAACGCAATTTAGCTTGGCTAGTGCTTATCCTCAATGGCACCCGTCTGCAGGATGGGGGCGGCGTCAAGCTCTTTTGCTTCCATAAGCTCCACCACACGCTCCAATGACAGCGAGATGGTAGATTGCTCCAGAGGACTCAACTCAACCAGCGCCTCAGCCAGCGTTTCCTGCAGAGGTGACGGCGCTTGACGCACAAATTCTTCTCCCTGCTTCGTCATTGAAATCAAGACCTGCCGCCGGTCTTTTTCACTGCGTTTTCGCTCCACAAGCCCCTTCGCTTCCAACCGGTCAACGATCCCGACCAATGTGCTTGGGCTTAAGTGCACTTCTTTCGAAATGGCCGCGATGGTAAGCGGCCCGGTTTCAGCAACAGCCAGGAGGGAAATCAGTTGCGGCGCTGTAATATCATGCTGCATACTGAGTTTACGGGAGTGCAAATCCACCGAGCGAATAATTTTCCGCAAACTTTGTAAAATGCGCAAATCATATCTCTCGCCATTCGCGAAAGAGGTCTTTGAGTTTTGACTATTCGTATTGTTCACATTAGCATCCAACTGAATCTATTGGATATTATAAGGGTTATGTATAATTTATGAAATAATTTTACATTATTACTTCTGTGTCAGTTTTTGACTAATTGGGACAATCGGTACGCCCATATAGCGTTTATCCCTTGTAGCAATATGCTCCGGTCTGGGCGCCGCGTTTTTGTCGTAACCACCGTTGGGGTTTAATACATTCGAGACTGCATTATACACAAAGAAGGCATTCTGTCTTGGCCATGGCGAAATATTGCTATGCGATCCATGTAACGTAGCACAATCAAAAACCACCACGTCGCCGGGCTCACCTGTGCAATAGCGTATACCATACCGGTTCGCCAAGTCGGGCAGAATATGATCACCAAGTATCGGGCCGGTCCGCAACCTAAGCGCAGCCTGCTCCTCTGTTAGATCATCATAAGCCTCCGCCTGAACAAAATATTGATGCGTTCCTGGCATAACCAATAAAGACGCATTCGCCTCCGTATTACGATCCAGCAAAACGGCCATAGATACCGCTCGCATTCGCGGCATACCATCATCGGAATGCCACTGTTCAAAATCCTGATGCCATAGAAAACCGGTTCCTCCAAGCGGATTACGTTCGCTGTACCCTTGTTGAAAATTAATTCGCGACTGATGTATGTACACATCTTCCCCTAGTATTTGCCGCGCCGCATTCACTAAACGAGCATCACGGACCAAAGCGTACAACACATCTGCGGCCTGATCTAAATGCGGCGAATCCTCCGGGCGCTTATGAATTTCCCAGATACTTTTGAGTATTGCGTTACCGGTCGAGCTTCCTCCAACGGCGCTTTCAGAAATTATACGGGTGGAGTTAGCCAATTCCGCTTCAGTCTGCGCCTCATATCCATCGCGTAATGCTGCAATATGCCTTCTCAGATAAGCAATCTCTTCCGCATCGAAAATCTGAGGTAAAACCATCGCCCCGTCTTTTTCAAACGCCAGCATCTGTTGCGATGTTAAAGGACCTTTATCGATATTTTTTTTCTCAACAACAGGATCAATGCGATCTATTAATTTCGCCTGCCGGCCTTTCACTCTTGACGGGTATACATCATCAAAAGAATCTGTTTGCCTTGTGTTAAGCGTTAACTCCTTTACAAATCTCAAATTTACCTTGGCCGTGCGCGTGCTGCGCAGCAATGCACCATAGCCGTAGAGCGGATCGTCTATTGCATCCACTTTAAGCAATTTCCATACCAGCGCCTGAAGCGACGTGATGACTGGTACACCCAGCTCTTTTTCTAATCTGTCAATAAAGCCCGGCGTCATAACATTAAACGCGCTACAGGCGATAAAAACCGCATCCAAAGTATCAGACTGCTGCGTTAGCTCTTTCACGTAGCTGGCAATAGTTTCCTGCGAAACGGTCGAGATCGCCTCATCCGTTACAAGCCCCAGGTCAGTGGAAGCGGTTATCGTAATACCTGTTTGTGTGAGCAGGCCTCTATTTTTTTCCGCAAGCTCTGCTTCATAGGGTGTCAGCACAGCAATGCGCTTAGCACCTATACTACCAAGCGCTTCCACCACAGCGTCCGCCATATTCGTCACATGCGCATCACTATGCACTTTTTTAAGCGTGCTGTTGACCTCCTTTTGTCCGAGTGTAAATGCCAGAGACGTGCAGGCTAGCGCTATAGAAGTTACCGAATTTACAGGACGAATAGCGTCAGCAGCGGTTAATAGATTTTCTTGCGCACTGAGATAGGATTCGGTGTTGACGTTATCACCGTCCATATTCACCCTTTGCATACGCCAGCGTATATTTTCCAGTTGCGATAACATACGTGGAATCGCCCGATCAGTCATAATATCTGTCGGCAGACAAACAAAACCCATCACCGCTCTCGGTTCTGGATCGTATTTGACCCCACTCGGTTCACGCAGTGCGCTCATATCACTTCTCCTTACAGCTTATTTAATTTACGTTGCTCAATACCAGCGAACAGCATCCTACTCAAAAGTAGAATGTGTAATCCGTAAATTTGATATATTTATTGCGTCCAAAGACGATAAGTATGCGATGCGTCCGCTCGCTTACGCCGCACTGGCTTTCTGATCCGGCTCTTCATCGTGATCTTCTAAAATCGGATAGGCACCATCGGCATCATGCACTTCCGCGCCCGTAACAGGCGGGTTGAACACGCACACAAAGCGAAGCTCTTCTTCCGCCTTCAGAATATGCTTATCATGCTGATCCAGCGCATAGATCACACCGGGTGTAATCGTGTGTGTTTCACCGGTTTCAAGGTCCTTGATCCAGCCTTTGCCGGCTACGCAATAAACGGCCTCGAGGTGATTTTTATAATGCAGATGCAATTCCGAACCTGTCGGCACCACCGTTTCATGCACTGAAAAACCCATGCCGTCTTTCTTTAGCAGCAGGCGGGTACTGGTCCAGCCCTCACCTTTCACTTCACGCTCTGTGTCGTATAGCTCTTTAATGTCTTTTACAATCATGTTTTCTTCTCCTTAGTTAGCTGCAAGCACCGTTTCAACATCTGCGCCGTTGAAATGCGTATGGTTATGTTCTTCTGCCAATTGCTTTACGGCTTTTTCGATAATATCCAGCCCACGATTGAGCTCTGCCTCACTGGCAGTCAAGGCTGGCAGCAGCTTTAGCGCCTGCCCTTTACTGCCACAGGTTTCAATGATCAAATGATGATCAAAACAGTTCTGCTGAATTTTATCCGCGATCTCAGGCGTTTTCAGTGACTCCAATGCCCATACAAACCCGCGCCCACGCACTTCGAAATCAAACTCAGGCGCCTGATCAGCTATTGCCTGCAGCCGCTTTTCAATATGCTGCGCTTTCTGTTGCACCTCGTTGGCAAACTCTTCCTCACGCCAATAATGTTCAAGCGCCTCGGTAGCCGCAACAAAAGCGAGGTTATGCCCGCGGAAGGTGCCGTTATGCTGTGCCGGTTTCCACATGTCGAGCTCAGGCTTCAGAAGCACCAAAGCCATCGGCAAGCCATAGGCGCCAATGGACTTGGACAGCAGGACGATATCCGGCTCAATGCCTGCCTCTTCAAAACTGAAGAAGGTGCCTGTGCGGCCGCATCCCATCTGAATATCATCGACAATCATAAGAATATCAAACTCGTCACACAGGTTGCGTATGCCGCGCAGCCACTCCATACTGGCCACATTGACACCGCCTTCACCCTGCACGGTTTCGAGGATCATGGCAGCAGGCAGGTTCACCCCGCTCGAGTTATCTTCCAGATACTGGCGTATATAGGAAATAGAATCCTCCACGCTGTCCGAATACCCGCAGTAAGGCATAAAGCTCGTATAACAACCGCATGTTCCCGGTATGCCTTGCTTATGATAGTTATTTCCTGTGACCGAAAGCGCGCCTTGTGTCATCCCATGAAAGCCGTTGGCGAACGATAAAATCCCCGTGCGCCCGGTATTCATCCGCGCAAGCTTCAGCGCCGCCTCCACGGAGTTGGTTCCCGTCGGCCCGCAGAACTGCAGGCGGTATTCCAAACCTCTCGGTTTGAGGATAACCTCATCAAATGTATCGATAAATCTATGTTTAGCTTGCGACATCATATCCAGCCCGTGCACAATACCGTCGGACTCGATGTAATCAATCAGCGCCTGTTTGAAGTTATCATTGTTATGACCATAATTTAACGTGCCGGCTCCGGCTAAAAAATCGAGATATTCCGTACCGTCTTCCGCGGTAATCGTCGAGCCTTTAGCACGCTCAATGACAAACGGGAAGCTACGCACATAGCCTTTCACATTCGATTCCAAATCGTGAAACGGATCATTATTAGCAATAGCAGTCATGTATTATCCTTGGTTAGGTTAGGAACAATCGGCCCGACCACGAAAAGCGGTTCGTCTTCGTGTTGGCCACTGAAATAGTTAGAGGGGAAGCAGGCTTGCTCGTGAAAACTAACATCCAACTCACGCGCAAGTGAGGTAAAAAGTGAGCGAGACGCCTGATTTGAAGGGGCAATCGTTGCATGGATATAACCAATATTCTCACAGATCGGCCGGGCTAAGATAGCTTGCAGCAGCTTCATCGCTAAATGTTGTTTACGATAATTCTGATCCACTACAACCTGCCAGACAAAAAGCGTATTCGGCTGATTAGGCGGGATGTAAGCACTGGCAAACGCGACAGGAGTACCGTTCACCTCCGCAACAGCACACGTATCCGCGAAATGCTCGCCCAGGAGCATGTAGGCATATTCCGGATTAACATCCATATTGCCCGCTGATTCGATTAGCGACCTGATCGCACGTGCATCCGACGCTTCAGGCTGCCTGAAGGTATATGATGCATCGCCAAGCGATACATCTTTAGCTACTGAAAGGGTTTGCACGCTTCCCATAATGAACGTGAATATAGGGGAACGCCCCGTCAATTGCAAGTGCAATGGTTTGAACTCTAATCATCTCTACGCAAATAGCTTGATTTTACATCCATTGCGCTTATCTACTAGTTTCGATATAAAAACACGGACGTATGCTCTAAACTATACTCTCGGTCTCCGCCCTTCTCGTTAGCTTCGGCATACTCTGTCTCGGCCATGGTTTGCATAATACATTGCTTGGCGTCAGAGCGACGTTGGAGGGCTATCTGGAATGGGTAACCGGTCTGATGATGTCCGGCTATTTCCTAGGCTTTATCGTTGGCACCTTGCTCTGCTCGCGCCTTATTCCTAAAGTAGGACAGATTCGGGTATTCGCTGCTTTTGCATCACTCAGCTCCGCTATTTCGCTAATACACGTCCTGTTCCTCAACGAAATCACCTGGATTCTTCTGCGCGTCGTCTACGGCATCTGCATCGCCGCCCTCTATATGGTCATTGAAAGCTGGCTGAATGCACTATCCACTCGTAAAAATCGCGGTCGCATTCTTTCGGTCTACATGGCCGTCAGCTTTTTAAGTCTTGCGGTCGGTCAGTTATTTATTTTTACCGGTGATCCCGGTGATTACATGCTGTTTGCCGTCGTGTCTGTATTAGTCTCCTGCTCACTGGTACCAGTCACGCTAAGCAAAAGCAAGCAACCAGAAGAGATCGCAACCGAGCATTTTAGTTTTAGAAAGCTGATCACTATTTCCCCTCTGGCCACGATAGGCTCCCTCTCCACAGGGTTTACGCTCGGCGCATTTTGGGGATTGGGCGCGGTCTATTTCACGCAAATCGGTCTGGTATCCAATGATGTTGCGGTTTTAATCGGCCTCACCTTTCTCGGTGGCCTGTTGTTTCAATGGCCTATTGGTTTATGCTCCGACGCTATCGACAGACGCTGGGTTATCGCTGCCGTGTTAGCGTGCTCGGTTATCGTTTGTATTAACTTTGTAGCATTGATCGATGAGGCCGCATCTGGGCTTTCACTACAGTTGATGCTTATCTCCTTGTTTTTTGGTGGATTTAACTACACGCTCTACTCATTATTTATCGCACTCGCGAATGATTTTCTCAAATCCAGCCAGATTGTCAAAGCCAGTGCCGGTTTACTCATTTTTCACAGTATCGGAGCGATTTGCGGCCCGGTCATTGCGTCGCTTGGCATGGTGTCGTTTGGCCCAAAAGGACTGTTTATTACAATCGGATTGATCAATGCCGCGCTGTTTGGTTTTGCCACGCTGCGCATCATCAAAGGCCGTCAGATACCCGAAGCCACCAGCGAGCAATTTGTTTCCATGCCGAAAACCGCGATGGCCGTCACCGAGCTTGATCCCCGGCAAAACGAAAACCACTAAAATTACAACACGCGCTTTATTTTTTCCTGTGTCTCCTTCGTCTGGATGAGTGCCATGAAAGCTGTACGCTCCAGCGCCAGAAGCGTCATTTCCTCCAGGCTACCGGCCTGAGCCGCCAGATCGTCCGCTAGCAGCGATACATGTTTCACCGCACCCGCTTCCACCTGCCCACCGCTTAACACCCAGGCGAGCGCCTCCAATACGGCAAGGTCATGCCCTTCCGTTTTATGCTCTTCTTTCCTCAGCTTCAGTTGTTCCTCCAGCATGGTTTTTACAGCGCCTAACGGCAGGCTAAGCGGCTTATGCTCCGGCGGGCTGTACTGCGCCGCTAACTTCTCGCAAGTCGCTTTCGCATCCGCCAGCACCTGATCGCGATGCATGGTGATGTGAATCTGATCCGGCATAGCGAGCCGTTCCCGTGCCAATTCGGCCGAACCGGATGGCCTGGCTTCGGCGATGATAGTGAATAGATTTTTCACGGCCTCAACCCGCTCTGAGTCACTGCTCGCCTCCTGCAGGTGATGATACAGCATTTCCTTGCAACCACCCCAGCCGGGCACCACACCGATGTTTACCTCGACCAGGCCGATATAGCTTTCGCTATGCGCCTGCACCGCATCCGTATGCAGCGTCAACTCGCACGCCCCGCCTAGCGTTTTACCATACGTACAGCCGACAACCGGGAACGGGGCATATTTGAGCTTTCGCCAGCTTTCCTGCCCGCGCTTGATAATCGCTTCTATCGCTTCCCAATCTTTCTTCTCGCACCAACCGAGGATGTTTCGCAAATTCAGCCCGGCGGAAAAATGACGGTCATCATCTCCGATAATCAGCCCGGCAAAATCGGACTTGACCTTCTCGATTGCCTGTTCGACCAAATCGAACGTTCCCTGACCCATAATGTCCATCTTGGTCGTTAGTTCAAGGCACGCAACCCCATCCCCGATATCCCATAGCCTCGCGGCATCATTCTGTAGCACTGGTGAACTGCCCCGCACTCTATCGGCAAGCTTCCAACGCCCCTCCGGTACCGGAAGCTGCTCATATCCGCCCGCCGTTGTCAGGTAAGAGCGTTTAGCTCCCTGCTCCTTATAGAACCCGTCTGCCGCCGCTGCTTTTCCAAGCAAATCGGGCACTTGCTTATCATCCGCATCCAACTGCTTCGTAAGCCATGCAGCGCCTTGATGACCCTGCTTGCCAAGCGCATCCATCATGTCGAACGGCCCCTGCTCCCAGTTAAAACCAAGCTGCATCGCGCTATCGACATCGGTAATATTGTCTGCAATCTCAGGCACAAGCGAAGCGCTGTAGCGCATCATTTCCGTCAGTACCGTGTTTGCAAACTTCCCTCCTTGCGTCTCCGCTTCTAAAGCGGCACGCAGCCCCTTTTCACTGGCGGCTTTAATCGCTGCATCTTCTACATTCTCCTGATCGCGGAAATACCGTTCTTTGAGTGCATAAACCTGTCGTTTACCGTCATCCGTTTTGCGGTAAAAGCCGCCCTTCCCTTTATTCCCGATCAACTCCTGCTTTACCATCTCTTCCAGCAACGAAACCGACATATCCAATTGCTGGTATGAGTCATTATCCGGCAAATTCTCCCGCAACGACCTTGTAATATCCAGCATAAGATCGATCCCCACCAGATCCATCAGCCCAAAAATTCCGGTTTTAGGAAATCCGAACCGTTTGCCGAGCACAGCATCTGCGCGCTCCACCGAGACGTTTTGCCGCAGCGCCTGCTCGAGCCCGAACATCATCCAGTAAATACCAATACGGTTGGCAATAAAACCCGGCGTATCGTTGGCAGGAACGATGGTTTTTCCCATGCGGTTCTCAATAAAATCCCGCACGGAAGTTAACCGCTCGCTATCATTCCGGGCATCCGTTACCAGCTCGAGCAATTGCATCTGCCGTGGCGGATTGAAAAAATGCGTAATGCAGAGGTCACATTGTAGCGACTCACTTTGCTCTTCCTTCAGCTGCTTGAGCGGTATAGTCGATGTATTGGATGAAATAATCGCATGCGCTTGTCGTACTGCATCAAGTTTCCGATAGAGCTCACGTTTGACGTCCCGCTTTTCAATCACCGCCTCCAGAATCCAATCGGCTTCCGCGACTTTATCCAGATCGTCTTCGATATTACCCGGCCTAATCCGCTTCGCGTGGGTGGGATGGGTAAAGGCTCGCCCTCCCTGCTTTAGCTTTTGAAGTGCGCTCTTAGCCAGCTCGCTCCGGTCTTCGGCATCCTCAGGCACAATATCCAGCAAGATCACCTCCGCCCCGGCATTAGCCATATGCACGGCAATCTGGCTTCCCATCGTCCCGGCTCCAATTACCGCTGTCCTATTGATTTGCATTGCTTCGCTCCTTTATTTACTTAGCTAAACCTTCTCTACGACGCCCTTTGCCTTACCCGCATTGCGATTTGAATCACAACCATCCGGATCAGGCCAGGCTTAGAACGGATGCAGTATGTTTCGCGATCATATATTCCTCATCGGTCGGTAGAACGAGCACCGGGATCGCACTTTCCGCCGTAGTGATGCGGGTTTTCGGCTGTGCGTTGGCCATTTCATCCAGCTCAACGCCGATCCATTTCACGTAGTCACAGATTTTTGCCCTGACAAGCAGGTCATTCACCCCCATCGCACCGGTAAAGACGAGCGCATCCAGCCCGCCGAGCACCATAATCAGACCGCCCAGCTGCTTCGCCGCCATGTAACAGAACAAATCGACCGCCTGCTTCGCGTGTTCTTCCTCTTTCGTATCCAGATCGCGCATATCCGCACTGATGCCGGAGACGCCGAGCAGTCCGGATTCTTTATAGAGCAACGACTCCACCTCCTGCACATTCATGCCCTTCTGTTGCAGCAGGTAGAGCACCACACCCGGATCAAGATCGCCACAGCGCGTTGCCATCATCAACCCGTCGAGCGCGGTAAAGCCCATGGTCGTCGCGACGCTTTTGCCATCTTCCAGCGCGCACATACTGGCGCCACTGCCCATATGCGCAACCACCACCCGTTGCCCCTGCAAATTATGGATATGCTCGGGCAGAATCTCAGCGATATATTCATAGGATAATCCATGAAAGCCGTAGCGGTAGATATGCTCTTTCTCGACCAACCCCCGCGGGAGCGCAAATTGCTCCGCGAGCCACGGCTGCGTACGGTGAAACGCCGTATCGAAACACGCCACCTGCCGGATTCCCGGCTTTTGTTCGGCGAGTATCTTCATCAGTTTAATGTTGTGCGGCTGATGCAGCGGCGCTAGCGGCACCAGCGCTTCCAGCTTCTGCCTGACCGCATCCGTAAGCTCAACCGGAGCGTCATAATCCTTCCCGCCATGTACGACACGGTGCCCGGCAGCAACCAGCTCTGCACCATTCAGCCTATCATACCAGCTTAAGACTTTGTTCAATGCGGATGCATAGCCGGAATCTATAGGTTGCTCAAGCACGGTTTCGCCGGCAGCATCTTCAATCGTTATACTCGCCTCGTTATGAATCCGCTCTATCTCAACCCGGAAGCGCGGGCTGAGCATTTCCGCTTCATACACCCCGCATTTCAGGCTGTTCGATCCGGCATTGAAGGTGATGATATCCTTGCTCATAGCCCATACGCCTCACCGCTATAGGTATAGAGCACCGCAAGCGCCGATGATGCCAGCCGCGCTAGTATACCCCCCGCCCGACTGGTCATTATGACCGGCACACGTGCGCCCATCACCAGCCCGGCAGCATCGTAACCGGAGAGATATTTCATCTGCTTATACAGCATATTGCCCGACTCCAGATCCGGCACGATCAGAATATCCGCATCACCCGCCACCTCGGACCGGATATGCTTGGCCTCAGCCGCTTCTTTGGAAATCGCATTATCGAAAGCGAGTGGCCCGTCGAGTATGCCACCGGTAATCCAGTCCCGATCGGCCATCTTACATAAAGCGGCCGCTTCCATGGTCGAAGGAATTTTATGGGTAATCTTCTCCGTCGCTGAGAGAACCGCCACCTTCGGCGTTCCGAACCCACAGCCGCGATACAGGTCGATCACGTTCTGTACAATATCCTTCTTATCCTCCAGCGTCGGCTCGATATTCACCGCGGCATCACTCAGCCAGAGCGGCTTGGGGTAATGCTCATAGGGTACGTCCATGCAGAATACGTGGCTCATGCGCCGCCCGGTACGAAGGCCGGACTCCTTTGCCATCACAAAACTGAGCAACTCATCGGTATGGATATGCCCCTTCATCAGCGCATTCACATCCCCGTTGCGCGCAAGCGTCACCGACTGTTCCGCCGCTGCGTGGCTATGTTCCGTCGCAATCAGTTCATAGCCCGATATATCGAGCGAAGCCTCTTTAGCCGCTTTATGTATGCGCTCTTCCGGCCCTACCAGAATCGGTTCGATCAGTTTTCGCTTCGCCGCTTCCACCGCGCCTTCAAGCGCATTAGTATCAACCGGGTGCACCACCGCGGTTTTAAGTGGCTCATAGCCGTTTTTGCAGTTCTTGAGTAACCGCTCGTAAAACGGAATATCCGGCTCGGAGATAATATGATTCATTGCATTCCCCTTTTTCAATCATTTTATACGTCACATAATGTGCGCTATTAATGGTTTTAACATAAAAAAACCATTTGCACCTCAGTAACATTTTTTGACACAAAAAGATAATTATTGGCTTTTTACTTTCAGCTGATTAGATGCATTCATGTCGTTCTTTTTTGGGACATTAGCGCGAGTAAAGCGTTCCCCCAACTCAACGGAAGCATTAACTCGCTGCAGAATTTGATTCGCACCCGGCTACGCTACCGCTCCGCTCAGGATGACGAGGGATGTTTTTAACCGTCATTGCGAGCGACCAACGGAAGCGCAGCAATCTCGGGCGGCTGGGTATTTGCGGTTCGCGATACCGGGTATGTGGCCTGAGATCACCACGTCGCTTCGCTCCTCGTGATGACGGGGTTCCATCTCCTCCCCCCGCTTGCGGCGTACTCATTTACTCCTCCCCCTGCTTGCGGCGTACTTTTCTACTCCTCCCCCTGCTTGCGGGGGGAGGTTGGGAGGGGGGGTGTCATTGCGCCACACTTTCTTTGTCATGCTGAGCGAGCAGAGCGAGTCGAAGCATCTTTGCAGACGCTCAGTCACATAAGATCCTTCGGCTGCGCTCAGGATGACGTGCGCAGGCAGGGGAGGAATGTTCTTACCCCCTCTCCCGCATGACAAGAGGGCTAAGGTGAGGGCGACCTAGAGAGCGCGGCAATCTCGTGCGGCTGGGTATACGCAGCCTGAGATCGCTTCACTGCGTTCGCGATGACGGGGTAAATCATCCTTCGGCTATGCTCAGGATGACGTGGGCTGCAGCCCAGGATCGCTCCACTTCGTTCGTGATGATGATTCAAATGTTCATGAAATATGATAACCCGCGTCGATATAATGTACTTCGCCGGTAATGGCAGCGGCATCATCGCTTACCAGAAACGCGGCGAGCTTTCCGACTTCCTCGTTGCTGACCAGCCGGTGCGTGGCCGAGCGCTCTTTCGCCTCGTTGAGCAGCTTATCAAACTCCTTGATGCCTGACGCCGCCCGCGTCTGCATCGGCCCCGGCGAGATGATATTCACGCGGATATTCTTATCCCCCAGCTCTACCGCCATATATTTCGACGTACTTTCCAGTGCAGCCTTGACCGGCCCCATCACGCTATATTCCTCAACCACATGCTGGCTGCCATAATAGCTCATTGTGAGAAGGCATCCGCCCTCGGTCATAAGCGGTTCCGCTTTCGCCGCGATGCGCGCAAATGAATGGCAGGAAATATCCATCGCCTGCAGGAAACCATCTTTCGGACTATGCGTCACCGTACTATGCAATGCTTCTTTCGGTGCGAACGCAATTGAATGGATGACGAAATCCAGCCTGCCCCAATCCTCTGTGATTGCCTCAAACACTGCATTGACTTCCGCTTCATCCGTCACGTCGCACGCAAGAAAATGCGGAGCATTCAGCTCGTTTGCGAGCGGCTCGACATAGGGCCTGGCCTTTTCATTCTGATAGGTTATCGCGAGCTCCGCTCCGAGCTCCGATGCTACTTTTGCACAGCCATAGGCAATACTGTGCTCGTTCGCAATACCCAGCACGAGCCCTTTCTTGCCCGATAAATCCCCCAATTTCATAGGCCTGTCTCCGGTAGTTATACCATTTCCGCAGCCACGCTTGCCGGGCTGCGTTCCAGACACTGTATTACCTCATCATTGGAGATTTGTGCAAAGCTTTTGTAGCGTGAGCCGACACTCTGGATAAGAACCGGGACAATACAAAGCGTACCCTTGAGCGGTATGTTAATGCTGGATTGAAGATAAAAGCAGTTTAACCATGATGGCAGATACGCGTTCATTTTCTGTTCGACTTTGATTGATTTTTCCGAAAATTCGCGTATGACTTGTCGGCATTGCAATATGAACAGGGATTGTCGATGCCAATTCAAGCCATTCGGAATTTTTTCAAGCTGCAGGCCGCAGGTGGAATTTTACTGGGTTTAACGACCATTCTGGCACTCATCGTTGAGAATTCCATTCTATCGTCACTATACGGTAAATTCCTGACGACTCCCGTGAGTGTACAGATCGGCGCCTTTATCATCGATAAACCCCTGCTGCTCTGGATCAATGACGGGCTGATGGCAATTTTCTTCCTGTTAGTCGGGCTGGAAATTAAGCGTGAAATTCTGGAAGGACAGCTCTCAACTCGCGAGCAGCTTATGCTGCCGATGATTGCAGCACTTGGCGGGCTGACCCTACCCGCGCTGATTTACGTCTACGTAAACTGGGGCGATCCGGAAGCTATCAATGGCTGGGCCATTCCGGCAGCAACGGATATCGCCTTCGCGCTCGGCGTGATCACGCTGCTCGGCAATCGCGTTCCCGAAGCGCTTAAAGTGACACTGGTTGCCGTTGCCATTATTGACGATCTCGCCGCCATTATCATTATCGCACTGTTCTACACCGAGAATTTATCGTTAACCTCCCTGGGTTTAGCAACTATTGCACTGATTGGGCTTTATATTCTCAACCGAAAGGGCGTGACGAAACTCACCCCCTATATGCTGCTCGGGCTGTTTTTATGGGCGTGCGTACTGAAATCAGGCGTGCATGCCACGCTGGCCGGAGTCGCACTGGCGTTTTTCATTCCCTTGCGCGCAACCAACAAGCTCGGCGGTTCCCCTGCTCGCTCGTTGGAGCACGGTCTGCACCCCTGGGTTGCCTTTGCCGTACTGCCAATTTTCGCCTTTGCCAATGCTGGCGTTTCGCTGGAAGGCCTCTCGCTGGAGATGCTGATGCAGCCGATTACACTGGGGATTGCCGCCGGATTATTTTTAGGTAAGCAGATCGGTGTGATGGGCTTTACCTATGTCGGCATCAAACTTAAGCTTTTCTCGCTTCCGCGCGATGTTACCTGGCGTCACTATTACGGTATGTCGCTGATTACCGGTATCGGTTTCACCATGAGCCTCTTTATCGGTACACTCGCCTTTGATGATGTTGAGCATCAGACCGCAGTCCGGCTCGGCGTGATTACCGGCTCGCTACTTTCCGGCTTGCTGGGTTATGCCGTGCTGCGTCTCACTGCTAGCCCAAAACCGGTCGCTAAGCCGGCCAAAGCGTAATTTGCCTCCATGCAGGAACGCGCCTTACGGCTGACGGAACATCCGTATTTTCAGCGTACCATCATTACGCTGATTATTATCAACGCCATTATTCTCGGTCTGGAAACGTATGATGCAGTTATGCAGCGCTTCGGCCCGGCATTGCTTTTGATTGATTCGATCATTCTCGCCGTGTTCGTGCTCGAAATCACCCTACGGCTGATTGCGCACCGGCTACGTTTTTTCACACAACCCTGGAGCGTGTTTGACTTTCTGGTCGTCGCGATTGCGCTCGTGCCTGCGACCGGTGCGTTCGCCTCGTTACGGGCGCTGCGGGTACTCCGTGTGCTTCGGCTGGTATCCGCAATTCCCAAAATGCGCATGGTGGTAGAAGGGTTATTGGCCGCGATTCCTGGCATTGCCTCGGTCGCTGCCATTATGCTGCTCTTTTTCTACGTGTTTGCCGTGATCGGTACACATCTCTACGGTGATAGCTTTCCCGACTGGTTCGGCAGCCTTGGAAAATCCATGTTCACCCTGTTTCAGATCATGACGCTTGAAAGCTGGGCGATGGGCGTGGTTCGCCCGGTGATGGAAGTCCACCCAAGCGCGTGGCTGTTTTTCATACTCTATATTTTAGTGACCACTTTTACCATGCTGAACCTGTTCATCGCGGTGATCGTCAATGCCATGCATAGCGGCGCGGATGCAGCCGCAGCCGAGAGCAGGCAACATCTCGAGGAACATATTATTCAGGAAATCCGCGCACTGGAGAAAAAACTGCTGGAGGCCAACGCCAAGCGCCGTACTTAGCTGAATACTATTATTGCTCATAGAGTAATAGGGTAATAGAGTAATAGATGCGATACACGGAAGATCTGCCCTTTCTGGCTAAGATTTCCCCCTGTTAAAATTATTATAAAGGAGAAATGATGATGAAACACTGCGTTGGTCCGGATGTCTCATAGAAAGCAAGACATATTTCGTCTGCTACTTTTCGCTGCAACGCTTGGATTTTCAGCTTCATAAAGTGAAAAAGCTCAGAAAATAAGGTTGCCTATCCGGTTAAAACCGCTTATAATCAAGGCCGTTTATCAAGAAAATGACCCCATCCAAGGAGCGCTACATGGTTACAGCAACAAATTTAGGTTTTCCCCGCATCGGTAAATTCCGTGAACTGAAAAAAGCCGTTGAGAGCTTCTGGAAGGGAAATATGCCGGAGGCAGAGCTGCAGAATGAGGCGAAAGCTATCCGTAAAGCAAACTGGGAACTCCAAAAAAACGCTGGGATTGAACATATCCCCTCAAATGATTTTTCGTTCTATGATCAAGTGCTTGACATGACCGCTACGCTCGGCGCTGTGCCCTCGCGTTACAAGTTTTCAGGTGGTAATGTGGACCTCGATACCTATTTCGCTATGGCGCGTGGCAAGCAACAAGGCGGTGTAGACGTCGTTGCTATGGAGATGACCAAATGGTTTGACACGAACTACCATTTCATCGTACCGGAAATTGAGAGTGATACCAATTTCAGCCTTTCCTCTTCCAAGATTTTCGATGAGTATAAGGAAGCGAAAGCGCTCGGTATTCAGACACGTCCGGTTATTCTCGGCCCTGTAACCTATTTGAGCCTCGCCAAATCCCATAAGGATGAACGTTTTGACCCACTTTCCAAGCTGGAAGAGTTACTCCCTGTTTATGAGGAAATCCTACAGAAACTGGAAGCCGAAGGTGCAGAATGGATTCAGATTGACGAGCCGATTCTGGCGCTGGATCTGGAGCCGAATCAGCAGGCCGCCTTTGCTACCGCTTATGACACGCTGGCCGCCTCTTCCGAATTGAAGATTCTGGTCGCAACCTATTTTGACCGCCTCGGTGATAATACGAAAATAGCGGCAGAATTACCGGTTGAAGCGCTACATATCGACCTTAAACGCGCACCTGAGCAATTAAACGATGTCATTGATGCGCTGCCTGCGGGTAAAATCCTGTCGCTAGGCGTGATTGATGGCCGCAACATATGGAAAGCGAATCTGTCCGAAGCGCTCGATGTCGTGCATGCAGCAGTCGATAAGCTAGGTTCGGACCGTGTCTTCGTAGCGCCAAGCTGTTCGCTACTGCATACGCCGGTGGATTTAGCCTCTGAAGAAAAACTCGATGATGAGCTGAAAAACTGGCTCGCTTTTGCAGCGCAGAAACTGAATGAAATTAAACTCATAACGGACGCAGCAAATGGCAATCAGGATGAAGCCGCATTTAAAGCCAACGCGGATGCTATCGCTTCGCGTGCTAATTCGAGCCGGATTCACAACGCCGATGTAAAAGCCCGTTACGCATCAATTAGCGAGGATATGCTTAATCGAAAAAGCAAGTTTGAGGAACGGATAGAAAAACAGGAAGCGCATCTTAAGCTCCCCTTATTGCCTACCACAACCATTGGTTCGTTCCCGCAAACCCAGGAGATCCGTCAGGCGCGCGCTAAGCATAAAAAAGGCGAGCTTTCAGATAGTGAATACAACCAGTTCCTCAAGGATAAAACGCTTGAGCTCATCCGCGCTCAAGAGGAAATGGATATTGATGTGCTCGTTCATGGCGAGTATGAGCGCAACGATATGGTGGAATATTTCGGCGAGCAACTTTCCGGCTATGCGTTCAGCCAATATGGCTGGGTGCAATCTTATGGCTCTCGTTGTGTAAAACCACCGATCATTTTCGGCGATGTCTCCCGCAATGGCCCGATGACCGTTGAGTGGAGCAAATTCGCACAAGATAATACAGATCGTGTCATGAAAGGCATGCTGACCGGCCCTGTCACCATGTTACAATGGGCTTTTGTTCGGGACGATCAGCCGCGTGATGTGACGTGTAAACAAATTGCGCTCGCCATCCGCGACGAAGTATCCGACCTCGAAGCTGCGGGTATTCATGTGATTCAAATTGATGAACCTGCGTTTCGTGAAGGATTGCCGCTGAAACTAGCAGATCGCCCTGCATACCTGAAATGGGCTGTGGAGTCTTTCCGCATCTCCTCTTCTGCGATTGAAGATACAACGCAAATACATACGCATATGTGTTACTCTGAATTTAACGATATCATCGATTCGATTGCCGATTTAGATGCTGATGTTATCTCAATTGAGACTTCGCGTTCCGCAATGGAGCTGCTCGATGCCTTCGTAGAGTTCAAATATCCTAACGAGATTGGACCAGGCGTTTATGACATTCATAGCCCGCGCATACCGCAGGCCAAAGAGATGGAAAAGCTGCTCTACAAGGCACTCGATGTCCTTAAACCAGAGCAAGTATGGGTCAACCCGGATTGCGGTCTGAAGACGCGTGGCTGGGATGAAGTGAAGCCAGCTCTGGAAGAGATGGTGGCTGCTGCAAAATCCGTGCGGTCAGAACTTAAAGAGCAGCAGGCCGCTTAGGCGTCGCTCTGTTGCTGATAGCGATAGAGGGTCGATTTACCGATATCCAGCGCCTTAGCTGCTTCCAGCACGTTATGGTTAAAATGTTGCAGCGCGCACTCGATTAACTCCTCCTTGACTTCGCTGAGGGTTTTGAACCGCCCACCGGCGTCCAGTAGGTCGATGCTGTTCATCGTTGGCTGCGTGTAACCCGGCGTGCTGAACAGACATACATGCTGCATACCGCCGATCTCCACCTGCTCGATCAATGCACCCCCCGCCATCAACAAATGGCGGTACACCGTATTTTCCAGCTCGCGGACATTGCCCGGCCAGTCATATTGCTGCAGTTGTTTCACAGCTTCTGCCGAAAACCCGGCAAACTCCCGGTTCTCCTGCTGAGCGAGCTTACGTACAAAACATTCAATAAGGGCGGGAATATCTTCTTTACGTTCCCGTAAGGCTGGCAACTGAATGGGAAACACATTCAGACGGTAATAGAGATCCTCTCTGAATCGTCCTTCTGCAACGGCTTCTTCCATATCGCGATGCGTAGCGGCTATCACCCGCGTATTGACCTTTACCATCTTACTTTCCCCGACCGGCTCCACTTCCCCTTCCTGTAAAACGCGCAACAGTTTGACCTGCGCCTCCATCGGTAATTCACCGATTTCATCAAGAAACAGCGTACCGCCTTCCGCTTGACGAAATTTCCCTTTATGATCGGCAATCGCTCCGGTAAATGCGCCTTTTTTATGACCGAACAGCGTGCTCTCAACCAAATCCTTGGGAATCGCCCCGCAATTCACCGTGATAAAGGGCGCATCTTCATGCAAAAAATTATGGATGGAACGCGCAAATAATTCTTTACCCGAACCGCTCTCACCGAGAATCAGCACCGGTACGGATGACTTGCTTGCCGCCATACCGGAGGCAACCGCATATTTCAGCCCGCCATTATAGCCGATCAGCCTTTCAAACGTCATCGATCCCGTATTAAACTGTTTGAAGCTGTCCAGCTCTGTGCGCAAACCCCATGATTCATGCATGTGCTGCAATATCGTTTGCAGGCGCAGATCATCCACCGGTTTGGGCAGAAAATCTGCCGCACCTTGTTGCATGACATTGGCAATCTGTTTTACATCGTCCGAAGCCGTTATCACGATTACCGGGAGGTGCGGCGCTTCGGATTGTACAAATTTGAGTGTTTCTTCTCCGTTCATACCCGGCATCATCAGGTCCAGCAGAACACATAGGCAATGAGACATATCGTTATGCGAGTCCAGATATTGCACCAGGTCTGAGCCTTTGCTCATCTCAATGACATCCACATCCAGCGCCTTCTCTACCTGGGTTTTTAACACCAGACGCTGCATCTCATTGTCTTCAACGATAATTACATATTCTTTCATCATTACCTCGCCAACCATTCTACTAACAGGCGAGCTCTACTACAATTTATATTTCCCATTTCTAGAGTGTTTTTTACTCAGATCGTTTCATAATGGGAATTTAAGGTAATGATGGTAACAGCATATGAAAGACTATAAATTGTATTTATACAATATATCAGTATATTAGCTTGTTTGATTCGTAGTTGGCACAGTTATGGCATTATGTAAAGTATAAAATTAATTATAAGGATCCAGCTATGAGTTTGGGATTACGTTTTATGATCATGCTGTTTACATTTGCTATTATTACGTGTATCATGCTGTTAGGCGCAGGCGACTCAACCTCGCTTTCACAGAGCCTGTCTCACTTGGATATTAGTGACTTAGGATCAGGCTTGTTGATTTCCAGCATGTTGATATTACGATAAATCCCTTCAGGAAGGGCGCCACCTTCTGCACACCCAATATACCCTGCGCCCTTCTTCTTTCTCGGAAACGTTAGCGACTGCTAACTTGCTTCTTATAATCATCGATGGCTTTGAGTGCATTGCGTCCACCAATATCTTCGAGCGCACGGATTGTCGTATCCGTTACCCATTGACTGTCATTTTCAAGTAATTTCTTTAGCGCATTTATTACTTCGGAATTACGGACACGCATTTTACCCAGCGCACTGGCAACAACCGCCTGCATGTCATCTGAGCTATCTTTTGCAGCATGAATGAGAACCGGTATTGCCTGCTCGGCGCGGGATCCGATACGTCCAAGCCCGTAGGCCGCATTAATTTGCTGGCGCTCATCTGCATCTTTGTCTTTGAGAATATTAATTAACACACGAATGCCCCTGTCTCCCATATGCTCAAAACGGTAAATCGCCTTTTCAACCACCATATAATCGTCTGATTTCAAATCCTTGATCGCTCGTTCAAGCGCAAGCATTTCCCGTTCTTCATCGGTGAGCTTTCCCGGCGAGATGATACGCTTGGCAGCGTCCTCAGAATCAGTAAAGCTTTCCGCATCTGCAGACAGGCTATGCAGCAGGAGGCTTCCGGAGAGAAAACTTAGGGTGAGCAGGCGTAATTTCATCCCTTTTAGTATACGCGACTCACGCACATACACCAAACGCTTTATAAAACGGCTGCTGCGGTATGCCCCTTTCCGACGATATGCGACCATTGATACACACGCAGTGAAATAGCTGCTTGCGGGGCGCCAAAATCTGCCGTTTGCTCGGCGGCGGAGTAGACAGCCTCCGGGTTCGTAACCTCTATCCTTCGGAGCAGCACAGCACCATTATAAATATCGACGAGATACCGCTCCTCCAGCTCATCGAGAGGAATCTCTACGTTATTTTTCCAACCGCCGTTGATGCGCGCGCGGCGCACCCAACTGATCGTGAGATTACCTGCACCATCACGCACTCCCCGTACATGCACTGGCGCAAACGGTTTGAGCGCACGCCCCGTATTGGTAAAACTCTGCGCTGCCGTTGCCTGTAAGGTGCTGCCCACCGTGACCGGCTTATAGAGCCGCGCAATATCAATCGCATCCGCTGCGTCGCTTAGCACTGGCAGATTACGGCTAAGAGGTATAAACCGCTCATTAAGCGCATGGCTGCTAATAGCATGTTCTGTCCCCTGCCGACCACGAAGGAGATGAGAAAGCGTGTAGCTATTCGTACCTATCAGCGTCGCCGTCTGGTATTGAATCAACTCATCCCCCAGCAGCGCCGCATTCGCCCCATTCAGCATTGCAAGCTCACTGACCGATTCCAGCTCACCCTGCTCCAACGTAACATTCACCGTATTCACCCGGTCGATCCGTTCGCTCGCCCCGGCTGCCAGTACGCTCGTTGCCTTCCCGACAGACTGCGGCAGCGTAATCGCCTGCAACGCCTGATAACTCTCGCCGTTATCATCTGAGCGATAGACCACCGCACCATTCCACGCGGACTCAACCCCACGCACCGCGGCATAGGTCGGGCTGGCATAAAGCGCATTACCGGGTAACGGTGGCAGCTCGATGATCTCCGCCTTCGTCTCTCCCGGAGAGGCGACGATAGCCGCTTCTCCTTCGCCAAAGTCATTGTCGGGTAACGGTTCATACAACTCGGTTGATTCCGCTACCGCAATCACGCGTATTTTATCCTCCTCATATTCCGTTCGAATTACCCGAAGGCGCGTTGTCTCACCCTCTCGGACCAGTTCCAGCTGATCCGCCGGCTCAAGGTACGCATAGTGAAGCGGCAGGTGGAATTGATGAGCGGTTTCATTGGCAATCGCGCGATACAGCGTTTGATGCGCGATAGTATACCCCTCCTGATTGGTCAGAACGACCGGGATATTTACTGTCAGTTTTTGCTGGTTGGTAAAATCGTTCCGCTGGGCATGCTGCGAGCCAACCTGATAGCTGAAGCTTTTATTCAGATACGCCACATCAACGAAATACGGCGCTTCATAGCTACGTTTTGCCTGCAGACTGTCTTCACCGCCCAATAACGCTTCCTCCAGCAGTATAAGACCCACATCTTTGCTGCGTCGCACAAATACTATCCTGCCATCCCGCTCAACGGCATCAAAGAAATAGGCACGCTGCAACTCTTCAATCGCCTCGACCGCCGTCTGCTGCACGTTGATCACGTAGCCGTTTACGAGCTGCGTCAGGTCTGAAATATCGACTTTATCCGCCGACAACCCGGCCTCCAGCGCAAGCTGTTGGACTACGGCGCCGAGGGTGGATAAACCGAACTTGCCATTCACCCAATGGCCTTTATCCCACAAATTACCGTCCGACCACACTTCGCGCAGATCCGGCCAGAATGGGAAAGGCCGTGCATCCCACGTCCACAGGAACAGCTCTTCCACCATCGGCGAATCCTGCCAGACTTCCATAGTCGCAGAAATCGCCTGCCGCTGCGCAAAGAAATCCGTAATGCCTTGCGAGAAGCGTGGGAAATTACTTTCCGAGCTCGCCGGGTCATAAAACACGTTCGGCTGATTGGAGCAACCATCCACGCTTGGAAAACCAAACTCGGTAAACCAGATCGGTTTTGACTGCGGCACCCAGCCGGTCGTTACGCTATCCGGGTTGGTGTGTGTATGGTTCCACCACCAATCGAGATTTTTCCACGCATATGCCGGGTCAAGTGGCGCGGTCGTGGTTCGCTCCGAATCGGTATAATAAAAATCATACCCCTCCCCGCTTGTCCAGCCGTCGATAATATCCTGCCGCATAATCTCATTCTGCGGCGCGTTCGTCAGCGGGAAATAAGCATCGATCGCTACGAAATCAATATCGGCCGACGCCCAGAGCGGATCAAGCTGATACCAGCCGTTTGTGCTGTGATACTCGCTCCAGTCGGCGGCATAGCTAACCTTCACATTCGCCCCGACAATGCCCTTGACCGTCGCCGCCAGATTCACCAGCGCATCAACCGCCGGAAAGCTATCATCGCTTGAATCCTGCACCGTCGTCAGGCCGATCATCTCCGACCCGATAATAAAGGCATCGATTTTATCCTTCACCAACTGCGCATAATGCGTAATAAAATCATTGAAACCGTTCGCCTTGGTGAAGAAGCTTGCCACATCCGCGGGGGAACCGGTTATCCGCCCGCGCCAGGGCTTGTCTGGCGTATCCATGAACACAAACGGGTAAAACACAATTTTTTTGCCACGTGCGATTAGCTCATCAAGATAGCGCAGGATGGAATCATCGTCCGGCGTACCGCCATATACCGGGTTGCCGTCAATCAGCGTGATCTGCTTCGCCGTATCGCGGGTAAAACCCGCCACCTGCCAGCTATCGGGTGACGTCGTCGCCCCGGACTTGAACTCCACCCCCGGCAGAATCGTACACGCTCCCGCATCGATGGAATCACCGAACCAGCCGACGATTACACTCACCCATTCAATATTCGGGCAGGTCGCTTCCAGCTGATCCAGCGAAACCAGCGCATTCGCCTTGTTATCCGCATTGGCCTGATTGATGCGAGTGCGGAAGTCGTTCTCGACAAACTCACCACCGACCGTTTCACCCGTCAGCTTATATTGCACTGCGGTATCATAGGCGAACTCGCCCGAAGCCGGAATCATGGTAATCGCGGTGATCTTCTCCTCGACAGGCTGCCCATCCGTATCGCTCGAAAGCAGTTTTCGCTGCACTTCGAAGGTAAAATTTGGAATGCGGTTACCGTAATCCTCCAATGGAAAATCCTGAATCACCACATAGGCAAGTCCGCGATAAGCCGGCACATTGCCCACACCGAGTGCTGCTTCCATTACGCTGTCAGGCAGTTGATCCTCACCACCTTTATAGAGCGTATAGTTACTCGCAAACTGGCGCGGATCAATCAAATCCGAATCCGCCCATACACGAAGCACATTATCGATCTCACCCTCGCAAATCGCAATGGCAAGCGTCACACTATAGCTATAAACGGTTTCATTGCGAACCGTGCTGCCACCGCCACCCTTTCCGCCGCCTGAGCTGGTGGAGGTAAACACGGTTTCCGTTTCTTTGATCGGCTCCGCCCAGATGATATTGCCTGCGATACGCGCCGTTCCGTATACCTGCTTGATCGTATCACCATAGGCAGAACTTTGCACCTGCAGGTTAGAGAGCTGCCGCCCCTCGATATTTCGTTCACGTTGGTTGATGCCGAATTCACGGTCAAGCGCCCTTCCTGCCACGCGCGCACCCACACTGAGTCCGACTGCTGCGAGCGAGGTAAACGCACCAAACGTTCCGCCAAATGCGGCACTTGCAGCGACTTTACCCGCCGCTGCGCCTAATACTACCGTTGCCATAATGCGTGTTCCTTATATTGAAATGCCTATTAATTGGGTGAGTGTGAGAGTAAGGGGCACTCTTTTACTCCTCCCCCTGCTTGCACGGATTCTCTACTCCTCCTCCCGCTTGCGGGGGGGGGGGGTTGGGGGGGGGGGCCATGCTTGAATCATTTCCCTCACCCTCGCCAGCTCGCTGTCTCGAC
>CAZPQM010000010.1:0-67045 GCA_964588995.1 uncultured Rickettsiales bacterium | reverse complement strand
ATTTCAGCACTACCTTATCCAGCGCACCCACTCCGGTTAAATCCCAGAAATGTGCTTGACTCATATCAATCGTAACCTTTTCAATCACTTCTTTAAAGTCAAACTGTGCTGCAAAGTTATCTGCCGAGGCAAAGAAAATTTGCCCGTACACACGATAGGTGCGGTGCTTGCCTTCCTCTACCAGCTCCGACTGCACCAGCATCAGGCGCGATACCTTTTTGGCGAAGAACAAGGCACTCATCAGCACGCCGATGAATACACCCAACGCAAGGTTATGCGTGGCAACCACCACCACGACCGTTACCACCATCACAAGGCTGGACGCTTTTGGATGGGTCTTCAGGTTTTTGATGGAAGCCCAGTTAAATGTACCAATCGCCACCATAATCATCACTGCCACCAGTGCGGCCATCGGGATTTGTTTCACCCACTGCGCCAACACCAGAATCATGAATAATAAAAACACTCCGGCAAAGAGAGTGGATAATCTGCCACGCCCACCGGATTTTACGTTAATCACCGATTGTCCGATCATCGCGCAGCCCGCCATGCCACCGAAGAAACCAGCAACAATATTTGCAATACCTTGACCAGAGCATTCGCGGTTCTTATGACTTGGTGTATCGGTCAAATCATCCACGATAACCGCCGTCATCAGCGATTCCAGCAAGCCCACTGCCGCCAGCGTCACCGAATAAGGCAGGATAATCATCAATGTTTCAAAATTCAGCGGGATGTTCGGGATCAGGAACATCGGCAGCGTATCGGGCAACTGCCCCATATCTCCCACCGTGCGTAAATCCAGCCCCATAAACATACTAAACGCGGTCAGCACTACAATCGCCACCAAGGGTGAAGGCACTGCTTTAGTGATGTAAGGCAGACCGTAAATGATACCGAGACCAGCCGCTACCATTGCATACATCTGCCAGCCTGCACCATTAAACTCTGGTAGCTGAGCCATGAAAATCAAGATCGCCAACGCATTAACAAACCCCGTCACCACCGAGCGAGAAACAAATCTCAGCAAGGAGCCTAAGCGCAGCGCACCTGCGATAATCTGAATGATGCCGGTCAGCACGGTTGCCGCCAGCAGATATTCCAGCCCATGATCTTTGACGAGCGTGACCATAACAAGTGCCATGGCACCGGTGGCAGCGGAAATCATGCCCGGACGACCGCCGACGATAGCAATCACCACTGAAATGCAAAAGGAGGCATATAAGCCAACCTTCGGATCAACACCTGCTATAATGGAAAAGGCGATTGCTTCAGGGATGAGCGCAAGCGCCACCACCATACCAGCCAACAAATCACCGCGAATATTGCCGAACCACTCGGCGAGAAGTCGAGAAAGAGACATGCGTACCTATTAATAACGTTTCACAAAGTGCCAGACATTTTACATCGCTTTGCGAAAACAAGGCACGTCTTAGTAGACGGGTGTTTTTATAATGATGCATCGCAAAATGTCAAGTAAGCAGCTTGTTTGTTGATATATTTTATAAATTCCTCCTTGCCCGTTCAATGCTTCGCGCCATATCCGCCGCGATCTGGCCTTGGCTTTGGCGGAAGCTGCGAACGTCCAGGGTTTGGATGTTCATATTTATGGTGACGGGAGCCGCAGCCATGCCCATCCCCGGCATGATATGCATCGGCGTGTTACCGGCAAAAGCTAATTCGGGACCGCGCTCGCCGACAATGCCGAATTTCCCCGGCTGAAGTCTGCCGCCATCGGCAAAGAAGCCGCCGAACATACTACCGACACTGGAGAGCATTCCGCCGAATCCACCGCCGCCACCGCTACTACCGCCGCCGAACATGCCGCCGATGGAGCTAAACAACCCGTCGATGATACCGCCCTTGCCGGAGATGCCTAAATCCTTCAGCGCATATTGCAGCAAGGTGCGGTTAAGATCGGACAGGAAGCCTTTGAAGAAATCGCCGAAGCTGTCAAAGCGGCCACTGATGCCGTCGAGGGCATCGGCCACGGTGCCTTCCATGGTTTTGCCAAGCCCTTCAAATTCGTCACCAATCACATCACCGGCTTTTTCCGATGATTTCTTCAGCTTCTCCTGCGCCTGTTCCATGGCGCGGCTGAAGGTTTCCTGATTGAGGTGACCTTCCTTAAGCAGCTTATTAAGCAATTCCATCTCTTTATTGTAGCGCTCCAGCGGGGTGCGTGTGGATTCGATGATGCGCTCGGCTTCCTGCTGTAGTTTGGTGAATTTCTCCGTAGCCTTGCTGGTTTCATCCGTTTTTTCAGGTGTTTCGGTTTCCTCAAACAGACCAGCGAGTGAGGCGTTCTTCTTTTGCCGCGCCTCGTAGATTTTCAGTGCCGCGCCCTGAATCTCAGCATCGACGGCTGCATTGAACTCTCGTGCTTCCGCCAACGCTTTATCAAACGCATTGCTCATCGCATCAAGCAGGCCGGTTTCCAGAGCAGCGCGGGTGTTTTCAAACGAGACACCGCCCAGCGGGTCTTTAATGAATGCGGCAAGGTCTTTACCCAGCGCCTCAAACCGGGAGGAAATCGTTTCGCCAAATGCCTGAAATGCAAGCCAACACCTTTGAATACGGCAATGAAGAGATTGCCGAACTTGATCACCTCCGCGATGAAGGCCTTAAAGCCCAGCTTGAAGAGTGGAATGGCAGCGGTGATTTTCTCTGCCAGCCACTTAATGCCATCGCCGATCGCTTTCACCAGCTTGGAAAAGGCATCCCCCATATTGGAGAGTGAGACATTGAGCGTGTCGGCTTGCTCCTCCATTGCTCCGGCAAACTGCACGTTGCCAATGTTTCGTAGATATGCTACTAATTCCTTCCGCAACTTCGTTAGACGCAACTGCTTGCTCAGATAGGGTGTGAGAAATGTGTTGTGTATTCGTTGACACCTGATCAATTCTTTCACGAATGGCCTGAATTTTACTGGCAAGATTCTCTATGGACACTTCGCCGCTTCCCTCTGCTTCAGAGCTTTTATTCATAGACTCAAGAATAACCGATATCTCGCCTTGAAGCTGCTCAATAATATCCGCTATTTGCTCAGTCGCTTCTGCCGTTTGATTGGATAAATTCTTTACTTCAGCTGCTACTACGGCAAAGCCTTTTCCTGCTTCACCTGCTCTGGCCGCCTCAATCGTAGCATTAAGTGCCAGGAGGTTGGTTTGTGCAGCAATTTTTTTGATAGTCTCCAATATCGAGGAAATCGTTTTAGACAAACCATCCAGTGTAGCAAAGCGCTCTGCTGTCTCTTGCACGGCTTTCGTAATTTCCATCATCTGATTTTTGGCATCTACAGAAGCCTGTTCACCCGATATAGTCGCCTCCTGCGCCTGCAACGCCTGCTCAGATATATTCTTTCCATATTTTCCAATTTCTGACACCGTAGCCGTCATCTCTTCGCCCGCTGCAGCGACAGTCTGAGCTTTTTCATCTACCAACCTTAGTTCATAGAGCATTTGTGCAGAAAAGATCGCTGTTTCGTTTGCTTCAACGGATAAGGAAACAACGCGGCTTATGTCTTCTTCGCTACGTTTACGAAGCACTGTGGCCAGTTCACTCAGTTTCAGGCCTAACGGATCTTCAGATTCTACGTTTACGCAGTAATCTCCTTTGATCAAAGCATCAATGATTTTAACCGGATCGGTAGACACTCATTTCCCAATTTTTTCGTCAAATATTAATTGTAAAATATACAGTCATCCAGGTCAAAGCTACAAAAACTGTTTTTCACTACACAAATGCATGTGCTTCAAACTTCAACTGTGGATTTTCAAAGAGATTATTGCAGGCAGCCCAACCAGCACCGTTAACACGCGCCAATGCTTTGATTGCTTCCAAATGAGGATGAATGCATCCACACCAATATGCATTTTGCTGCTATTGTCTTTGCATGCAGAAGCTTCAACCCCTTACTTAATCGTAGCTGAGGTCGGATGCTTTGCCACGAAATATGTAATAAGACAGTGCCGTGTAGCTTAACAAGATGGGTAATACGATGAGTGCGCCTACCAGCATGATCATGAGCGAATCCGGAGCTGCCGCCGCTTCAACAATCGTCATTTTTTCCGGAACGATATAAGGGAAAAAACTATAAGCCAGCCCACAAAAGCTAAGCACGTAGATTCCGACAGTAATCACCAGAGGTAACCAGTTCAGGCGGTCACCGGATAGCGGCATGCTTCGCAGCAGCGTATAGAGCCACACAATCAGCGCGCCTGTTAGCATAGGGATCGGCGCGAGCCATAGCATGGCAGGAAAGCTAAACCATTTTTCAAATATACGATCCGAGATGAGCGGTGTTGCAAGAGAGATCACCGCTAACCCAATCACCGAATTTAGCAAATGATATTTGGCCCATTTTATAGCCTTTTTTTGAAGCGTTCCTTCACACTTCATAATTAACCAGCATGCACCTATAAGGCAGTAAGCTGAAGCCAGCACGATGGCAATAAGGCAAGAAAACATGATGCCAGAAAGCGAGGTATCAAAACCAATGATATAGGAACCCAGCATATAGCCTTGAGCGAGCGAAGTCAGCAATGAGCCATAGAAGAATTTAGTGTTCCAGCGCCATTTCTGCTGGAAGGGGACCTTCGCACGAAAATCAAACGCCACACCACGAAAGATCAGACCAAACAGCATCACCGCGACGGGTAAGTAAAGGTGAGTGAGAATCACGCCATGTGCCATCGGAAACGCGACCAGCAACAGGCCAACGCCTAAAATCAGCCATGTTTCGTTTGCATCCCAGAATGGACCGATCGAGGCAATCATGCGGTCCTTTTCATGCGAAGTGGCACTATCGATCAACATCCCTACACCAAGATCATAGCCATCCAACACGGCATAGATCAGCATGGAAAGCCCCATCAGGAATGCAAAAGTATATGGCAGCCAGTGTGCTAATATATGTTCCATCTCTTACCCTTTTTATTCCGTTGTAACAGCGGCAGATGAATGCCGTTCTCCAAGCAGGGGGGTTGAGCGTTGTGGGTCGCGCTTATCTCCAGCACCTGCTTTTCTGGCTAGAAAGAATAAACTGTAGATATAAGCAACTGTCAGAAAGGCATAGATAGCCAGATACACAAGTAGAGTAGAAAGCACCATCCCACCGGTGACAGGCCCAAGGGCATCTTTCGTTGAGAGCACGCCCTGTACCAGCCAAGGCTGACGGCCAATCTCGGTCACATACCAGCCTGCGATGGTGGCAACACATCCCGATAAGGTCATACCAACAAGTGTGTAGAGGTAGTATTTGGGCAGCTCTTTCCCCTTGAGCAGCAGAAATGATCCTACCCATGAGACGGCTAACATCAGCATACCAATGCCCACCATGATGCGAAAGCCATAGAATACGGGAGCAACGGGTGGATGGACTTCGAAATCATTCAGTCCCTTAATCTCACCGTCCATCGTATGGGTGACAATAATGCTAGCGAGATAAGGGATTTCAATGGAGAAGTCGTTTCTCCGCTCTTCTTCATTCGGCAAGCCAAATATCACCAGCGGAGCGCCTTGTTTGGTTTCCCAGGCGCCTTCCATCGCTGCCAGTTTGGCAGGCTGATATTCTTTGGTGTTCAGGCCATGTTCATGCCCAGCCAATATTTGCAGCGGCATCAGGATGGCAGCCAGAAAAATGGCGGTTTTAAGTGCTTTCGTTACTGGTGCTGATGTATCTCCTCTGAGCAGCCTGTAGGCAGATAGCCCCGCAATAAGGAAAGAGGCAGTCAAACCGGAGGCTATTAACATGTGTACTAAGCGATACGGCATGGATGGGTTGAAGATAACCTCCCACCAGCTTGTCACATGTGCCTGCATCACGCCTGCCTCATTGGCAATCATCTCAAAGCCGGCTGGCGTATGCATCCAGCTATTGAGCACCAGAATCCAGAAGGCTGATAAGGTAGTACCCACTGCAACCAGCACAGTGGCCGTGGTATGAAGCCATCCGGGCACCTTGCGGAATCCAAATAGCATAACCCCAAGGAAGGTTGCCTCCAGGAAAAAGGCGGTTAATACTTCATAGGCCAGGAGTGGACCTGC
Organism: uncultured Rickettsiales bacterium; assembly: GCA_964588995.1. GTDB lineage: Bacteria > Pseudomonadota > Alphaproteobacteria > Rickettsiales > UBA8987 > CAZPQM01. The sequence goes on along the minus strand of CAZPQM010000010.1, from coordinate 60,997 downwards.
GACATTGCCAACTCGCTCCATAAAGCCCGGCCAGTTGGTGCCGAATTGGAAGGACATGGTAACGCCACTGACCACGCCAATGGCAAAGCTTAAGGCAAAGACCTTGGTAAAGAAGAAGTATGCTTTCATCCATGCTTCATCTTGCGTTGCATTGAACCGAAGTTTGAAAAACAACAATATCCATCCCAATGCGATGGTGATGGACGGGAACATAATATGAAATGTAATGTTTGCTGCGAATTGAATTCGCGATAACATAAAGGGATCAAGTTCCATCATTCTGTTTTACCTCTTTTATCTGTGTTTTTTCCTCCCGGTATGACGGTAAGTTTATCCTTCATTTGATAGAGATGGTACACTTTAGCTCCCATCTTCATCAGATTGACCAGTCTTTCCGTCTCCAATTGTTGCATGTCATCATACCATTTGGTCAGCATCTCAATCAGATCATGCATCTCACGCATTTTATCCTGCGCGTGCTTCTCTTCCTCTGAGCTGGGCGTTTCCATCATCACCGAACGTAGCATCGAAAGCGTCGGGTCGATCTCTCTTTTCTTACGTTCTTCCACGAGATTTCTTACAATCTCCCATATATCTTCATGCGTGGTGTAATAATCTTTTCTATCGCTGGGTATGTGACGTAACATCACAAGATTCATGGAGACGAGTTCTTTGATGCCCATGGCAACGTTGGAGCGCGAAAAGCCCAGCGCCTCGACCAGCTGGTCCGCATTTAAGGGCTTATCCGATAAATAAATGAGTGCATAAATTTGCCCCACTGTGCGATTAATACCCCAACGAGACCCCATTTCACCGAAGTGAAGAACAAAGGTTTGCACAAGGGGTGACAGCTTCATGCTTATTTCTCACTTTATTTTCTGAATTTTCAGTATATACTGAAAATATAAGATTTAACAGTGAAATTTCAATAATTTTAGTAGTGGTCCTATCATGAAAATAAAAGATAAACCAGACTTCAAAACCAAGCCCAAGCCCGTCACGTTCCTACCCGATGACAGTGTCCGAAGCGCTTTGGATGTGATGTGTGAGAAGAATATTGGCTCAATTATTGTGGTTCATCCTGACCAGACGATTGCGGGCATTGTAACGGAGCGCGACATGATGATCCGTGTGCTGGGGAAAAAATTAAATCCGGATAAAGCCAAACTTTCGGAGATTATGAGCACGGACATTCGTTCTGCAAATGAAGATGATAATTTAGTTGATTGGATGCACACCATGTCCAGTGAGCGTTTTAGGCATCTTCCTGTTGTGGATGCGGAGGGAAAGCTGGTGAATATGATGAGTCAGGGTGATTTTGTGGCGCATACCTTCCCCGACCTTTATGAAGCGCTCAGGCAGGATTTGAAAGGGCGATTAGGGCGCGGGTTTCAAATCACCCTGATTCTGTTTGCTGTCCTGACATTAGGGCTTATTGCTTTCAATCTTTAATCAATATGAGTTATTGGCAATAATCGGAAAGCCCATCGGAAAGCCCAAGCTCTAGACACTGTTAGCTAATTCTGAAATATTTTGTTGCTAGCCTAAATCGTTGATTCGCAAGACAAAGCGTGCAGTTAATAGTGGTTCTATTGGCAAGCGCTTTAACGCTGCGAGCAGCGATTTAGGCTGCAATTAGCAGAACCATGGCTGATGTTGCCAAATAACGGCGAAAAATCTCTTGGAAATAAGCCCACTATTCCCGGCGATATTTTCCTTGTTCTTTAACAACATCAGTCTCATGGCAAAATACTTCAGAATTAGCTAACATTGTCTAAGAAAGATTCGAACGTTAAGCCAAGATATGGTCGGAGTGGCGGGATTTGAACCCACGACCCCTTGTCCCCCAGACAAGTGCGCTACCAGACTGCGCTACACCCCGACATTCTTCTATATGTTGCTCCAGCATCTTAACCCGCAGCTGGTACCTATTTTTTCCGCGGCCTCGGCACCCGTTTTCCGCGCCTTCGGCACAAGCGGCTGCGCTTTTGCACTCAGCCCATTGATGCGTCACGGCATTAAATAAGTAGCGGCTTTTTAGCATAGCCCGAGCAGGCTGTCCACACTGCTAAGCAGCCTTGATCTGCACGCAGGGTTTCAGCATCTCACGCACCTCCTCCACGCGGGCGATCATACGCGGATGCCGGTTATCGACCAGCTGCTCGGTCACATCATGGATCAGCGCGTCATTATGCGCAGCAACCGTGCCATCGCTCAGCAAATGATTATTCTCAAACCCGATGCGGATATGACCGCCGCAATCCGCGGCATATTCCGCACAGGCGGCCTCATTGCCGCCGAAGAAGCAGCCGGCCCAGAGCGTCTCCTGCAATTTTAGACCGTGCTCGAATTGCTCCAGAAACGGGTCGAGGTCCTCCGGCTTCGCCCAGCTTTGGGACGGGTCACTCGCCGCTTCCGGGTTGCCGGTTTTTTTACCAAGCACAAACAGCACAAAGACTTTCTTACCCGGAATCAGCCCGTTCTTGCGCAGTTTAGCAAAGCGCCGGACTTCTTCAGGCGAATAGAGAATATATTGCGGGATAATCTGCTCCGCCATCAGCCATTTCAGAAATGCTCCAAAGCGTGCTTCTTCCGCCTCGCTTGGGGCAAGTTCGCGGAGCGCAAGACTGACCGCTTCCGGTTGCAGGGCTTCGACCATCGCCATCTGCTCTTCCGGCCGATAGATGCCGACCGCTTCCGAAGTGGCCTGCAGGATGAGCTTATCGCCAACACGCTCGCGGATTGCGGCGATTGCCTCCTGATAGCGCGCAACCTCGAGCGTATGCCCCTCCTCGTCATCGCGCACATGCAGATGCAGCATGGTAACGCCCGCTTCGACCAGCCGCGCAGACTCCGCCGCCAGATCTTCCGGCGTGATCGGAATAGCGGGGTGATCCGCTTTGGTCTTGCGGGCTCCGTTTGGCGCGCACATGATGATCAGCTTTTCCATACATTTCTAGTAACATAGATTTAGCCCGGTACGAATTAAATTTTATGTGTAAAGCAAAAAAACCGCTATCCGTTCTGCATCATAGCTTCCCGAAAGTAGGAGGCGGTGAATATCATCTTGATGCGTATCACGGCAAGGTCGTTATGGTGGTGAATACGGCGACGCGCTGCTTGTTTACTAAGCAGTTTAAATCTCTTGTAAGATTACAAAGTGATTTTGAGGATGATGGCTTGCAGGTGATTACGGTACCGTCCGACTTTGTCGGCCAGCAGCCGGAGAAGGGTGAGGACAACCAAAAGATCTGCCAAAAGCGGTTTCAGATCAATTTTCCGGTGACGGATGAGGTCGCGGTTAAAGGCAAAGATGCGCATCCGTTTTTTGCTGATGCGCGGGGAGCGTTTGGCATGTGGGGAGGACCATGGTGGAATTTTCAGAAATACCTGATCGATAAGGAGGGGCGCTTACGGCATACATTCCTGCCGGTAACAAAGCCGACCGCACGGCGAGTATGTAAGGCGATTATGCAACTATCCCACGAATAATACACGTTGGCGAATGCAATTATCTGGCTAACTCGCTCTCTTTTTGGTATTTTCAGCGGTTATGAGAGATCCGTTACGTTTGCTCTGTGTTGAAGATGACCCCTTCAATCTGGAGATTATCGAAAAGCTTTTATTGGATGAAACCTATGATCCGGTGACTTTTACGGAAGCTGTCACGGCTTGGAGTTATCTGAAAGAGCATGGCGATCAGATCGACATTGCGCTGCTGGACTGTAAATTACCCGTCATGGATGGATTAGAGTTGGCGCGACGCATGCAGAATCACCCTGGATGCAAGCATATCCCCATTATCTTTGTCAGTGCCCACCTTCATCAGATGGCCGAAAATGCTGAGGTGCTGGACAGTGTGTTCGCGACGGTAAAAAAACCATTCGACCGCGATGAGTTGTACCAAGTTATTCGCAGCGCCCGGCAACAACTCGAACAGAACCAATCCTCCTAACCGGATTTCCCCATTTTTTCCTATAGGTATACTTGCAATCAGGTTATACTGGAGAAGGAAGAGGGAGCTGGTTTATATGGCAAAAAAATCTAGAGATGAGCGCATTCGCGAGGTCTTACATCACAAAGAGCGTGTTGTATTCGAAGCCAAAGTGGGTGCTACCGCCTATGTATTTCCCGTCTGCCTTATGTTGCTTGGTATCGTGCTGATGCATTACCCCGACGTTGTGTTGCAATACACGCCAGTGCGCTATCACAGCCCGGTGGAAGAGATGCTGCGCGGTGCACGCGAAACGTATTTCGGCTATTTGATTGCCGGATTCGGCGTAGTTATTGCGACGCAGATTCATTCTGCACGTAAGCATAATTTGATTCTGGTGACAACGCAGCGCGTTATTGCGCTTACCGGGATGTTGTTTTCCAAGCGGCAACAAATGTATCTGCATCGGATCGGTGACGTCAAAGCTAAACAATCGATGTTCGACCGGCTGATTGCCAAAGGCAAGGTAACGGTAAAGGACAAGGTGGCAATTCACGGTAATGAAAAGCAAAAAGAAAAGCATCAGATCGTGATTGATAGTGTGGCGCATCCCGGGCAGATGAAAAAAGCCGTATTGAATGCAATAGAAATGTATGGATTCCGTGCGGCTGAGGCAGAAGAAGAACATACGACACGGCGCATGGGTGTCGCCGTCAAGGTCGATTAACGCGCCGTCATGGGAAAACCACTCACCAAATATACGCGGCATACCCTCCTGAATAACGAGCGGATTTTATATGCCGGGAAATTACATCCCTTCTCCCGCTATATGGGAATTCTGCTGATGGGTATCGGGCTATTATTTCTATTTCCACCAGACATTTCAGGAGCCCGGGTCGAACACCCCTATCTTGATCGCTTCTGGTATTATGTCGATCTGGTGTGGGGTTATGTGCATAACTTTTTAGCCAGCCTGCCGGAAGAGTTATATAATCTCTTGATTACGGCGAATGAAGCGCGCCAGAGACTGATTGGAACGGCGTTGCTCGCTATGGGCTTTTTTACCTTCACCATGTCTATGATCCGTAAGATCAGTGTCGAACAGGCGATCACCACCCGCAAGGTGATTTACAAGCGCGGATTGGTCGAGGTGAATGAAGTCGAAATACCGCTGGATCACGTAGAGGGCGTGAAAGTCAAGCAAAGTGCGCTCGACCGGATTATTCATCGCGGTAATATCCTGATTACCGGTATCGGCATGGAGCATATGGAAATCAAGCGGATTAAAGATCCGAATCAGTTCCGGCAGGAAACCTATAAAGCCATCGATATGATCAAAAACCCGCAGAATTACCCTGAACTAAGCGCTAACCAAGTACAGGCGATTCAGCAGGGGCAGGGCGATCCTGCCCAACCGGCCTCTTCTACTCCGAATCCATTCGATACGAATCAGAATGGCTAATCCTCCATTGCCTCGTTAGCATAAGCGGGTCATAATGCGCCCATGACGCAATCCCGCTTTCACGATATCAGCAAACTGACCGAACGCGATAAGCTCTTTATCCGCCGTCGCAGCAGCCGCAGCCTGATGCTGCAGATTATCCTATCCGCTTTTATCGCAATGGGTATAAGCTTCGTGAGCTTCCTGGCCGTGACCGAACTGGTGCCGATCAAAATACTTGCTGCCTTTACGCTCGGTTTCGTCTGCCTGGTGATACTGCTCATGCTCTATACGCATCAGCTTGCGAGTTATTTGTTTTCGAATGAGTTTGAGAATGCCCTCTTCGCGGGGGCGGCCAATACGGGAATGGAATTCATGCTGATTATAAAGCAGGATCAGCAAGTGGTCTATTATAGCCCCAACAGCCGTAATTATCTTAAAACGCCCAAAAAACAATTTAAGCGGCTTGATAGCTTTCTGGAAAATCTCGGCATCGAGCACATGACCGCGCGTAAGATTATACATGCTGTGATGAGCCGTGAAGCGCGAAACTTCGATGTCGAGCTCATGCGTAATGAAACCAAGAGTGTCATGGTGGATTTTGTATTGGAGCCTATCCGACGCCCACGGGGGTTTTGTGTTATTAAAGTCTTCAGAATATCGGCAACGGATGAAGGTGGCTATCAGCCGCATGCGCTGACACGCGTATTTGATGAGATGAACACCGGAATTTATAAAGCATCCGAAGAAGGTGTGCTGTATTACGTGAACCCGGCCTTTGCTGACATGCTGGGTTATGAACAACTGGAGCTGATGAAAGAAAATATCAGGTTCCGGGATCTGGTCTTTGCTAATCACGTGCTGGATGAAGAAAGCTTCAACGAGCAATGGGAAGCTAAAGTTACTTTCAAACATAAAGATGGGCACCCGGTTGCGGCGAACCTGAAGCAGCTTATGCTGAGTAAGGATCATGATCTGGATCAGGGCCTGCTACGCTGCGGCTTCGTGGTGTCAAAAAAAGATGCACCGATGGCAAGTGTTCGTAAACAATCGAACCTGCCGGAAACGCTGGCGCAATCCATTACCGAGTTATGGAGCCGCTTTTTAGAGACCTCGCCAATTGGTATCGTGCTGATGGACACGCAGGGAAATGTAACGGAAACCAATGCAGCTTTTCGCAAGCTGGCTGGGAAAAAACTGACCGATCAGCAGCATCTTTCCATTTTCGATATCGTAGAGACCAGCCACCGCAACGACCTTTCCCAGCTGCTGGAGCAGGAGCGCTTAAGTGGCCGCGCCGATCATAAGCCGTTGACCATCCCCTTGCCGCATCGGAAGAACGGCACGGGTGATTTGTATGTAAATCCCATTGAACCTGCACAGCAGGATGAGGAGAATCCGGGCTTTATCGGCTACCTGATTGACACCTCGGAGCAGAAACAGCTCGAAAATAAGATGATTCATTCGCAGAAGATGCAGGCAGTTGGGCAACTGGCGGGCGGTATAGCGCATGACTTTAACAATCTCCTTACGGCAATGATCGGCTTTTGTGATCTATTACTGATGCGTCACCCGCCGGGCGAACAATCCTTTGCCGATATCATGCAAATCAAGCAGAATGCAAACCGGGCTGCCGGGCTAGTGCGACAGTTACTCGCCTTTTCCCGTAAGCAGACCTTACAGCCGGAAGTGGTCGACATCACCGATACGATTGCCGATCTGTCCAACCTGCTGCGGCGACTTATCGGGGAGAATATCGAGCTTAAAATCCGGCATGGACGCGATTTGTGGAAAGTCAAAGCCGATACCGGGCAGCTGGAGCAGGTGATTATCAACCTTGCTGTCAATGCGCGTGATGCAATGGAGGGTAAAGGCGTTTTGACCATCCGTACCTCCAACCGCACGATCGATAAGAAGCTCAACCCGATTCCTGCTCATTTTGTGTCAGCGGAAAGTATCGACGACATTCCGAACGGTGATTACGTTGCGATCGAAGTGCAGGATACGGGATGTGGGATGCCGAAAAAAGTGCAGGAACAGATCTTTGAGCCGTTTTTTACCACGAAGGAGCTGGGTAAGGGTACGGGACTCGGACTTTCTACCGTGCTCGGCATTATTGAGCAGACCGGGGGTTTCGTGCTGGTTTCGAGTAAGGTGAATCAGGGCACGACGTTTATGATTCTGCTGAAGCGCTACGAAGTTTCCGCAGATGCACAGGTCGAAAAGGTGGAGACCAAGAAAGTACAGGACCTCACCGGCTCGGGTAAAATTCTGTTGGTGGAAGATGAAGCGCCGGTGCGGTTGTTTGCCAGCCGCGCACTGAAAAACAAGGGCTACGATGTGCTGGTCGCCGAACATGCAGAAGATGCGCTGCGGCAGTTTGCCGAGCATGCGAATTCAATCGATATGATCATTTCCGATGTGATGATGCCGGGTATCAGCGGGCCGGAAATGGTACAACAGTTGCTCGCAAAAAATCCGGATATCTCGGTGATTTTTATTTCCGGTTATGGCGAGGATGAATTTATCAAAACCTTCGGCGATACGCGTGATTTTGAATTTCTGCCGAAACCCTTCACGCTTAATCAGCTCGCTTCCAAGGTAAAAGATATCATGGAAAGCCGGGATAAATAACAGGTTACGGGCAAAACAGCCCTTGCCTTTTTCCTGAAAATGAAGCAAATACGACCTCTATGAAATTATCTCAGTACCTGCTGCCGCTTCTGAAAGAAGACCCGGCTGAAGCCAGCATTGCTTCCCACAGGCTGATGCTGCGTGCCGGTATGATCCGCCAACTCTCCAGTGGGATTTATGACTGGTTGCCGCTTGGCCTCAAAGTGTTGCGCAAAATAGAAAAAGTCGTGCGCGACGAGATGGATAAGTCCGGAGCCTTGGAAGTATTGATGCCCACCATGCAACCTGCCTCCCTATGGGAAGAATCAGGCCGAGGCAGCTATGGCAAGGAAACGCTGAAAGTGCGTGACCGTCACGATATTGATATGATCTACGGGCCAACGAACGAGGAGGTTATCACCGACCTGTTTCGGCGCACGGTCAAAAGCTATAAGCAATTGCCGCTTAATCTCTATCAGATTCAATGGAAATTCCGTGATGAAATCCGACCCCGCTTTGGTGTGATGCGCGGGCGTGAATTTCTGATGAAAGATGCCTACACCTTCTCTCTGGATGAGGATAGCCATGTAGAGATGTATAACCAGATGTACCACACCTATCTGCGCATCTTTAACCGGCTGGGCTTAAAAGTGATTCCGGTGCGTGCGGAAACCGGTATGATCGGCGGTAAGCTGAGCCATGAGTTTCAGGTGCTTGCGGATACGGGTGAAAGCGAAATTTTCTATGATGAGCGGTTTGAAGAATTGCTTGCACAGGAAGATTGGGACGTGGAAGCTATGCAGGAGCTATATGCCGCGGCGGATGAGCTGCACGATCCTGCACAGTGTGACGTTCCAGAAGGTAAACTCAAAACCCGGCGCGGTATTGAAGTCGGGCATATTTTTTATTTCGGAGATAAATATTCCGCGCCGATGAAAGCGAGCGTGACCGATCCGGGCGGCATGAGTAAGCCAGTTAAAATGGGTGCGCATGGCATTGGCATTTCGCGGCTTGTGGGTGCGATCATTGAAGCGAATCATGATGTGGACGGCATTCGCTGGCCACGTGCGGTTGCGCCGTTCGATCTCGGGCTGATTCATATGAAGCCGGGCCATGATGCCTGTGACCCCGTTGCTACTACATTGTATCAGGACATTCAACGAGCAGGCTATGAGGTGCTGATGGATGACCGGAAAGATGTATCAGCCGGGCAGAAATTTGCTACGCAGGATTTGATCGGCACGCCGATACAGCTGGTCGTTGGCCCGCGCGGCGTTGAAGCTGGTGAAGTGGAGGTAAAATTCCGCGCATCGGGGGCGAAAGAGAATGTACCGCTGGATGGAATGATAGCATTTCTAAGCAAGAAACAATCTTTATCGGATTTTTAGCCAGCTATTATATTTTCTTATCGAACCTTCATGCCACATGCCTGACCATGCTTGGAAACAAGTGAGGATAGTATGGCAACAAATTATTATGTAAAAGATAGTATGAATCGAGATATCAAGAATCATGAAGGTGACAATTTAGGTCACGTAGAAGATATGGTGCTGACGCCGGAAGGTCAGGCTGAATATATTATCATTTCTTACGGCGGCATCTTCGGTACCGAGCTAAACGATAAGCTGGTTGCGGTGCCGTATAATCAGTTCGGCTGGGATGAACAGGAAGATTGCCTGAAGCTGCCACTGGATAAAAGAACGCTGGAAGAAGCGCCAAATTTCGATAAAAACCATGTGCCTTCCCTCAAAGCAGAGGCGGCTTATTTTGCCAGTAGCCGGGATTACTACGCCAAGGCGGCCTGAAATAAGACGCCATGTTACGTTTTGTTGCATAAGCGCGTGACAAGCCGGTAAGGCTGCGTTATAGAAAGCGCATGGGAAAAAGTCTGTTCGAAACATTGATCGGTGCCGTTGTTCTGCTGATTGCGGGTTGGTTTCTGCTAACCGTTTACAGTAGTGCCGGCAAACAGGATGATGCACATTATAAGCTTTCGGCAAAGTTTGACCGTATTGACGGACTGAAGGTGGGTAGCGATGTGCGGGTAAGCGGGCTTGTAGTCGGACAGGTGGTGCGACAGGAAATTCTGCCAAAATCCTATCTTGCAGAGGTGTTCTTCACCGTGGATGAGGAAATCAAGCTACCGCAAGACAGCCGGGCGGAAATTATCGGCGACGGCTTGCTGGGTGCGAAGTATCTTGCCATTGTACCGGGCGGTTCAGAGGAGTTTCTGCAGGATGGCGGGCAGATTACCATGACGCAACCCGCCATCTCGATTGAGTCTTTGATCGCGCGTTTTGTCTTCAGTGGAGACAGCTCGGACGGAGATGAGAACCACCTGCCACCGGAAGATGATGTTTTCTAAGAGGCTCGTCAGGATGAGCCGTACCGGATCGTTTGTAATCGGTATCGCCTGTCTCTTTACGGCGGATTTGGTAACAGCGCAATCGCCTGAGGCTGAAGACGCAACGACGCGGCTAGAGCGGCTCCTTGAGGAATATGAGTTTACCACGCCGCGGAATTACGAACCTGGCACCGATGAAAGGAAGCCACTCCGAGAAGCGGAACCGCCGCGGGAGCGCAACTGGCAGCTAAATTTTGAAGAAACACAGCAACCGCCGCAACAGGGATATGAAAACCCATTCGGCGATGTGTCCCCTTCTTTTGATGCAGCCGTTGAAACATCGCCCCGGAAAATTCCCATTATTAACGAAGAGGGCGAAATTCTGATGCCGGTGGACCGTCAGGATATTATCACAGAACGGGAACGCCCGACTCTACCACAACAACCTTTGCCCGAAAATGCACGCGCTGTAAAACCCCTGCCCGTAGTAACGATTTCCAAGGGAATCGATCATGCGACGGTGCAGTTGCTCAACCGTATATCACTTAACAACGAGCAGATGACCTTACGAACCAAAGGGCAGGAAGTTGGGGAATTTGATATGCTGGAGTTGGAGGTGCTGGGCTGCGTAATCGAACCTCGTAGCGGCATTGACCGGGCAATGGCGCTGGTGAATATCCGCGAGCGCGTACCGAACCTGCGCTTTACTCCGGATGGGCAGACGCAAAAAAGTGAGCGGGTCGAAACGATCTATGCCGGCTGGTTGATTTCGGATGTGCCCTATGTCTCAGGGCCTAGCCATGCGGTGTACGATGTGACGCTGAAAGGCTGTAGTTGATGGCTGGCGAAGTTGCCGTCAAGACGCATGGCCTTTATAAGCGTTATCAGGTCTATCGCCGCCCCGCGGACCGGCTTAAGCAGGCGCTCATCCGAAGCGGCGCCTATTATCGCGAAAAGCACGCGCTTCATCCGCTGGATCTGACGATCGGGCCGGGCGAAATGGTCGGGATTATCGGGCGGAATGGTTCCGGTAAATCGACGTTGCTGCAACTATTATGTGGAACGCTGACGCCAAGCGGTGGTGAGCTGGAGGTAAATGGGCGTATTTCGGCACTGCTGGAACTGGGCGCAGGGTTTAATCCCGAATTTACCGGTAAAGAGAATGTGAAGTTAAATGCGGCGATTCTTGGGCTGTCCGAGCCGGAAATTGCTCAAAAATATGACGATATTATCGCGTTTTCCGGATTGAGCGCTGAGGATATTGCGCAGCCGGTACGCACCTATTCCAGCGGTATGTATGTGCGGCTTGCCTTTGCGGTCGCGGCAAGTGTGGAGCCGGATATTTTTATTGTCGATGAGGCGCTCGCGGTGGGGGATGAGGCGTTTCAGCGTAAATGCTATGCGCGCATCCGCGAGTTGCAAAGCCGGGGTACGACGGTGTTGTTTGTCAGCCATTCGCCGCGTGCGATTCTGGAGCTGTGCGACCGAGCCATCTGGCTGGATGGCGGGCACCTTATCCTTGATGACACACCCAAGTATGTGCTTAGCCGCTACCAGCGGTTTCTTTACGCGCCGGAGGAAGAGCAGGCGAGCTACCTGCATGCGTTGCGGCATGATCGTGAACATCGCGAGGAGCGCATTGCCGAAGAGCCGACTGCGCCGGGCTTTTTACCGTCGCTGAAAGTGGAGACGACGGTGGTTTATGCGCCGAACGGTGCGGAAATACAGCATGTGCGCTTGCAGGATGAGGAGGATGCGATTGTCAACGTCCTTGAGACGGGAAAGACTTATCGGCTATGTTATGATGTGACCTTTGATGAGGCAGCGAAAGATGTTCGTTTCGGTATGTTAATAAAGGGCATCAGCGGTATGGAAATTGGCGGTGCCAGTATGATGAGTGATACGCTTGCGAAGGTGGAAGCCGGTCAGCGGGTGGAAGTGAGGATTAAATTTGTCAACCGGCTGTTAGAAGGCACGTATTTTATAAATTGCGGCTGTTCGGCCAAACGCGGTGAAGAGCGGACTTTTTTGCATCGAATTCACGATGCGTTGATGTTCAAAGTCATATCTGATAGTGACCATAACGCCACCGGAACGATTGATTTCTCTCCAAGCTACCATGTGGATATAGCGGACCATGCTTGATTTCTTAGGCATCGGAGCGCAAAAAGCGGGTACCACCTGGCTGTATAAACACTTATCGAAGCACCCGCAGATTAATTTTCCGGCGCGTGAGAAGGAAATTCACTTTTTCGACCGTCATTTTGATCGTGGTTTTGACTGGTATGACCGTATCTTTGCGCAGGATATGCAGGATGTGAAGCAAGGTGAAATCACTCCGGCCTATGCAACACTACAAGGAAACATCATAAAGCAGATTAAAAAGCATTATCCAGATATTAGAATTATTTATATGGTGCGTAATCCGATAGATCGTGCGTTGTCATCGGCTAAAATGGCCCTGTGGTATTGCCATATGGAGCTGGAAGAAGCAAGCGATCAGTGGTTTATCGACCATTTTCATTCCAAAGGCTCGCGTATGCGCGGTGCGTATGAAGCCTGTTTGCGTAACTGGATGGACTATTTTGACCCATCGCAGTTACTAGTGATTCATTTTGACCGCATAAAGGACCAGCCGCTTGAGCTTTTGAACCGAACAGCGGGTTTTTTAGGGGCAGACGCACATTATTTCACAACCGAAATGAAGGCGGAATTGCAACAGAAAGTGTTCGCCGGTGCCTCTGATAGCTTGCGCCCCAGCCTGCGGCCTGTACTCGAGGAGCTCTATCATGGTAGCATGGAGTCGTTGGAACACTATCTAAATGAACTGGAGCAGGCAGGATGCCAACGATTCTGGTAACCGGTGGGGCGGGCTATATCGGCTCGCACATGGTCAAAATGCTGCAGGCGAGCGGTTGCCAAACCGTAACGCTCGACAGCTTGGAGAACGGCTACCGTGATGCGGTGACCGGCGGTAAGCTGGTTGTGGGTAATATCGGTGATGCGGCGCTATTAGAGACCCTGTTTCAGAATGTCGCATTTGATGCCGTCATGCATTTTGCCTCCTACATTCAGGTAGGGGAGTCTGTTCAGTATCCTGAAAAATATTTCACCAATAATGTTGAGCGTACGAAGGTGCTGATAGCGGAGGCGGCAAAGCATCAGATTCCGTTTATTTTTTCTTCGACGGCGGCGGTCTATGGTAATCCGGAATATGCGCCGATCGATGAAGCACACCCGTTGCAGCCGATTAATCCCTACGGCGAAAGCAAGCGCGCTTGTGAAGCCTTGCTGGAGCAGGCCGGGCAGGAGCGCGGGCTGCCCTATGGCATATTGCGCTATTTCAATGCCGCCGGGGCTGATCCGGAAGGTGAACTCGGCGAGCGCCATGAGCCGGAGACACACCTTATTCCGATTATTTTAGAAGCCATTCAGGGCAAGCGCGAGCAAATGACGATCTTCGGCGAAGATTATGACACGGAAGACGGCACTTGTATCCGCGATTATATCCATGTGTGGGATTTGTGCGATGCGCATCTCAAGCTACTACATGCGTTACGCGAAGGCGAGAAGCGCGCGGTTTTCAATGTTGGCACCGGGCAGGGCTATTCGGTACGCGAGGTGGTGCAAACGGCTGAAATCGTCACGGGAAAGCCCGTTCCGCATATTATCGGCGCGAGGCGCGAGGGCGATCCGGCGGTACTGGTTGCAGAAGGCCAAAAGCTTCGCGAACAACTTGGCTGGAAGCCGATGCTTTCCGATCTGGAAACTATAATTCAGCACGCATGGCTTTTTGCCAACCGGGAAGCGCCCTCAGGCGAATAGCCGAAAACGACTGCCCAACTTCGCCTCCAGAAATTCCTCGGCCAGATCAAACGATTTCGGGTCGAGCTTATTCGATTCCGAAGCCGACATCAGCGAGGAATAGACACCGTGCAGAAACGGCAGGTAATCCGTCGGGATTTCGCGCGAATAATGCAGCTCTTCCGCATGGTTATGGCGCATATCGTGCTGAATAAACGTCGCCGCATCGGCTGCGATACTTTCCGGCGTGCGCGGCCAGTGCACATTAAGGTGACGGGCGGTCGATACCATACTCACCCGCCAGTCTTTAATCACATCCGGATAATAGAGAAACGCGCGGTGTTGATCCCGCGTGTAGCGCTCCGCCTCGACCGTATAGAGCAGCCAGAGCAGCAAACCGTCCTTCACTTTCAGCTTGTTGCGGCGTTTGAGCGAATGCGCCACTTCGAGCGGATTGCGGAAAGCGAAAATATAGCGGTGGGTAATCTGATGGTAATTCAGTACCTCCTGCCAAATAGGCAGCAAGCGACAAAGGCGCGGGTCTTTCAGCGCGAAAAAAGGCTTCTGCGCGTAGTCCGTGCTGATAAGTTCCGCCGCTTGTGAGCGCAGCGCGACCGCAGGCTTTTTCTCCTGCCATTGGGGAGGAAGCAGGCGCCTACCCAGATGCGAGGTGCGGAAGCCCTCCAGCGCTTCTTCGTTCATGGCGACCATGCGCGCATCTTCGAAAAAGCCTTGTGCGTTATCCGGCCCGGCGGGCACGAGATGTTCGGTCAATTCCGCGCCGAGCAGGTTGGCGAGGCGCGTAATGCAGGACGTTCCGCTGCGATGCATACCGAGGATAATCAGTGCAAGGTGACTCATAAGCGGATAGTTGTTGCAAGCTGCTTGATAGTCAATCTTTATTTGCGTATAAACAGAGCCGATGCGGATTTCCCTCACCATAGCGTGTATGATTATCGCCTGCGTGTCGGATTTCAGAAAACGTTTTAGGGCGTTAAGAAGGTGAGGCGCGGAGTAATCTCTGCGCCTCTTTTTATACAATGAACGGGATAAAACGGCGCGTACGACGCATATATTCTGCATATTCCGGATAAGTATCGAGCATATAGCTTTCTTCTTTCAGCGCTTTGCGAAAGAAAAACAACAGGATGAAGGGGTGCAGCAGCAAGTGATAAACACTGCCCATAATGAAAGCAAAGCTGAGATGCGCGAGAATCAAACCGCCATACATCGGATGGCGTACAACGCGGTACACCCCCTGCACTACGAAGCTTCCATCGGCTTTCGGGGTCGGAAAAGCCGTTAGATTTCGCCCTAGCCGGTAGATACCTGCAAAAAGCAAATAGAGCCCGTAAGCAAAAACCGCTATCAAACCATATTGCGCCGCTTCCGGCAGGTTAAAATCGTGACGGAGCGGCAGGATAAAGACGATCAGTAATAATCCCAACTGCGCTGCCATCCAGCCATAATCCTGATATTTATCGCTCATGCTTTTTTTCCGAAGGGGGTGAGTGATTCAATGTAGCCTCCAGCTGGGCAATAAAGACATTTTTGTCCAGACCTCCCTGAATCGGTTCATGAAAGGTCCAGCGGATCGTGCCAGGGGTGATCGTGCCCCGCTTGGGCCAGTGCGCGCCGGAATTGAGCGTTGCCGGTACCACATGGATGTCACTATCTTTCGGAAGCGAGCGGTAAATCGCCGTGATCCCAGGATGCAACGGCTTGGCTTCACCGGGCTTTGCACGCGTGCCATGCGGAAAAATCACGATAATACGGTTTTTGTTCAGCCGATCCTTCACATGGGCCAACATACCTTTTAACGCACTTGCACCGCCGCCCCGCTTCACCGGAATATTTTCCGCGAGCGTTAAATACCAGCCAAAAATTGGAATCTGGGTAAGCTCCTTTTTCAGCACGAAATTCGGGTGCATGAAACGGCTGTAGAGCACAAGCGTTTCCCACATCGACTGATGCTGGCTTGCGATAATCACCGGGCGTTTTTGGATATGTTCGAGCCCTTCAAGTTCATATTTCACCCCGGTAATAAGGCGTAAACCCTTAATGACCAGCCAGCACCATATACCGGCTCCATAGACGGTAAAGCGACGCGGCAATAAGAAAAACGGCATAAAGCCAATGCATAGCAGGCTGGTCAGCACAGCAAAATATAGTTTGAATACGATAGTGCGTAATTTTGCCATGGTTCAATATCCCGGGATGATAAGACTGGCGAGGTATTTATAATATTCCGTCAGGTACAGACGAATCGTCGAGGGCGTTTTCCACCAGCCCGTATGTTGCAGCTGATCGGGCTGCACCGGAAAAGGCGTAATGCTGACGGTCGGTAGCAAGGCGCGGTGCTCCAGCAGACTGCGCGGCATATGGTAATACGAGGTGACGAGAATGATGGATTCGAGGTC
Organism: uncultured Rickettsiales bacterium; assembly: GCA_964588995.1. GTDB lineage: Bacteria > Pseudomonadota > Alphaproteobacteria > Rickettsiales > UBA8987 > CAZPQM01. The sequence continues at coordinate 44,441 of CAZPQM010000010.1, read as the reverse complement.
ATGTTCCTGAATATAGCTGCGGACTTCACTGGCATTCTCACGCGTGCTGCTGGCTTCCCGGCCGAGGGTAATCCGCTGGGCATAATCCGCTATTTCCGGATGGTTCACCGCAATATCAGGGAGCTCTGTGGCTTCCCCAACGCCGGAAATTAAGAGCCGGTCAGCCTTGCCTTCCTGTAGGATATTCAACCCCTGCCGAATGCGGTTCGTCCCCCCGGTTAGTACGATGACGCTATCCGCTTCCTGCAGGTCGGCAATGTCCGGCTCGGGCTGAAAGCGGGATATATACCACAGAAAGCCCGCCATGGCGATCATGAGCAGGCACAGAAACGTTATGAAAGCAATGCGGATCACACGGCACCTCTTCTTACGCTGTACTTTATAACCCTGAATCGCGTATCATGCCACTATGATTATTATCTGCCCGGCCTGCACCACGCATTTTACCGCCCCGCGCGAAGCGATAGGGGAAGACGGGCGTATGGTCAAATGTTCGCGCTGTGGGCATAGCTGGTATTATGATCCGCGTGTCGAGGAACAACCGGAAGAAGCCCTGCCAGAAGAGAAGGTTGCTGCGGAGGCTGCGGAGGAGGCCGACCCCTTCGCTATGCTGCTGGAGGAGGAACAGCCGGATGACAGCGGAGATGAGCCGCTGCGCTATGAGCCGGTTAACGCTGTGGAAGTGCCGCCGAAGCAGGCAGGAGTTTTACTGAAACTCGGCGCAGTTGCTTCGCTGCTGCTTGCCATTACGACCGGGCTGATCGCCCATCACGAGCATTACCCGATGCTGAGCGATCTGTTTGAGGGGATCGGGCTGCAAAACACCGATGGGCTGGGATTTACGCGGCTTGAGGTGGAGCGCAAACCCCTTGGCGATCAACTGGAATTATGGCTTGAGGGAGAGATAAGCAACGACGCTGACACCATCCGCGTTATGCCCGATGTGGTCATCACCCTGCTGAGTAAGCAGGGGCGCGAAATCGGCAGGCTGACCTATCCGGTGCAGAAAGACCTGCTTGAACCCGGCGAGACGGTGATCATCACGCCAGAGATTACGAATATTCCGTCTCTGGCGAAACATCTCGTGCTGGATATCGGCAATGCATGGGAGCTCAGCTTCCGGCAATAGAATCAGAGGTAGGGGGTGAGGAGTCGCTCGACCGTTTCACGCGTGGCCGCTTTGGATCCATTATTATCGATTATCACATCTGCTTTAGCCGCCTTTGCAGCGAGATCACCCTGCGCGGCGATGATTTCGTTCAACGTGGCCTTATCGTGTTTCCCGCGCGCGAGGGCTCGCTCTATCTGCAGCTCAGGCGTGACCATCACCATCCAGACCGCATCGCAATGCTGATCGGCTCCGGTTTCAAACAGTAACGGAATATCCAGCAGGATCACTTTCGACGCGCGACCCCGGTGCGTCTCGACAAAGCGGTCGCGAATCCCGGCAAGTTTCGGATGAAGTATGGCTTCGAGCTGTTTCCGGACATCGGGCTGATGGAAAATAACGGCTCCGAGCGCCCGGCGATCCACGACACCATCGGCTATCACCTTCACGCCGAAACGTTTGCGGACCGCATCGATCACCTCGCGGTCCTCGCGCAGCAGGCGGTGCACTTCCTGATCCGCGTCGTAAACCGGGATGTGTAGCGAGCGAAACGTATCGGCTACGAGGCTTTTACCGCTCGCAATCCCTCCGGTCAGCCCGATAATATGGGTCATTACTCGGTATGCTGCGAGCAGACAAGGCCCTCACTGCCGAAGAGGACGCAGAGTTCAGCAATCTGCCCTTGCCGCGCGATCGGGCCTATCTTGAGGCGATAGCCCGGGCGGCTTTCCGCGGGCGGCATGACATTCAGACTATATTCGGTCAGGCGGTTGCGGCTCACCACAGTCGTGAAATAGGTCGCGGCGGAATCCTCCGAATCAAACGGGCCGACCTGAATAAAGAGGGGCGCCGCCGTATCCGGTGAGGCGGACGGGTCAAACCATTCATATTCGACATTGCCGTTCTGGTCAGCCGGGACACGGACCGCTTCGGCGATTTGTACCCGCGCCGAATCACGCGCCCGTGAGGGGAGGTTCTCCCGTGCCGGCAGTTCGGCAATGATCGATTCGATCTCTTCGTTCAGCGCTTCCGGCAGGGTTGCCGTGGTAGGTTCCTGATTGGCTGCACGCGGTAACGGTTTATCGGAGGACGCCTCTAATTCCGGCAGGCTTAGTTCCTGCACTTCCGGTAAATCCAGCTGTGGCTGTTGTGGTGGAGTTTGCGGGGCAGGGGCAGGCTCACGAGGCGGTTCAGGCTGGGCAGGCGGTGCGGGTTCAGGGCGCGGTGAGCGCGGTTTTACCGTGGGAGTAGCCTGCAGCGCTTCACGTTGTAGCCGCTCGGCCTCTTCGCGGGCGCGTTGTAAATCCTCACGGATCACCGTTTCATCGACAAAGTCCGGCAGGCCTTGATATTGCTCACGGATCAGCCGTTCCTGCTCAAGAGCCCGGCGGTTGGCCGCCTCAGCCCGGATGCGCTCAGCTTCTGCTGCAGCTGCCGCTTCGGCCGCGCGCTCTTTTGCCCGCAGCCGTTCTTCTGCCGCGGTACGGGCGGCACGCTCCAGCGCTTCAATCTCAGCCTGCTTGATTTTCAGTTCTTTTATGCGCTCCGCCTCGCGCTCGGCTTCTTCAATCGTGCGGTCAGCCTGCTCGGCAATCCGGCGGGCTTCTGCGCGGCGCTGTTCAACTATCTCCGCGGACTGTTCTTCCTCCAAGCGTGCGCGCTCACGGGCCAGACGGGCAAGTTCGCGTGCTTCGGCCCGGATTTGTTCAGCCGTTAAGGCTGCATCGCGCCGGGCTTGCGCCAATTCCCGTGCACGCGCCCGCTCGGCTTCGATTTCGGCCAGTGTCAGTTTTTGCTCTGCTTCCAGTTCGGCGCGGGCAAGGGCTTCAACCGCCGTACGACGTTTCTGCTCGGCTTCTTCTTCCGCCATACGCAGCATCGTGGCGGAAAGCTCAGCCGATTGCTGCTCCTGCTGTTCGGCCTCTTCCAGGATTGCACTCGCCTGCTGCTCGGCTTTCTGCAGCTCTTCGTTCGCGATTTCGATCGCTTTTTCTTCTGCTGCACGGATCTTTTCCGCCTGCAATAAGGCCGCTTCTTCCGCTGCATCGCGGATACGCATCTCGGCGACGCGTTTCGCGGCTTCCTCTTCGGCACGGATACGCATCGCGGCTATGCGTGCTGCATCCTCCGCCGCCTGTATACGTGCTTCAGCAAGCTGTTTCTCTTCTTCGGCCTCGGCCTTGATTCGCGCCGCCTGCAGCTGTGCTTTCTCGATTTCTTCCGCCTTCAGACGCGCTGCCTGAATACGCTCACGCGCTTTTTCTTCCAGCGCCTGAATGCGCGCTTCCTCCAGCTTGCGTTCGGCTTCGGCCTGCGCTTCGGCCAGTTTGATACGCTTGAGGCGCTCGGCTTCGCGTGCTTTTGCTTCCTTCACTTTCTCAGCCGCTTCCAGCTTGGCGATACGGGCAATCTCCGCCTGTTCCTGCGCGGCGGCGAGGCGCGCTTCCTCTTCCTGAATGCGCCGCTGCGCCGCTGCTATCCGAGCTGCGGCTTCTTCCTCGGCGGCGAGGATGGTGGCCTGCGCGATACGTTCCGCCTCTTCGCGTGCCGCTTTCAGCTCGGCTTCCATTTCACGTGCCTGTGCATCGAGTTCGGCGCGGCGCACCTTTGCCTGCGCGAGGGTGGCTTCCGACTCGGTTTCAGCCGCACGGACCATCGCGCTTGCGAGCCGTTCCGCTGCGCTTGCCTCTTCCTGCCTGATCTGGTTTTCCTTGAGCTCGGCTGCGGCATCCTGCGCGGCAAGGAATTTGTCACGCCGCGCCGCATCGGCTGCCATACGCTCCGCTTCCTGCATTTTCTGAGCAAGCAGTTGCGCTGCCTGCGCTGCTTTCTCGGCACGTTCACGCGCAGCGGCAATTTCCGCCTGCTCGATTTCGCGGCGGCGCTTGCGGGCTTCTTCGATGATACGCGCCTGCTCTTCGGCTAGTTCGCGACGCTTCCGCGCCTCTTCCGCCTGCGCTGCTGCACGCGCGGCTTTGATCTCAGCCGCTGCCAGTCGCGCCCGCTCCGTAGCTTCTGCGGCGCGCTGCTTGGCCATAACCACGCTATCCTCCGCCATTTGCGCTGCGCGGATTTTTGCCTCGGCCTCTTCAATCGCTTCCTGCGCCAGCCGCTCTTCCGCCTGCGCCTGCTCAATCCGTTCGGAGGCCGCACCGGCAATATTCGCCGCCTGTTCTTCCATCCGCCGGGCTTCACCCAGAATCTGATCCGCCTCCTCCTGCGCTTTTGCCAGTTGCATACGGCGGATACGCTCGGTTTCCGCTTTTTTAATCAGTTCCACTTCGCGGCGTTTTTTCTCTGCCTCAATCGCAGCGAGACGTTTCGCCTCGGCAGCTTGTGCGAGGCGTTCCGCCCTGCGCGCCTCGGCAACGGAGGCCTCAATACGCTTATCCGCTTCCCGTGCTGCTTTTTCTGCTGCGGCTAAACGCTGCCGCGCTTCAAGTGCGCGCTGCTCGGCCTCTTGCGCGGAAATAGCTTGCATCCGGCGGAATTTCTGCGTGCGTTCGGATGCGATCAACCGTGCTGCCTCCAGTTGCTCCTGAAGCTGTCCGACCGTTTGCTGTGCCTCGGCAAGTTGTACTTCTGCCGCGTCCTGATTGGCTTCGGCTTTTTTAAGGGCAAGTGCATTCTGCTGCTCGATCTTACGGCGCGTATCGGCAATTTTACGATCCTGCCGTTCGAGTGCAGCCTGAATTTCCGCGATGCGCGTTTCCCCGGCAGTGATAGCGGCAGCGGCCTTGCGCATATCCTGCTCGGCATTCTCCACTGTTGCCGCGGTTTGCGCCGCGACCTGCGAGACTTCGACCGCGACCCGCATAGCCTCGGTCTCAGCACGCTGCGCAGCCTGACGCGCCTCATTTTCCTCACGTACTTTGGCCTCCAGCGATTCGGCCTTCTGCAGGCTTTGCTGCATGGCGCTTTGTGAGCCGGCTAAGCGGGTAGCAGCGGATTCCGGGGGTGTATCTTCGATCCCGGCGCGCTCCTTCCACCATTCTTCATCGGTACGGGCAGCATTGGCGGCCGGACGGCGGCGGCCATTCGGTGTTTCGCCGCGGCTTTCGCGGATAATCAGATCCTGCGCCTGCCGCTGAAACGCACGAAGCTCCGACCGCGCCTCATCGACTACGGCAGCGCGTTGCTGCGCGATCACGAGCGCTTCATCCGCCGCTTTACGGGCGGCCATCATGCGCGCATTTTCTTTTTCCTGCCGGTCTAGCGCTTCGGTTTTTCGTTGCTGAGCGGACTGACGATTGACCTTCGCCCGCTGGATAGCAGCTTGCGCCTGCTGCAGTTCCTGATTGAGCCGGGCCGTTTCGCTACTCACCTCGCTATTAAGGGAGGCAAGCGCTTCCACCGCCTGTGTTTTGACCGCTTCCAGCTCCGCATTTGCACGGTTTAGATCTTTCTCGGCTTCGCCTACGGCCCGTTCTGCAAGCACCAGCTCGGCACGGATGCGTTCAATTTCGGCCTGAGCAGCAGCAGTGCGAGCGGCTTCCTCATCAACGGCGGCACGCTGCACTTCCCGTTCTTTTTCGCGCAAGGCTTCCAGCTCGGCGGCGGCATTGCGTGCGGCCCGTTCGGCGGCAAGTTGTGCTGCCTGTGCCTGCTCGACACGGCGCGCCGCCTCAACTGCTTTAGAGCGGTAGGGATCACCCTCGGGAAAGCGGGAAAGCCGTGCGTCAAACGCCTCGCCGAGTGGCGTCTCAATCGACGGTGGCAGGTAAGTAGCCCCTGCACTATATTCGCTGATCGGCCCGGTATCGGAGGGAGGCACCGGCTCGGATGCGGCTGCCGGGGAGCGGCCCGGAGGCAGGGACGCAGGCGGTAGCGGATCCTGACGCGGTGCAGGGCGCGGCGCTTTCTTCGCCGCAATCAACTGTGAGCGCATCGCATCGCTGTTTTGCTGGGTAGCGATATCAATCGGGCTGTAGCCGTCGTTATCGGTCAGCGAAGGATCGGCGCCATATTGCAGCAACGTACTCACGAGTTCGGCATTGCGGCGGCGTACGGCGAGGATCAGCGCGGTTTCTCCGGTAAAGGCGCGGGCGCCGGTGGTAGCGCCTTCATCCAGTAGCTTCTGTACAATGAGCGGTTCTTCCGAGGCTACGGCGCGCATCAGCGGCGTCCAACCTTCTCCGTCGCGCAAATTAACATCAGCGCCGCTTCGGATCAGCAGTGTCGCGAGCTCGCTATGACCTTCCCGCGCAGCCAGATGCAACGCGGTCGCACCACCGACATCGGGGGCATTGACGTCGGCACCGGCGCCCAGCAATGCTTTAGCTACGTCAGTATGGCCGTTATAGGCGGCTCGCATCAGCGCGGTCGCTTCAAATTTACCCCGGCGGTTAGGGTTAACGCCCTTGCCCAGAATCTGCTCTACCTGTTCGAGATTGCCCTGATCGGCAGCATTGATAAGTGGACGACCGAAATCAATCGCTTGCGCCATCACGAAAGGGGCGGTGACAGTGATTAAACTGCCCGCGATGAACGCAATAGCTGTACTGCGACGGAAATAAGCTCCTATCGGCATACGCCCCCTAACAAGATATCTTACCGTAAGTAATACAATATCTTTTGGAAAATCCAACGGAAAACATGGCTGTTTATCTTCTTGCACCAGAATTGCCAATCATTTGATGCGAACAGGCACGCAATCACGCCAATTCCGGACGTAACGCGTTTGGTCTAATCAGGAAAAGCTAACACTCACAATTTCGTACTCTTTTACACCACCCGGTGTTTTAATTTTCACGACATCATCGACCTCCTTGCCGATCAGGCCGCGTGCAATCGGTGACGTTATCGAGACCAGATTGTTATTTATATCCGCCTCATATTCGCCGACGATACGATAGGTGTGTTCCTCCTCCGTATCCACATCATAGAGCTCAACGCGTGCGCCGAATACGACGCGATTGCCGGTGAGTTTGCCTGTATCCACAATGTCGGCGCGGGCCACCCAGTCTTCAAACTGCGCAATCTGCCCTTCCAGAAAGCTCTGTTTCTCGCGCGCGGCATGATACTCCGCGTTTTCTTTCAGATCGCCGTGCTCTCGCGCTGCCGCTATCTGCTCGGCTACAGCCGGGCGCTCTGCGGTTTTCAGTTGCTTCAGTTCCGCTTCAAGGCGAGCAAAGCCCTCCTTGGTAATAGGTGCTTTATCCATAATGCTATAGTAAGTTCAGGTTACCCAAAATTCCTATCTAATTGAATCGGCGTGGCGATGCAAGGGATATACGCAAAATCTGTCACACCGTAAACAGCACGAGCCCTGCCAACGCAGCGATCAGGTATGGCGTGGTGAGCAAGCCGGGTATGATGAACATGATGGGAGCGAGCTGCGAACGTATCTCCGGAGTGAGGTAATCTGCCTTTTCCGTGATATACCATCTCAGCAGGTTGAAATTATGTAGGAATCCGAATGCGCAAAGCCCTGCCAAAAGCAGCGCATGGCGGTATTCAAGCAGGCACACTCCGATGACGGTCAGCAGCAGGACATTCGCCCCGATAACCCGGCGGACGACAAAGCGCAGGAGATGGGTAGGATGACTGGCAGGGGCTTTTGGCCCCCCCTTAATCCCCCCCGCAGGCGGGGGGGAGATAGGGGGATTTTCCGCAAGGGGGGGGGAGATGAGTGGATTTTCCGTAGGCGGGAGAGAGATATTCTTTAGCTTTTCTCCCGGCGTGCTGTTTACCTTTAACTCCTCCCCCTGCGTGCGCGGGGAGGTTGGGAGGGGGGCCATCTCACCCCCATCCTCTCCAGAGCGTAGCCCCTCTCTCCCACCCTGATTACGAGCGGAGAGATTGCCGGAAGCATCTTCTTTACGCCGCTTCATCGTTGGTCCGCGCGAGCGCTTCGTCTATCAGCCCGATTGTTTCCTCGACCCCGTAAAGCGCGATGAAGCTCCCCATGCGCGGCCCGGATTCCTGCCCGAAGAGGGTGCGGTACAGCAGCTTATAGGCATCACGCATCGTGTCTTTTTCAAAACCATGCGCTTTTGCCGTATCCAGCACCACTTGCTGCAATTCTGCCGGATCATTCGGATCAGCAACCTTGCGTAGCCGGTCCTTCATATCTTCCATGATCGCGCGGCCTTTGTCGCAGAGCGTGTGATATTCCTTATGCGGTTTCACAAAATCTTCATAGTACGCAATCGCATATTCCACCAGCTCATCGAGCAGTTTATGCGTTTCCGGCATAGCGTCCGGCTGATAGCGCGTAATAAAGCCCCAGAGCACCGATTTATCTTCCGGGTTGCACGCGCTTGCGAGGTTGAGCAGCAGGCTGAAAGTTATCGGTACTGCGTCCTCCGGCACCTCACCGTTATGAATATGCCAGACCGGATTCAGCAGCAGCTTCACATGATTCTCGGGGTCAACCGCTTGCAGATGTTTCAGATATTCATCGACATGCTGAGGGATCACGTCGAAATACAGCCGTTTGGCCTTGCGCGGATTATTGAACATATAGAGTGCAAGGCTTTCCGGCGTACCGTAACTCAGCCAATCCTCCAGACTGATGCCGTTGCCTTTGGATTTGGAAATTTTCTCGCCCTTCTCATCCAAAAACATTTCATAGACGTAGGTCAGTGGCGGTTCGGGTAGGGTGTAACTCCCCCCTTGCGGGGGAGTCTGCATCTTAGATGCAGGAGGGGGGGTGTGGGTTTGGATAATACCACCCCCACCTGACAATGCATCCGCATTCTCAGGCTCCCCCGTCAAGGGGGAGTTACGAGTATACATCTCTTTCAACAGCACACGTGCAATCTTGCTCGACACCACCACCGATGGCGTTAGATCCTTACCGTGCATTTCATAATCGACACCCAGCGCCGCCCAGCGCATGCCCCAATCAGGTTTCCATTGCAGTTTGACGGCGCCGCCCGTGACTTTGGTTTCGGTTGGCCCGTGTTCAGGGTGCTCATATATAATCGTACCTTGTTCGGGTCGCGTCTCTAAGGTTTTGACCTGTAAGACCTGCCGCGTTTCGGGGTCAATCGGCATAAAGGGCGAATAGGTTTGCTGACGTTCTTCTCCGAGCGTCGGCAGCATAATTTTCATAATAGCGTCATATTGCTTCAGGGCGGCCAGTAGCGCCTCATCGAACTCACCGGAGCGGTAGCATTCCGTTGCGCTTTTGAATTCATAGGCGAAGCCGAACTGATCAAGAAACTCACGAAGCTTAGCGTTGTTATGCGCGGCGAAGCTGTCATATTGCTCAAACGGGTCGGGCACTTCGGTGAGTGGCTTGCCCAGATTTGCCTCAAGTAGCTTCGGGTTTGGCACGTTATCCGGAACTTTACGCAAACCGTCCATATCATCCGAGAAGGCGATCAGCCGGGTCGGATAGTGGGAAATCCGCGCAAAGGCCTGACGGACCATAGTCGTGCGGAACACTTCGCCGAACGTGCCGATATGCGGCAGGCCGGAAGGGCCGTAGCCGGTTTCAAACAGCACATAGCCTTTTTCCGGCGGTGTTTTTTCGATACGCTCTTTGAGCTTTTTTGCCTCCTGAAACGGCCAGCTATTCGCGCTCAGCAGCGTGTTCATATCCAATGCGTCTGTCATATGCTTAATCCGCTTTATTACCTCTGCGCTGTTCTATCCTGTTCTCACGCCTCTCGCAACTGCTGGAGTATGGTTTCTGTATCCATATTACTATTCGAGACTTTATTTAAGAGCGCAACCTATTCATTTTTTAACAATATGTAAGGGACAAAATCCATTTTGCCGCGTACCCCATGCCATAAACCCCTTAAAGCGGCGCCTAGCTTACTACGTTTTTGCTGCTCAAAAGCAAGAATGCGGAAGAGATCATAACACGCTGCCATCGCGTCATAGAGAACATAGTGTGGGGAGGAGCGATGATACTGTTTCCAGACGATGAAGCGGTTGCGGAAGATGGTATAGCGGCGTTTTGCGCTATGGTTGGAGGTGACCACACCCAGCGCATGGGCCTGCTTAGCGCCAATATGGTGCGTCAGTTCAGCATCACGCACCACAATGATAGGGTAGCCATGCTTACGCAGACGCAGACAAAATTCCGTATCGATATAGTCGATAAAAAAATCCTCCCGCATCAGCCCGATTTCCCGCAGCACATCCGCATGGATCAGCGAGCCGGAGGCGATGACGGTTGTCGGGTAGAGGGTGTTCTGCTCGTTGTCATCCTGAGTGAAGCGCGCTTGCACGGAATCGAAGGATCTTACTTGGTCAGGAGGAAGATTCTTCGACTCGGCTGCGCCTCGTTCAGAATGACGGCCACTAAAATGCACTCGCCGAAAGCCGAGCTTACCCCTCGGTACGACATAACGCGTCGGGTGCGGGCTGTCGGGCTGGATTATATGCGGAGCCAGCAGGGCGGTTGGTTTGCCTTGAGGGCCACCGTCGCCACGCCGGGGCAGGAAATCCAATAATATCTGCACCATAGCTTCGGCTGGGGTGGAGTCATCATCCAGCAGCAATATCCAGTCCGCGCCATGCTCCAGCGCGTAGCGGATGCCCTGATTCTGCGCAGCTGCGAGGCCTTTATTATGCTCGTTCAGGATAAGGTCCACCGTTTTCTCATGCTGTGCCGCATAGGTTTGCAGCCTTTCTACGGTTGCCGCATCGGAAGCATTGTCTATAATTATGAGTTTTTCCACCTGCTTATGGGTTGCCTCCAGCCGATCCGTAACTGCCGGATCCGGCCGATAGGTGACGAGTACGGCGTGGATATGGGTAATAGTAGGCAACTGCTCCATAGCACGCTACATAACATAGAAAGGCACATATACCATTAAAAAGGGCAATGACCTGATTCCCCCATGTGAATCGCAGTAGGTAAAGAAAAGCGTTGAAATCTCACATTAAAAATTGGTGATCCCGACAGGATTCGAACCTGTGACATTCTGATTAAAAGTCAGACGCTCTACCAACTGAGCTACGGGATCATGCCGATGGTGTAAAAAAGAGCCATGTATATAACGGCATAAACGCAAAAAAGCAAGCGCCGCGCGTGATTTTTTCTCAAACACCCGTTTTTCCGTTCCCTTGCGCGCCTGCTTTTCGTATAAGGTAGCCGCATGGCACAGGATTCTCCTCCATCTCTACTGCAGGTAAAGCAGCTCTCAGTCGCGTTTCGCGGCCGTAATCGACTGACTGGTGAGATGGAAGAAAACCGCGTGGTAGACCGGGTTTCATTCGATGTGAAAGCCGGGAGAACGATCGCGCTTGTCGGTGAAAGCGGCTCCGGTAAGTCCGTCTCGGCGCTCTCGGTTCTCAAATTACTCCCCTATCCGGCGGCGAGCCATCCGAGCGGACAGGTTATCTATAAGGAACAGGATCTGCTGCAGATGAAGGAGGGCAATCTGCGAGCGATTCGTGGTCGTGAAATTGCCATGATTTTTCAGGAGCCAATGACCTCCCTTAACCCGCTTCACCGACTGGGGAAACAGCTGATCGAGGCCATCCAATTGCACCAGCCGCTATCGGATAAAGCCTCGTTAGAAAAAGCACAGTCATTGCTTGCTAAAGTCGGACTGGAAAGTTTACGCGACCGGCTTGATGCATTCCCGCACCAGCTATCCGGCGGTCAGCGGCAGCGTGTGATGATTGCCATGGCGCTTGCTAATGATCCGGATATCCTCATCGCTGATGAACCGACCACCGCGCTTGATGTAACGGTACAGGCGGAAATTCTCGAGCTGCTGAAGCAATTGCAAAAACAGCATAATATGGCGCTGCTATTGATCACGCATGATCTCACCATCGTAAAGCACATGGCACACGAGGTTGCTGTCATGCATCAGGGCAATCTGGTCGAGCAAGGTGAAACAAAGACCCTCTTTAATGCACCGCAGCATGATTATACCAGAATGCTGCTTGGCGCCGCGCCGCGCGGTCGTCCGGTGAAACTAAATGCCGCCAATCAAGGGCAGAAAGTGATCGAGGCGAACAGGGTCTCCGTTCGCTTCCCGACGAAAAAAGGGTTTTTTGGCAAGGTGAAAGCCTCCTTCACCGCGGTGGATAGCATTTCGGTCGCGATTGAAAAGGGCGAGACGCTTGGTGTGGTGGGGGAAAGCGGTTCCGGCAAGACGACCATGGCGATGGCGCTTTTGCGGCTGATAGAAAGCGAAGGGAAAATTACGCTGAACGGCAAGCCGATACATGGCTACGGCAAGGAGCATATGCGCGAGCTTCGCCAATCGATGCAGGTGGTGTTTCAGGACCCTTATGCGAGCCTGAATCCGCGCCTGACCATCGGGCAGATTCTGGAAGAGGGGTTGCTCGCGCATCAGATCGGTAAGGATAAGCAGGCACGGAAAACATTGGCGGAAGCGGCGTTAGAGGAGGTGGAGCTGGACCCGGAATTTTACCACCGTTACCCGCATGCGCTCTCCGGTGGGCAGCGTCAGCGCGTCGGTGTGGCACGCGCACTGATTCTCAAACCCGATATTATCATGCTCGATGAACCTACTTCCGCGTTGGATGTCTCGACACAATCTGCCATTTTAAAAGTGTTGAAAAACATTCAGAAAAAGCGCGGAATAGCCTATCTGTTCATCACGCATGATCTGCGGGTGATCAAAACCATCGCGCATCATATCGTGGTTATGAAAGACGGGAAAATTATCGAGTCAGGCACTCGTGAACAACTCTTTAAGGAGCCGAAACGAGCTTATACTAAACGGTTGCTGAAAGCGGCGCTCATCAAGTAGTTACTTATCGGCAACGTTGCGGGTAAAGAAGAGAGTATCTGTCGCCACCGCTTGCCAAAGCCTTGGCATACATGCTACCCTTTATAGTAGGTTTTGAAGGTTAATCAGGTAGATAAATCTATGAGTGGGGACGAAAAAACACCCGAAAATCAGCCACCTCCTACGGAGGATAATCAGGGGCACGACCCCTATGCCAACCCGTTCGCTATGCCGGGCGATCCGGGTGATGCTGCTGCTCCTATACCGGAAAACACCCCGCCCGATCCGAATCAGCCTGCTGCCGAACCGCAGGAAACACTACCGCAAGAGCCCCAAGCTGCAACAGAAACACAGCCGCAGGAAACGGAAGCCGCGCCGGAGCAGCCCCAGCCACAAAGCCGTCCCGACGATCCGCAGGTGATGACCGGTGAGCAGCCGGTGACGACATTGGATATGTCCGGCCAGACCGGTTCCGAAGCGCCAGAGGACTCGGAAGCGGCCTCTCAAGAAGCACCGGAAATTGCACCACCGCCGGCTTTTGAACCTCCGCTGCCGGAAAACCCGGTACCTGAACATATGCGGCCTGAAGGGGATGTGCAACCCGAGCCACCCGCACCTTCAGCAGATAATACGCCACCGATTCCGGGGCGTGATGCCGAGTTACCACCCTCGCCGGAGCCTATGGTCGACCCGGTAATGCCGCCTGTACCGGAAGCGTCGCCTGCGGAGCAACCGTCGGCAGAAACCGTTGCGAATGCACCCGCGCAGCCGGAGTTACCCGCCGAACCGGAGCCAATTTCTTTTATGGATGAACAGCCTGCTGCAGCTGAACTGTCTTCGGCACAACCCTCTGAAAACAGGGTAGAGCCGCCAGCTGAGGAACTTGCGCCAATGCCCGAGGTTGAGCCTGTGCACACCCCGCAGCCAGAAAGTGATTCTCCCAGCGAAGCATTGGCCACGAGCAGTTGGAGCACGATTGAATCCGGCGGTGACGAGGCGTCGGAGCCGCAAATGGAAATGCCGCAGCCGCCCGAGCCAGCGCCAGTTGAATCGGTAGAGCCTGCCGCAGCGCAACAACCGCCTCCTCAACCGGAGTTGCCGCCAGCGCAGCCTGAGCAGCCCCCGATGCAGGAAAATGCGCCACCCGAGCCCATCAACCCTATTGTACCGCCGGAACCGGTGCCCGAGCAGCCCGCCCCACCTGCAGCTGAACCAACACAATCCGTTCAGGAATTACCCGGGCAGCTACCGGAATATGGTGAAATGGCCTCGCCTTTTTCTGAAACGGCAGCCGGTGGCGAGCAACCAATGGCAACACCAGAGCCTCCCCCCGAACCGGAAGCAGTTCCTCCTGCAGCCGAACAATCAGGGGAGTCACAACAAGAAGAAGCCAGCCCGTTTGCGAGCGCCTCCACGGATATGCCCAGCCCGCAACCGCAACCGGAAGCGCCTGTCAATCAGCCGTCCAGCGTTACAGATACGATGAATGCCATGCCGGGAAGCAAATCCTCCTGGTCCGATGTTGAGCACGGAGCGCAAGGGCAGGTACCGCCCGTGACCGATACGATGCAGCAAGCGCCCAACGCGGAAACGCCGTCACAAACCGTGGCGTCACCTCCGCCGCTACAGCCACAACCGCAAACTTCAGAGCCTGCGCCGGCTGCCGGGCCGCCGCCACATCCGCAACACCCTTCCGGTGCCGTACCACCCCAACCTGCAGAACCTGCGCCAGCAGGAGAAGGGCTTTCCAGCTCCTGGTCCGACGTTGAGTCCGGAAAAGATGTGCAGCCGGAAGAAATCGGTCAGGGTATTGACCCGCTCGCGGCGGCCAGCGCCGCAACCAGCAATATTGATGCCGGGCATGGTGAAGGGATCGCATCCGAGCAACCGCCTGAACCGCCTTCCGCTCCGTCGCGAAAACCGGCTTCCAAAGCCTCCCCTGCAGACGATCACCAGGAGGATATGCCGGACTTTATTGCTGCGAAAAATGATCCGAATCAACAGTTCGCAGGCTTTATGAGCCGGTTTGGCGCAGCGCTTATCGACGGGTTGATTGTCAATCTATTGCTGGTCGTTATAACGGTCGGTTTAGTTATGATGATCGGCCCGGACGGAGGCGAAGTCATTGCCGGTTTGCTTGGTCTTTCACTCTGGTTGATCTATGCAACGCTGCTTGAAGGCGGAAAATATCAGGCCACCTTTGGTAAGCGCATTTGTGGGATTAAGGTCGTCCGTTCTGGTGGTGAAAAAGTCAGTAAAGGTAACGCCTTTGTTAGAAATCTGATGAAAATCGTCTCGACGATACCACTGCTCCTCGGCTATTTTATGGCGCTCTTTACGCGTCGTAAACAGGCCCTGCACGATATTATCGCGAAGACCGAAGTGCATCGTTACAAAAAGTCTAAATTCTGGAAATTCTTTATTATCCTGTTCGTATTGTTCCTGATTGCATCCTATGCGGCCTATGCGGTGATCAGCAGTATGATCGGTGATGCGATTCAGGGCAGTGTAGCTCCCCCGCCTGCCAGCAAACAACGCCCGATTGGTGCTCCACCGATGGCTCCGCCGCCACCTGCGATTCAGGCGCCGGATGCGCCTGAGCAGATTGATCAACCTGTCAATGTGCCCCCGCCACCGGCCCCCGTAAATCAGGGCATGGCGGTGCCACCGCCGCCTCCCGCACCGGTTCCGGGTCAATCGTTAGAGCCACCACCGCCGGCGCCTCCGGCACAACTAGGCGGTGATATGCCGCCCCCGCTTCCGGGTGAAGATGTCGGAGTGCCGCCGCTGCCGGGTGAGCCTATAGCGCCGCCATCTCCCGTGCCTGCAGAGCCCATTGCGCCGCCGCCGATAGTCGCTCCTCAGCCTGAGACGCAGGCGTTGCCACCTGCACCGCCGGTCAATCTACCGGACGACCTGTTTACAAGCAGTGGTCGACCGATGGATGTGCCGCCGCTCCCGTATAAAGTGTCGGCGGAGCAATACGAAAAGATCCTGCAAAGCGAGCTGGTCGTCTTCGAAGGGCCATATGTGTTTAATGCGGGTCCGTTCGCGCTCCGTCTGGGCCAGATCCGGGAAACGGGTGACCAAGTGCAACTCCCGCTGCTTGGACGCTTCAGTGGGTTGATGAACGTGGAGTCCGGTAAAGGCGGTACGGTTTCGGTAGATATTAATAGCGTGAAAGATGTTGCCGGTAATGAAGTGTATGCGGCCGAATCGGATTTTGAAAGCGGTATATTTACAGAAATGGAGCTTGAGCCCTTGCCTGGAGGTGATGTTGGCGGAGACCGTTCTATTGCGCTGAACAATGCGGTGGAGCTGGGTAATATCGGGCTGGTCGAAGGTAATGTGCGATTGACGCTGCCGGTCAATGTTGATGTGCTGCAGTATCGTGTGAATTCCATGGAGGACCGTTTTACTCCAACGGCATATAATGGGGTAACCATTTCGTTTGAAGAGCAGGGTATGATGCGTTCGGTCAACGTCACCTTACCACCCGACATGCAGGACCGCATCATCGGGGTGGTCGCCTATGACGAACGCTCGCAGACCATTGAGCGCAACAGCGTCAGTTCCAGCAATGGTGTTGTGACCTATGGCTTTGATCCGGATTTTGATATTCGCGCCATTCAGGTGCTGGTAGCGGGCGACCTCTTTAAGCGCAGTATTCCCTTTACGATTCAGGCCCCGTAATGGGACTTGACTAATCCCTCGCTAAAGTGCATACCTGCACTCGACTTTTTCAATCTCGGTATAAGGTATTTAGATGGCTATCGATATTCTCGTTCCCACGCTCGGTGAATCCGTATCAGAAGCGACGGTTGCAAAATGGTATAAGCAGGCCGGTGACGCCGTTAAGAAAGACGAGCTGATTGTTGAGCTGGAAACCGACAAGGTAACGCTGGAAGTGAATGCGCCAGACGATGGCGCGCTGACAGAGGTGAAAGCCGAAGAGGGTGATACGGTCGAGGTTGATCAGCTGCTGGCGGTCATGGAGGCTGGGGCTAGCGGTAAGGAAAGCGGCGAAGCGCCGAAGGAAAAAGCAGCCGAGGCGACCAGCACCGAGCCGAAACCGCAGGAAAGCAAAGAGGCGGCTAATGTAGATTCGAACGCCGGTCCGGCTGCGCGCAAGCTGATGGCAGAGAATAATATCTCCGAAAACCAGATTGAAGGCAGCGGTAAAGATGGCCGGGTCACCAAAGGTGATGTGCTTCATGCGCTCAATGTCGGCTTTGGTGGAGTGGAAGCACCACAGGCCGGGCCACGCGAAGAGCGGGTAAAAATGACCCGTCTCCGTCAGGCGATTGCGCGCCGGTTGAAAGAATCCCAGAATACCGCCGCGATTCTGACGACGTTTAATGAAGTCGATATGACGGATATCATGGCGCTGCGGAAGCAATATCAGGATAATTTCGTAGATCGTCATGGCGTCAAGCTCGGCTTTATGAGCCTGTTCACCAAGGCGGCGATTCGCGCTCTTAAAGAACTGCCCGGCATCAACGCAGAAATTTCCGGTGATGAGATTATCTATAAAAATTACTACGATATTGGCATTGCGGTCGGTACGGAGCAGGGGCTGGTTGTCCCGGTTATCCGCAATGCGGACCAGATGAGCTTTGCCGACATTGAAAATGAAATTATCAATATGGCGAAGAAAGCACGCGCGGGTAAACTGTCGGTTTCAGAAATGCAGGGTGGCACGTTCTCCATCACCAATGGCGGGATTTATGGTTCTATGCTCTCCACGCCGATTATCAATCCGCCGCAATCGGGGATTCTCGGGCTGCATAATATCGTCAAGCGCCCGATGGTCATGCCGGACGGTTCGATTCAGGCCCGCAGCATGATGTATATTGCGTTGTCTTACGATCACCGCATTGTGGATGGTCGTGAGGCCGTGACGTTCCTTGTTCGGATTAAAGAGGCAATGGAAGATCCGACGCGCTTGTTGCTGGATGTGTAATCAGCTGGATACAGCTTCAGCCGCCATTTCGACATCGTCGCGTGTGCAATAGCCTTCATTCACTGCAATATCCCCGAAGCGCAGGTCAGTGCCTTTGGCGCGTAAATCATATTGCCAGCGTAGTATTTGCTCCTTATCAGCGCGCGTAATCACGCCAAGCTGTACTAAGGCATTTCCAATATATCCGGGTAAGTTTTCCAATTGATCGCGCGTACAATAACCTTCCAGAAGCGCGACTTCGCCAAAACGTACGATCACGCCTTTTTCTCGGTATTCGTTCTGTTTAGAAACAATCTCGTCACGCTGTTGCGGTGTAATAAGCCCCGCCGCTATCAGCCGCATTCCAAATCTGTTGCAACTGACGAAATCGTCCGCTTGCAGCGCAACGACATTGCTTCCTTCTTTATCCCCACTCTGCATCATTTTCTTTCTCTCTCCCTACTTAAATATTATGTAAAAAGAGACGTGTGGTCAAAGAAAATACAATTGCAAATTAACTAAAATTTTACCTAATTTTTCGGTGATCTGTTGCTATCTTATTAAGTGACTGAAACCAAAGCTATTTGAAATTACGTATTTTACGCATATTTCATTAAAGCATGACCAACATTTTAACCGAACTGCGTTAACAGGATTGTCCCTAAATGAGACAGAACAAACTGTTGGTTAAAGAAAAAACCTAAAAGTCAATCATTTGTTCGACTTCTACCTCCGGCAAGCTTGGTGGCAGAACGCCCGTTTCGCCCGAAAAGTCCGTTTCATACAGTGCACCGGGCAGCCAGGTCGTTATCTGGGGAGCCGCCGCTATCAACAGGAGCATCAGGAGCTGAATGATAACGAAAGGAATGGCACCGTGATAAATGGCTGTGGTCTTCACCCGTTTAGGCGCTACTCCGCGCAAGTAAAACAGTGAGAAGCCGAAAGGCGGTGTGAGGAACGAGGTTTGCAGGTTGATGGCAATCATTACGCCCAGCCAGATCGGGTTCGCCCCGAGCAAGAACAGGGCCGGGGCGACAATCGGCACCACCACAAAAATGATCTCGATAAAATCGAGAAAAAAGCCGAGCAGAAACATGGCGAGCATGACGACGAGCATCGCCGTAAACAGCCCACCCGGTAAATCGGCCAGCAGGGCATGGATCATCTCATCGCCCCCATAGCCCCGGAACACCAGAGTAAACAGCGCCGCACCGATGAGAATCGCGAAAATCATACAGGTAACCGTAGCCGTTTCCACGCAGATATCGTGCAGCGTCGTACGGTTTAGCCGGCGGTGGAAGGCAGCCAGTATCATCGCGCCGACCGCGCCGATGGAAGCGGCCTCGGTGGCAGTTGCAATACCTGCCAGAATACTGCCGAGCACGATAATAATCAGTAAGAGCGGGGGTAAAAGAATACGGAGCGTTTGTCGGAAGCTGACTGCACCCTGAATGCTATCGCGGCGCGGAATCGCATTTGGCCGCCAGTATCCGTATATCACAATCCACGCCATATAGCTGAGTACGAGCATCAGCCCCGGCAAAAGCGCGCCGACAAACAAATCCGCCACTGAAAGCGGCTCGGGGGCAAAATTACCGATCTGCATCTGCGCGTTCTGATAGGCGCTGGAGAGCTGATCGCCGAGCAGGATGAGCACAATGGAGGGCGGGATGATCTGGCCGAGCGTACCGGCGGCGCAGATCGTGCCACAGGCGATCGAATGGCCGTATTTATTGTGCAGCATCGCAGGCAAAGATATCAGCCCCATCGTCACCACGGTCGCACCGACAATACCCGTGGAAGCACCGAGCAGCGCCCCGACTACGACAACCGAAAGCGCCATGCCGCCATGCAGGCCTTTAAAGAGCTTCGCCATTGTCTCCAGTAATTCTTCGGCAATCCGTGCTTTTTCGAGGCAGACGCCCATAAAAATAAACAGCGGAACGGCAAGCAAAAGCTCATTCATCATAATTCCGAAAATACGCTCCGGCCAGGCGTGGATGTAGGTTAGATCAAACGCGCCAAGGCTCGCGCCCAGAAATGCGAACAGGAGGGCAATGCCTGGTAGCACAAACGCGACGGGGAAACCGGATAGCAACCCGCCTACAAGTGCAAATAACATCATCATTAGTAAAATTTCCGGTGTCATTTTACCTTATGTTTCCTTTGCTCCGTTGCTAGGCAAAGGATGAGTAAAACAAAATGAGCCTACAGGGAAGCGTTTTATACGGTGGGGACAATGAACAAGGCTCACCTTTCTGGATGCTATAGATACAAATGTGTACATTATTGTTTTAATTACTCAGATATTCAACGCCGCAGCACCTACCGCGTGTAAGGTGGGCAAGCTGATTTTGCATACTTTTGACAAATGTGCTACTATGCTAAAAACTTATTTAAAGGTTAGACAGCATGCCTACAGAAATAGAAGAATACGCATTGGAGGCCACACGGTACGAATTGCTTAAGCAGGAACCGCCGGTTGATCTGGACAAGTTCGGGGGCGTTAATCTGGCACAAGTTGATCCAACCGACCCGGAATTACCTGACGGCGTGCGATTAGCTGCTATCGCATATCAGGATGTTGCTATACCAGCCATCTATGCTCTGGATGGAGGTGTTATTACTTTAGAAAATCTTAGATACGAAGCCGAATATAATAAGGGAGCGGGTCAAGCCCTGGCAATGGGGCGAGAAGCTGCTGAGCTTGGAAAAGGTCTGAACCCTACAGAAAACATGCCAAATCTCACCGATCCCGAAATGCGCGTACTGCAGGCCCAGAATCGTGGCGATGCATCCCGTTCGGTGTAAATAGCGGTTGCCTTCTTAGAAATAGTTTATAGACTTCCCTTTGTACGCTGCGTATGAATGCGCTGTTGTTTTTATAAAGGAGAGTTACCCGTGTCTACCCCTGAAGAAAATTTGAAAGCAGCCGGGATCGAGCTTCCGGCCGTGTCCGCCCCGGCGGCGTCCTATGTACCTTACCGTATTGAAAATAATGTCGTTTATGTGTCCGGCCAGTTGCCGATCATCAACGGTGAAGTGGCAGCGGAAGGTCATTTGGGCAGCGGCGTAGCCGTAGAGGACGGTAAGGCGGCTGCAAGCGTCTGCGCGTTAAATATCCTCTCCCATCTGAGAAATGCCTGTGAGGGGGAGCTGTCCCGCGTGAGTGCGGTGCTCAAGCTGGAGATTCTGGTTGCGAGCGCCCCGAATTTTACCGAGCCGCATGTAGTCGCAAACGGCGCCTCGGACATCATCCTGAAAGCCTTTGGCGATGACATCGGCGCACATGCCCGCGTGGCCTACGGCGTCGCTACCCTGCCGATGGGCGTTGCGGTCGAGGTCGCAGGTACCTTTGCTATTCGTTAGGTTATCCGCCGCTTTTATGCTATACTACAGTCATGAAGCGGGTTTTAGTCCTTACATCCGTATGTGTGGTGCTTACCGCCAGCCTGTCCGGCTGCGGTGTATGGCGCGCTTATAAGGATTTCAGTTACCGCATCGGTGAGAAGATGCCGACATGGGGTGATACGCCGGCTTGCGAAGGACGATCATTCTGCTTCGGCGGCAGTCCGCCGCCGGCACGGTCCCCTGCAAGAGCGGAACCCGGCGCTATGCAGGCTCTTGCACCGGCAACCCAGCCGCAAGGCGATGCGCCACCGATGCCACAAGGCGCTCAGACAATGACGCCACTATCCCAACGTTACGATATTCATTCCGCAACCGAGCGTCCTTTACCTGCACCGCCATCCCCGCCGTCACATTATGGCAACTATCCGCAAGCGCAACCTACACCGCCGCAAAATACGGCCGGCGCCTGGACCCCTCCGGCAAACTGGGACCCGGCGGGCATAGGGCGCTCTGCCACGAAGGCACCGACCGGAGGCGGAGGAACGGAGGCCGATGCCGCTTATAACCAAATGCGCATGCAGGCCGGGTTGGAACCGCTGGCGCCAGAACAACAGGCTCCCCCGATCTACCAATCCGCCCCGCTCAAACCACATGAGGAACATCCTGAGTGGAAATATAAAATGGATGAGTCGCCCTATAACGAGCTGATGCGCTCCATCGATTCCGATAACCGAGCCTATCACGGGTTTTAGGTATAGTGGGCTCATTTTAGCCTCACCGCTTCAGATATCACCACTTCATATAATGATAACCTACGTCGCAACGTTGCTTAGCCCAACTGCATTAAGTTGTTGTACGCTCCTTGTTTGACACCTCGCTCCTGAGATCGTAACTTTAATCTTTGCATTTACCGTAACGCTCGGCTAATCTCCGCCGAACGAAAGTGCAGTTACAGAATCAGAGGGGTATGGTATGGCGTTGGATCAGGAGCATTACGCAAAGCGCGAATTTATTTTTACTTCGGAATCCGTATCGGAAGGACACCCGGATAAGGTCGCGGACCAGATTTCTGACACGCTCGCCGATGCGTATCTGCAGGAAGACCCGTATTCACGTTTGGCGATTGAAACGCTGACGACCACCAACCGAGTGATCATTGCGGGTGAGGTACGCGGCCCCGGTAAGGTAGCGACAAAAATTGATGCGCTGGTGCGCGAGTTGATCCGCGAAATCGGTTATGAACAAGAGGGCTTTCACTGGCAGGATGTGGAAATCCAGAATTTCCTGCACGAGCAATCGGCTGATATTGCACAGGGCGTTGATAATCAGGGCGGTGCAACCGAAGGCGCGGGCGATCAGGGCATTATGTTCGGCTATGCCTGCCGTGAGACCGATGAGCTGATGCCGGCACCGATCTATTACTCACATAAGCTACTGCAAAACATTTTCAAGGATATCCGCAGCGGCAAGCTGCAAGGGCTCGGGCCGGACGCGAAAAGTCAGGTTTCGGTTAAATATCGCGGTGTGGAGCCCTATGCGGCGCATAATGTTGTGCTTTCGATCCAACATCATGAAGATTACACACTCGATAAGGTGCGTGAACTGGTGCTGCCTTACATTGAGCAAACGCTGCCTAAAGGCTGGATGCCACCGGAAGAGGAGATATATATCAACCCCACCGGAAAATTTGTCATTGGTGGTCCGGACGGCGACGCCGGGCTGACGGGACGCAAGATTATCGTCGACACCTATGGCGGAGCCGCGCCACACGGAGGTGGTGCGTTTTCCGGTAAAGACCCCTCTAAGGTAGACCGATCGGCGGCGTACATGACGCGCTACCTCGCGAAAAACGTGGTGGCGAGCGGGCTGGCCGATGTATGTACGATCCAGCTTGCCTATGCGATTGGGGTGGCAAAACCGCTCGGACTCTATGTGAATACGCATGGTACGGGGGTTATCACAGAAGATGAGATCGCAGACCGGCTTACTGAGCTGGTGGATCTTACACCGTGGGGCTTGCGGCAACATCTGGAGTTGCATAAGCCGATCTACAAGCCCAGTGCAGCTTATGGCCATTTTGGTCGTATACCGACTGAGGAAGGGCACTTCAGCTGGGAGAAGACCGATTTGGCCGAGAAGTTAAAGGCCTGACCTTTATTTTCCATAATTAAAACTTTTCCACTGGATTTTCGTTGCTGCTTCCGTTATAACCACCAGCGGTTGGCAGGAGGGACGAAACCTATACGGGAGAAGCTATGCTTTATATTATCGTTCTTGCTCTGATTGCATCTATTCTAGCTGCACTATTTATCACGCACCGCGCGGCGGTCATTTCGGTATTAATCGGGATCTTTATCGCAACCGGCATCACGCTGACTATTACACAGCAACCTGAGCCGGAAACGAACGGCATTCACGCCCCGGTCACGGCGAATGCGCCTCCTTCCTATGAAACGATAATTGAAGAAACCAGCGAAGCCTTGATGGCAGAAGACATGCCAGTCCCTGCCGCTAACGTACCGGAAGAAGCATCTAAACCTGCGGAGGCGATGCCGCTGACCGAGGATGAAAAACGTGCGATCGAAGCCTCTCTCAAGCCGGAGATAGAGGGGAAGCAACACGATATGGAACCGGAAATAGCGGAAACACCTGAAATCAAACCAACGCGCAAGCTCGCTAATGACACCCTGCTTACCAATCTAAAGGCGGAAAAGCCGCGTAAACCTTCAACTGTGTCGCCTTCGGTCAAGCCTAAAGCGGCAACTGCAACCACCCGGCCTGTACAGGCGGAATCCGTAAAAGCTGCTACCCCGAAAAAGCGGAAAGTCCTGCTGGTGAATGAAGGTGCTACTGAAGCGGAATTGGATAACCTCGCTACCTATACCGAGCAGCGGGGCACCGTGAGTGTAAAAGGTCGTGACGCGCTCCCGGCTACAGATAGCCCAAGCCGCGAGCAGGACCCTGCGCCTGCATCCCAGCGGGCCAGTGCGGAGAAGTCTGGCATCGTAAAGCCCTCAGGCAAACGCCGTGTCTTACTGGTCGACGGCGATGTAACCGAACGGGATGAGCTGGAAGCGATTGCCAAAATCTCACCGGCAGCTGGCTCTGCGCAACCGAAGGCAGAAAACTTTCTTGAACAGCGCCAACCGGTGGATCTGAACGCCGTCGAGAATCCAAGTAAGTTTGTGACGGATTAACCTTCACTTTGGTCATGTGAAGGAGTAAAGTTAGCGGGCGGCAAGGATCACTGCGAGCCACAGCAGCGCCGCAATGACCAGAATTAGAATGCTAAGTGCGCGCGTGTTCATCGATAAACTGTTCTATTGCGTTCAGAAACGCTTCATTTTCTGCCTCTAAACCGACCGTAACCCGCAAGCAGCTTGGAAGTTTGTAGGCACCCACCTGCCGAACGATAATGCCCTTATCGAGCAAATAGCCATTCAGCTTATCCGCCCACCTGGCATCCTCACAATCCATCAGAATAAAATTGGCCTCGCTCGGATAGACGGTAAAGCCTAGCTCGCCTAACGCCTTGCTTAATTTATTGCGCCAATAGCTGTTATGCTTGGCTGATTGCTCTACAAAATCCTGATCGTTCAAGGCGGCGACTGCGAGTTCCTGCGCTACGACGGAGAGGTTGAACGGACTACGAATACGGTTCAGCGTCTCTGCAATATGCGGCGGGGCGACGCACCAGCCGACCCGCATGCCGCCGAGGCCATATATTTTCGAGAATGTCTGCGTGATCACCACATTATCGAACTCGGCTACCAGCTCGCGCCCGTCCGTATAATCCTCTGCTGTCACATATTCGGCATAGGCGTTATCAATTACCAGCAACACATCTTCCGGCAGTGCTTTGTGCAGCTTATATAGCTCCTGCTCGCTTAGATAGCTGCCGGTCGGATTATTCGGATTGGCAAGGTAAAGCAGCTTGGTGTCCTCGGTGAGGGCTGCGATTAAGGATTCGACATCGGCCTTCAGCCCGGTTTCCTGCACCGCTACCGGCGTTGCACCTACGCGCGTGGCTGCAATCGGGTACATCAGGAAGCCATGCTCGCTATAGAGCACATCATCCCCTTCACCGGCATAGGCATCGGCCAGCAAATTAATCAATTCGTCCGATCCGACCCCGCAGACTACCTGCTCCGGATTGACCGTGTACATCTCCGCAATAGCCTCCCTAAGCGCGCTATGTCCGCCGTCCGGGTAACGGTGCAGCGCGAAATTCTGATCCAGCACCTCTTCAACCCGCGGTGAACACCCGAACGGGTTCTCGTTCGAGGACAGCTTGATGACCTTGTCGCGCCCGGCAATGGCCGACCGGCCCGGCACGTAAGGCTCAAGCGTTAACAGGGAGGGGTGATGTGGCGCGGGCCGTTTGCGCATGGTCTAATCCTTTTACCATTTACTGTAGGAGATGGTTATACCAAATTATGCGCAGAAGGAAAGAGGGGTGTGAGGGTTGTGACCAGATGGTGATTAGCGGGTGGTTGCGTCATTGCGAGGAGTGAAACGACGAAGCAATCTCGTGCAGGGGAACCCATAATGACATTACGTCGCATTCGGCTTGTAATGACAGACATATGGCCTGAGATCACCGCGTCGGGCAAACACCCTCCTTGTGATGACGGGGTAAAACAGGAATGACGTAGGGCCAGAGTCCAAACCCCAACTAACCTACACCGCTCCCATATCAAAGCAAATGGGGGTGGCGTAACTGCCAAGGAAATCCATTTCAATCGAAGCCGTTTCGGTGCCAAACTCCTTATTGGCCTCTTCGAAGAAGTCCTTGATGCGCTTATCGTTTTGATCTACAAAACCCTCCATTTTAATCAGGTAGTGCTGGTAGGTGGTGACTTGCAATACCCGGCAATTGGCCTCAGTCTTAAAGGCAATGCCCGCTTTTTTCAGCAAGGGTTCGAGCCAGCTGAAGATCACTGTTTCTGGTGCTTTAAGTACCCATAAACTCTCATCTTCCGCCGTGGGTTCGGGAATGACATAACCAAGTGCGACCAGCACAGGCTTATCACTGGACGCCATCTGCACAAAAGGCAATTTTGCAAACACATGCGGCGGCTTTTTCTCGGAGGAAATGCGGCTCCACCAAGGCTGCGAATTTCCCTCATCTTTGAGGGGCACGACACCAACTGTTGCCTTACGCCGAAGAATATCAGAAAGCACCTCTGCGGTGGTAGGATGCTCTTCCATCGGGGTGAACGCACCAAAATATTCCCGTGCGAGCCAGTAGGCCTCCCGATTATTCGGTAAAGAATAGGTGCTGATTTTCGGGTCCTCTTCAATATTGATCGCGCTGGAAATAATCAGCCGCCACATGAGTGCAAGTGCTGCTGAGGAAAAACCCGCACCGCCTTTTTCCACAATGCGGCGGATCATATCGGCTTCACGTCCGGGGCGGATAATGGAATGCCCATCACCGCGCCGCGCTTTTAGATTACCGACCTGCTTTACGACATTGTTGCGTTCGGTTAGTAGCTTAATCAAACGGTCATCAATTTTATCGATCGAATTGCGTAATGAGTCCAACTCGTTATCGGTCATGATCTGATTACCCACTTTTGCCGTCGCTTTTTTTGTCGCACCCATGTCTTTCCTCTACTCCTCTGCTGATGTATTATATCATAGGTTAAACCGTCAACCTAATGTTGGAATTTTATGCAAATTGACATCATTCCTGTGCTGAAAGACCGCTATCCGCAGTTGTTGGATAATTATATCTATGTACTGACGGATGCGGATTCGGATGACGTGGCTGTGGTGGATCCGGGCATTGCCGAGCCGGTGTTTGACTACATGCAGGAACATGACCTTAGCCCCACGCACATCCTCACGACCCATCATCATTGGGATCACACCAACGGTGTCAAAGGACTCAAAAAACGCTATGGCTGTGAGATTGTGGGTTCGGCTTATGATGCGGAGCGTATCCCCGCAATCGATACGGCACTGGAAGAAGGTGACAGCTACTCGGTCTGCGGCACAACCTTTGCCATTATTCATAATCCCGGCCATACGACAGGCGGTATCAGCTATTACGCGAAAACGGAGAAGGTAGCTTTTGTCGGTGATACACTCTTTGCGATGGGATGTGGCCGTATGTTTGAAGGCAACCCGCCGCAATTTCTGCATTCGCTGCGAAAGCTTGCTTCATTACCCGACGATACGGCAATTTATACCGGGCATGAGTATGCTGAAACCAACGCCGCTTTTGCCGTAACCGTTGAACCGGAGAATCAGGCCCTGCAACTGCGAAAGGCTGAGATAGGCGCTTTACGAGCTGATGGCAAACCCAGCCAGCCGACTACAATCGGGCAGGAGAAGCAAACAAATCCGTTTTTGCGGACCGATAGCCCGGAAATCAGGGAAAGACTAGGGCTTAAGAGTGCTTCCGATGAGGCCGTCTTCGCCGAATTGCGCGCCAGAAAAGATGCGTTCTAAATCCTTGCTTGCCATAAACCACGTAATTGTTATAAAGAACGCAGTTAGATAATATCACACTCAAAAGAAGGAACGTCATTATGGCTGAAGAGAAGAACGATGCAGCGCCTGGAAACGCACAACAAGGTGAAGCGCAGGAGCAACGCCAGATCGCCGTTAACGCGCAGTATGTCAAAGACCTGTCCTTCGAAAATCCCAAGGCACCCGGTAGCTTGATGGGCAATGCCGATCGCCCGAATATCGATATTTCTGTTGACGTGAAAGCCGGTACGGCAGGCGAAGACGTGTACGAAGTCAGCCTGACACTAACCTGTAAGGCGACGCGCGGAGAAGATAAGTCCGATGATGTGTTTGTCTGTGAGCTCACCTATGCGGGCCTGTTTACGGTCAAAGGTATTGCCGATGAAGAAAAAGAGCCGGCACTGCTCGTCTTCTGCCCGAGCCTGCTCTTCCCGTTTGCCCGCCGTGTGATTGCCGATACGACGCGTGACGGTGGCTTCCCGCCATTGATGCTGGACCCGATTGATTTCGGCCGCCTCTATGCACAGCGTCAGCAGCAGGCCGCTTAAGGATTCAGGCAACCAACGCCAGCACCCAGAACGCCAATAGCGAAAGCAGGCTGATGAGTACGGCAGCACTACCGGCATCTTTGGCTTTTTGCACCAGCGGATGAAATTCCGGGCTTACTAAGTCAGCCAGCGATTCTATCGCACTGTTAAGCAGTTCAATGGCGATTACGAGCAGCACGCAGCCGATTAGGACTGCTTTTTCGAGCCAGCTCTCGCCTATCCAAAGCCCCAGCGGAATTAAGACGGCGGCAAGCCATATCTCCTGCTGGAACGCGGGATCTTCACGGTAGCACCGCATCAGCCCGCTGCACGAGTAGCCGAAGGCCTTAATCAGCCTTTGCATGGCTTACCAATACATATTTGGAATAGACCCAGCTGAGGCCAATGAGGCTTGCGCCCAGCCCAAGGAAGGAGGCGACGCGGAGCAGCCCCTCCAGCTCGCTCGCGTCATACAGGAACACCTTACCGATTGCGAGCAGCATGACACCCATCGAAGCATAGCGGATAGAGCGGCTTTGCTTGTAAATCCCTGCAAATAAGAGCCCAATACCAAATAACAGCCAGACGACGGAATAGCTGTACATTTCCAAATTGCTAGCCTGACCCGGTTGGTGTGCGAGCACATTATTATCATCAAATACCTGCCGCACCGAAAGGGTAATAAACGCAAACAATATCAGAAACTGTGCAATGTGCAGCGCCTTATGCCATTTCGGGAAATGCTCGAGATTTATCATCCGCTCGAGCAGCAGCGTCAGCGCAAAGGGCACCATGTAAACCAGCGTGAGCGTGTTGAAGAGGGGTACGCCGTGTATCTGGTGCCAGATGATAAGTGGGTTGGAAATAACGATATCAAAATACACCACCCGGAACAGCGCAACAGCGCAAAGCACCATACCGGTCACGCCGATATGCGAGGCCTGCCGTTTTTGCGCAATCCACACGCAGAGTAACCCGGCGAGAAAACAGCCAGTCGTGACCAGTCCACGCTGCCAGAAACTCGGCTTGAAATAAAGCGGGTCCGCATTCCCTGTCAGGAAGAATGTCCGCATCAGGTAATAGCCCGCAAGCGTAAGCAGCACGATTGCGATGATATCCGCCACTTTCATAAAACGCGGGATCAGGCGATGCCGCTCGAACAGGCGCGCGGTCGCGATAAAACAGCCAGCCGGGATCGCGAGCTGCACGAGCGGCCATTGCATCACCGGCAGATCCACCGGAAGACGCACCGTTTGATCAAACAACCCTTTCAGCGCAAGCTGGCCTGCAAGCAGCCATTGCGGCAGGAGGAGAAAACCGAACACCACTGCAAGCGCAATCGCAATATGCGGCAGGCCCGGCAGCAGCAGGCGGTGATAGATCCACATGACGGCGAGCATCTCCAGCGCAACGGCGAGCGAGAGGAATTCGTAGCGCATCTCCAGCGCGAGAGCGAGGGTCAGAAGTGCCGTACAAACCAGCGCAAACAGGGCAATGCAGTAATCCTGCGTCTTGCCGGGGCGCATGGCGCGTTGCAGCGTCGTAACCGTATAGGCGGCAAAGGCGGCGAGTGCGAGCCCTACCCAACCCCAGAACAGGTAGATATTGCCGATGGTTTCGACATCATACAACCGATAGGCGGCGAGCAGGTAATAGCCTATCAGCGCGAATCCGCACAAACCGGCCCAGAGCAGCGGTAGCCGTGCTTTCCACATCAGGCGATAGCCTAGCCCGGCAAAGAGCGCGCCGAAGAGGACGGCATAGAAGCCCCAGCGGGCGATGTTCGCATCATGCGGCTCCCAGACAAATAGCATGATGAGATTGACCGCCATTGCTGCCCAGGGGGCAAAGCCGTAATGCCGGTCGTCAAACCAGGCCAGCCCGACCGCGCCGAGCGATAAGATCAGGAATAAGACCCACTGCATCATGCCGAAGCCGCCTTCCGCGGCAAGGATCCCGGTAAAAAGCAGGGCGGTGGCAAGGCTGATATAATTCAGGATCGCGGTGGGGCGCAGATGGCCCTTTAGCGTGACCGCCTTTTCACCTTCAATAAATTCCCGGTGGCTGGTAATCACCGTTGTTGCACTGACGGCAACGAGGAACAGCCCGAGCCAGATCGTATCATCCGGTGTAAAGCTGGTGCCGAGCCAAAGGGCAACCCACGCAAACGCTCCGAGCATCGTCGGGAGCGAGAGCATCCACCAGCGTTCTTTGCGGATCACCACCATCAGCCCGGAAAAGACGATATACACATACAGCAGGAGCATCATGACATCCGGCTGGTTGCTGCTGATGAGCGCCGGGGTGAGAAAACCACCCAGCAAACCGATCAGCGCTATCGGAGCACCGAATTTGAGGCTCTGGACGAGCGCGGCTGCCGTAACGACACCCATACCCAGAAACCCAAGCCACGGCGCAATCAGGCTGTAGAGCGAAGCAGCGGCAAAGATGGCGACATAGAGCACGACAATGCCCGCCCCCGCAAGCGCCTGACCTATGCGCCGACCGTTCGCCATATCCGGACGTTTGCGGCACTGCGCTGCACCCCATTGCAGGCCAAGCCCAAGCAGTAATCCCAGAATCACCCGGTTCATTGGGCTCAACCAGCCGGCGTCAATGGAGTATTTCACGAGGTACAGCCCGCCGAGGGCTAGGGCTATCCCGCCAATCCAGACCGGCATCCGCGCCCCGAACCGTTCTTCAAAAGAAGGTTTGGGCGTATCCGGCTCCGGCTCGGCACGCTGAGGGGTGCTATCCGCAGGCGGTTCAGGGGCTACCGGCTTGCTTTCGGTAGGCGTTGGTTTAGCTGAAATAGACGGCTCCGTTACGCTTGCCGTGGTTGCGGCTGTCGGTGCGGAGCGTGTCTCGCCTCTGGTTAATGCACCAAGTATTTTGCGGAGTTTGATCAGCTCATCTTCCAGCCGGTTGATGCGCGCAAGCGCCACCCAGGGCATTATCAGAGCGGAAATAGCGGCAAACAGCGCAAATAAAATAAATAACCCTTGCATGAAATAATACTGCCAAATAGTTGGTAACCCGGCAATGAGATGGTAATGAACTCTATGCCGTATGCGCTGCTTATTCACAAATCGTTGCCAATACAGCCCAACCATGGTTAAACTCGAAGCATGAAAATAACGATTGTTGCATTGCTAGCGCTGCTCTTTGGTGTCACGCTTCCCTTTTCTGCACACGCCGAAGCGACGGATGCGGATGCTTCTACTCAGGAAACGGCTGCTGAGAATACGGACACCACGGAAGAGGAATATACTGAGGTGTCCCCGCATCAAGCAGAAGATGCTATAGCCTTTGGGCCGCCGACCGTTATTGGCGCTGCCCCGCTTCAACAGCTTTTGCAGGATGAAGCGCCTCTTATTGTAAGTGGCATCGAACTACAACAGCAGGAACTGACCAAACTCTATTCTACGCGCGGTTACCGGCCTATCTGGCTTAAAACCAACGGTAAAGCCACACCGCTGGCAGAAGAGCTGATTACTTTTCTCACGGCGGCCGAACTGCACGGCCTGAATCCACTCGATTATAACCTTGGCATTATCCGAGCGCGTATCGAGCTCATGCAGCAACCGGCAGCGACTGATCTGTATATCAGCCAGATGGTGCTTAACTTTATCCACCATGTGATGACCGGACGGTACGATCCGGAAACGGTCGGAGCAGATAATATTTATACAACGCGCGCGGTGGACGAAGTGGCCATTTTGTCACGCGCTCTAAAATCCCGCAACGCAATCGGTGAGCTGGATAAGCTCGGCCCCCGTCACGACCAATATCATTTGCTCCGCAAGGGGCTAAAAAAGCTGATTGATATTCACGGCTATGGCGGACTTACCTTCATTCCGGAAGGCAAAACGCTCTATCCGCAAATGGATGATCCGCGGGTGCCCTTATTGCGGAAGCGGCTGGTGGAGGGCGGCTGGCTCAGCGCAGATAGCCCGGAATTTAATACAATCTATGAAACCAACCGCAAGCAACAGCGTCATTTTTATGACCAAACTATGGTCGAAGCGCTGCGGCGCTTTCAATATGCGCATCAACTGGATGATGATGGCATTGTCGGCCCGAAAACCATTGAGAGTCTGAACGTGCCGGTGCTGGAGCGAATTCGTAAAGTAAAGCTGAATATGGAACGCTGGCGCTGGTTGCCGGAAGATTTCGGTGAAAAATTCATTATCGTCA
The DNA here is from genome assembly GCA_964588995.1 of uncultured Rickettsiales bacterium. Lineage (GTDB taxonomy): Bacteria > Pseudomonadota > Alphaproteobacteria > Rickettsiales > UBA8987 > CAZPQM01. The sequence continues at coordinate 12,161 of CAZPQM010000010.1, read as the reverse complement.
ATATTCCGACCTATTGGCTCTATGCGATCGAGCGCAATGAAGAGCTGTTTTCCATGCCGATTATCGTCGGTAAACCGGCGCATCCCACACCCACTATGATTTCTGAGATCAACGAAGTGTCATTCAACCCGCACTGGACTGCGACGCAGCGTATCGCCGTTGATTATATAATTCCCCGTATGGCGAAAAATCCCGAACTGGCAGAACAGGAAGGGTTCAAACTGCTGCACTATCAGGACGGGAAGCTGGTACGCGCCGAAGGTGTCGACTGGGCGTCGCTAACGAAATATAATAAACAGAACTTACCTTACATCATCCGGCAGAAGCCCGGTATCAGCAATGCACTGGGTAAAATCCGGTTTAATCTGGTGGGCGGGGGGGTCATTTATATGCATGGAACCCCGCAAGAACATCTATTTGCATCGGATGCGCGTAATTTCAGTTCGGGCTGCGTGCGTATTAAAGAGCCGGATAAGCTGGCCAATCTCTTATTGCAGGGAAACGAGGAGTTTACCCCGGAAAAAGTAAACGAGTTTTATTACGGCGAAAAATCGAGTGACAAAGGCAATCCGGTTAGTGTAAGAACAAATACGAAGCCTATTCCGCTCTATATGATCTATATGACGACATGGGCGCAAAAAGATGGTACAATTATTTATAGAGAAGACAAATACGGTAAAGACCGTCTTCTCGAAAGCAAGCTGGTTTTGTAGGGGATGCCGGCTTTGAAAAAATAAAAGAGGCGTGAGGAGGATCTGGTATGGCTGATCGCAGTCGTCGGGATTTTGTCAAATCTGTTGTAGGGGGAGCCGCTGTAACCGGAATGTTACTTCCGGAGGTTGCGGACGCTTTTTCATTGAATATTAATAGTTTATCGGGTAGCAGCGATAACGCTTTCTCGTCCTTTTTCCGGCGTCGTAGCCGCACTGTACGCGAACAGGTGCTCAGCCTGCATAACCTGCATACCGGTGAGCGGTTGAACGATGTCTGCTTTTATGAGCGTGGCCGGTTTAACCGGGATGCGCTGCGGGAAATCAACTACCTGCTGCGCGATCACCGCAGCGGCGATGTGACTCAAATTGATACAGATTTGCTGAAGCTGCTCGTGCGGGTACAGGAACAAGTAGGGAGTTCATCGGAATTTCAGGTTATTTCTGCTTACCGCTCGCCGAAAACCAACGAAATGCTTCGCGCGCGCGGCAAGGGTGTTGCGAAAAGCAGTTACCATACTAAAGGACAGGCGATCGATATTCGTCTGCCGGATCGCGATTTGCGCGATGTGAAAAAAGTAGCACTGAATATGGGCGAAGGCGGCGTTGGATATTATTCCCGCTCGGGCTTTGTGCACCTTGATACGGGCCGCGTCCGCAGCTGGACCTCTTAAGTATCTTTTTCTCATTTATGCATGAGATCACCCGCAGAGCTGCGTCGATCGAGGAGGTTGAAGCCGGCAAGGCAAAAGCACATTCACTTATCGAAGAATGAATCTCGTTTGGTCAAGCCATGCACGGGAGGAATATCTTTATTGGCAACAGACCGATAAAAAATGCTCAAGCGCATTAACGCACTTATTAAGGAAACACTCCGCCAGCCTTTAGAAGGTACTGGTAGTCCGGAACCGCTGAAATACCAATGGAGCGCTACTGGTCTCGTCGTATCGATAAAAAACACCGGCTTATCTATAACCGGATAAAGATATGCGCTATATTGCCGCCTGTCGTTATCATTACTGAGGATTATTGCATGACTCTGGCTGCAAACTCTGCTATGCAGAGCCGCTATGACTTCAACCGTACTCATAACAGGCGCCTCTGGCCGTATCGGCAGTGGGGTGGCAACCCATTTGGCTAAACAGGGTTATGACCTTGCCTTGCATTATTACCGTGGAGAAGAGAGCGCGAAAGACGTTGCGGAGCAAGTTAGCACCGAGACCGGCCGCCGTGTGGAAGTTTTTCAGGCGAATCTGTTCGATAATGACGAAACACTCGCCCTAATCCCTCGCATTAATGACGCGCTCGGCCCTGTCGATGTGCTGATCAATAATGCTTCGATTTTTGAGCCGGACCGATTTGAGGATACCGATGAAAGTAAGTTCGATCAGAATATGGCGATCCATGCCAAGGCACCGTTCTTCCTCATGCAGGCGATGGCAAAGCAGACGGAGGACGGGGCGGTGATCAACATCATCGATACCTATATTACCCGCGTGACCGAGCGCTATGTGCCTTACCTGCTCTCAAAAAAGACCCTGTTCGCGATTAATGAAATGGCGGCTCGCTCACTCGCACCGAAAATTCGCGTAAATGGTATTGCGCTTGGAATGACTGAATTTAACGATAATATTAAACCTGAATATATCGAAACGCGTATTAAACGCTCACCGCTTAATAATGTGGTCAAGCTGGAACATATTGCAGAGACGATTACCTTTCTGCTGCACCAGCGCGCCATGACCGGTGGCTGTATCTTCCTTGATAACGGCGACCACCTGCTCTAATCACCCTCATCAACCAAAAAGAAGACCTCATGCAAATTTCTCTCAAACATATCCGCACTCAGCCCGTTATCGGGCTTTATACGCATGAGCGCCACCGCCGTCAGCCGATCCTGATCAATTTGTGGATTGAGATGGATAGCAGCAAAGCAAAGGCAAGTGACGATATTAACGATACGCTCGATTACTGCGAACTCACCAAATCACTGGTGGAAGCGGTCAATGAAACTGAATTCGTGCTGATTGAAAAGCTTATGGATTTCGTGCTCGATTTCGTGTTGAAAGACGAGCTGGCAGACTCCGTCACCTGCGAGCTGATCAAGCCTGAGGCGCTATCGCTTTTCGCGGAGCATGTTTCGGTCAAAGACAGCCGCAGCAAATAATTTCCGTTTCAATCGGCTATCGTTCTGCGTTATACTCCGCGCTATGAAGTATTTCAGTTTCCTCATTTTAGCGCTGCTTGCTGCCTGTTCCGCCACGCTGGACGAGCAAAATCACGCTACGTGCGAGCAACGCGGCTTCAGCGAAGGCACTGCCGCCTTTAGCAATTGCATCCGCGAGTTGGAGCGCCGCCAATGGGAGCAGATGCGGGCCACTGAGCGCGATATCAACCGTACGCTCGAGCAGCAGGAACGTATCCGCGAAGATTACCGACTCTATGGCCGTTAGATCCCTGTTTTCTCTTGTGTCTTTCGCCATCCGTAATGGCATTGAATTGCTCAAAGTGCTTCGCGGTGGGCATACCTACACGCAACTGTTCGGTGCCATCTTTCTTGGCTTTGCCGCGGGGATGACCCCGGGCTTGAATGCGACGGTTGTCCTCCTGTTCATGCTGTTTTTGTTTCTGAATGTGAACGGCATGCTGTTTGCCCTGAGCTACAGTCTGGGGTTGATCTGCAAGCTGGCGCTTGCCCCTGTTACGCATGGCATCGGGCAATGGATGATGCGGGAGACGCCCTATGCGGAATTCGTAACCTATGCGAGTACGAAGCCGGTGCTCGCATTGATGGATTTACATGTTTATGCACTTGCCGGAAGTGTGCCGATTATGCTGATAGGCGGGCTTTTGCTCGCGATGCTGGGCGCTGGTCTGCTGCGGCGCGTAGGTAGCGTCATAGAATATGGTAGCGAAGCCGACGCCAAACTTGCTAAACTGCTCGAAAAACCGGCGATAGGCTCGCTGCTCCGGTTCATCTTAGATGAGCGTGAGGGAATTGATCAGGCCTATCAATATCCCGGGCTGTTTGCGGTCATGCGTATATTCGGAGCGCTCTGTGCGTTCGTGATCATAAGCGTAATCTACATGTTTACTGCGGATCGGATCGCGAAACGCTCGATTGAGATCGCGCTGTCTTCGATTGCGCAAAGCGAAGTGAACGTCTCCTCGGTGGATGTTTCGCTGATCTTTGGCAGCCTGCACGTCAAAGACCTGTTGATTGCCGACCCACAAAAGCCGGAATTTAATATCTTTGATGCCTACCGTATATCGGCCGACCTCTCCCTCTATGAGCTCTTACGCGGGCGGGTGGTGTTGGATGATGTTTCTGTATTCCGCGCGGCGATGGATACGCCGCGTACTCAGGCAGCCGCTGAAGCGCAGGAGCGCGAACGCAAAGGGCTTAGCCTTCCGTCGACCGAGTTCCGGATGGGTGATGTGCGCGCTTATTATGATTATATACAGGCGCTCAAACAGCGCGCGGAGGATTTCAAAGGATGGCTGAAACGCTATGAGCAGGTGGCTCCCACCGCGATAGACCGGATGGAAGCGGAGCAAGGCACGTCCCCGGAAGTCATCCGCCTGTTGCGGGATGCGAACTACGATCTACTTGCACCGCACGCCGCCTGGGTCGTCAAGTCGCTCCGACTGGAAGAGGTGACCCTCATCCCCGGCTTCCCCGTTTTCACCGTAGCAGCGGAGCATCTGTCGTCGCATCCGAGCTATTACGGGCAGATGCCCACCTTCAAAGCCGATGTAGATCCGAAAAGTCTTAAAGAATTCCAACAGAATATGCTGGACCGGTATAAAGGCCGTATCGACCGCAATGTTGAGGGCCTTAGGGATCGGTTGCGCGGGTTATTTTAGCAGGAGATAATCATGGTAAGTTCACTTTTTATTCCCCTATTTGTGTTCATGTATGTGTTTCTTTCACTGCAGGTGATTAAGGCTCGGCGCAAGCTACAAGTGCCGATTCTGGATAATAATGAGCTGTATTTACAGCAACGTATACGCGCACAGGCAAATTTCGGGGAGTATACACCGCTCTTTGCCATCCTGCTGCTATTAGCTGAGGTGAATGGCTTTTCTTCGCCGGCACTTGCCATCCTTGCGTTCGCATTTCTACTCGGCCGCATTTTTCATGCTTATGCCTTTTTGAAAGCGGAAAAAATAGATAATAACGCCTTACAAAATGTCAGCACATTTCGTATGCGCGGTATGCAGCTGACGTTATTTCCCATGTTGATTCTGGCCGCAGTCATACTTGCCCAATTCGGTTTTATACTCGTACGTTAGCGACTTTATACTTGCTTGCAGTCTGAGAATTGCCGTACACTTTTATCTATGGCTAAAGCAAGCAACATGAAAGTGGATATTCTCGTCGTTGAGGATGAGGAGCCAATCAGCCTGCTGTTGCAATATAATCTCGAAAAAGAGGGTTTTAGCATTCGCCTTGCCGAAACTGGTCAGGAAGGCTTGTTTCAGGTGCAGGAAAAAGTGCCTGATCTTATCGTGCTGGACTGGATGCTGCCGGAAATGTCCGGCATGGAGGTGCTCGAAAACATCCGCGCGCATGATAACTGGCAATCGATTCCCGTGATTATGCTGACCGCACGCGGTGAGGAGCATGACAAGCTCTTGGGGCTCGATACCGGTGCCGATGATTACATCGTAAAGCCGTTTTCACCGAAAGAACTGACCGCGCGGATTAAAGCCGTCCTGCGGCGAACGCGCCCGTCACTGACCACCGGGGAGCTTTATTTTGAAGGCTTGAAGGCTGATATGAACCGCTGCATCGTAAGTTTTCAGGAGCAGCCGATTCACATTGGCCCAACCGAGTTCCGTCTTCTAACCTACCTGATGGAACATCCCGGAAAAGCGTTCACGCGCGAGCATTTGCTCGATACTGTCTGGGGAACAGACGTCTATGTGGAAGACCGCACGGTGGATGTTCATATTCGTCGCTTGCGGAAAGCCCTCGCCAAAGTCCATGAGCCGCTGGAAAACCTCATCCAGACTGTGCGCGGTAAAGGCTACATGCTGGATAAGGCGTAATTATTTTTCTTATTGATTGTTTTCTCCGGGCTTGATCTGAGGAGCTTCATAGCAGTTACGGCAACGGATCTTCCGGTCTTCAGAATGACCCGTTGTCTGTCATTGCGAGTGACAAAGCCGCGTGGCAATCTCTTGCGAAATGCTGCGGCCCGAGATCGCGGCACAGCGTTCGCGTTGACGTTATAAACGCTTAACCGTTATCCCGATTGACGATGCGCGCTTCCTCACCTTCAGCTTTGTCTGGCGTTTCAAATGACACATGCCCCTTCAACCGCAGCAGGAGCGCGAGCGCGGGCAGGCCCATAAAGGCCGACAGGCTGAACATCGCCGGCCAGCCATACTGATCGGCGACCCAACCGGCCGCACCGGCAAGCAATATGCTCGCAAGGGAGGCAAGGCTTGCCAGCAATGCATATTGCGTCGCGGTAAAGCGCGGATCGCAGAGCTTCATCATATAGGCAATCGCAGCAGCGGTCACCAGACCGCCTGCCAGCTGATCGAGTGAAATCGTTACCATCAACAACGCGATCTCTGCGCCATAGCTAGCCAGCAACAGATACGACAGATTGGCGAGCACCTGCATGATGCCGAACCAGAACAAGGCGCGCCATAGCCCCCATTTACCGACCAGCGCCCCGCCTGCAATCGTGCCGATCGTCATCGCGATAAAGCCGTAGAGTTTGCTGATGCTCGCCACCTCGGTTTTGCTAAAGCCGATATCCAGCATAAAGGGCGTCGCCATAAAGCCGATAAACCCGTCCGGCATACGGTAGAAGGCGATCAGCAGTAGAATCAGCAACCAATGCGGATGCGCACGGGCGAACTCGGTAAATGGCTCAATCACGGCATGGTGGAAGAAGTTTGCTTTAACGTCATTCCCTGAATTGCCAGTGGCAATTCTAGGGGAATCATGTGCTGCGTTGGTGGAGATCGCCCTAGAATCGCTGTGCGATTCAGGCGATGACGTTGCAACTATCGGCTCACCCGACAGCAGCAGCGTAATCATACCAACCAGCATGAAGGCCGCCATGATGAAATAGACCTGCGTCCACGGAATATGATCGGCGAAAAAGAGCGCACCCGCACCCGCTACCAGCATCCCGAGCCGATAGCCGAACACCGCATTGGCCGCCCCCTGCCCGTAATAGGCGCTTTCGAGATACTCCGTCCGGTAGGCATCAATCACCACATCCTGCGAGGCGGAGAAGAACGCGACCGATAGTGCGGCTAGCGCCGTCATCGCGGGCGCTATCGCCGGGTCACTAAGACCGAGCCAGATCAGGCTGCCTGCGACCATCATTTGCGCAAAAATACCCCAGCCAACGCGCCGACCCAGCCTTGAAAAGAGCGGCAAGCGCAGATTATCGATAAACGGTGCCCAAAGAAAATTGAAGCTGTACGGCAGGGAAACATAGGCAAACAGTCCGATCGCTGCACGCTCAATATTGCTATCCGAAAGCCACGCACTTAAGGTAGAAGCAATCAGCAGCCGCGGCAAACCGCTCGAAAAGCCGAGCAGCAGCACGACGATCAGTTTCGGTTTCAGATAGGCACCAAAGCCGGTCATGCGTACTCTTCCATCTTGTCATTCTGAGGCGTAGCCGAAGAATCTTTAAACCACGTTGCAGTCAAATCATCCCAGTTCGGATTAACCCCTTCAATCAGGGCGATTTTCTTTTTGCGTGTCCATCCTTTAATTTGTTTTTCCCGGGCAAGCGCAGCTTCAATACTTACGCTATCTTCAAAGTATACCAAGCGGGTTACATTGTATTTTTGAGTAAAACCTGGAACACGTTTCTGGATATGCTCCAACATTCTTCGTTCTAAATTGTTAGTGACCCCCGTATACAGAACGGTACACGCATAATTGGTAAGAATATATACATAATACTGTTTCATAAGATCCTTCGACTGCGAGCGAAACGCTCTCCGCTCAGGATGACAGTAAAAGTGGTAGGCATCATAACCGTTCAAACAATTTCGGCAGTTTGGTGACCGGTCGCCCGCCGAGATACTGGATCACTTCAGAGGCGCATAGGCTCGCAAGCCGCCCGGCTTTTGGCATCTCGAAGCCGTTAATATAGCCGTAAAGAAAGCCGGATGCATAGAGATCTCCCGCGCCGGTTACGTCAAACACGCTGTCAACTTTTACCGGATCGATACCGTGTACCTCGCCCTGATGCACCACATACGAGCCCCGCTCCGAGCGGGTAATGGCGGCGGTTTCCACCATCTGCCCGGTGCGGTGAAGGATTTTCTTCAAGTCGCTGCCTTCGCCGATGAGCGCCTCGATTTCATGCTCATTCGCAAACAGAATATCAACATCCTCTTTCACCAGTTCGAGAAATTCCGCGTGATGCCGCTCGACGCAAAACGGATCGGAGAGCGTAAAGGCGACCTTGGTGTTGTTCTGTTTCGCGACCTCAATCGCGTGACGGATGGCGTCTTTCGTCGCTTCGTCGTCCCAGAGATAGCCCTCGATATAGAAGATTTCCGCGCAGGCTATCACATCGTCGTCGATATCTTCTGCACGCAACTGACCGGCAATCCCGAGATAGGTTGCCATCGTGCGTTCCACATCCGGTTGCCCGCCATACGGGTCGGGTTCTTCGGTGACCATTACCAGACTGCGCGCGGTGGGGGCGCCCGTACTTTCCTTCACCCCGGCATAATGCACGCCGACGCGCTCCATATCAGAAATGAAAATCTCGCCCATCTTGTCGCTATGCACCTTGCCGATAAACGCCGCATGCCCGCCGAGCATGGCATAACCGGCGAGGGTGTTGCCGGCAGAACCGCCGGAACACTCTGTTGCCGCGCCCATGAGCGGCGTGAGCTTCGCCACCTGCTCGTCATCAATCAACTGCATCGAGCCAAGCGTAAAGCCGTTATTTTCCAGAAAACGTTTATCCTTATAGGCAAGGATATCGACAATCGCGTGGCCAATCCCCACTAGCTCAGGCGTTGGGATTTGGTGCTCAATCGGTTCGGTGGGGGTCATCTATGCTCCTCCAAGATTAAAAATTAGACTGCTAGCATGGGATTACGGGACTGTCCATAGTACAACTATATTTGCAGCATCCCCTCGGCCTTTTCCACATCAGCCGGGGTATCGACGCCGAGGGGCACCTCATCCACGCGCACTACATGAATCTTCATCCCGTTTTCTAATGCACGGAGTTGTTCCAGCCGCTCGCGTTGCTCGAGCTTACTTGGCGGCAGCTTGGTAAAGCGCATGAGCGCATCGCGACGATAGGCATAGAGTCCGATATGATGGTAGAGCGTGCCTTCACCGTAAGGCGCCGTTGCGCGGGTGAAGTAAAGCGCGCGGCCTTCGGTTTCGTCCGCATGCCACGCGACGACCGGCTTGACCACATTCGGGTTCTCGCGCTCCTCCGGGGTGTGAATCAGCGCGGCAAGCGTGACGATGTCGGCCTCAGTGTGCACAAACGGCGCTACGGCGGCGCGGATAGCTTGCGGTGAAATCGTCGGCAGATCACCTTGCAGGTTGACGATGATATCCGGGACGTTTATTCCCTCACCCTCGACAGCTGCGCTGTCTCGACCTCTCCCAGAGGGAGAGATTACCTTCTTTATCCCCTTTCCCGCCGGGAGAGGGTTAGGGTGAGGGGTCAAAAGACCGTACTGTTTCTCCAAGGCCTCTACAATCCGGTCACTGCCCGATTGGTGATGATCGCCCGTCATAACCGGAATGGCGCCTGCCTGCTCGGCGACTTCTGCGATCCGCGCATCATCACACGCGACAATCACCTCGCCCAACTCCGCTTCCAGTGCTCGGGTGACAACATGTGCAATCATGGGCTTTCCGGCAATTTCCACCAGCGGTTTGCCGGGCAAGCGCACCGAGGCCATCCGTGCCGGAATCGCAATCACGGTATTTTCAATCATCTCTTCCTCTTCCTTTTATACAGTTAAGCTTGAATCCACAGAACAACCCCGGTATATAGTGCAACACAATTCTTTAGCACTAACCACCACGAGCTATAGAGATGGATCAAAAAGACTTAGAGATCAATAAAATTGCCGCTGCCATTTTGCTGGCGGGCCTGATTGCCATGTTGGCAGGTACCATCGCCAAAATTTTTTATGGCGCAGGAACGTACGATGAGGCAGAAAAACGTGGCTATTCGATTGATGTTCCCGAAGATACCGGTGCCGTCGTGGAGGAAGAAAAAGATCCTGATCTCGGCACGTTGCTCGCAAATGCCAGTGTTGAAAGCGGAGAGGATATTTTTAACAAGAAGTGCGCTACCTGCCACTCGATTGAACAGGGCGGCGCCAATAAGACCGGGCCGAATTTATGGAGCGTACTGAATGATCCGCGTGGCAGCAAGGCCGGCTTTGCCTATTCCGCAGCCTTGATGGAGACTGCCGATCAGGGGTGGGATTATGAAAGCATGTATGCCTTCTTAAAGAACCCGAAGCAATATATCCGCGGCACCAAGATGGCTTATATTGGCTTTAAAAAGAAATATGAACAGAATGCCGACGTGATAGCTTATATGCGTTCCATGGGCGATAGTGATTTGCCGTTACCGGAACCGAAAGAGGAAATCATTGAACCGGAAGTGGATGTGGAGCAAGTCGAAGGTGCGGTAGAGGCGGAAGGTGAGGTGCCGAATGATGCGATGCCGGATGTAAAATATGAAGAGACCGGCGATATCGAGTTGCCGACGGAAGTCGATGTTGAAGCGCTGAAAGATGAGCCGACCACTAAGCGCGAAGCGGCAGATGTTCCGGCTAAAGCGCTTGACCTGAAAAACAAAATGGATACGCATGATACGCCCGAAGGCAATAAGCCGGATATCTTTATGCAGGAAGAAAAATCCGATACCCCCGGAACGCCAGCTGAACAGTTACAGGACCGGGTAAAAGATTCCGGCAAACTTCCTGCGACGCTTGCGCCGAATGAGGTTGAAACCGACGCAACCACCCAGTAACACCGCGATGGCGATTCTACCCGATCACTGGATTCGCGAACAGGCCAATAAGCACGGCATGATTGAGCCGTTTATCGACGGGCAGACCAAGCAGGATCAAAAAGCGCAGGGGCTGATTTCCTATGGCCTTTCCTCGTATGGCTATGATGCGCGCGTATCCGATGAGTTCAAAATTTTCACCAATGTGGACTCCGCTACCGTTGATCCGAAAGCCTTCGATCAGAAGGGTTTCGTCGACCGGCAGACCGATATTTGCGTCATCCCGCCGAACTCCTTCGCGCTGGCGCGTACGGTGGAATATTTCCGCATCCCGCGTGATGTACTGGTGATCTGTGTCGGTAAGTCCACCTATGCCCGCTGCGGCATTATCGTCAATGTCACCCCGCTGGAACCGGAATGGGAGGGGCATGTCACGCTCGAATTTTCTAACACCACAACGCTCCCGGCGAAAATCTATGCGAATGAAGGCGCGTGCCAGTTCCTGTTCCTTAAAGGTGAGAGCGCGTGTGAAATCTCCTACCTCGATCGCGCCGGAAAATATCAGGGGCAACGCGGCGTCACCCTGCCGAAGGTATAGGGCGCTTCCAGACGCGTTAGTATCGGTTTAAAGCGCGCCGTTCATGCTATTGCTTTTCTACTAAGCTGATAACCTTGCGGGCGAGCTTCTCTACTGTATTCGGATTCTGTCCGGTAGTGAATTGGCCATCGGTAACGACAAAGCCTTCCTATTCCGACTGTAATTCCAGAGTAATGTGTGTGCAGTGGAACTGTTCCGGGCTACTGGTAATATATGGCTTTTGCTTCATGTTCATACTATGAAGCTGCCTGTTTCAAAAAGCGATACTGGTAAGCATAGCGCTACATAAAATCGCCATAAATGTATATGGGGGATAACTATGGTATACTATTAAAATAGCTTAGTAATTTTGAGGGAGGATTATGACGCGCTTAGTTGCAATATGGATTGGCTTGCTAGTGATAACGGGAAGCCTTTCTGCGTGTGGCATTGGCTTTTATTAATCGTCCTTTTCCACCCACTCACCATCTTCTTTTTCATACTCCTGCTTGATGGCAGACCATCCCACGCGGTGAGCGGTTTCTTCCCGATCAGCATCGCCGCGGCGGTCTTCCGGATCATCGTATTGATCCCAGGCGTTATTGAACGCCTTTCGGTAAATTTCCTGCGCGTGACCGGGCAGGTTATCTTTGACGCTATCCGGCAATTCGGTGCTTCTATAATAGGGCATATCAGCGCTCCTTTTTTCGCGAGATAATCGCAAACCATATAAAAAAACGATTCGTGATAATAAAGCATGCTTTGTTAATCACTTATTAAGGTTTGAGTGGTAAAATAGTACGGATGAGTTACGAATTTTATCCAGGCTTAAAGGACAAAATGTGGGGCTGTTATTAGGCTAATTTACTTTCATTTTTT
>CAZPQM010000009.1:64559-73842 GCA_964588995.1 uncultured Rickettsiales bacterium | reverse complement strand
CCTAAGTGCGTTGCAGGTAAGAATCGCCCGTATTTTACCATAATTCAAGAAAGAGAGCAACTGTTGGTTTAAGCTTGCCGCCTGCCGCACCCGCCTGCCGCGCTCCCGCTGGTCGCTCGCCATGATGGCAGGCTATACCGCAAAACTGTTGCCGCAGCCGCATTGCGCGGTGGCGTTTGGGTTTTCAATCGAGAAATGTGCCGCACCGAGCGATTCCTGATAGTCCAGCATGGAGCCACCGAGAAATTCGAGCGACATCGGATCAACGAGAACGGTCGCGCCGTCGCGTTCGATGCGGATATCATCATCTGTAGCGGTATCATCCAGCTCGAATTTATATTGAAAGCCAGAACACCCGCCGCCTTCGACCGAAATGCGCATGCACGTGCCTTGCGGCTTGGAGCCGAGCACATGCTGTAGCCGTTTGACGGCGCTATCGGACAGAATAAAATTATGTTCCTGCATCGCTATTCTCCTCCCTCTAGTATAAGGTGAAATATACGCTGCTGCAAGGGGCACTCATGATGAGCCGTAAATAATGTAGTTGCAGTGTGTAGGGTTATGCACCAGCTTGCCGCGCTCCCGCCGGTTGATCGCCATAGTGAGGGGTTAGGTAATTACTGCTTGCCACTCCCCCAATGATGCCATAAAACGGGAATATGCCCTTAACTGCCGAACAGAGCGCTGAAGTCGTCGCCCTCAAGGAAGCGTCCTTTGCTACCAGGCGCGCCACCGTGCCCGCGCTGGAAGAGATGCTGTTTGAGCCGATTCCCGTGCTTGACCATGGCTTTGTTCGCCTCGTGGATTATATGGGGGATGATAGTGCGATTGTGCAAGCGGCGCGGGTCTCTTATGGTAAGGGCACCAAAAAAGTCAATCAGGATCGCGGGCTGATCAACTATCTCATGCGTCACTGGCACACCACGCCGTTTGAAATGTGCGAGATCAAGTTCCACATCAAGCTACCCATGTTTATCGCGCGGCAATGGATTCGCCATCGCACCGCGAACGTCAATGAATATTCCGCGCGCTATTCGGTGCTGGATAAGGAGTTCTATATTCCTAGTCCTGAGCATATCGCGCCGCAATCGAACCAAAATCATCAAGGACGCAGCGAAGGGGTGGAGCTATCTGCAGAAGAGTCTGCGCGCGTACTTGAAATTCTTAAGACCGACTCGGCACGCTGCTATGATCATTATGAAGAGCTGATGAATGAAGACCGTGAGGGGAATCGCTTGGATGAGAACCGCACCGGTATTGCCCGTGAGCTCGCGCGGATGAATCTGCCGATCAATGCTTATACGCAGTGGTATTGGAAGATTGATCTGCATAATCTCATGCACTTCCTCATGCTTCGCGCTGATTCTCACGCGCAATATGAAATCCGTGCCTATGCGAATGTTATTAGCGAGATTGTGGAAAAATGGGTGCCATTTGCGTATGAAGCCTTTGTCGATCACCGGATGAACGCGACGCATATTTCGGGCAGGGGTACGCAGGTCGTTCGCCGGATGCTGCAGGGTGAGCAAGTGAGTTTCGAAGATTCCGGCATGAGCAAGCGTGAATGGAACGAGCTGATGGATAAGCTAAAGCTTGATCTGCATGCGTAGTATGTTGTCATTTTTAAGGCAGACGGTAATGCTGCTAAGCTAAAGTTTTCTTAAAACCGCAATAAATAAATAGCCTTCTCGCCGTTCAGGGTGACAGCACGTTTTTTATTTGTTAGACTATTTTTAGTTATTTTTGAACAGGATACCTTATGGCACGGCTTATTTCGTTTTTGCTTCTGGCTGCATGCTGTATTGCACCTGTAGCTAACGCCCAGAATCTGCCAAGGGATTGGGATTATTACCGCGAGGAGCCTCGGCTTGGCTATCGCGGGGCGGTCGAGGATGAGCGTGGGCGTTATGTGCGGGATGAGCGTGGCAACTGCGTACTCGAGCATCATCTGTATAATCTCTCAACGGAAGCGCGGCTTGAGCAGATGCGCTACGAGCATGAATGTACCGGACCGGGCCGCCGTGCACCGCTAGGCAATATTCCGCAGCCACCGCCACCGCCGGAACCGGAAGTCGACATGCAGTTGGAGCAAAGTCTGAACCGGCTTGAAGCATTAACACGCGAGCCACCGCCGCCTGCCGTTACCGCGGCGCCGCTGGTGACGATTCAACCGGTGCGCGATTCCAAGATAGTGTTTTTCGAGTTTGGCAAAGACGAACTGACTGAAGTAACCAGGCTGCGGCTTGATGCGCTGGTTGATACGCTGCTTGCGGCAAGTGAGGTCGATAGCGTTAAAATTGTGGGGCATGCGGACCGTGTCGGTAAGGCGGCGAAAAATGTCGCGCTGTCGCAGCGCCGCGCGAATAATGTCCGTGATTACCTGTATGAAAGAGGCCGTATCCGCGCTGAGGTGGTGGATGTGACCGCGCTCGGGGAAAGCGTGTCCGTGACCGATTGCCCGAAATCTCTGCCGAAGAAGCAGCTGGTTGAGTGCTTGCAGCCGGATCGCCGTGTGGAGATTGTGATTGAAGGCTATGTGCGGTAGTCGTTAAGCGTCATCGCGAACGCAGTGAAGCCATCTCAGGCCATATGTTTGTCATTTCGAGTCGAAGGCGACGTCATCTTCCTGTAGAGGCCTCATCCCGAGATTGCTTCGTCGTTCCACTCCGCGCAATGACGCATCACTTATCCCATCAGGTCCTTCTTCTGGCGCTTCCATTCCTTATCTTTTTCCGCGCGGCGCTTATCGTATAGCGTCTTTCCTTTGGCGAGGCCGAGCTTGACCTTGGCGATACCGCGTTCGTTGAAATGGATATTGAGCGGAATAAGCGTATAGCCCTTGCTTTGCACCTTACCCATCAGACGTTTAATCTCCCGCGCATGCAGCAGCAGCTTACGCGGTCGGCGCGGCGCATGGCTCTGACCTTTCATCGCCTTTTCATATTCGGGGATGTACGCATTCAGCAGCCAGATGGCACCGTCTTTGCCAATTTCGGCGTAGCTGTCGGCGAGGTTGGCCTTGCCGGTACGCAGGGATTTCACTTCCGTGCCAATCAGCACAATACCCGCTTCATAATCCTCTTCGATGCTGAAATCATGCCGCGCTTTACGGTTATCCACCGCCACGCAATTGGTGGTGAGGAAGCCTTTCTTTTTCTGGTGCTTTTTTTTGCTCATATCGTTTCATCCCGGCCCTGTGCCGGGATCTCGGGTCGCTGACACAAAACCGCATTAGCTCCCGGAATACATCCGGAAAGGCATGCTACAGTAACTCCAATTGCTCCAGTACGCGCCGTATTTCAGCTTTATGCTCATCACTTGGTGGTAGCAGTGGCAGGCGCAAGGTATCACGGCACAAGCCAAGCAGCGAGGCGGCGTATTTAACCGGACCGGGGCTTGGCTCGCAGAACATGATATGATGTAGCGGCATCAACCTATATTGAATATCCTGCGCTTTTTCCTTATCACCTGCTTCCCATGCATTATGCATCTCCGCACACCATTCCGGGGCGATATTGCTGGAAACGGAAATGCACCCTTTACCGCCGGCTTCCAAAAAAGGCAATACGGAGTCATCCTCACCGGAGAGCTGGATAAAATCATTTGCCGCTTCGCCGAGCAGGTCACGCAGATAGTTCGGTCGGGACAGGTCGCCGCTCGCATCTTTAATACCGGCTATCCGCGGCAGGGCGGCAAGCTTCGCTACCACATCGTCGTAGATGTCGGTAATGGTTCGGCCCGGAACGTTATAGAGGATAATCGGTATATCGGTCGCATCATGGATGGCTTTGAAGTGAGCGTACAGCCCGTCCTGTGTTGGTTTGTTGTAATAGGGAACAACGACAAGCGCCGCATCGGCCCCGGCTTTTTGCGCGGCTTGCGTGAGTGAAATCGCCTCATGCGTCGCGTTGGAGCCGGTACCGGCTATGACCGGAATCCGCTTATTGACGATCTCAATGCAAAGCCGAATGACCTGCTCGTGCTGATCATGATCCAGCGTTGGAGATTCGCCGGTCGTACCGCTTGGCACAAGCCCGTGCGTACCTGCCTGAATCTGACGTTCAATGATAGTTTCAAACGCTTTTTCATCGACGGATTCCTGCTCTGTGAAGGGGGTGATCAGCGCCGTAATGGAACCGTGAATCTGCATCGATTTTACCTTTTACTTTAAGCTTGCTTTCTGCTCTACTACATTCGCAAAAATGGGTTATGAGGTGTTGCAGTGAGCCGTAGCTACTATCACGAAATAGTGGGATGTACAAGGCGCTATTATGCTGCTCTGGTCCTGCTGATTATTTGCCTCACAGCGTGGCAGGTTCAGGCTAAACCCGCCTGGCAGATTTCAAAATCGGACATGAAAATCGCGGAGCGGGCCGATTGGCTCGCGGCGCGTGAGCGGTGGAAGGAAGCGGTGGAGAAGGCCGATCAGGCGCGTGAACCGCTAATTGGCTCTATTTTTCGCTGGCGGAAATACATTGCCGGCTCGAAATACACCACCTTTGAAAATATCTCCGCTTTTGCCAAGCAACACCCCCACTGGCCGCGCGAGGAAAAAATGCGGCAGCGGGTAGAAGAGGCGGTAACTGCCACCACTCCCAACGAGGAGATTTTAGACTGGTTTCGTGTGGAATCAAGCGCCGGGCATTATGTATTTAAGGATCCGGTGACAGCCAAGGGGCGGCACGTGCTGGCCAAGGCGATGCTTGCTGAGCAAGCCAAGGTGAATGCCCGGCTCGAGGATATTACCCGGCTTTTCCGCGAGGCGTGGATCGAAATTAACTTCACCTCGCGTAATGAGCGCAGTTTTTATGATAACTACAAGCAGTTTCTACGGCAAGAGGATCATATTGCGCGGACCAATCGGCTAATATGGGACAACCGCCTTAGCGAAGCGAAGCGCATGTTCAGCCGCATCCCAAGTGGTTACCAACGCCTGTTTGATGCGCGAATTACCCTCCGCACCAGCCGGTATGGCGTGGACCGGGCGATTCGGCGGGTACCGAAGATGCTTGCACGTGATGACGGTCTGATTTACGACCGGATTGTCTGGCGCGAGCGACATAAGGTAACCGACAATATGCCGGCGCTGCTCAAAGCCATCCCGCAACAACGCTCCAACCCACGGCGATTCTGGCGGTTACTGGAAAAATACATCCATGCCCTGCGCAAAGAAGGCGAGTATGACCTCGCCTATCAGCTCGCCAGCCACCATAATTTCGATGGGGATCTGGCGGGCATGGCCGAGGCTGAGTGGTATGCCGGTTGGATTGCGCTCCGCTTTCAGAACGAGCCGCGCAAAGCCTATAAGCATTTTTACGCGATGTATCAAAAGGTACAAACGCCGATCAGCAGGGGGCGTGCGGCTTACTGGGCCGGACGCGCTGCTGAGGCGAATAATAACCCGCAAATCGCCAGTAAATGGTATCAGGAAGCGGCAAAATATCCGACCAGCTTTTATGGTCAGCTGGCAACGGAAAAAATTGGCCGCACTACGCTGGTTCTACCGCAACCGCCGAATACGACTGCAGCCGATATGGCGCGGTTCAAAAAGAACGATCTGGTAAAAAGCAGCTTTATCCTCGGCAAGTTGGGAGAGCATGCGCTCGCCCGCCTGTTCGTTTCCACCGCCGCAGAACATGCCCGTGATACTGGGCAGCAGATACTCATTACCCAGTTTGGCTTGCGGGTTAACCGTCCGGACTACAGTATCATGGCAGCGAAGAAAGCGGCGCGCAATAACGGACCGATTCTGGTGAAGTCTATGTATCCGGAGTTGAACCTGCTGAAAGATATTCGCGGTCAGGAGATAAGCCAGCCGGAAAGTGCGTTCATCCATGCGATCATCCGGCAGGAAAGTATGTTTAATCAATATGCGCGCAGCCATGCCGGTGCACGTGGGCTGATGCAGCTGATGCCCGCAACCGCCCGTGAAGTGGCACGCAAGCTGAATCTGCGCTATAGCAAATCCCGCCTGACGTCTAACCCGGTCTATAATATTACGCTCGGCAGCTATTATCTTAATGAGCGAGTTGAGCAGTTTGATGGCTCCTACCTGCTGGCTTCGGCTTCGTACAATGCCGGGCAGGGTAATGTGCGTAAATGGCTGGCCGAGCACGGCGATCCGCGCCAGCTGAAAACGATGGAAGACAAAATTGACTGGATCGAGTCCATTCCCTTCAGCGAAACGCGCAATTACGTTATGCGCATTTTAGAAAATCTGCAGCTTTATCGCTATGCCCTCGGTGTGCATAATGAACCGCTGGTGCTTATCTCACAGGATATTAACCGGTAGAAATCGTTTTCCTTTCTGGTTCAGCTGAGTATAATTGCCCGCCATGGACGATTACCAACGCTTTATACTAACGCTTTCCTGCGAAGACCGGTTCGGTGTTGTTGCGACGGTTGCAAGTTTTCTGCGCGATCATCGCGGCTTTATCATCGAATCCGCCCAGTTTGGCGACCCGACGACGAAACAGTTTTTCATGCGAACTGTGTTTGAATCGCGCGATGGCACCTCGCTGGAAGCCTATCAAAAAGCCTTTAACGCGATTGCCGAAAGTTTCGGGATGGATTGGGCGATGTATAATGCCAGCACTAAGCCGCGCGTGCTGGTTGCCGTGACAAAGGATAGCCATTGCCTCAGCTCCATCCTCAACCGGGTGGAAACGGGCAGCCTGCCGGTTGAAGTGCCTGCCATTATCTCCAACCACGAACATCTCAAACATGCCGCTGAGCGCGATCATATTCCTTATCATCACCTGCCCGTCACCCCGGACACCAAACCCGAACAGGAGGCAGAGATTCAATCGCTGTTCAAGCAGTATGATTGCGAGCTTTTAGTCCTCGCGCGCTATATGCAGATTCTCAGTGACGATTTCTGCCGCGCGATGGCGGGTCATGTGATCAATATTCACCATTCGTTTCTGCCCGGTTTTAAGGGAGCGAACCCCTATCGGCAGGCCTATGATCGCGGTGTCAAACTGATAGGCGCGACGGCGCATTTCGCCACCTCCGACCTCGATGAAGGGCCGATTATCGAGCAGGAAGTGACCCGCGTCACCCATAGCGACAGCCCGGCAGAGCTGAAGCGGCAAGGGCAGGATATTGAAAGTCAGGTACTGATCCGCGCAATCCGCTACTATGCCGAGCGCCGCATCATTATCAATGGCAATAAGACGGTGGTGTTTCGGTAATAGGTTAGCTAGTTATTGGTTAAATAGTTAGAAAGTTAGATGGTTATATAGTTAATTCGCAAAATACTGTATAACCCCATTACCACTTAACCACCGAACCTAACCGATGCCCTACCGCCAACTCGAAATATTTATTCCTAAGGACGTCGATGAGGACATGCAATCCCTGTTGGAAAAGCATGAAATCACCGCGTGGCATAAATCCAATATGGGGAAGAGGGACGGTGTCTACACGCTTTATGTCGAGACCAACCTCGTACAGGAAGTGACAGACGAGCTACAAAAATTCTTCAAAAAAGACGATCGCATTTATCTCGCTATCCTGCCGCTGGAAACCCTGCTGCCGAAAAAGGACAAGGACAAGCAGGAGGAAGAAGAGGCGAAGGAGAAAAAGAAATTCCTCGGCATTAGCCGCGAGGAGCTTTACGAGCAGGTGGCCAAAGGTGCACGCTATGATACGGAGTTCATGGCGCTGGTGATTCTCTCCACCATTGTCGCCTCCATCGGCCTGCTGGAGGATAACGTCGCGGTTGTCATCGGCGCGATGGTGATTGCTCCGTTGCTCGGGCCGAACCTCAGCCTCGCACTCGGCACCACGCTCGGCGATACGGAGCTGATGGGCAAGGCGTTTAAAGCAAATGGCATCGGCTTTACCTTGTCGCTCGTCATTGCGATCGGAATCGGCCTGTTCTGGACCGGACCGCTCGAAAGCGAGGAACTTCTGAGCCGCACGAGTGTCGGCTATGCAGGGATTATCCTTGCGATTGCGTCCGGGGCGGCGGCGGTGCTCTCGTTGACCTCTGGTGTTTCAAGTGTCTTAGTGGGTGTGATGGTCGCGGTGGCGCTGTTGCCGCCAGCCGTTACGTTCGGCATCATGCTCGGCGCGGCGGAATGGGGGAACGCCTACGGCGCGTTCATGTTGCTGGCGGTAAATGTGGTCTGCGTCAATCTGGCGGCGAAGGCAGTCTTTTTGCTGAAAGGTGTGAAGCCCCGCACCTGGTGGGAACAGAAACGCGCAAAGAAAGTCAGCCGACTGTCTCTGCTGATCTGGACAGTCACACTCACCCTCCTCGCCGCGCTGATTTACCTCAACCAGCAATTCGATAGTTTTGAGGAATGGCGACAGTTAGTACTGAATTAATGGTAAGGCGGGAAAAATATAGATCATAAGAGCATCAAAACGTAATTGACTTTCCTTGTGGTGCTTGCTAAAAGCGTGCTCTCGCGAAAATCGGAGCCAATCTTCTTTTAGGGACTTTCGGTGCATAGCGACCCATTTCAGCCACAGTGGCCCCTTCGTCTAGCGGTTAGGACATCGCCCTTTCACGGCGGCAACACGGGTTCGAATCCCGTAGGGGTCACCAAGACTCTCATCTCAACTCATTTCAGTTTATTTCGCGGAGACTATATTTTACAACGGTCTTAGTCTATAAACCGTCTTAGCTGATACCCTCCTCTAGGCCTAAATCCCAGCTTATGCGCGTTTCCTACTCCACAAAAGGAACGGAATAGAGGAAATAGATAATATCGGCACGTGTTTGTGGGTCGGAAACCGGTTCGTGATGCATGATATTGCCGGGGATAAAATGCTCCGGCGCACGCAGGAAGGGATTCAGCGTGTAAAAATCCCAGGTCAGGTTTTGCCGCCGGAAGGCGAAGGAATATTCCTTATAGTCAGGATGTGAAGCAATTTCTTGCCCATATATGCCGTAAAGCGAAGGGGCGTTTTTATAGCTACCGCCCTTGCCAAGCGTATGGCAGCTCGCGCAACGTTGCTCAAACGCTTCCTGCCCCCTTTCATAATCAGCAGAGTACCAGTATTGCTGCGCGGAAGCCGCCGGGGCAGCGAGAGTAAGCAGTAAAAAGATATAAATCAGGAGATAGCGCATAGCATTACCTAATAGGCGTATTGTAGCGGAAAGCGCGTTGACAGGCATCAAGAAAATGGAAATGATCTATCCGGCAATGCAGGGATTCTGTTGCTAGGCTCCCCGTGATGCTCTGCATCACATTATTTAATAGTGCGGGGAGCCTCAAATAAACGATTTCTGATTTGGAAATAGAATGGAGAGCCAGCTCGTTCTCTATGC
>CAZPQM010000009.1:0-64459 GCA_964588995.1 uncultured Rickettsiales bacterium | reverse complement strand
AAATAAACGATTTCTGATTTGGAAATAGAATGGAGAGCCAGCTCGTTCTCTATGCGGAGATTCTGTTGCTAGGCTCCCCGTGATGCTCTGCATCACATTATTTAATAGTGCGGGGAGCCTCAAATAAACGATTTCTGATTTGGAAATAGAATGGAGAGCCAGCTCGTTCTCTATGCGGAGATTCTGTTGCTAGGCTCCCCGCGGGCCCCGTTAGAACTCTATGCCAGAGCTAGACCTATCGGTCTAGGCAACAGCTTTGAGTTCTACAGGTGCAAAGTTATCGTTTGCATCTATAAAGTGTGAACCGTTACGGTGGTGTCTCTACCGGGCAAAATGTCCGTCTTTATTGCGCATGTCGATCCTATTTCGGCCCCTTGTTTGATTGCTCCTGAAAACGATTACTATCGTTTTCAATGAGCCTAAGCCCTTCGGGCACTAAAGGCTCGCATTACTATGCTCGTTTTTCCTCATTCTTATGTAAGTTTAAGAAACGAGGACAGTAGTCCGAGCCCTTTAGTGGCGAAGCCTTAGGTTTCATTGCGTGAGGCCAGTAGGCCGGAGCAGGAAACAATAATACATACCATATTTCGCTTCCACGAAATATGGTGGAGCCGCCGGGTACCGCCCCCGGGTCCAATACGCCTATTCCACGACCATGTTTATTGCCATAGTCGAAACCGACATTCTTAATATACGGGTTTTTGCTGCAAAAGGGAAGGGGTGCACCCATTTTTAATTTACCCCCTTCCGGGCGTGGGAATCTTTGCTAGCGTATATTAGACAGGTCATAAACGCATTCGAACGGTGGCCTGCTTCCTATTTAACATCAGAGAACTCCCATGTCCCAACCTGAACACTACCAACATAGTATTAACCCGGTCTCCGTTACGCTCGATATTGCAACGGATAATCAACTGACGCCTGCCATTGCGTTGCATGGCACAACGGCGGTTGCTATCAGCGCACCCGGTGCGATGGATTCCGCGGCGATCAGCTTTGAAGGCTCGATTGATGGCGGCACCAGCTTCGCTCCCATTTTTCAGGGCTCCACGCAATATACGATCACGCTCGATGCGAATGCGGCGACCTATACGCTGGATGCGAATACGTTTGTTCCGTTCGACCAGATCAAGGTGAAGTGCGCGAGCGCGGAAAGTGCCGACCGTATTTTTGTGATTAAACCCTACGCGATTTAGCCATGTCTTTATTGTTATTTAATGACGCGATTGCCCCCGGCGATCCGATTGCCCCTGGCTTTGCGCCGAGCGATATCAACGGCGCGATTTTCTGGGGCGACGGTAGCGACGAGGCGACGCTCGTTGACACGAATAATGTCGTTACGAGCTGGGCGGATAAAAGCACGGCAGGCAATGACGCCACCGCAGTGAGTAAACCCATCGTGCGTGAACAGTTGCTCAATAACCGCGCTGCGATAGAGTATGACGGGGCGAGCTATTTCACCCTACCGAGCGCCGTGACCAATGCGCTCAGCTTTACGAGCGACTGGACGGTTGCGATAGCCTTTAAGCGCGATACCACGAATGACGGTTTTTTACTTTGCTCAGCCATCAGCGGTTCGGATCGCATGGCGATTCATATGAACACGGTGCTGCGCTGCGGCATGTATGATGGGGCGTTTGTCAGTGTTTCGGAGAATTTTACCGATACGGACAACCCGCATATCCTCATCATGGAAAACCGCAATAGTACCGTGACGGCCTGGCTGGATGGTGTCGCACTTACCGGCAGCGCTACCCCGGTGACAACCGGAGTGGCGGGCACGTGGATCGGTGCGCGCAACGGGGCGAATCTGCTTGATGGCATGATCGGCGAGATCGTGATTTACGATAATGCGATTTCGGCAGCGGATCGGGGTGAGCTGGAAACCTACCTCACGGATAAGTGGATCGGCGCGGTGGGTACGAATTTGCGTGTTGCCGCCAGTCGTTCCTCCTTTCAACATCGCACGGTGAACTCGGCTGACGATACGATGAACGCCGTTATCCGACATGAAGCGCCGACCGATCACGATCTTATCGGCTTGCGGCTGGTGTTTCCGAACGTGTCTATCTCAGGCGGCGAGCAGACGCCGGCGAATGCGATTACGGTGAGTGCGGCCATTGATGACGGCAGCACCGTGACGCAGGCAACCTTTGGTGGCGCGACGAGTATATCTGTTCCCGCCGGGAGCTATGTGATCTCTGACCGGCTGGATATAACGATTCCACGCAATACGACGTTTTACGAGCGCGTACATGTGGCGTGGAGCGGTGATTTACATACCTCCCGCTATCTGGATAATGCGCACGGGGATGCGCTCGAAAGCGGCACCGGGCTTGCCGATAAAAGCGTATCGGGCGCAATTACTCATAACGACGGCGATGCCTATACGGCGTGTGCGATCCTGGCCTATTCGGCGCAAGGGCGGCAGCCGAGTGTGCTGATTCTGGGTGATTCGATAGCAGTCGGTCAGTCGGACGGGTTTGATGCTGAAGGCAATCACGGCTATATGGAACGTGTGCTAGGCGCTGAAGGTATTGCCTATATCAATGGCGGTAATGCCGCCGATACCGCACAGCAGAATGCGGCTTCGGGAGCGCTTGATCTTCGCGCAGAGCTGGGTAACCGCTACTGCGAGCGTGCCTGGATACAATATAGCGTCAATGATATACGCGCCGGGCGCACGTTTGCACAGCTGGAGGCGGATCTTGGTACGATTGCCGGGCAATTGACCATACCGTGCTATCAATCCACCATGACGCCGGATGAGACCGGCGGGCTGGGCACGGGTACGTCTGCCGATACTGACTTCAGCGTGACGGAGCGCACGAGCTTTAATACAAATGTGCGTGCGACGCTTAGCGGCTTTGCAGGTTTTATCGATGCCGGACTCGCCGCCGAAACCGCGTTAAACAGCAATAGCTGGAAAGCGAGTTACAGCTCTGATGGCTTGCATCCCGTCAGTCTTGGTGCGGCCGGAATAGCCACCGACATCGCAAGCGAAGTAGCGAGCCAGTTAAAATGAGCGAAGAAGAGCTGATTAAACGCACTGTACGGGAGACACTGGAAGAGCTTGGCGTGAACCCGGATCAGCCCATTCTGACACAACAGGATTTTGCCTATCTTCGCGAGTTGCGGCTGGCCAGTCTTGAGACGCGGAGAATCGTTAAACGCTACGCGATTGCGACATTTTTGGTCGGGATGACTACGGTACTGATTCTAGGTGTAAAAGCCTGGCTCCGGCAAAATCTTGGAGGCTGAGTGAGCCGCGTTTGTAAAAGCAGGCCCGCAATGACGACTATCATCAATAAAAAAAGAAAGAACGCACATGCTCACACTCCTTGGTTCATTCCTCGGCTTCCTGACCTCACTCGCACCTGAAATACTGAAATATTTTCAGGACGCACGGGACAAGCAGCACGAACTCACCGTGATGGAAATGCAGATGCGGATGGCGCTTGAGGGGCATCGGCATAAGCTTGAGGACATTTCGATTCAGGCGGATATCGCTGAAAGTGGCGCGCTGAATGAACGGGTCACGCCGATTGGTATTCGCTGGATTGACGCGCTGCGTGGATCGGTTCGCCCGGTCATTACCTACCTGTTTTTCCTGCTTTATGCCGGGGTGAAGCTTGCCACGATTGAGCAGCTGGGGCTAGAGGCACTGATCGACCGGCCCTGGCTGTTCTGGACGGCGGAGGATCAGGCTATATTCGCCGCGATTATCTCCTTCTGGTTCGGCGCGCGCCATGTGCGGAAATATCGAGGTGAGTAAGTGGTGGGGGTGTCAAGGTGGTTAGGTGATATGTCATCCTGAGCGGAGCGTCAGCGTAGTCGAAGGATCTACTACCCCGTCATCGCGAACGCAGTGAAGCGATCTGGTGCTGCAGCATGGGATTGCCGCGCTCCCGTTGGTCGCTCGCAATGATGAGTCGCCCTAACCCTCACCCTAGCCCTCTCGGCATGCGGGAGAGGGAATAAAGAAGATAACCTCTCCCTATCTATGGGAGAGGGAATGATAACGCGTCCTCCCCTGCCTGCGCACGTCATTCCAGCGAACGCTGGAATCTCAGGATGGAATAAAGAGCAAGAGATCCTGAATCCAGTTCAGGATGACTATATGCCCCCCTCCCAACCTCCCCCCCGCAAGCGAGGGGAGGAGTAGAAAAGTACGCCGCAAGCTGGAGGGGGAGTAAAGGAGTGCCGCGTCAACAGGCGGAGTAAAAAAGTGCCCCGCAAGGAAGGAGTCATATTATGCGCCCCGTACCCCAACCAGCTATTGACCTCATCAAGCGCTTTGAAGGGCTCAAGCTATCGGCCTATCAGGATAGTGTAGGTGTCTGGACCATCGGCTATGGCAGTACGCATGACGTGACCGAAGGCATGCAGATTAGCCCTGTCGAGGCGGAGGATCGCTTACAAAGGGATATAGCGGATCACGCGCGTGGAGTTATTCGCTATATTCGGGTGCCGCTCAATGATGGCGAATATGGCGCGCTGGTCAGTTTTGCGTTCAATCTCGGTGTGGGGGCCCTGCAACGATCCACGCTGCGGCAAAAGCTGAATCGGGGTGAATACCATGCGGCGGCTGAGGAGTTCCCGCGTTGGTCCTATGCTGGTGGGCGCTGGCTGCGCGGGCTGTACCGGCGGCGGCTGGCGGAACAGGCGCTGTTTCTTTCATAATATTAACTGCTGTATCTTGCGCTACCTTCTGCTATGAAGGCGCGCACTATGCAACGTATTCATGCCATTGATGCCTTTCGCGGTGCCTGTATTGTCGGCATGGTGCTGATGCATGTCGAGAATCGTGCGTCGCAAGTAGTGGGGAATATGTTCGGCGGGACAACGGTCGCGGAAGGATTTGTTTTTATCTCCGGCCTGGTCGCCGTTTTGACCTTGTCACGCAAACCCCGTGAACTGCATGGCACACTAGCGCGTAAACGTGCGTTGCGAATTTACCTGTATCATCTGGCCACCCTGTTCGTCGTGATTGCGCTATTTCACGGACTTTACAGTTTCGGGCCCTATTGGGAATGGTACTGGCCTGACACCGGAATGATGTGGAATGAGCCATTAAAAGCTGGTGCGCTTGCCTCGGTGTTTTTATATCAGCCGTACCTGCTCGATATCCTGCCGATGTTTGTGATTTTCAGCTTGCTGATGCCAATCATCTATCATTTTGCCAGCCGTCGCCATATCGGATTTTTGTGCTTTAGTCTTGCGCTTTGGGCGCTTGCGCAAATAGGGTTATATGCCGATATCACCCTCTTTGAACCGCCTCTTTATCTGGGTTATTTTAACCTGATTGCCTGGCAGATCCTCTTTGTGCTGGGTGCCTATGCAGGCGTGTATTTTTTGATTGAAAATAATCCGGTTCCGAAACGAAACGGACTCACCATACTGGCGCTTAGCACCTTTATTGTGTTGATTACCTTATGTACTCTCTACCGGATTGATCATATTCAAACAGCCGTAGATCTAAGTTCTTTATACCACTTTGCCTATTTTGTGCATTCGGATAAAACCTATCTGGGTTGGTTGCGTATGATCAACCTGATCGTGCTGGCTTATCTGATTCCGTGGGCGATTTTAGCGTGCCGACACCATGCCCATAAGCGGCCTGTCATCTTGCTACTTCGCTGGCTTGCCTTTATTGGTCGCTATTCGCTACAGGTCTTCGCCTTTCACATTCCCCTTATCTATTGCTACAGCTGGGCGCGGTTCTATATTGCCGGTTTTATCATCGATGAAACGTTGTTTTTCCTGTTCGATATGCTCGCCACACTCGGGATCGTGATCTTTCTTACCCTACCGGCTTACCTCTCCCACTATTGGGCAAGCAGACGTAAAGCAGCACGTTAGTTATTCCATCCATACCCGCCGGGATAACACCCCTCCGGTGTGCGCCATAGCCAGTCTTTCTGGCAACCGACATTTTTCCCCCAGCCAGCGCTTCCCCATCCGGGAATATCCAGCCCTTGGAAAATACCCAGCTTCATCCCGCTTTTCGTAATACCGACCGTATCACGCACATCGTAATTCGGACGAATATTCAGGCCTGAATTACTTAATACCGCCGGAGCCTCGCCTTCCGCCAGCGTACGTCCGCTACCGGCTTGCAAGCGGTTAACTACCGAACGGCAATAATCGAAGGAATCAATCCACGCTCTCATATAGGAGGGATTTCTGCGCATATTCTCGTCCTGCGTGAATTTATAGAACGTTTTGATAAACAGGTTACCCATGGAGCTGAAGCCGGTTTTACAGCCATGTTCCCAGCCTGCTTTATATTCCGGCGGTGCGTTGGGCGGGTAGGCATAAGGAAGGTCATAAATATTCGAGACCGGCTTGAAATCGCCGCATGCGGAGAGCAGCAAACAGACTACCACTACCGGGAAAGCGTATATAGGTTGCCGGTGCCGCCTCATTCGTACGATAGCGGCATGTAATATGCGACGAAACAGGGGGTTATCCGAACTCATTCGTGCCATCCCCGTGTCCAGTTCCACACATACCAACGGCAATAGGTGAACGCATCTTTCCAAGCCCGATAATATTCCGGGTTCTCGATCTGCGTAATATCCTGTCGGAATTTATAGGCCTTGGTGCGGTAAGCCAGCCCGCCATAGGCCCCTAAACCGGTATCACAGCCATCTTCCCAGCCCTGACGAAAGGTCGGTGACCCCTCCGGCGTATCGCCTATATTCCAAGGGCGTGGCTTGGTAAAAATTTCCGTCGCTTCGCGATAGTCGCAACTGGCAAGCAGCAGGCAGCAGACAGCAGGTAGCAACAATATGGGATTGTTCCATGAAGCACTAACTATGCCTCCACGTGCGTTTGAGGCGTTTCTAGTCACAGAAGCTCGCCTATCGCAAACTGACATTCGCGAAGAAAGCCTTGTTCTGGAACCTGAAAGCAGAGAGCTGAAACCTGGCATTATAACAACTGCCTCCGCTTATACTGATTGACGTAGCGCTGGCAGTAATCGAAGGCGTCCTTCCATCCTTTGTAGTACACACGATCCTGCGCCGCGTAAGGATCCTGCCGAAATTTATAAAACATTTTATACCACTGGTTGGCGGAAGCAGAAATCCCGGTTTCGCAACCATGCTTCCATCCATCGACATATTTCGGGGTATATTCCTGCCCCGGCGGCGGGCCTTCGAGCATCCATTTTTGCCATGGAGGTACAGGCGTGCAGCCCTGCAATAAAAAGCCTATCAATACGAAGGAAACTAAAAGTAGGTTACCATTGGCTTTGTTATTAACAAATTTGAGCGTTAAATAATGCATTATATTCTATCCGATAAGGTGGTAGACCAGAAAATCGCGCAATAGACGAACGCGTCTTTCCATGCCTGATAATACATCCGGTTCTGGCGCAATTCCGGATCCATCTGTAGTTCATAAACGCCAAATATCTTATAAAAGTTATTACCGTAAGCGCTCATGCCGCTTTCACACCCCTCTGTCCAGCCCTGTTCATATTCTCTCGGCCCTTCCGGCGGCGTAAGGTCCAGCGTATAGGGTTTACGCAGGTCAAAACTTCCATCCTTTCCGGTGCAGGCACCTAATCCGATAAAACAAAATAATATTAAAGCGTGTAAGGAATGCTTTTTTATTATCGGACATATCCGGTAACGATCGTGCAGCATATCAGAACGTTCCCGGATCCTGTCCGTAGGTGCAGTAGGCCTGCCCCATACGAATCCCTAAATAATAATCTTTGTCTTCAATGCCCCGATTAACGTCGTATCCTATATCATGCATGCGCAACATCCCGGAACCGACTACACCGAGCATCGTATTACAACCATCGCGAAAACCAATGCTGTAGCTGTCATCCCCTTGGGGGATACCGCGAGTGAGCATGAGCGGTTTAGGTGTCCACATCGAATGCCGACCGAAATCCTGATACGTATCAGCGCATCCGGGCAGTAGTAACGCGAGGGAAATGACGAAGATAATAACCCCTTGTTTTCGCAATAATTTTACATAATTACCCATAATGCGTATTATAGCATTAATAGATTAAGAAAACGTTAACTCAGGGCAGATAATCGATTGGGCATTGGTACTTATACTATATGTTCAAGGATATTGTTATGTTGAAAAAGCGTTACAGTAGCGTACATTGCTCTGACTGACTTGCTGTAACATGTTGTTTTTCTGTGGAATATAGCCAAATAATGCCTAAGCTAACCGTTGATATTTTCAACCGTCGTGGTGCGTTTCTTCGTGATAACATGTCGCTCTTTGGGTAACATCTCATAAGCCCGAAACGCATCGGTAGCATAGTGTTGCGCCGGAACATGCTGGAAAGGACGGATGAGAAGCTCAGGTTCGATTCGAGTAGGGTTAGTAAGCCCGACGAGAAAAGCGGCGCCAACCCACCCTGCTCGTCATTAGGTTAACCGCTGCCGCTCGTCAGCTTGATGCGTGCTTCGAATCCATGCATCCAACGCGGTTGGCGCCTGAGTACGTGTCAGTGCCATGATGTTTTCCTTCAAAATTTGGGGATAAAGTCATTAACCTCCATCGTAGATGGAGGTTAATTGGCATAAAGTCACTGACCTCCCCCAGAGGGGGAGGTTTGAAACGCTGCGCTTGAACCACTGGAAGTGGTTATGTTATGCGTTAATAAGCTTTGGTAAAAAGTTCGGCGTAATCGCTTTTCTTATCGTTCTTTTCCTGGTTCTGGATATAACGTCTGACGACCTCCTCATTATAACCGGTCGTGGAAACAAAATATCCCCGGGCCCAGAAATGATAGCCTTTATATCGTCGCTTCCGGGCATATTTATTGGCTACATACAGTGCCGTCTTCCCCTTGAGAAAGCCGACTATGTGCGCTACCGAATATTTCGGTGGTATGCTGATAAGCATGTGCACATGGTCAGGCATCATATGGCCCTCTTCGATAAAACATCCCTTCTGTTGCGCTAATTTATGGAATAAATCCCTTAGTTCACGACGTAAATCGCCATAAAGGCGCTTCGTCCGGTATTTACTACCGAATACGATGTGATATTTGCACTCCCACGTGGAATGCGATAATGTGTTGTAGTCCATTACAACCTCCGTTCTTGATCACTTCGTGATTCAAGCGCGGAGGTATCCTAACTACTATGTAGAACACGTCCAGTCCTCCACCGGAGGTGGAGGTTTATTGGGATGCAAAAAAAGCCCCGCACCGGGGAGGTCCGATTTGCCTTGCGACAAATACCTCCAACAGTGCGGGCGCTTTTTAAGCGGCTTTTTTCGAGTTCGAGGGTAGCGGTATTACCGTTCCACCACCACCATCATCGTCGCCGCCGTCGTTATCGTCGTCCAGATAGCGGACGACATAAATTATTAGCCTTGCTCCTCCATAAAGGAACAGGCCCCACATTTTGTCCTTTAGGCCTCCAAAGGGAACGTAAGAAAACAGTTGTATAATAACATATTTTTACCTTTTCTCCAAGCTAATTAAAATTCCAGTCTTTGTAGCCCATCCAGTCTTTGCTGGTTGGGGTTTCGGTGGCTTCCTGCGCTTCCGGCTGGCGTAACTGTTCGCACTAGATCAGCCCTAAACGTGACAGGCATCCGCAGAACAAGCAATCTCACCTCCGGGCAGGTTCGCAAACCGTCTATGGCACCCTGCCCCCTAAGCTGCATGGCAGCGTAGGAGGGACTTGAGCAACATACAGCTAGGATTCACCTTTCTGATATTGCGCAGGTTCTTCGGGTACATAAAATTGCCGTTCGATCCATTTACGCTCATAGGGAAAACGTTCTTCTTTCATCGCCTCATCGATGCGGCGCAACCAGGGCAGCGCGCCCGGCGGTTCAAAACTGGCAGAATAATCTTGTAATAAGCGACGTATTAGATCTAAACGGTAACGGACTTTTAGAAGGCTATTTTCCTAAATCAAGTTGCTATTCACTTGACCCTGCGTCAAGCTGAAGCTAAATAGCTAAGAAACAAAGGAATTTAATATGGTAAACCCGCTGGTCTGGCTCATTACGACCGTTCTGAATCTCTACTCGTGGGTAGTGATTATCTATATTATCCTGCAATGGTTGATCATTTTTAACATTATCAATCAGTATCAGCCTTTTGTACGCACGGTGATGCAGTTTCTTTCTAGGTTAGTTGAGCCTGCGCTTCGTTACATAAGACGTTTTATTCCGGCGGTAAACGGCGTGGACTTATCACCGATTGCACTGCTCATACTGGTAGGCTTTGCGAGCTATACCATCACCTGGCTGGCATTTAACGTTTAAACACGATGACGTTACCGCCGGACGAGGAACACCGCACGATCCTCACCGAGCTTGCGCTCTTCATATTGTTGAAATAGCCATAGATGATGGAGCGCCGCTTTTTCGAATTTGGTATTGACTTTGGAAATCGCTTCCATTCCGCCGCCGCCAATGACTTTTGGCGCATGAATCCAGACGATGCGGTCTATCAGGTCCTGCTTGAGAAATGAGGCGGCTAGCGTACTGCCCCCCTCCAGTAACAGGCGCGTTACGCCCTTATCGACCAGATCGGCAAGTACGGCTTTGAGATCCACGTGGTTACTCGCATCAGGCTTGATACTCACTACTTTGGCCGGCTTTTTGGAATCTTCATGTACATCGCGCGTGGTATAAATGAAGGTCGGCGTCGTTTTCGCCGTTTTAATCGCGCGGCATTTCTCTGGCACTTTGAGCGAGCTATCGAGAATGATCCGCATCGGCGTGTAGGCTCGCAAGCCGGTAATACGGCAGGTGAGTGAGGGGTCATCGGCAAGCATCGTGCCGACCCCGACCATGATTGCATCATGCTGATAGCGCAGGACATGGCCGAACTGCCGAGCCGTTTCGCCGGTGATCCATTTGCTTTTGCCGCTGGAGATGGCGATGCGCCCGTCCAGCGTCGTGGCCAGCTTCAGTGTTACCAGCGGCCGTTTTTCTTCCACGGTCAGGAAAAAGCCCTGATTGAGATAGCGTGCCTCATCGGCGCAGACCCCCACATCGACTACAATCCCAGCCGCCTGCAACTCCTTGATACCAGCCCCGCGCTCTTCAAGATAAGGGTCTTCTGCAGCGATCACCACACGTCCCACCCGCGCCTTGATGAGCGCATCGGTACATTTCCCGGACTGCCCTTCTACATTGCAGGGTTCGAGCGTCACATAGACGGTAGCGCCCATAGCCTCACGCCCGACCTGCGCCAGCGCCTCTTTCTCCGCATGTGGCCGACCACCGTTCGCGGTGCGCGCAGCGGCGATAACCTGCCCGTTCTTCACAATGACGCAGCCGACAGACGGGTTTGGCGCGGTCACGCCCAGCCCCTGCTCGGCCAGACGAAGCGCCTGCTGCATATAATGCGTATCTTCGGGAGCAACTACCATAACGAGCAGTTCTAGCGCGTTTTATGCCGTGCGTCCAGTAGGTACGATACGAAAAGCGGAGGGATTATTTTTCGATTTTATCGACGAAATCCTCAAAATCCTTGAGCTCGCGAAAATCCTTATATACGGAGGCAAAGCGGATATAGGCGACCTTATCGACCTCGGCGAGCGCCTCCATCACTTCCTCGCCGATGCGGTAGGCCTCAATCTCCTGCTCGCCCGACATCTCCAGCTTACGGACGATATGGTTGACCATGCCTTCAACGGTCTCATGCGATACCGGCCGTTTACGGGTCGCGATCTGGATGGAGCGAGTGAGTTTATCCCGGTCGAACGGGCGCTTTTCACCATCGCGCTTGATGACAGTAAGCTCGCGCAGCTGGACACGCTCAAAGGTGGTAAAGCGCGAGTCACATTCGGGGCAATAGCGGCGGCGGCGGATGGAGCTGCCGTCTTCAGAGGGACGTGAATCCTTCACCTGCGTATCTTCAAAACCGCAAAACGGACATTTCATGTTGCATATCCTTTAACTCCTCCCTCACCGGGGGAGCTACCGTACGCATTAAGTTGCATCATAAATCGGGAAGCGTTCGCACAGCGCGCGGACTTTGGCTTTGGTTGCTTTCTCGACTTCGGCGTTGCCGTCTTCTTTTTCCACCAGCGCATCCAGCACATCACCAATCAAGTTGCCCACTTCGCGGAATTCAGCTTCACCGAAACCGCGTGTCGTCGCAGCCGGGGTGCCGAGGCGAATGCCGGAGGTGACGAAAGGCGGCTGTGGATCGAACGGGATCGCATTTTTATTGCAGGTCAGTCCGGCGCGCTCCAAGGCTTCTTCAGCCGCTTTGCCGGTCAGATTTTTCGGGCGGAGATCCACGAGCACCAGATGATTCTCGGTGCCGCCGGTGACAATATCCACACCGCGCTCAATCAATGTCTCAGCCAGCGCTTGTGCGTTTTTGACGACCTGCTGCGAATACGTCTTGAACTCCGGCTGGAGTGCTTCCTTAAAGGCGATAGCTTTCGCCGCAATCACATGAACGAGCGGTCCACCCTGTATACCGGGGAAAATAGCCGAATTCACCGCATTGCCAAGCTTCACATCCTTGCCTGAAGGCGTTTTGCGTACCACATGCTCCGGCTCGTTGGAAAGAATCAGGCCACCGCGCGGACCACGGAGCGTTTTGTGCGTGGTGGTCGTGCAGACATGCGCATGCGGCACTGGGGAAGGATACACACCGGCAGCAACCAGACCCGCTACATGCGCCATATCGACGAGGAAATACGCTCCGACTTCATCGGCGATCTCGCGGAATTTCGCCCAGTCCACGATGCGCGGATAGGCGGAGAATCCGGCGATGATAAGCGCAGGTTTATGCTCTTTCGCCAGATTACGCACTTCCTCATAATCGATCCGGCCATCGGTTTCTTTTACGCCATATTGCACGGCGTTAAACCACTTTCCGGACTGATTCGGCGCAGCGCCATGCGTCAGATGCCCACCGGCAGCGAGTGAGAGGCCGAGGATAGTATCGCCCGGCTTGATGAGTGCGGTAAAGACCGCCTGATTTGCCTGTGAGCCGGAGTTCGGCTGTACATTCGCATAGGAACAATCAAACAGCTCGCAGGCGCGGTCAATCGCGAGTTGCTCGACTTTATCGGCATACTCACAGCCGCCGTAATAGCGCTTGCCGGGATAGCCTTCGGCGTATTTATTGGTGAAAACCGAGCCTTGCGCGCTGATGACGGCCTGAGAAGCGATGTTCTCCGAAGCGATCAGCTCAATCTGATATTGCTGGCGCTCCAGCTCGCCCTGCATGGCGGCGGCAATTTCCGGGTCGGTATCGTGATAGGTGGCATCAAAAAAACGATTATTCTGGGTCAATGGCGTTACCTGTTCAGCTGTCATGAAATATCCTGTACGTGTGCAATGTAAAGTTGCCGTGGTTATACGCGCAAATTCGCCAAAAGGCAAGCCCTAGCCCAGCTTAGCCACGCGCTTTGCATGCCGGCCGCCTTCAAATGCCGTAGTGAAAAACGTCTCAACTATCTGACCTATCGTTTCCGCATCGACCACACGCGCGCCAAGGGCAAGCACGTTCGCATCGTTATGTTCGCGTGCGAGCCGGGCCGTCTCTACATTGTGACATAAGGCAGAGCGGATATGTTTATGCCGGTTCGCGGCGATGGAAATACCGATGCCGGTGCCGCAGATCAGCACGCCATACTCCGCCTCACCCACGGAGAGAACGTTGGCGAGCGCCTTGGCAAAATCCGGATAATCGACCGATTCGGGACCGTTCGTACCCAGATCAATTACCTCCGCCCCGAGCGCTTCAAGCTGCAATTTAACGGCGTTCTTGGTATCGACACCGGCATGATCACAGCCGACGGCGATGGTATCAGTAATCAGTGTTGTCATGCTACGGTCTTATAACGGATAAATGCTAATTGGCCAACTGCCATTTTGGTTGGTGGGTTTCGTTGAGGTCATCGTGCTACTTCTATTTTATCACCGGGTTGGGAGTGTGGTGTTTGTTGCCAGATGATATCCCCTGCTCCGCTCAGGGTGGGCGCTACTTTTGCCACATCACCATTCCATCCGTGAGTGTATAAATCGCCATTTGCATCAATTCCCAGCCCTTGTAAGGCGCTAATCCCTATATTCAAATTAGTTACCTGCGTACCGGTTGAGGCATCAAGTTGATAAATATTGTTTATATTGGTGACGAAAACATCACTATCATCATTACTTACTACTACACCCCAAGTATTATAAGTGCTAATATTCTCGCGCCATAACTCATTGCCATTGGTTCCATCGAGTTTAATTACATCACCACTGCGACCGGCCAGATAAATATCATTATTGCTGTCGATGGCGAGGTCGAAAATGTCTTGACCGATGATAACCTGCCATTGAATATTCCTATTAGTATCCATTTTGGCGACACCAAGCGAAGAATCGCCGGCGATAATAAGGTAGCCATCCCCATCGATTTCCACATTCTGAACACTGTCGGCGAAGTTGTGAGCCCATATCTCCGAACCGTCACTATCGGAGAGTTTGCGGAGTTCATCTGTTTTATCTCCAGTATACACGTGACCATCCGGATGCCAGACAACGCTTTCTTGAAAACCTCCATCGGTATTATGCCACAACTCATTTCCATCGGGATCTAATTTGTAAATACCATCATATCCGGCGGCAATATATACATTGCCGCTGCTATCAATGGCCGCATCTTCCGCACTACCCCCCGTCGTAAAGGTCCAAACGATTGAACCGTCGGATTGCAATACCTTATGGGCATCACCATCATTCGACGTCGTAATTAAATAATCCTTGCTGGGTAGTGAGCCAGGGCTGGATGTATTAACAGTAATCGCCGTGTCGATTTGCCATTTGGTTAGAAAGGTCAAATGATCATCAATATCCGGTGACAGGAAGCCATGACGAAACTGGTTGTCGTTATCGGTATTTTCTTCTTCGGCCGTGGTGATGCCGGTGGAGCCGAGGCGCGCTCCTCCGCGACCGGGCCAGGCTGAAAGGCCATTCTTTCCAGCGGAATGGACAAGCACAACGGCATTGGAAACGCCTGCGGTTGTGCCGGTGGCGTTAAAGATTTGAATGGTGCCACGGGTATCATCATTATCCAGCCCGCCACCATCCAGATCCGCATCGTTGCTGGCTCCGTCAGCATTGCCTGAAGCATAGCCTATAGAGACCGTACCATTATCGACCGTGCCCCGCTCAAATTTGGCACCCACGGTCTGATCCTGCGCATCGCCGCGGAAAATAACCCGGCTATCCACAACATACATGAACCGGTTATTCCAGCCATCAAACGCATACGAGGGGTGAATATTCAATGTGTATACGGGTAGAGTTCCGACATACACCCCTGTGCCTGTAATAATGTTATCCGTCGTACAGGTGGCGTCTGTACCGGCGCTATCGGTTGGCCCGGTGCCGGAGGTGACGCTCACTTCTCCAAAGCCGAAATCATCATCACCGCCGAGCGCATGGATGGTTTCCGTTGGATTGGCAGGGCAGGGTAAATAGCCGTAATAGTCAACGAACTGGTCAATGGCGTCTGTAATAAACTCAAGCCTACGTTCGGTCAGGTCTTCTTTCGCGGAGTCGTTAATAGCGCTTACCAAGGCCAGCCCATTCCCTACCAGTAATCCCATGATCGTGATGACTACTGCCAGCTCAATAAGCGTAAAGCCGCTTTTCTTATGGTCTGAAACGTACTTCATATCAGCACCCTACGCCCCGCCATTTGCAATCCAGATAACTCTTTAGTGCCGTTCTTTCACTTGAACTTAACCCGCGGTTAATAATTATAACTTCGGCAATACGTCCATCCAGCGCATGAATGGTCTGGTCACAAATCAAGCTATCAATGGAGCCCGTTCCAATGCAGAGTACGGAATTGGTATTATCGGATCGGTCTACTATTCCCCCCCCAAAGGCAAGAGGCCCGGAATCGTTAAAGCTGTATTCAGACGAGCTGCTACCTTCATTAAAATGAGCTATCCAAACATTCGGAACATCGAGATCTGTTGCGCCATGATCAGCACCATAATTTTTATTGTTGGTGATGATACGAGCCACATCACTGCCGCCTAAAAGCTGCATGGTAATTTCGGGTCGATTCGGGTCACTGTCTTCTCCTTCCAGCTCCAGTACTTTGACATTCGAAGACTGAGAAGATGTGCGTGCATAGACTACGGCGAGTGTAAACGTATCTTCAGCCGGATCCAGATTAAGTTGCGATGGAGAAGTCCTTTCAAGATAATCCCCTTCGGATCTGTCAAAGCCCAGGACAGGCTGGTTATTTAAATCACTATCCGTTGCTATATAGCTGGGTCGCGCCAGACCACTGCTAGTTACATCATTACCTGTGCCGGACTTGTCCACCCAGGTACCTATCGGATCGCCATCGGCAGGGTTGTTTCCGGTGTTACCATCCCCGTCTATATCTGTCGCATCCAGCCAGAGTACGCACCCGCTTAGTCCTGCCGGGCAGGTCGGAGGGGTGTCGGCTTCTCCAAGTGGATCAAGTTGACCCCGTAAACGATAGTCTATGATGTCGTCAAAGTAATTTGCCGGATTGACAGTAGCAAAATCCGTTATGCGGAAGATGCCATCCATACCGGAGGTCGGATAATTATCTTCTTCATAGGTTGAGGTGGTAACCGTTGTAGTTGCATTGCTCTTGGCAAGATAAGCTCCTGAACTATTAGGTCCATGGCTGATAACGACCACGGCTGCGCCTTGCGTTTCTTTATCAAAATCAACACCTGGAGTGGATGAGGGCCATGCCGTAATGGTCGCATTACCTATGACGCTGTC
This sequence comes from uncultured Rickettsiales bacterium, assembly GCA_964588995.1. GTDB lineage: Bacteria > Pseudomonadota > Alphaproteobacteria > Rickettsiales > UBA8987 > CAZPQM01. The sequence goes on along the minus strand of CAZPQM010000009.1, from coordinate 47,716 downwards.
TCCGGCGGCATCCAGAATTTGAATATCGCCATGCTCGGTTGCAAAGGTTGCTTCAACGGTTAAATTTTCATCGACTGCATAGGTAAATTTGCGGTTCCATCCATCCAGCGCATAGCGTGGGTGTAATCCCAGTGTGCCGGTAGGTACCATGCCAACGACCGCGACGTCGTCCGCGCCGCTGTTATATTCCACATCCGCAATTTCAGCATTGCAGTTATCGGTTAGCGTAAGATCATCGCCTTCGATGGCAAAACTGGCGCTCGCAGGCGTATCGGATAATGCAGCGGGGCAGGGTAGACGTTTGTTGTTAGTTGCATATTGCTCTATCGCTTCGAAGATCGTGGCCAGCCGCTCTTCGGTAACCTGATGGCGCTCAATATCCTTACTACGAGACAGCACGGTAACTCCGCCTACAGCCACCATAGAGCTTGCCGCGATGATGATCATCATCGCCATGAGCGTAAAGCCATTTTGCCGGTTAGCTTTATCAGGTTTCATTCTAGCAATTGACTCCCCGCCATTTGCAGTCCAGATAACTCTTTAGTGCCGTTCTTTCACTTGAACTTAACCCGCGGTTAATAATTATAACTTCGGCAATACGTCCATCCAGCGCATGAATGGTCTGGTCACAAATCAAGCTATCAATGGAGCCCGTTCCAATGCAGAGTACGGAATTGGTATTATCGGATCGGTCTACTATTCCCCCCCCAAAGGCAAGAGGCCCGGAATCGTTAAAGCTGTATTCAGACGAGCTGCTACCTTCATTAAAATGAGCTATCCAAACATTCGGAACATCGAGATCTGTTGCGCCATGATCAGCACCATAATTTTTATTGTTGGTGATGATACGAGCCACATCACTGCCGCCTAAAAGCTGCATGGTAATTTCGGGTCGATTCGGGTCACTGTCTTCTCCTTCCAGCTCCAGTACTTTGACATTCGAAGACTGAGAAGATGTGCGTGCATAGACTACGGCGAGTGTAAACGTATCTTCAGCCGGATCCAGATTAAGTTGCGATGGAGAAGTCCTTTCAAGATAATCCCCTTCGGATCTGTCAAAGCCCAGGACAGGCTGGTTATTTAAATCACTATCCGTTGCTATATAGCTGGGTCGCGCCAGACCACTGCTAGTTACATCATTACCTGTGCCGGACTTGTCCACCCAGGTACCTATCGGATCGCCATCGGCAGGGTTGTTTCCGGTGTTACCATCCCCGTCTATATCTGTCGCATCCAGCCAGAGTACGCACCCGCTTAGTCCTGCCGGGCAATTTGATTGGCTACTGCTGGCAGCAGCTATTTGCCATTTGTTCTGATAGTAAACAATATCGTCGAAAGTCGAACTTGGTAGTTTCTGAATAAATGTGTCGTCATTATCCGCATTTTCTTCTTCATTGGCATCAGCGCTGGCGGGAAGGCGAATCCCGTCATTCGTATGGGCGCGGAAACCATTTTTACCATGACTGATAACCACAAAAGCGGCCAGTGTGCTGACATCGGTGCCATTTACTCCCTGATCATTACGAATCACAATATCGCCTTGTGTGGAAATGTCATCAATGAGTACCGGGGCGGTGAGACTTTGGTCATCGTATAAATTTGGGTTACCCATATTAGCATAGCCAAATTTCTGTGAACCATTGTCAGTCCATGTATCTCCCTTAAAAGTAAGATCTTCATCGACAATGTAGGTTAAACGGTTGCCCCAGCCATCCAGCGCCTTAGCACCTTCCAGACCCAATTCAACAATCGGAACCATGCCGCGGAAAATGCGCTTTGTCGTATCAATCTCCGTGCTGCCGGTGCAGTTCCCTTCATCGGGCTGGCCATCACCGCCTCGGTGTTCCGTACCTTGCCCAACGCCGTAATCAACATCGCTGGGTTCCAGCGTTTCTACAGCGGGGCAGGGTAAATGATTATTCTCCTCTGCGTAATCATTCAATGCATCCACAACAGCCTGAATATGCTCTTTACTGGTTGCAATGCGATTCGCTTCAAGTAGTGTCATGCCGACACTTAAACTTCCACCGACGAGAACCGAAATAACGAGCAGCACAATGGAAAGCTCAATGAGCGTAAAGCCCTGTCGGATCTGTCGTTTGATGTGTTGTCGCATGACTCCCCAATTAACCCCTGATTAATACAAATTTTAACAAATTCTTTACCATAATCCAAGCGCTAAAAAACTATATAGCAGTCAATGTACCATTTTGACCCTTCCGGGTGGGGGTAAAGCGTGGTTTTCTCATCACAACAGGAGATATGCCATGCCACACGCGTTTGAAGAAACCCGCTTTCCCGAAACCATCAGCTATGGGGCAAAGGGCGGACCGGAATATGCAACTACCGTTAACATGCTGAAAAACGGACATGAAATGCGCAATAGCAACTGGAGTGCGAGCCGTAACCGCTACGAGGTTTCGCAGGCGATCACGTCGCAGGCGCAGCTGGATACGCTGCTTGGCTTCTTTCATGCGCGAAAAGGCCGTGCGACCGGCTTCCGCCTGAAGGACTGGGCGGATTATCGCGCCGTTGGGCAGGTGATCGGTACCGGAGATGCAAATAGAAGGGTTTTTCAACTGGTAAAAACCTATACGAGTGGATCCCAGACTACGACGCGGAGTATCACCAAGCCGGTGAGTGGTGCGGTCGATATTTACGTCGATAGCGTATTGCAGGTCAGTGGCGTTACGGTAGATACGACTACCGGGCAGATCACGTTCGATACAGCACCGGCGGATGGCGCGACCATTGCCGCAGACTTCGAATTTGATGTGCCGGTGCGCTTTGATACCGATCAGCTGCACAGCTCGCTCGATAAAGAGGGGCTTTATAGCTGGGGACCGGTTGAACTGGTGGAGATAAAAGTGTAGTATGCGACTATGCGAATGATCTCACTATGCTTAATTGGTTTATTGTTAGCGGCGCCCGCAGAAGCGCTCCGTATCCGCAATGCCGATAATGTAGACTACAAACTGCACGTATCCGGTGCCGGATTTGAAGAAGACCGCACGATTAAGGCACGGGGGCAGTTTAATATGCGCTCCCCCGGGCTGGTGGTAACACTCGGCGATAACCCACCGGTGCAAACCCGGGTGGATCAGGAGTATATTATTCAGGATGGGCGACTGATTCTGATGCGGCACAATTATCGCAATCAACGGCATTAGGCTTTCTGATTGCGGCATCGCGCGCGCCGCGATAAAACAGGGTTATGCAAACCCTGTTACCCCTTCACATGCTCTACATGCAGACCGCCTTTGCCCGTTCTGGGGAGCTGGAGGAAAAAACCGGCTTTACCCTGCAGCACTTCACCGAAGGGCTTACCCGCTACTGCGCCATTGAACACAAACCGCGGGAGATCACACAGCCTTGCGTATGGCAATCGGGCAATTCCCGGTTGTTACGCTACAGCGAAGCAGGCGCTCCTATTCTGCTGATCCCCTCGCTCATCAATCATGCTTATATTTTTGATTTAACAGCAGAGTACAGCATGGCGCGCTACCTCGCCGGGCAGGGCTTCAGCGTTTACCTGCTGGACTGGGGTAACCCGGAGGCGGAGGAGGCGGGTTACTGGTTGGAGGACTACATCACTCAACGGCTTAAGCCTGCCAGCCGGTTTATACATGAGCAGCATGGCCAGCCACCCACCACAATCGGCTATTGCATGGGAGGTCTGATTGCGCTTGCTGCACTGCAGCATATACCTGAGCTTGCCCGGGCGCTTGTTATGATTGCAAGCCCGTGGGATTTTCATGCAAGTGAGGATCATCGCTGGTTTCAGCACCCCTATAATCGCGATTTTCTGCGCCAGCTCTTTACGCGCTTTGACCTCGTGCCGGGAAGCCTGATTCATAGTATGCTCTATGCCGGGGATCCGGTGAGTACCTATGCGAAATATGCGCGCTTTGTGGAGTTGGAGGAGGGTTCGGACGAATACCATTTATTCATCGCGCGGGAGCAATGGCTGCATGACCCCGCACCGCTTGCACCCGCCATTGCAGCAATGTGCATGATCGACTGGGCGATTGATAATGCGCCGCAGCAGCAGTCCTGGCGCGTGTTTGACGAGGTGGTGCAGCCCGGTCAGCTTTCATGCCCAACGCTGATAGCGAGTGCACAACATGATAAGCTTATCCCTGCGACCTCCTGCCGAAGTTTGGTCGCTTCTATCCCCAACGTTCGGAGCATAACCACACAAACCGGGCATTTGGGTCTGGTGGCGGGGTTGAATGCGGAAAAAGAATGCTGGAATCCCCTTGTAAAGTGGGTGCATGAATTATAATTAGTGTATAGAGTTTAGTTTTTAGAGTTTAGAGAGTTGGATGGCAGTAAGCAGTTATAAAGACTTATTAGTCTGGCAAAAAGCGATCGATTTAGTCACTGATATTTATACGGCGACGCGCTCTTTTCCGGCAGAAGAAAAATTCGGCCTTACGGCTCAACTGCGCAGAGCCGCTGTCTCTGTGCCGTCCAATATTGCAGAAGGCAGTTCACGCAAGACATCCCGGAGAGAATTTATTCGTTTTCTTGATATCGCTTTTGCATCGCTAGCTGAAATTGAAACACAGCTTACCATTGCTCGTAATTTAGGATTTTTAGAAGAGAAAGAAATGCAGCAGTTAACACGTAAATCAAGCGAGATTATGAAAATGCTCTACAAGTTTATGGAATCCTTGAAACAAAAAAATAAGCAAGAGGCTAATATCTTCACTATAGGTTCAACCCACTAAACTCCAACTTCTAAAATCTAAACTCTATATCACAAACCACCAACAAAGGATAATACCATGACCGAATCCCCTATTGTTATCGTCGCTGCAAAACGTACTGCTATTGGAAGTTTTCTAAGCGGTCTATCCTCGCTTGAGGCGCATGAACTTGGCGAGAAAGTGATCAAAGCCGTGCTCGACGATACCGGAGTCGAAAGCGATGCTATCTCTGAGGTGATTTTAGGGCAGGTGCTTGGCGCAGGTGAAGGTATGAACCCGGCGCGGCAGGCCTCGGTCAATGCGGGTATTCCAAAGGAAATACCCGCCTGGACGGTTAATCAGGTCTGTGGCTCGGGCCTCCGGGCGGTAGCGCTCGGTGCGCAGGCCATTAAGGCCGGTGATAGCAGGATTGTCATTGCGGGCGGGCACGAATCGATGAGTAATGCACCGCACGCGATCAGCATACGAAATGGTGTAAAAATGGGAGATGCCTCGCTGGTCGATACGATGATTAAAGACGGGCTGACCGATGCGTTTAATAACTACCACATGGGCGTGACAGCGGAAAATATCGCTAAGCAATTTAACATCAGCCGCGAAGAGCAGGATGAATTTGCTGCGCATTCGCAACAAAAAACCGAAAAAGCGCAGAAGGAAAACCGCTTTCAGGATGAAATCGTGCCCGTTACCGTAAAAACGCGGAAAGAGGACATAACGATCGATAAGGACGAGCATCCGCGCGCCGGTGTGACCGCAGAAGGTTTAAGCAAGCTGCGTCCGGCCTTTGATAAAGAGGGGACAGTGACGGCAGGAAATGCTTCCGGGCTGAATGATGGCGCAGCGGTGGTTATGCTGATGAGCGAAGCGGAAGCTGAAAAGCGCGGGCTGACCCCGCTGGCACGTGTCGCCGCCTCAGCACATGCTGGCGTTGCCCCAGAGATTATGGGAACCGGTCCCATTCCTGCAACGCGCTATGCGCTCGAAAAAGCGGGCTGGTCCATTGATGATCTGGACCTGATTGAAGCAAACGAAGCCTTTGCAGCGCAGGCCATTTCGGTCAATAAAGAACTTGGCTGGGATACGGACAAAGTGAATGTGAATGGCGGCGCGATTGCGCTCGGTCACCCGATTGGTGCTTCCGGTTGCCGCGTGCTGGTAACGCTACTGCATGAGATGCAAAAGCGCGACGCAAAAAAAGGCCTTGCTACACTGTGCATCGGGGGTGGCATGGGCGTCGCACTGGCGGTGGAGCGAGATTAGAGTATTGCTGGGTCATTGTAATGTCTGGTGCTGGACATCCTGACAATCTCATTTTCAGCAACGGGGCGAATGCCTATCTTACGCCCTATGCGGCCATGCCGGAGCAAGCACGCGGGCGATTGCATGACGAACCGGAAGCGGAAAACCGCTCGCCGTTTCAACGTGACCGCGACCGGATTATTCACTCTACCGCGTTTCGTCGACTGGAATATAAAACCCAGGTTTTTGTCTATCATGAAGGCGATCATTACCGGACTCGGTTGACGCATAGTCTGGAAGTCGCACAGCTTGCGCGCTCAATCGCTCGGGAACTGAAGCTGGAGGAGGATTTGACCGAGGCAGTCGCGCTCGCGCATGATCTGGGGCATCCGCCCTTTGGCCATGCCGGGGAAGACGCGCTGGATGAGGTGATGCAACCCTTCGGGGGGTATGATCATAACGCGCAGACGATCCGCATTTTGACCCATCTCGAGCAGAAATACGCACCGTTTGACGGGCTGAACCTTACTTGGGAATGTCTGGAGGGCATTGCAAAACATAACGGCCCGGTTCTGGGTGAGCTACCTCGCGCACTGGCAAATTATAATGCGCAGCACGATCTTGAGCTTTCAGGCTATGCGAGTCTGGAGGCGCAGGTGGCGGCGCTCTCGGATGATATTGCCTACAATAATCATGATATTGAGGATGGTGTACGCGCCGGGCTATTCGGGCTGGATGCGGTGCGTGAGCTACCGTTGATGGGCCGTTTTCTGGATGAGGTGGACACTACTTACGGCGATCTGGAGGAGGAGCAATTGCTGCACGAAGCCAAGCGACGCGCGATTCATACGATGGTGGTGGATGTTGTTGCAACTTCGCGAGGGCATCTGGAAAAACAGGGTATTGAAACGATTGAAGATGTACGGCATGCGGGAATGCCGCTTGTGCAATTTTCGGAAGAATTGCAGGAGCAGCTAAGCGCCATTCGCGCGTTCCTCTATGAGCATATGTACCGTCATTACAAGGTCAATCGCATGACGCGGAAAGCTTCGCAGGTCGTGACGGACTTATTCTCGCTATTTATCGAATCGCCGCATTGTCTGCCGTCTAAATGGCAGGATGCCTATGCGTTAGGGCTGACGGACGATAAGGACCGCGCGGCAGAAGTGGTAGCTGATTACATCGCGGGGATGACGGATCGCTATGCGCTTCTGGAGCATAAACGGCTCTTTGACCTGCACCAGCGGCTGATTGAGGCGTAAAATATACTACAGTTTCGCTGCTTCCTTTTGCACTTTTATATCAACTGTGTTAGTAAACAGCCATTGTAATTCACAGGGACATCGGATGCGCTATTTTTTTATTCTTGCTTTATGTTGGCTAGTTTCTACCGATGCCATAGCGTGCGATTGTAACCCCAGGCTGATGGAGGATCCGGTTGCATCAGCTGAGGCATCGGATGTGATTTTCGTCGGTACGGTTATCGAAACCACCGATGAAGCGCCGGAAAAACAGCTGCGCTTTGCAGAAGTCACTGTAACCTTCGAACTCGAAAAAGCATGGAAAAACCCCCCGCTGCGTCAACATATTAACATCATCAGCCGCTCCAAATGCGATGCGCATTTTTTCCTCGGGGAAACCTATCTCGTGTTTGCGACCGGCGACGGTAAGAAAGGTTATTACGAAGCCAGCAAATGTTCCTCGACCGGTCTGGTTGACAAGCGCAGGCATGATCTGGAAGTGCTCGGTGAACCGCACAAGGTATATGAGTAATGCAAAAATGGTTGCTTATCATTGCGATTCCGTTAACCGTTGCCTTTGTGGTCTATGGTTATATGGATATCTGCCCGAACCTGACCCCGCAAAAACGCATGGTGGAGAATGATGAAGTCTTTACCGCGCGGGTTATTGATGTCGGGGGCACACCGACCAAGCGCACCGTGACGCTGCAGACGCTCAGCGCGTGGAAAGGCAGCCCGCCGCTAACCCAAACGATTGAGACAAAATCCTTCGAGCTGGATAAGGAATATTTGATCTATGGTTTGCGGTTTGATGGTAAATTGCTGATCAGTAAGTGCGGCGGATGGAAAGAATTGCCGGAAGCAAAGGACGATATTCAGGCGCTAGGCGAGCCGAAATTATTGTAGAAAAGCTGTCATCGGTAGCAGATCGTGGCCCATTGCCACGTGCTGCGCAACAAGCTATAACCCGGCCAGTTAATTAAAAGCAAGTCAGAGCATAAGCGATGAATAGGTTTGAGCAAGTACGTGAAGGGATACTCGGTTGCGTACACGAGTTGGTGGAGGAAGGGTACGTGCCGGGTGATGTGCCGATGGATGCGATTACGGCTGAGCCGCCCAAAGATAAAAGCCACGGGGATATAGCCACCAATGCCGCGATGGTGCTTGCCAAGCCTGCGAAGAAAAATCCCCGCGAAATCGCGGAAAAGCTTGTAGAGAAGTGTGAACGGCTGGATGGTATTGCGCAGATTCAAATCGCCGGACCAGGCTTTATCAACCTTACCTTTACACATGCGTTCTGGCAGCGCCTGATCACGGTAATTCTGGAAGAGGGCATTGCGTACGGTACGACGGATTCCGGGCGGGGTACCAAAGTGAATGTGGAGTATGTTTCCGCGAATCCGACCGGGCCAATGCATATCGGCCATGCGCGCGGCGCCGTGGTTGGTGACGTGCTGGCTAATGTGCTCGCAAAGGCCGGATATGATGTGACGCGCGAATATTATATCAACGATGCCGGGGCGCAGGTCGATACGCTTGCGCGCTCGGCCTATCTACGCTACCGCGAGGCATGCGGCGAGGCGATTGAAATTCCTGAAGGTTATTATCCGGGTGATTACCTGAAAGTGGTCGGGCAAAGTTTGCAGGCGAAGCATGGAAATGACTTGCTGGAGCATGAGGAGGCAGAGTGGCTGCCGGTTGTTAAAAACGTTGCGCTTCAGGCGATGCTTGAGTTGATCCGGCAGGATCTTGCTGATCTCGGTGTGCATCATGATGTATTCACGAGCGAGCAATTCTTACATGATGCTGGCGCGATCGAGACAGCGATTGGCGAGCTGGAAACGATCGGGCTGGTCTATGAAGGTGTACTGGAGCCGCCCAAGGGGAAACAACCGGAGGATTGGGAACCGCGAGAGCAAACGCTGTTCAAATCAACCATGTTTGGTGATGACGTAGACCGGCCACTTAAAAAGGCCGATGGCAGCTATACCTATTTCGCGGCGGATATCGCCTATCTCAAACATAAGCTTGGCCGTGGCTTCGAGCATCTGGTGCTGGGTCTCGGCGCGGATCATGGTGGTTATGTCAAGCGGATGAAGGCGGCGACCAAAGCGCTTTCGCACGGCAAGGTCGATATTCAGATTATTTTGCATCAACTGGTGAAACTGTTTGAAAACGGCAGGGAATTTAAGATGTCGAAGCGGGCGGGTACGTTCGTTACGGTGCGTGATATGATCGACACGGTCGGTAAGGACCCGCTCCGCTTCACCATGCTCACGCGTAAAGCCGATGCCGTGCTCGATTTTGATGTGGCGCTTGCCCTCGAGCAAACCAAGGATAACCCGGTGTTTTACGTGCAATATGCTCATGCGCGAATTCATTCCGTATTGCGCCATGCGTTTGAGCTGGTCGGGCCGGATGTGCGCGATCGTATCAAGCTCGCCGATTTCAGCCTGTTGCAGCAGGAGGCGGAGCTTCACCTGCTTAAAACCATGGCGGAATGGCCGCGTGTAGTGGATATGGCGGCGAAACATGCGGAGCCGCATCGCATCGCCTATTATCTGCAAACGCTCGCATCCGATTTTCATCAGCTATGGACTATCGGCAATAAGGATGCCGCCATGCGCTTTATTACACCGGAGGATGAAATGACGACGCTTGCACGCCTTGCGATGATTACCGCCTGTGCAACGACTATCGCCTCCGGCTTGCATGTCATGGGCGTGGAGCCGGTCGAACGGATGTAATAGTACATCTGGACATTTCTTACGCCTTCCATTACATGTTAAACAGCATTAGGAAGGGTATAGATTATGATTGAACAGCGCGGGCATCCGCACATTCCGGACGATATGCCACCGATCGTGACGGAAGAGGACAGCATGCTGAAAAAAACCGTGACGACGCTCATTATGATCGGCGCCTTTGTCGGGCTGGCCGTGCTGGGTTGGTTTGCACTCGAAGAAAGCCGCGCACCGAAGGACCTCAAGGATGTGCCCGTGATCAAAGCGGAGAACACACCCTACAAGGTCGAGCCGGAAGATCCGGGCGGCATGGAAGTGCCGCATCAGAACCGTAAGGTGTTCGATATGGTGGCTAGCAGTGAAGTAACGCCGGACGAGCCGGAGAAAATCATTATCCGCGATGACACGGTGGAGCCGATAGACCGCGAAGCGCTGCAGCAGCTTATGCAAGAAAAAGCTCAGGAAGCAGAAGCGAAAGCGGCAGAGGAAGCGGAAACAAAGCGCGCTGACGATACGGCGGAGCAAGTCAGTCAAACAGACGCTGCGTCCGATCAAACGGACGATCAGGCTGAAAACACGAAAGACGACAAGCCCGAAACGGTAGACGAAGCGCCTGTGGCCGAACCGGCCGAAACCGAGCAGAAAGCGGCAGAAAAAGCAGAAAAGCCAGAAGCATCATCTGCTGAAGAAAAGTTGCCCGTACCGGCCTCTATGTCCAAGCCGACCTACGCGGCAGCGGTCAAAAACCCCTCTAAGGAAGTAAACGGGTTGAAAGTGACCACCAGTAAGGCGAGCGTATCCGGGATTGCAGACGGCGCTATGGTGATCAAAATTGGTGCTTACAGCTCTGCGGAGCGTGCGGAAAAGGGCTGGCAGCTCATGCGTAAAAAACATGCCAGTCAGCTGAGTGGTCTGCGCTACACGGTGCGCCGGGCCGATTTGGGTGAACGCGGCGTATTCTATCGCCTCTATACCGGGCCGGTCTCAAGCACTGCGGAGGGCAAGGCGCTCTGCGATAAGCTTGGTATTAAAGGCTGCGTCGTAGCAAAGCTCTAAACGGCGTGTTTGTATCCCAAACGGCGGCGATTTATGGGGTAGCTGGTCATGCACTTACCGGTGCGGAAACTGCTTTTCTGCGTGATACAAAGCCGGTCGGTATCATCCTGTTTGCGCGTAATATCGAATCGAAAACGCAGGTTAAAGCGCTGACGGATTCGCTCTATGAACTACTTGGCGAGGAGTTGCTGATACTGGTGGATCAGGAGGGCGGGCGAGTGCGGCGTTTAAGGCCTCCTATCTGGCCGGATTTCCCACCTGCCGGTGATTTTTTTACGCTCTATCAGAACGATCCGGAACGGGCTAAGCGCGCCGTGTTTATCAATTACCAACTGATTGCTGCCTGCTGCGCCGAGATCGGCCTCAATGTCGATTGCGCACCCATGCTGGATATTCGTTTTGAAGGGTATCATGATATTGTCGGCGACCGGGCATTTGGCGATAATACGGATGCTGTGATCGTGCTCGGACGTGCCGCGATGGAGGGGTTATTGCAGGGTGGCGTGCTGCCGGTGATCAAGCATATACCCGGACATGGACGCGCGATGGTAGATAGCCATGAGGACTTGCCGGTGGCAGATGCGAGCCTTGAAATATTGCGGGAAACCGACTTCGTACCGTTTCATCAGTTGCGTGATGCACCGTTTGGGATGACCGCGCATATTCGCTATACGGCGATTGATGCGGACCATTGTGCTACGCTGTCCAAGCCTTGTATTGACCTGATTCGGGATGAGATTGACTTTAATGGGTGCCTGATGACCGATGATTTATCGATGAAAGCCCTTTCCGGCAGTTTTGAGGATCGCGTTACCCAATCGCTTGAAGCCGGATGTGACCTGATGCTGCACTGCAATGGCGAGATGCAGGAAATGGAAGCGGTCGCGCGCGCCACGCCCGTTCTAGGTGGGCAAAGCCTGCACAGATTGCGTGCGGCGTGGCAGCAGCTAGGACCATCACCTGCGCTTACTCTTGCCGCGCTTACGGAAGAGCGGGATAGTTTGTTAACAGCTTAGCCTTACGAAACGCTGCGTTCTTCAACCACGTTTAAGGTACAAAAGAGGTCTCCGTCCGTAGCATAAAATCCACTTGTCTGAACGCAACTGTCTTCTCCCACGGTCACCTTGCCGGAAAGCGGGGTGTTTTCCGTATCAATCTTGCTGTCTACATAACGATGATTGGTAATAGAGAGCACGGGTTGCACCAGATATTCTCCGCCATTGGCGGCAGCGCCATCCTGCCCGCCTAAGCGTAACACGTTACGAAATGTGTAGGTTGAACCATCAACAGTGAGCGCATAGGAATCCACCCAGGTCCAGCCGCCAGTGCTTATAGTTGCGGTAGGCCGATTGGCGCCAATTACTCGAGTATCGTTTAGAGGATCAGCAACAGGGGTGACACTTTGTTGTATCATCCCTGCCTGATAGAGTTGTGGCCACATGACATCCCGTTCTGACGGCGTATCGATATCACCATTCCCATCACCGTCAACGGCTGCGGCACCCGTAAAATTACGTGAACTATTAATTAGATCGCCAGGACGATATTCATATAGATCCAGAAATGCATCTAAGGCTCGCTCATAGTCCTGAAACTCTGCCAGGATTGCTTTTCCCCTGGACTTTTCCAGTATTTCCGTACCGCCGATCATCGCGCCAGCAACCAGGCCGATAATGATAAGTACAATAGCTAATTCAAGCAATGTAAAACCGCGCATAATTCCTACCTCTGCTGTAGTGTAGCATAAAAACGGTACGCAGATTACTATTGAATGTAAAGTTTTCCGGTTTAGATTAGATATATGACATCATGGAAAGACTGGAACCCGGGACTGGATAACCACGATCAAACGCTTGGCGAGGTACTGGAAACCCTACCCGGCGCCGATCCGGAGGATATCAGCTTTCTCGTACGGCTGATCGAAAACCCGAAATCGCCCTTTGCGCTGCCGGGCGCAGTGGCATTGCACCGTCATGATTGCATCCATATTCTGCTTGGCCGTGGTTTGCTCAATCAGGATGAGGCCTTTGTGATTGGCTTTACTATGGGAGCCTCCAAAGCAATGCGGCGCTGGCATCGGTTTTTATTTCGCAATGTGTCTGCCAGGTTTTATCCTAAACCTTATCGTTTTGGCCGCCGGCAACTCAAAGTATTTGATCTCGGGTTGGAAGCAGGCAGGACTTGGGGCCCGGATAAATTACATGAATTTCCCTTTGAGGAACACCACGATACCACACTCGGAGAGTTGCGTGAACAGCTTGGTATTGATGTTGAAAAACTTAAACATATTTATGCCAAAGAGCAGTCCATGCTGCCGCAGACAAAGGCGAGTGAGCGTTTACCGGTGGTCTAGGCGCGTCCGCTTTCAAAATACTGAATGCGCGTTGCATTAGTATGATTAGGTGGTTCGATATATGCCTGAGCAGCTTGTGCAACTATATCCGGGTCAGCGTTATAACGCTCCATAGCGATGGCCGCTGCGGCTGCAATATCGTCTGGTACTTTTCCTCCGCCGAGACCAAGTAAGCCGCGATCATCCTGAGCGCGTCGTAGAGCTCGTCTGGCCTGCCGCAAATCCTTCTGGCTGATAGGTAACCCATCGTCTCGCTCTGTTCCGTAGCCAAACCGGACATCTGTCACTTCCTGCCCACCATAGCCATCAAACGGATAACCTTCCTGATATTTTGCTTCCATGCGTTTTTTATATTCGTCTTCATATAGGAGCCCTGCGCCTACAGCCATTCCCCACGAGCCTAGTGCCCCTATAATATCATCTGGTAAAAGGACCTTGCCGCCAAACTTTGCGCCAGCTTTAACTCCCCAATATTCAGCAGTTTTTTCGTCGCCTTCCAAATGAGCTTCGACAGCGCGCCAACCATACTGAAATAAGTTATATTTGCCTTGTTCCTCGCTTAAGGGAGGAAAATAAGCGGTAAAATACTTATCCGTATTAAGAAAAAAATTCCGAATAAAGGGTAGTGGTTCAAAATCTGACATACCTTCATTATAGCATAAACAGGTTAACGATGCGTTAACGGAGTGAAAAATCGAATCCTCTTTATATGTCAGAGTCTTATTGTATTTTTCCGTCTTTCAGGGTCAGTATATGATCGGTTTTTTTAGCAATGCGGTTATCATGGGTGACGATCAGAAGGGTAGCTTGCTGAACTTCAACCAGTTCCAAAAGCAATTTCAACACATTATCTGCGGTTTGCGGGTCCAGATTGCCGGTTGGTTCATCCGCAAGAATCAGCTTAGGGCGATGCACCAGCGCGCGGGCGATCGCCACCCGCTGTTGCTCTCCCCCCGAGAGCTGCCCGGGGCGATGATGTAAGCGGTCTTCCAGCCCGAGTCGGGAGAGTAAGTCGACAGCGCCTTGTTTGCGCTCGCCATTAATCCGCAGGGGTAGCATTACATTTTCCAGCGCGCTGAGTTCCGGCAGGAGGTGATGGTACTGATAAACAAACCCGACCGATTCTCGCCGCGTTTGGGTGCGGATGCGGTCATTTTTGTCGCTCACGCGTTTGCGGTTAATGGAAATGGTGCCGCTATCGGGTCTATCGAGTAGCCCGGCAATATGCAGCAGGGTCGATTTTCCGCAACCTGAGGGGCCGAGCAGTGCTGCTGTTTCGCCCGGCATGAGGTCAAGATCGGCCTTGTTGAGTATCTTGAGTGTGTTACCACCCTGCCGGTAGGTTCTGGTAATGCCGCGCATGCGTAGCACTGGAGACTTACTCATAATGCAGCCCTTCTACCGGCTCCAGCCTGCTCGCCTTCCATGCCGGGTACAGGGTTGCCAGAAAGGAAAGCCCGAGCGAAATACTTACCGTTATCACGACATGCAGCGGGTCAAACACCGCTGGCAGTTTGGAGAGGAAATAGGCCTCAGCTGCGAAAATAGGTGTATCGGTGAGGTGTTCCAACCAGAGGCGGATCGTGTCGATATTGACGGCAAAGCTCACGCCGAGCAGCACGCCAAGCAAGGTACCAAGGCAGCCGATGGACAGGCCAATGAGCAGAAAGATGCGCATAATGGCTCGCCGTGTCATGCCCATGGTGCGCAAAATCGCGATTTCCTTTTGCTTATCAATCACCATCATCACCAACCCGGAGAGGATGTTAAATGCAGCAATCAGGATGATAAAGGTCATGATGAAAAACATCGTGACGCGCTCCACCTTAAGCTTCTCGAGGAAATGCGCGTTCGCGGTTTGCCAGTCCAGCAGGTAGTAAGGCTGGTCTAGGGTTGTAGCCATATTTTGCGCAATCTGTGGCGCGTCTTGCGGGTTTTCCGTCATGATCTCAATTTCGGATACGGCGCGCGGGGTGCGCATCTGAAAATAAAGCTGCGCGGCCTCCATTGGCATATAGACAAGGATATTATCATATTCATACATCCCCATTTCGACGATAGCGGCCACCGTGTAGGTCTTGATGCGTGGCATTGCGCCGAGGATGGAATAGCTCACCTGCGGGGAAATCAGCTGTATGGTTTCGCCCACCCGAAGCCCTAGCCGCTGTGCAAGGCGCGAGCCTAGCATCACGCTTTCATTATCCAGAACGCCAAGCGATCCGGCGACAATATTCTCTGAGATCATCGGCCGTGCTTGAAGGTCCGCACGCGTCATGCCACGGACTACGACCCCGGTGTGCTCTCCGTTAGCCGCGCCGAGCACCTGCCCGGAGATGACTGGTGTGGCGGAAATAACGCCTGTAACCTGCTCCAGTTGTTCGGCGAGGTTGGTGTAGTTGTTGATGTGCTGACCCCCCGGCTGGCTGAGCGTAATATGCGCGTTAGTGCCAAGGATATAGTTGGTGATTTCCACGCGAAAGCCGTTAAACACCGCCATGACAACGATGAGCGTGCCAACGCCGAGCATGATACCGAGGAAGGAAAACACGGCGATCACAGAAATGAATCCCTCCTTGCGTTTGGCGCGCAGGAAGCGAAAAGCGAGCATGCATTCGGTAGCGTTCAGCATGAAGCGGAGTATAGGGCGTTGTGTGTAACGAGTCGAGCGTTGAGTGACGTATGATTCACCGTCATTGCGAGCGACCGTAGGGAGCGCGGCAATCTAGGCAGGGATTCTCTGACTTGAGATTGCTTCGTCGTTTCACTCCTCGCAATGACGGGGTTCCATCTCCTCCTCCTGCTGAGCGGTTCCATCTCCTCGCCCCGCTTGCCGCCGCTATCTTACTCCTCCCCCTGCTTGCGGGGGGAGGTTGGGAGGGGGGCATTGATGGCGCTCTGTCGGGCAAAGCCATCTGCTTTGCATCGTGCGTAAAGACGCAATTTACTTCCTGATCAGTGGATGATTAGTGGATCACGCCTTCGATTTTTTCTTTGTTTTCTGCATTTTCCGGCAGCGCGGTCAATTCGCCGATTTTGTCTTGAATGTTTGTATTGCTGGATAGATTATCGCCCGTTACACTGGCAGTGCC
The DNA here is from genome assembly GCA_964588995.1 of uncultured Rickettsiales bacterium. GTDB lineage: Bacteria > Pseudomonadota > Alphaproteobacteria > Rickettsiales > UBA8987 > CAZPQM01. The sequence continues at coordinate 31,282 of CAZPQM010000009.1, read as the reverse complement.
CATAATTTCGGCAATGTCACTCAAGATCGCCTGTTCTTCCTCGCTGATGCCGCCGGCTTTTACTGCGCTAGCGAGCTTGCGGATGGCGCCACTTTCCCGTTGGTCAATGCTGCCTTCGTTATCGTAGTCCTCAGGACTATATTGTTTTGTATATCCTGTTTTTAGTTCAGCACCGCTTTCACGCTCTGCCCGTTCAATAATCACATTCGCAATATCGGATTCGCCTCTTTGAGCAAATCCGGCCTCACGTAATTCATCGCCGTAACTCTGGGTAGGCGCCAGTTCCCGCGTCAAAATCATTTCGCGGGCGAATTGCCGCAATTCGGGGTCATTAGAACTAACGAAGGCCTGCAGCATCTCCTGTTTTTCGGTATAGTTTAAACCATTGACAGACGCAATCAGCGCATCCTTAGATGCCTCAACGGACAAATCAAAGCTGGCGGCTGTTGCCAATATCAATGGTTTAGCAAGTGCTCTATTCGAACGGAATTTGTCTAGGAAAGACATTGACCCTCAAAGCTAATTTATAAGTTTTCATCGAAATCATAAGGGACAATGAGGTAAAAAGGCCGAAAGCGCCGTTCTATTTTCTTACTATTTTTGGAATAACCTACTGATTTTGCGATATATCGCTTTAGCTTTTAATAAACCGTATGACAAGGCGGAGATTTTATGGTAAAAAGTGGTTAATTCGTGCTGACTATTATCAGGCCTAAAGGACAAAATGTGGGGCCTGTTCCTTTATGGAGGAGCAAGGCTAATAATTTATGTCGTCCGCTATCTGGACGACGATAACGACGGCGGCGACGATGATGGTGGTGGTGGAACGGTAATACCGCTACCCTCGAACTCGAAAAAAGCCGCTTAAAAAGCGCCCGCACTGTTGGAGGTATTTGTCGCAAGGCAAATCGGACCTCCCCGGTGCGGGGCTTTTTTTATGCCTGCTTTCACGTAAATCATTAGCGAAAGCAAACAAAATCGCGATTGCTGAATTCACTCACCTACTGAAAAATATGGAGGCCCGGAACGGAATCGAACCGCCGTACAAGGATTTGCAGTCCTCTGCATCACCACTCTGCCACCGGGCCTCTAAGCCGCGTCTAACGCCTGTTATGATGGCAAACTTAGGGAAGACGCTTGTAGCGCAAATGGGCCGAACGTGCAAGGCTTTACCGCATCCGCGTGCAGGCTTAATGGAACGCGCTTAAGAGACCGTACTCCTGCTGTTCTTTAAAACTTGGGATGAGCGGCTCGCCTGCCGCCTGTTTCTCCTGAATTTCATCGATGGTTTTCTGCATCTGCACGAACCGCTCCGGGTTGGTCGGGTGCGTCACTGCGGTATAAATCGCCTCCTTGTTTTTGACCGAAGCACGGCGCCAGTAATCAGGCGCGTTTTCCAGCTTATACGGCGTACGGGCAAGGATATAAAGCCCCACATAATCCGCTTCCTGCTCAAAGCCCTGACTGTAGCGGAGCTGTGCTACCTGCGCGCCGAGCTTACCGAGCTGACCGCCGGTTTGCAGCCCTTGCGAGCCGAGCAGCTGATCCGCCGCGATGCCGAGCAATGCGCCCAGCCCGACATTCTGCCTGGTCGCCGCCACATGGTTCATGATATTATGCGCGTATTCATGCGCGAGGATGAAGGCCAGCTCATCGTTATTTTCTGTCGCATCGACCATCGCCGGCGTGATAATCACGCGCTGACCGTCTGCAAACGCATTGACCGGCCCGTCTTTCGTGATGACAATCTTGTAATCGCAGCGCTCGGGCGGGCGACCTAAATCGGCGCAGAAATTCTTACCCGCTTTGCTGACTTCTTTGGCTAGCGGCTTCACGCGCTTGATATGCCGGTCCTGCAGCACCACCGTTTCCGCCTGCACCACCTCGCGACTACCCTGCTCGCGGGCAAGGCGTTCCTGAATCTGCTGCTCGCGTTGCAGCTCCGCCTGCGTCAGTTGTGGCCGCGCTGTCTGCGCGGTTGTGCAGGCAGCGAGGAGAATTGCGGCCAAAAAAAACGAGACGGTATTTTTCATAATAACCAGACAATCAAGGGAGCTATAAAGCATCCTGTGTAGACTACTCCATGTAGTGCCCGCCATTGATGGAGAGGGTTTCGCCGGTGATGAAGCCACTATGCTCGCCGATGAGGAACAGCACGGCGTTCGCGATTTCTTCCGGCTTCCCCATGCGGCCGACCGGGATCTGGCTGATGATGGATTCCAGCACTTTTTCGGGGATTTTGCCTGTCATCTCGGTCTCGATATAGCCCGGGGCAATTGCATTGACCGTGATGTTCTTACGTGCGGTTTCGCGGGCGAGCGCCTTGGTAAAGCCGAGGAGCCCGGCTTTGGTCGCGGAGTAGTTTGTCTGTCCCAGCTGTCCGGCCTGCGCATTGATAGAGGAGATGTTGACGATGCGCCCATAGCTGCGGTCGCGCATGCCGTTAATCACCTGACGGGTGACATTAAAGGCGGAGTTGAGGTTGGTGTGGATGACTTTGTGCCATTGTTCCTCGCTCATTTTATGCATCATCCCGTCCCACGTGATGCCCGCATTATTAACGAGAACATCAATTGGTGCGACTTCTTCTTCGATCTGCCGGATCGCTTTTTCGGTCGCTTCGTAATCCCCTACATCAAAGGAGTACGCCTTGATGCCGGTGCGCTCTGTAAAGGCCTTGGCGGCGTCATGATTGCTTGCATAGCTCGCGACAACCGTGTGTCCGGCGTCTTTCAGCGCTACGCAAATAGCTTCTCCGATGCCTCTGGTGCCGCCAGTGACAAGGGCGGTTTTAGGGGATGTAGTGTTCATTCTGGTACCTCCGGGATTCAATCGTGATGTATTAATGTATGTTGCTATGTAATCGACTGTGCGCAATTATTAAACCCTTTTCGGTATTTTTTTGTATGTGTTTTTAACCGTCATTGCGAGCGACCAACGGGAGCGCGGCAATCTCTTTGTCATGCTGAGCGAGCATAGCGAGCCGAAGCATCTTTTTCAGACAGTCCGTTATAGAAGATCCTTCGCTGTCGCTCAGGATGACAAGGGCTGTTCTTCTATGTCACTGCGAGGAGTGAAACGACGAAGCAATCTCGGGCGGCTGGGTATACGCGGCTTAAGATGACGTCGCCTTCGGCTCGTCATGACGGTACTATTTGCCTGAGATCCCTTCACTGCGTTCGCGATGACGGTGTTATAAATCCAACTCATCCTCTAGAAATGCAGCCAGGTTACGGGCGATTAGTGCCGCGCCTTTCGCATTTGGGTGGATGCCATCGGGTAGCATCAGCGCTGGCTTGCCATAGGTATCGCGCAGTAAAAACGGGTAGAGCGGGATGTTAAACTTGTCTGCTGTGTCTTCATACAGCGCGTTGAACTGGCGGCGGTATAACGGGCCGAGATTCGCCGGGGCTTCGACTGCGGAGAGGATAGTCGTAATGCCGCGTTGATCGAGCAGTTCCAGCATAGCTTCGATATTTTCTTTCGTCGCCTTAGGGCGTGTTCCGCGCAGCACGTCATTGCCGCCCAGTGCGAGAATGACGAGATCAGGCTCGTGTTTGTCGAGCGTCCAGCTGAGACGGCTGCGGCCACCGGATGTGGTATCACCGGATACACCGCCGTTAATAACGGTGATCGCGTCGTCCTTTTCGCGCAGAATCGCTTGTAATTGAGTGGGTAATGCGTCTTCCTTTGCAAGCCCGTACCCGGCGACGATGCTATCGCCGAACAGCAAAATGGTGCGTGTAGCTTTTGCCTCGACAGGCAGGAATAAAGTAGTCAGAACAAACACGGTTAGCATACGGATGAACAGCACCATCATTTCCCTCGATAAAGTCTCACTCAGCTTACCCGGACCGGGCAAGCACCCTGTCTCTATTCTACATAATATTGACCTTGAAGTACAGCAGGGCGAGATGGTGAGTATTGTCGGCCCGTCTGGCTCGGGTAAAACTTCGCTCATGATGCTCATTGCTGGAGTGGAGCAGGCAAGCGGTGGCAAGCTCGTGGTGGCGGATAAGGATATTACGGCGATGAACGAGGACGAACTCGCCGCCTTCCGGCAGGCGCATATCGGCATTGTGTTTCAGAATTTCCATCTGATCCCGACCATGACAGCGCTGGAGAATGTCGCTATCGGGCTGGATATTGGTGGGCATGATAACGCAGAAGCGAACGCTACGCATTGGCTCAAGGAAGTGGGGCTAGGCGAACGGGTGCAGCATTACCCATCTGAGCTTTCCGGCGGGGAGCAGCAGCGTGTGGCGCTTGCACGTGCCTTTGCCGCCGAACCGGATATTCTCCTCGCCGACGAGCCGACCGGTAATCTGGACGGTAAAAACAGCGAGTTGGTGGCGGAGTTGTTGTTTGATTTGCAAAAGCGGCATGGTACGACCTTTATCCTGATTACGCACGATAAGGAACTTGCCGCCCGCACTGACCGCAGCTGCCTGATGCAGGATGGCAGGCTGAGCGATGGCTAGCACGAAAGCACAACCGAAGCTTGCTCTCAAACTGGCGCTGCAGGAATTGCGTCATGGCTGGCGACACTTCACGGTGTTTATCAGCTGCCTTGTGCTCGGCGTGGCCATTATGGGAAGCGTAGGCGGTTTAGGGGGTGTGGTAGAATATGCCCTGAAAAGTCAGGCCAAAAGTCTGCTCGGTGGCGATATTGAGGCACGTATTCGCGGGGTAGAGGCAACGGAGGAGCAGCGCCGTTTTCTGGAGCAATATGGCAAGCTGTCCTACGTCGCGACCCTGCGCACCATGCTCTATAATGAAGATAACGCGTTGCTCGTGGAAATCAAAGCGGTGGACAATGCCTATCCACTGGTAGGTGATTTGCGGTTACATGATAGGTTCTTACGCGAAGAGGCGCTAAGGGGTCGGGGCATTGTGGTTGATCCGATTTTACTGTCGCAACTGGCGATTGCGGTGGGCGATAGGGTGCAAATTGGCGAGGCCGAGTATACCATCCGCGGCACACTGGCAAAAGAGCCGGATCGCGCGGTGCAAATGTTCAGTTTTGGCCCGCGCGTGATGATGAGCCATGAGGCGCTGCAGGCCTCCGGGTTGGCTGGTATGATGAGTCTGGTGGAGCATCGCTACCGTATTGTGACGCCGCCGGGTGTGGTGGCGGATGAAGCGTACGAAGCGAAAATCGAGGCGGCGCTGGAGGAGCGCTTCCCGGAGGTGAAATGGCGTGTTCGTACCGGAAACGATGGTAACCGCACGGTGCAACGTTTTACCGACCAGCTGCTTGCCTTCCTGATGCTTTCAGGGCTGGCGACGTTCCTCATTGCCGGGATTGGTATTGGCAGTAGTGCGCGGCGTTATCTCGAGAAAAAGCTGCCGACCATGGCCGTGTTTAAAACGCTCGGTGCTACGCGCAGAACCGTATTATGGATTTATATCTGGGTACTTGGGCTGCTTGGCATAGTCGGCGGGCTGATCGGGGTAGTGATGGCCTTTGCGGCCGTGCAGGCCTTATTGCCGCTGCTGAGTCAGGTACTGCCCGTACTGGAAACGGTACGCTATATCAGCCCGTTCCCGTTTCTGGTGGCAATGTGGTACGGCATTTTGATTGTTTTTATTTTTTCGATGCCCGCGCTTTTGAGTGCACTTGACGTCCGGCCTTCGTTGTTGTTTCGCAGTAAATCGCAGGTGCTGTTGTTCCGCAGCGATGATCATACCAAAATCGTGGTGGGGTATATCACGATTCTGCTGATCGTTACCCTGGTACTGACCGCGCATGACCCGGATCTGATTCTCGGAGCGATTGCTGTCATGGGAATGGCATTTGCAGTCTTTGCCTATTTCGCAACGCTCGTGCGCTACATCGCCAAGCGTATTCAGGTCAAGCGCCCGTGGCTAAAGCTCGCGCTCGGTAATCTGTATCGACCCGGCTCTTCCGCCGGTACGGTGATTTTTGCGATTGGCATCAGCCTGACGGTGCTGATTGCACTCACCGTAACCGAGGCAAACTTCCAGTCGCGCATTGACCGGCTGGTAAAAGAGGAGGCGCCGTCGCTATTTATGATCGACATTCAGCCGCATCAGGTAGAACCATTGGAGGCTTTGTTGCTCGAATACGCCGCCGATGAGAAGATTATGCTTTATCCTATGATTCGCGGGCGGATTTCACATCTGAACGGTGTGTCCGTGAGTGAAGCCGAAGTGGATGATGATGTGCGCTGGGCGGTGCGTGGTGATCGTGGAGTGAGTTACAGCGCCACGTTACCCGAAAACGCGCAGATTATTCTCGGTGAATGGTGGCCGGAAGAGTATGACGGGGAGCCGCTTGTCTCCGTCGATAAACGCTTTATTGATGGGATGAACCTCAAGATCGGTAGCACGATCACGCTCAATATACTCGGGGAAGAGGTGACCGCACGCGTCGCCAGTGCCCGCGATATTGATTACAGCACTTTTCAAATCAATTTCGCCATGATGCTTTCGCCCGGCGTGCTGGAAGCTTTTCCGCAGACCTACCTGGCAACCGTGCACCTCGATAGCTCGACTGAGAAGGAGGCGGATCTTGTGCGGCGTATCGCGATGGAGCTGCCCGGCGTTACGTTGATTCGCACCAAGGAAATCGTGGAGTTAGTGAAGGAGGCGGTCGGGTATATTGCTACCGCGCTTAGCGTCACGGTGGCGATTAGCCTTTTTGCCGGGCTGCTGGTGCTCGTTAGTGCCTTAAGTGCTACCATAGAACAGCGTATGTATGACATCGCGGTGTTTAAGGTACTGGGTGCGAGGCAACGGGATATTCTCAAAAGCTGCACCGCTGAATGGATGTTGCTAGCCTTGTTTACCTCGGTGATTGCGGCGGTCATCGGTACGTTAAGCGCCTGGCTGATCAATCTCTATTTCCGCAATGATGATTTTGCCGCGATGCCCGAAGTGACGATCACGACCATTCTGGCCTGTATCGTCGTGATCTGGCTGACGGGTTATATTGGCAACCGCAGACTCTTTCGCTTGCGCCCGGCAGGATTATTGCGGAATGAGTAAGTGCTATTTTTGCATCTCTGCTTCTAGCTGCCGGGCGACATCTTCCGGTGAGCCGGTGCCGCGCGCAAGCAGGCTGTAGGCAACAGGTACGATAAAGAGCGTAAGCAGCGTCGCGGCGAGGACACCGAAGAGAATTACGAAGCCGATGACCATCCGGGTTTCCGATCCGGCGCCGCTCGCGAGCACAAGCGGAATCGACCCGGCAATCGTGGTCAGTCCGGTCATCACGATCGGGCGGAAGCGGACCTTAGACGCTGTCAGTAAAGCACGGTTGAACCGCATACCCTCATCGCGCAGCTGATTCGCAAATTCTACAATGAGAATACCGTTCTTCGCCGATAACCCCACCAGCATGATCAGCCCGATCTGCGAGTAAATATTGAGCGAACTGCCGGTGACATACAGCCCCAGCAACCCGCCACCCACCGCAAGGGGTACGGTCAGCATGATAACAAACGGATGGATATAGCTTTCAAATTGTGCGGCAAGCACGAGGAAAACCACCACCAGCCCGAGGATAAAGACGAAGATGATCGAGCTGCCGGAGGTTATATAATCCCGGCTCTGACCTTTGAAATCAATTACCGCCTCACCCGGGAGATGCTCACGCGCGAGGGTTTCCATGAACTCAATCGCCTCACCCAGACGGTAGCCTTCTTCCAGGTTGGCTTCCAGCGTGATCGAGCGGATGCGGTTGTAGCGTGGCAGGGTTTCCGCCGCGCCGTATTCCTCAATGTTCACGAGGTTGGAAAGCGGGACCAGCTCGTCCGTGCGGAAGGAACGCACATAGATATTTTCGACATCAGTAAAAGAGCGTTGTTCGGTGCGGTCACCTTCAACAATCACATCATATTCCTCACCGCGATCAAGAAAGGTGGTGACCCGGCGGCCGCCCATCATGGTTTGCAGGCTGCGACCGATTTCTTCCACGGTCACGCCGAGCGAAGCGGCGCGGTCGTAATCTACCTGAAAGTCGATTTGTGGGCGTGTTTCCTTATAATCGCTATCCAGCCCAAGAATACCGGGATTATTCTCGTTGACTTTCGCTATCAGAATATCGCGCCATTCTGCGAGCTCTTCATAAGTCGCACCGCCGATAACGAATTGCAGCGGCTTACTGGTACCTCCGCCGAGCCCTTGCCGCATCACGGGGAACGCCCGAACGCCTGCGAGGTCACTCAGCTTGCCACGTATTTCGTTCATGATGGCATTTGCCGGGCGGCGCTCCGACCAGTCTTCCAGCACGGCAATCACGATACCGGAGTTGAAATTCTCAATATTACCGAATGCACCCGGTGCGCGAACAAGCAGTCGTTTAATCTCCCCGTTTTCGACATAGGACATCAACCGTTGCTCAATCTCGGTCATATAATCTTCAATAAAATCGTAGCTTGCACCTTCCGGCCCGCTCACGAAAATAAAGAACGCACCCCTGTCTTCGCGTGGTGCGAATTCCTGATCCACCTGCGGGTAGAGGAGGGCGGTGCCACCTAGAAGTGTGGCAAAAATCACCAGTGGGATTTTTGGGCGTTTCAAACAGAGCGTGAGCAGGCGCATATAACGCTTGCGGGAAGCGCGGACAAGCTGATGCACACGCTGGGTGATACCACTCCGCTGTAGCCGGCCCTCTTTGAGTAATTTTGAAGCCAGCATCGGGGATAAGGTCAATGCGACGACGGAGGAAAAGGCCACCGCGGCGGCAATGGTCAGGGCAAACTCGGTAAAGAGCCGTCCGATATCGCCCTGCAAAAAGGTGATAGGCACGAACACGGCTATGAGTACGAGCGTTGTTGCGATGATCGCAAAACCGACCTGCCGCGCGCCCTTATAGGAAGCAACGAGCGGCGATTCCCGCTTTTCCTGCGTACGGCGGGCGATATTTTCAAGCATCACAATCGCATCATCGACCACCAGTCCGATCGCAAGCACAAGCGCGAGCAGGGTGAGAATATTAATCGAAAAGCCGAGCGCGTAAATCACGATAAAGGTCGCCGTGATTGAGACCGGTACGGTGACAGCCGGGACGATCATCGCGCGCGCGCTGCCGAGGAAGAGGTAAATAACGACAATCACGCAGCCGATTGCGATAAAGAGCGTTTTATAGACCTCGTTAATGGAGGATTCGATAAAGACGGCGGCATCGTAGCTCTGTTCGATAAACATACCATCGGGAAGGTTTTTATTGAGCTTGGCCGTCAGCTTTTTAACACCGCGGGAAACTTCGATTGTATTGGCTGTGGATTGTTTAATGGTGCCAATACCGACCATAGGCACTTCATTGCCGCGGAAGAAGGTGCGGCTTTCGACCAGTCCAAGCTCAACCCGTGCAACGTCGCCGAGGCGGATCAGATAGCCATCCTCGCCCTCGGCCAACACTAATTTATTGAAATCAGACGGCTCTTTAAAATTGCGATCCACCCGGGCTTTGAACATTTGTTGATCTGACTCGAGACTTCCCGCGGGCAGTTCAATATTCTCCGCGCGGAGGGCCTCCTCCACATTTGATACACTTAGGTTACGCGCGGCCAGCTCCTGCCGATCAAGCCAGATGCGCATCGCATAGCTCAGTCCGCCACCAACACGCACCCGCGCTACTCCGTCGAGTGTGGAATACTGATCGACCAGATAGCGCTCAGCGTAGTCGGTGAGTTCGGGTACGCTCATCGTGGTGCTGGTCAGGTTCTGCCAGATGATGACGTCATCGTTGCTGTCCACTTTTTGCACTTCGGGCGGGTCCGCCTCTTCCGGCAGATTATCCTGAATCCCGGCGATGCGGTCGCGGACATCATTAGCGGCGGCGTCAATATCGCGGTTGATCGCAAATTCGATCGTGACATTCGATTCACCGTCACTCGATTCGGACTGGATATATTCAATCCCTTCAATCCCGGCGATACGTTCTTCGATCACCTCGGTAATCCGCGTTTCGACGATATTGGCCGGTGCGCCTTCATAGGTGACTTCTACCGTAACAATGGGTGGGTCGATGTTCGGGTATTCACGCAACGATAGCCGCTCGAACGAGACGATACCAAAGGCGATCAACAAGAGCGAAATGACTGAAGCAAAAACCGGGCGTTTGACGGAGATATCCGAAATCAGCATGGCTATTTCTCAGCCGGTTTGGACGGGGCGAGCGGGTCGTCTTTCAGCGTAATCTTCGCGCCCGGCCGCAACTTGACGATGCCGTGAGTAATAACCTGTTCACCCGTGGTCAGCCCGTCGATAACTTCCGCTTCTCCCTTGCGCCTTGAGCCAATCTCTATATTACGTTGCTCGGCGATAAGTCCGCCGTCTTTCTCGGTGACGACATAAACCGAGTGCTGGCTGCCGTTAATCTGAAGCGCTTCTTCCGGAACGACGATGGCCTCGCGCGGATTCTTAGAGAGCTGAACCCGCATCAACAGCCCGGGTTTGAGCAGCTTATCCGGATTTTCAATAAGGGCGCGCACGAGGATGGAGCGCGTCACCGGATCAATACGGCTATCGACACTTGCGATCGTACCTTCAAATTGCTTGCCGTCAAAGGCGCGGGCGGTGGCCTGAATCGTCACACCCGGCTTCAAAGTGGGAAGGAATACGGCAGGAACAGAGAAATCCAGCTTCATCACACTGTCATCATCTATCGTCGTGATTTCATCGCCGGGTTCGACCAGCGCACCGACACTGATATTGCGCAGCCCGACAATGCCATCAAACGGCGCAGTAATACGGCGTTCGGCAATGCGCGATTCAATCGCAGCGAGCCGTGCTTTGGCGTTTAGGTAATTGCGCTCGCGCTCATCGAGCACGGCTTCGGAAACGACACTGTCCTTTTGCAGCGCTTTACTGCGCTCCAATTGCCGCTCGGCCTCAATCATAGTGGCGCGGGCCTCGGCGAGCAGTGCCATTTCTTCCCCGGCATCCATTTCCAGAAGAATATCCCCCTGTTTAACGCGTTCTCCATCTTCAAAATTCACCTCCGTTACACGCTCGGTCACGGTCGCGGACAGAACCACCGTCTCATTTGCGCGAAGCGTGCCGAGGGCTTCCACCCGGTCAACAAAGGGTTTGCGGGTGACTTCATACGCCGTTACGGCGGTTGGTTGATTACCGAACTGCGCAAAAGCAGGTGCCGCCACCAATATGCCGTATAATATCAATAATACAAAAACCCGCATAGCAAACGCCCTATCCAATATTGCTTGCTATCTAATACGTGAAATACGATGAAAAGGCTACGTTATTACCTAATATATATTTTGAAATATCGCGCCGCTCAACATTGCAATCCTTGTAAACTATGCCCAATGCTATAGGTTGCTTGTCATGCAAGCCACTAAATTTCATTCATATCCAGTTTCTCAAACCGATGATGGTGCGAAACGCCTGGCCGGGTTTGAGTTTGAGCTGGCCGGTATCTCCATAGCCGATTGTGCAGACATTATTAAGCATGTGTTTGGTGGAAGCATAGAGGCTGAGCACTCGCTGGTGGCCAAACTGAAAGATACGGAATTAGGTGATTTCACGGTTGAGCTGGATGCGGTGATTGTGAAGGAGGTGGCGGCGAAGCTAGAGGAGGAAACCGATGGGGAGGAGAGGGTAGATCTCTCGGATATCAAGCAAAAGGTTAGCCAATGGATGGGAGAATTAGCCGGGCAGTTCGTCCCGTGTGAAATTGTAACGCCGCCAATAGCGTTTGACGATTTTGAGAAGCTAGAGCAGTTGCGGGAAGCGTTGCAGGCGAAAAAAGCCGAAGGGACCAAGGCGCGATTTACGCACGCATTCGGCATGCATCTTAACCCGGATGTTGCTTCCACCGATGCGGCGTATTTAACGCGTATTATGCTGGCGTTTCTGCTGCTATACCCCTGGCTCAAGCAGGTGATGCAGGTCGATTTTTCGCGGCGCGTGCTCACCTATATCGACCCGTTTCCGAAAAGCTATGTCAAGTTGCTGATGAAGGCGGATTATGCTCCGGAATTAGCGGAATTCATTGAAGATTATCTCGAGCATAATCCAACCCGGAATCGTGCGTTGGATATGTTGCCGCTTTTTGCCGCCATCATGCCAGAAGCGCTGGATGAACTGGATGAAGAGAAAAAGCGCCTTGTTAAACCACGAAAAACCTTTCATTACCGGTTGCCGAATTGCGAAATAGATGACCCTGACTGGCGGATTGCCCGAGACTGGAATTACTGGATTGAGGTGGAGCAGCTAGCCGAAGAGGAAGATAAATTAAAAGCGATGTGCGCCGACTATCTTACCTATCTGACCAGAGGGATGAACCTGACTGCACACGGCTGGATAGACAAGCTGGTGGAGGATTATGGCTACGACTCCCCGGCATAAGAAACGGCCCCGCATCGGCATTACCGGACCGGCAAAAGGCGGGCAGGTCTTGTGGTATTTCACCCGGCTGGCGGTGAAGTGGGGCGGAGGCAAACCGCGCTCGCTGATAGCAGGAAAGCCTTATAACCTAACTGATTATGATGGGTTTGTCATTTCCGGCGGCGGGGATATCAACCCGGAACTTTACGGCGAAGGCGCGTTGTTGCAGGGAACGAAATACGACCCGGAGCGGGACCGGTTGGAGCAAGAGGTGATTCGTTATGCTATCGAGCATCAAAAGCCGATATTGGGCATTTGCCGCGGGATGCAGATGATGAATGTTACGCTGGGCGGCTCGCTCTATCAGGAGGCGAAAGACGTGCTGGAGGATTTCCTGCCGAGTGAGAGCCTCATCAGTAAAATCATCGGGCGGCGTGAAGTGATGGTCGAGCCGGACAGCATGCTGTTTCAGATATTAGGCGAGTATACGCATTATAACGTCAACAGTATTCATCATCAGGCAGTTAACCGGCTGGGTAAGCATTTGCGCGTGGTGGCCAAGGAGGAAAACAACCTGATTCAGGCTGTCGAGCAGGAATCGAAGGCGGCTCACCCCTTTCTTCTGGGTGTACAGTGGCACCCCGAACTCATGCTTTACGTGAAATCGGCACGGAATTTGTTCAAAGCGCTCATTAAAGCTTCGCTGTGATGCAATGTGGCTATGTTTTTAGCTTTTTTGTCCCTGTAAACGAAAAATATACTGGCAAAGCGGCCATAAACCGCCCATAATCGAGCTATGAGTTACGATACGATTGACTACGGAGAACTGATAGACGAAGCGATGCACCTTGTGGTGCGGCGCGCGCTGGAGTTCGTGGAACAGCATGGGCTGCCGGCGGATCATCATTTCTTCATCACGTTTGCTACCGAATATCCGGGCGTGATGATTTCCGATGAGCTGGCCGAACGCTACCCGGAAGAGATGACGATCGTTGTGCAGCATCAATTCTGGGACTTGGAAATCGAGGAAGACCGGTTCAGCATCGTGTTGAGTTTTGACAATGTGAAGCAGAATCTCACTATCCCGTTTGATGCATTGATCTCCTTTGCCGACCCCAGTGTCAAGTTTGGCTTGCAATTTAATACGATCAGCGAGTCCGTACCCGGTGCAACCAAACCAAGCGCGAAAAAGCCGCGCAAGCATCAGCCTGCTCAGGATGAGCACGAGCCGGTAACCGATGGCTCGAATATTGTCAGTCTCGATACCTTCCGGAAAAAGTAACCCTGTTTATTTTACTGTGGGTTACTGCCGCTTAAGATGGCCGATTGAAGCTGCATAAAGGCGCTGAAAAAGTGAGGCGTAATGCGATCCTGCAGCGTGGTTAATTCCGCCTGGGTGAGGGAACCGACCCGCATACCGTCCTGATCCTTACGGATGGTAAGGATAAGGGTGCCGTCCTCTTCTCTTTGATCGGCCACCGCTTCCAGCGTACGCGTTATTTCTGCCAATAATTGTGGGGACATAATCTGCACCGCTTGCGGCGTGAGGGAGCTGGTGGCGGTCACAGTCAGGTTATTAATATAATCGCCCAGTGCCTCCACCAGCCGGTCATACTGGGTGAGGGTAATCGTTGTCTTGTCAGATTCATTTGCCGGATCCCCGGCGGTGGTCGATTGAATATCCATACCGTAATTCGCGGTGGCGATGGCGAGACGGTCAACCGAAAGGCGTTCTTTTTCTTCACCGTCAGCACCCTGATAGTCGATATGCGCCGTTATCTGCACCGGGCTGTTCTCGTGCAATTTGGGCACCAAAGCCACCAAGAACTGCCCGATATCATCCAGTTGTGCCAGTAGCGTAGCCGGAAATGGTTTACTGGCGGCGTTACGGTTCAGAGAAGCCTGAAAATGATCGAGCAAGGTATCGTTTTGTAAAAAACCGGAGATCCAACGATGCCATGCCTCGGTATAGTTAAGTTTCGCATGCGTTCGTAACTGAAGGTGCCGCATGGTCTCATCTTCACGCTTCAGGCTGAGTTCGAGTGTTCCTTCAGTCGTACCAAACAAGCTGCCTAACTTGGCATGATCGATGCGAAGGGTGCCATCGAAACTACGGTCCTCGCGTCCATCTCCGAGAAGACGCCCTTCAAATACGCCTTTTATATCAGTATAGCTGGCTCCTCGCTTTTCCCAGGCGGTTACATCAATCATATGGTGCCGCCCCAGAACACGTAGATACGGGTTGGTTAAGATATGCGATGCAAACCCCGGCAGAAAAACCAGCGCTTCATTGAAAAAGCTAAATTGCAGGGAGATATTGCCGTTGCGGTCGATCCCGCTATGGCGAAATGTGCTGTGCATCGGGCTGCTTGTGGCAAGTTTTTGTCCGGTAGCGGCATCACGCAGCTCCAAAGCACCGCTACGAAGGCTCAAGGCACGAACCTGCCTGAGCCAGCGGCGCGGATCGGTTGCGACTAGCTGATCCGGTTGGGTTAGAACCTGCAATATTGTTTTAAGCGGTATATCCATCCCGATATGCAGCGGATCGCTAAGCTCTACTACGAAATGATTATGGAATTGGCCGAACTGATCCCGGATATGGATTAACCCCTTCGTTTCCAGGCTGCCACTTGTAGTAAGAAGGTGATATTCCAGCGATAACGGTTCCGTAAGCTGGATAGACTGCGTCCACAGCAGCGGAGGCATATCGGCTTGCGCCGGTTCATCCAGCTGAGCGCGCAGCCACTTCCCGGCATCATAGCGAAATTCAGGCCGGATCACGTCAAGTTTGACACGCAACGGGAAGCCATGTAGCTCAACAGCATCATAGCTGAGATGTTGTTGCGATACGAGTTGATCCAGACGCTGGACGAGCTGAAGACGCATCTCCGTAGCGTGATTATACCAGATTACACTCCAGGTTGTTGCTGCTAAGACGAGTAGCATCAGAGATACGACATGTTTTTTACTTCCTACTAAAGCCATGATAATCCATTTGCAGACTGTTGTTGCATTTCCTATCTGCTACCGGAGTGCAAGTAAAGTTAAACAAGAAAATACTTGCATATGGTGGAGTGTAAGCTATTTTGCTTTGCGATATAATCTCGCCCTAATTAGCAAGAAAGGACTACAATGGCTAATATATCTCTGGCAGAATATTTATGGTTAGATGGAGCGGTACCGACACGTCAAATCCGTTCTAAAGCTCGTATTATTTCTGATGTGGGTGCTAACCCGAAGCCGTCTGATTTTCCAGAGTGGAGTTTTGATGGCTCTTCTACCAATCAAGCCAGTGGTGAGGACTCGGACTGTATTTTAAAACCGGTCAAAGTGGTGAAGGACCCTGTGCGTGGTGAGGGCAACTTTATCATTATGTGCGAAGTATATGAGCCGGATGGTGAAACCCCGCACGAATCCAACTCGCGTGCGCAACTGCGCAACGTGCTGGATGCCGGTGCTGCCAAGCATGAGCCGTGGATCGGTTTCGAGCAGGAATATACCATGTTCCATGGACGTGACCCGCTCGGTTGGCCGGCAAATGGTTATCCCGGACCCCAGGGGCCCTATTATTGCGGAGCCGGCGCGGATGCGGTCTATGGAAGGGATTTAGCAGAAGCTCATGCGCAATTGTGTATAGAAGCCGGTCTCGCTTTTTATGGTATTAATGCGGAAGTCATGCCCGGCCAGTGGGAGTTTCAGATCGGTTATCGTGGCATTGAAAGCGATGATCCCGGTATTCTGAACATTTCCGATGAGACCTGGATTGCTCGCTGGTTGCTTTACCGGGTAGGGGAAGAGTTTGAGATTGCCGTTACCATCGATAATAAACCTGTGAAAGGTGACTGGAATGGTTCCGGAATGCATACGAATTTTTCAACGAAAGAGACGCGTGATCCCTCCAAGGGGATGCAGGCAATAGAAGCCGCTGTTGAAGCATTATCCAAAAAACATCCCGAGCATATAGCGCTTTATGGTCATGATTTGGACGAACGTCTGACCGGCGAGCATGAAACCTGCGATATCAATACGTTCAAAGCAGGTACGGCGGACCGCGGTTCGTCTATTCGCATTCCCAAGCCGGTAGCACTGAAAGGGCATGGCTATTTTGAGGACCGACGCCCAGGGGCGAATTCGGACCCATATCTCGTGGCGGCGCGGCTGGCTGCAACGGTCTGCGGTGTGGATGAAGCTGTGATGGAATTTTCCAGCTGGCCACGTACGGAGACTAAAAAAAAGCTTAAGGCAGCCTAATTGATTCCATAAGCTAAAAATGTAAAGGCGTCCTCCCGGGCGCCTTTTTTAGTGACTACTTCTTAATGAATATATGGAATAGTTGCGACTCTTCATCCTGAACAAGGTTTCCACCCTGACCTACGCGCGGAATTAAGAAGGTTTTCACACGTTTCCACTCTGCTTTGTTTTCTAACTTTGCAGTCAGAGGGTGAATTTCATCAAGCGCAACGGAATTAATATCATACGCTTCAAAGGTATCCTCCCAGCCCGGCTTCATAAAATAGATCGTAATATAATCCTGCAAGAGTGTCTCGGGAAACAGCGTATCGGCCCGTCCGTCCACAAATATTTTGAAAGTACCATCGGACAAATAGCCCAGTAGGCCACCAAACGTATATTCATGCAGCAGCTTTGCATCCGGGTGGTTTGCTTTTAGGTAGTTCGCCGTATCCTTCAAATGACGCGCTCGCATCTCATGCGCTTCTTCATCATGGAAGATTTTGAGCCCGTAAGCGGAAACCGGAAGCAGTAAAAGAATAAGTAAATAAGCCTGCAGGATTTTTCGACCATGCCGAATTTGGCGCTCTACGTGCAGGTCAATCGGATGCGCAAACTGCATCAGGCAGAGCGCGAAATAGGGCGCTGCAAACATAGTAAAAGGCTGGAAATGGCGGCGTGATAGCAGCGCGAGCAATAACCAGCCGAACGCCATAATCTTATCGGACAGCCGTGCATGCGGATTACGGATATTCGATACGAGGAAAAACACGAGCATGTAGACTGCAACATTTTGAGACGTAAACGGTGGCAGTGGCCGCCACTCTGCAATCACCGGCTTCATGACAGATGACAGTGTTTCATACATCGCCGGGAAAATATGCCAGCCCAGCGGAGTGATGAATACAGCGATCAGGCAGAACACCCCGCAGATAATTAAGCGCTTCAATTCTGCATAGCGTTTTTCTACAAGTGCCTCAACGGCATAAGGGCCCATCAGGATAAAGGCGATAATGACCCCGCCATGCATATTGGCCCAGAGAAGCGTCAGAAACGGTAGCGGGATCAGCGCCTTGATATTCCCTTTCAAATGGATAAACAGCAGCAGATGAAACACCACGCCGATTAAGTAAGAAAGATTTTGCGGTCGCAGCGCATTGATCTGCATCGATGCGAAAATCAGCATGAATACAATGACACCGGCAGCGGGCAGGCTGGCGTGGCGTAGCCGCATATGATGAAACACAACCGTGATGGTCAGCGCGGCGCAGAGCGATTTGAGAAAATGCAGGCCGGGAAAGCCAAACTGCTCATACCACCAGCTGATGAAAATATCGTACAGCCATGCAATATTGTACCAGCGCGCATCCCCGGCGGTGAAGGTCCAGCTATCGGTTTCTGGAATGGCGCCCAGCGCGCGAATCTGGTCGCCGGCGTTCAGATGCCACCATGAATCCGGGAAGGTCATGATCGGGTTACCAAACACATAATACACAAACAGGGCGATGATAAAGATGAAGGGCGTAACCGCATCGCCTTTATAGTCGGGGAAGTGTTGTTTAATTTCCGTCATGATGTATTCCTATTGAGTCGGCAATTACATAAAGCGGGCGCTGTTTTACCTCGCGGTAAATGCGGGCGATATACTCGCCGATGATCCCCATACTGATCAACTGAATGCCACCAATAAACAGCACAGCAGTGAGTAGCGATGCATAACCGGGAACATCCACACCGGTCAGCAACACGCTGAAAATAATAAAGAGCGCATAGATGAATGCGGTGACGGATATGATCGCACCGATGTAGGTCCAGACCTGTAAGGGTACGGTGGTAAAGGAGAAAATACCATCAAAGGCAAGGCGAAATAAATTGCGGTAGGACTGCCGCGGCTCCCCGCTTGCACGTTTGGGGCGGTCGAAGTAAATCGTGTCACTTGAGAAGCCGGGCCAGGCAAAAAGGCCTTTCATAAAGCGGCTGCGTTCGCGCAGTTGTTTGATCACCTCAACCACTTTGCGATCCATCAGACGAAAATCTCCGGCCTGTTCCGGAATATGGATGCTGCTCATTTTATGAATCAGCTTATAAAACAGCTGGGCGGATTTGCGTTTCAGAAAGGGTTCATCCCGGTGTTTTCTAACGGCGAGCACCACATCAATGCCGTCCTGCCAGCGTTTAATCATCTCAGGAATAAGCTGGGGCGGGTCCTGCAAATCCACGTCCATCGGCAGCACAGCATCGCCGGTGGCGGCATCCAGCCCGGCGGTCAGGGCAATTTCCTTACCGAAATTCCGGGAGAAGCGAAGCGCCTTGATGCTATGTTTTTTGGACGTGAGAGCGGAAATGATCGCGTAGCTATCATCCTGACTGCCGTCATCAATGAAGAGCAGCTCCAGCTTAACCCCCTTTGGCAGCGCAAGCGCTTCAATCTGTTCCAGAAACGGCGCAATATTATTCGCCTCGTTATAGACGGGGATGAGCAGGGTGATCAGGGAGGTTTGATGCGCCATATGTATTAGTTTATATCATTTGGTTATGGCATCTTAGTATTTTGAGCCGCATCAGGCGAGTAAATAACGTCCTAAGACCACAGAGTCTGCATTCTTTTTGCCATTCGTCGTTTAACCCGCTACATCTACTACATGGATCATCAATTACTTTATTATCTCGGCGCGGTGCTTGCGTTTGTGTTTGGTATGGGGTGCGGTGCGCTCACGACGATGCCCTATTACCGCCTGCCGAACGGGATGCCCGCCGGTGGTAAATGGACCGGCAAGCGTGCGCATTGCCCGGCGTGCGGTGTAAAGCTGCGCACGCGCGATATGGTGCCGATCTTTAACTGGCTGGGTCATCGAGGCAAATGCTTTAATTGCGGTGCCAAAATCAGCCCGGTCTATTTCTGGCTGGAGTTTTCGGGCGCGGTGCTCTCCGTACTGTTCTATCTGAAATACGGTTTTTCGGAATGGTTTGTGATCTATTACGGCCTGAGCCTGCTGCTTATTCTGCAATCGGCAATTGATTACAGCTATCGCAAAGTGGTGACGCCGCTGCTGGTGCTGAATGTATTGCTCGCTTTTCTTGCTATGCCGCCAAGCGCGTTTTTCGATCAAATGCATGTGTTCATCGTCGTGATTCTCGCCTTGCTCGCCTTTGTTGGTGTGTGGGAGAAAATGAAAAATGCTACGTTCCAACAGTATGATTACCTGAAACTTATCGCGATTTCCGGCCTGTGGATGAGCTATCTGGAGGCGTTTTTATTTTTGGCAGGGGTCGGTATGGTGGCATGGATGGCCTATATCACGTCGGACTATAAAGATAGCGAGCACGCTCACCCGCCCTATGCCATGCTGGCCGCGGCGGTGTGGCTTGGTTTTTTGCTCTTCGTGGTATAAAAATCGCCTTTAACCCTTGAAGCTTCGGTTAAATAACTTATCTATGCATAAGCAGGCGCAAAATCGCCAGAAAATATATATAGATAGAATTAAAGCAAATAACGTCGGGGAAGAATGTTATGAGTAAAGTGATTGGAATTGACTTAGGAACGACTAATTCATGCGTTGCTGTGATGGACGGCGACAATCCACGCGTCATTGAAAACGCGGAAGGCAAGCGCACTACACCTTCTATCGTCGCCTTTACCGAGAATGATGAAAAGCTGGTTGGGGAGCCCGCAAAACGCCAGCAGGTCACCAATCCGGAAAACACGCTGTACGGTATCAAGCGACTGATTGGCCGCTCGTTCGATGACCCGATTACCAAGCAGGAGCAGGAGATCGTTCCGTTTAATATTGTCAAAGCCGATAATGACGATGCATGGGTAGAAGTCAAAGGCGAGAAATATTCACCCAGTAAGGTGAGTGCGATGATCCTGCGCAAAATGAAGGAAACGGCTGAAGATTTCCTTGGCGAAAAGGTCGAAAAAGCGGTTATCACCGTCCCGGCTTATTTCAGTGATTCGCAGCGTCAGGCTACCAAAGATGCCGGTAAAATCGCCGGGCTGGAGGTGCTCCGTATTATTAACGAGCCGACTGCCGCGGCGCTGGCCTATGGGCTGGATAAAGAAGATACAAAAACCATCGCCGTCTATGACCTTGGTGGTGGTACGTTCGATATTTCCATTCTTGAGATCGGTGACGGCGTGTTTGAAGTGAAGTCTACTAATGGTGACACGCATCTTGGTGGTCTCGATTTTGATAATCGACTGGTAGACTACATTGCCGATGAATTTAAGAAGCAGGAAAAGATGGATCTTCGCAAAGATCCGCTGGCGCTGACGCGTTTGAAAGAAGCGGCGGAGAAAGCGAAAATAGAGCTTTCCAGTTCGCCTGAAACGGATGTGAACCTGCCTTATATTACCGCCGATGAATCTGGGCCAAAGCACTTACAACTTAAAATAAGCCGCTCCAAGCTGGAATCGCTTACGGCGGATCTGATTGCTAAAACCATTAAGCCTTGCGAAGCGGCCCTCAAAGATGCCGGCCTGAAATCCGGTGAAATTGATGAGGTGGTGCTGGTAGGTGGTATGACGCGCATGCCAAAAGTCATCAAGACGGTGAAGGATTTCTTTGACAAAGAGCCGCATAAAGGGGTGAACCCGGATGAGGTCGTTGCGATCGGCGCGGCCATTCAGGCGGGTGTACTTCAGGGGGATGTGAAAGATGTCCTCCTGCTCGATGTGACGCCGCTCTCGCTGGGGATTGAGACGCTAGGTGGTGTGTTTACCCGCCTTATTGAGCGCAATACGACGATTCCGACTAAGAAAAGTCAGATTTTCTCGACTGCCGATGATAATCAGTCTGCCGTAACGATCCGTGTCTATCAGGGTGAGCGCGATATTGCGGCCGAAAATAAGCTACTTGGGCAATTCAATCTGGAAAATATCCCGCCCGCACCGCGCGGTGTGCCGCAGATTGAAGTAGCGTTTGATATTGATGCGAATGGTATCGTGAATGTTTCGGCGAAAGATAAAGCGACCGGTAAAGAGCAGAAAATTACGATTCAGGCCTCCGGTGGTCTCTCCGAAGACGAAATCGAGCAGATGATCAAAGATGCGGAGGCGAATGCTGAAGCCGATAAAAAACGGAAAGAGCTGGTAGAAGCGCGCAATAACGCCGAGTCGCTTGCATATGCTACGGAAAAAAGTCTTGAGGAATATGGCGATAAAATTTCCGCGGATCAGAAAGACGCGATTGAAAAAGCTATTGCCGGCGTAAAGGGAGTGCTCGACAGTAATGATCCGGCTAAGATTTCCGAGAAAATGGAAGCACTGCAACAGGCCTCCATGAAGCTGGGTGAAGCGGTTTATGGTTCACAAGGCGCTGCAGCGCAAGCCGCGGAACAGGAAGCCGAAGGTAGTGCCGATGAAAAAGTCGTTGATGCGGAATATAAAGAAGTAGACGATGATAATGACGATGATAAGGAACAAAATAAGGCGTAATACGCCGCAAAACGCATGGCTCTTGATCATTACAGAATTCTCGGCATTCAGCCCAATGCGACCTTAGAAGACATAAAACGCGCCTATTACAGGCTAGCGAAAGAATATCACCCTGATAAGAACATTGGTGATGCCAATGCTGAGGTCAAGTTTATGGAAATCAAAGAGGCGTATAATACTCTTTTGGTTGAATTCGGGGATGGCTATAGCCAAGCAAAAGAGGCTTCTGTAAGTAATTCACCAGTAAAGAAAAAGGCAAATATATCCGAGCTATCAAAGCAAAGTGACGCGCAGGAAACAATGCAGCAATATTCGATGTATTATGCCATTCTTAACCTGCAACCCGGTGCGCTTGCGAATGATATACAGGCCTCCTACTATAAATTACTTCATGAAGTGCGGCAGAATGCCGGGCTGGATGAGTCCGAAAAAGAAAGCCAACTCTACAAAATTGAATATGCCTATCGCATGCTGATGGGCAAAGATGACCAAGATGACGCGGAAGATTGGTAATGGCTGAAGATTTATACAGCGTATTAGGCTTGTCAAAAGGTGCGGATAAGGCGGACATTAAAAAAGCCTACCGTAAGCTTGCTATGAAATATCATCCGGACCGTAACCCGGGTGATGAGGAGGCTGAGCGCAAATTTAAGGAAATCAATGCCGCTTATGACGTACTCAAGGACGATGAAAAGCGCGCGGCTTACGATCAGTACGGACACGAAGCCTTTGAACAGGGTATGGGCGGGCAAGGGCCGTTTGGCGGGTTCGATTTCAGCCGGGCAAGCGCCGGCTCCTTTGCCGATATATTCGAAGATTTGTTCGGTGGTTTCGCCGGTGGGGGGGCAGCCGGCGCAGCGCAGCGTCAGGCGCAACGTCAGCAAATGCATATGCGCGGATCCGATTTGCGCTATAACCTGAATGTGACGCTGGAAGAGGCGTATAACGGTTTCGATAAAACCATCAAAATCAAAACCTATGCCGAATGTGACAGTTGCCATGGCAGCGGCAGTGAAGACGGCTCCGGCATGACTACCTGCGAGACCTGCGGTGGCCTGGGGCGCGTGCGCATGCAGCAAGGCTTTTTCGCGATGGAACGTATCTGCCCGGCCTGCGGCGGGACGGGGCAGCAAATCAAAAACCCTTGCCACGCCTGTCACGGCGAGGGACGTGTTGAGAAAACCAAAACGCTCGAGGTCAATATTCCTTCCGGGGTGGAAGACGGGACGCGCATCCGCCTGTCCGGCAAGGGCGAGGTAGGTATTCGCGGTGCTGAGCCGGGGGATCTCTATATTTTCGTTTCCGTTCAGCCGCATGAGTTATTTGAACGGGATAACGAGCATATCCATTGCATCGTGCCGGTCCCGTCCTTAACGGCGGTGCTCGGGGGTGAGGTGGAAGTGCCGACGCTTACCGGAGCACGAGCGCGCGTCAAAATCCCGGCCGGAACGCAGCATGGCGACACGTTCCGCCTTAAGGGTAAAGGCATGCCGCGTATGCGTAGCAGCAGCCAGTTCGGTGACTTATATGTGCATGCCAAGCTGGAAACGCCGAAGAATCTCAACAAGCAGCAGCAAAAAGCGGCTGAGGCGCTGGAGAAAGCCCTGCATGAGAAAAACTACCCCGATCATGAGGCTTTCACGGCCAAGGCCAAACGCTTTATCAAGAAGGTGAAAGGTTGATCGGTCACTAGCGCAGAGCATTCTCTTGCATTTCCTCGCAAAATGCGTATGGTACCCGTTCTTTTCAGGCCTGATGTAACATCGTGGAGAGGTGGCCGAGTGGTTTAAGGCGCTCGCCTGGAAAGCGAGTTGGGGTGCAAGCCCCTCGCAGGTTCGAATCCTGTCCTCTCCGCCATTCGGGACGATCAGGTCCCACTAATAGCTCGCTGAATGGTTTTCTTAAGGAATAACAGAGCGTTGCTCCTTTCAATGTTAGGTTCGCAAATAGGAAATTCAGCAACTCTCTTTTTTCAGAAATTGTCGAACCTTTCCAGATTCTGGGTCCTTGATGGGTTAAAACCAGCATCATTTCCAGACGCTTGGTGAATTCATCATCCGCTTTGTCATAAGTGTCGATCAACTGCACCAATTCATATTGACGTTCCTTGAGCCGGCGCTTCTTAAATTCAAAGTCCTCTTTGCTGAGTTCTCCATCCAGACGTAAATCCATCAAGCGATCCAGCTTGTCCTGAAGCTGGGTGTGTTCCTTTTTCAGCTGCGCCATCTCAATGGTGTGATGCTCTTTTTTGATCCGGCTGGTTTCCTTCAGATACTCAATGGTGTTTTCCAGCAAGGTTTCGCTTCGAATGCCGAGGCGCGTCAGGACATCCTCGACCTGATCGCAGATTTTATCCTCGCGAACCCACATTTGCTTCTTTGCATCCTCCGGCTTCCAGCAGCGCAGATATGTCCACTCCGCAACTTTGCCGCTTTTGTATTTCTTCTTCTTGGTATCCGCAGTCACCACCCGACCGGTGGTTTCGCAGGTAAGCAATCCGCGGAACACATATTCTTTCTCAGCATATTTGAACGGCTTTTTGTGATAGCCGAGTCGTACATCCTGACATTTGTTGAACAGCCATTGCGGAATCAGCGTTTCATGCCGATGCGCGTATATCTCACCTCGGACTTCCATTTCACCGTGATAAAATGGCTGTTGAAGCAAGCGATGAATGACCGATTTGGTCAAATGATTCCCTTTTTTGCTTCGCAAGCCCCAATCTTTTGCTTTGGCCACCATCTCGGACATGGTGAACGCGCCGGTCGCATATTCCTCAAACAGCCGCGTGATCAAAGGAGCCCTCACCGGGTCAGTGATAATGATGCTCTTTCCGAACTCATCCCGGCTGTTGATATAGCCAAGCGGTGCCGGACCCGTCCATTCTCCAACGCGGCGTTTATGCTCAAGGCTGCGCTTGATATTTTCGCTCATCGAATCCGTGTAGGATTGCGCCAACAGAACCCGCATACTCCACATAGTGCGGTCACTGGAGCGCGAATCCCGGTGGATAACCGTGTTATCGCTATAAAAATGCAGCTCGATCCTGCCAGCTTGGATGAGATCGTCCAGCAGTGGAAACTCCCGGAAGCTGCGTTGTACGCGATCCACCTTATCGGCAACAATCGCAATCGGCTCTCTGAACCGCTTCACATAAGCGATCATTTCCATGAAGCGTTTTCGGTCACCGCGAGTGGAAGACTCGATGATTTCGAATGTTTTAACAACATCCAGCTTTTTTCGCAGGCAGTATTCTTGCAGGCGGTGTTTCTGGGCATCTATCGAATGTCCTTCTTCCTGCTCCGGCGAGGAAACCCTCGCTAAAATGACCGCCTTTGTTGCCTCCATTGCCTTTCTTTCGCCTTCATAACATGTCCAAGGATACCCCGCCTGCAGGTGCAATCAAGGCTCAAGCACCTGTTTCTCAATGTTTTTATCAATTTCGATTACCTTTTCGCAAAAGCCCAGCCAGTTTCTGGCCGCCTCAATAGCTTCCTGCTCGCTGATCTCGTGATTGTACATCTCTAAGATGTTTTTCACGATACGATCAAACAACTCGTTTAGTCGGCTGCTGCTTTGATTGGTATGGGGTAAGTGGGAGGTCATGAATCACCTCCCATGAGATCAGGGAGATGAAAAAGGTCATTTGCACGCACTTCTCGGGATTCTATGGATAGAGATACCAGATTTTGTTTATCTTGTTTAGTCTTTTTTTGAAAAGCCATTCTAACGCGCTCCCTGCTTGGTATTCAGGCGCGTCATGATTTTGATCAGCGCATATGTCCAAATCTGCCAGCCTTTGGTGCGGCCAAACCCTAATCGCTTACAAATGGGTTCCCACGGAACATTCGCAGCGCGAAGCCAGACCACCCGGCGCTCGTCTTCATCATCCAGCCAGAAGATCCACTGGATCGTTTCTTCCATCCTACTGATTGCCTCGGCGGTCGGCGAGCCAAGCTGAAATTCGTCTGGCTCCGCCTGCAGAATCTCCGCCGTAGTCCGCACCACCTCCGGCATGGTGCTGAAATATCCCATCGGTTTGGTGCGCCCGACATCCATGCGGCGCAGCACATACACGGCTTCTTCAAACCGGTCTGCAACATCCGTTGCTGTCCATCTTTTCTTTCTCATGCGGTGGCCTCCCTTGTCTTCAGTTCCACACCGATGACAGGCCGCGAGCAGATCACTTCGCCCCAGCTATGGTTCAAATCGGTGAGATAATTTTTCTCGATCCAGCCGCGCAGGAATTCGCTACGGACTTCGAGGGTGAGCATCACGCCATCCGGTGTTTGGGTGGCGGTGGTAATGGTGCTATTGGAAAACCAGCTGCGTATGGCAGCCGCACCATGATGGTGCGTCATGCGCTTGATGACCTGATCCCAGCCATCCTGATACTCTGGCAAGGCGCAGCTTGGTGGTTTGGGTGGGTGTTTGCCACCGGAGAAGCCGCCTTCTAAAATCTTGGCCACCCGGTCGGAAGACTGCGTTGCCCATGTCAGGTCAATCGTCCAGTCTTTGCCCTCTATTTTGCCGAGGCAAAAATCTGATTTGCCTATGATCTCGCAGAAATAGCGCCATGCGCGGATGTCCTCTGAAAAATCATCGATCCATCTGGCGGTCAGCAGCTCTTTGCGTTTGGGTGTGAGTATGGCCTTCTGGCCATTTCCGTTTGTCAGTTTGCTCTGAACTTCTGCATCCCAGATGTCTGCCATCTGCCGAAGGATGTCGGTCTGGCTCTGTTCTGTATCTTTTCCACCGATCCGCTGTTTTTCTTCCTCAGACTCCTTCTTTTCTTCTCTCGCTCTGTTTTTTGAATTTGAATCTTTTTTGGAGTCTGTTTCTGTATCTGTATTCTCCTCTGAATCTGTATCTGCTTCTGTATCTGTATCTGGGGTCTTTTTTGCCTTTTTTGCGTCACCGCTTGTCACGCTGCGTTTCTTCGCGTCACTTCCCGTCACATCGTGTTTCTTTTTGTCACGATGCTTTTTCATGCGCTCGGTAGAAGTTGTGTGCTGGCGCTTGTGCCAGTTGACCACCGCACCTTCATCGTCAATCAGGTTCTTGGACTTGAGGGCATCGAGGATGGCTTCCACCGCCTCTAGCTCAATGCCCTGAATTACCGCTACTTCTTCCGGGTCAATCTCGATCACGCCACGCGGATCGTGCTGTGAGGCGGCATCAAGGATGCACACCCACACCGCCACCACGAATGCCATCGGCTGAGAGCAGCGCTTCGCCACGACCTGCAATTTGGGATCATGGGGCATATTGTGATATGCCCTGTACCATTCCATCGACATGCAAAACCTCTAATCAAGCAGGCTTTGCTGGTTCTCGTCGGCTTCCCGCGCGGCACGATCCTGATCCTGCACCTTCAGGGAGTAAGCAGCATCGAGGCAGGCTTTGGTAAGTTTGGCGCGGTCGAGTTCGCGGATAACCTGCTTGCGTAGCTGCATGATGGTTTCCATATCCATCTTGCGCATGGTCTCGATGGTGAGATGGCAGATTTCGTCAAAGGTAGAGATTGGTTTGTGGTGTGAATCGTTCATGGTTGCCTCCTGTTCGAACTGTTCGAACCAAGGCTGCAAGACGGTGGGTGGGGATGTCGTGGGGATGCGGTGGTGGATAGAGGGGGATGGGTTTAGAACGCCCAGCCGATAAGGGATGGCAGGTTGTCAAGCATGTTAGGTGGGGATGCAGGTGGGGATCGACGTGGCAGCACGTGGCAAAGACGGATCAAACCAGCGCATAAAAATGCACAAAATTGCTTGTTGAGAGGGGTTACGTGGCATTTCGTGGCTTACGTGGCAGCCACCTATGCCACCTTCACTGCCACGTGTTCGAAAATCCTATATTTTCCGCGCTTGTTAGACTGCACCACCTCCTGCCACAAAGGCTGCGTTTTGAATAAATCGCGCATCCGCATTCCCTGTGATCCGGCATTATACAGCAGACTTTTTCCATCAAGCCACGGCGTGGCTGAACCATGCGCTTTGGCCAGTTGCTGGATGATATTTGATTGTATCGGTCCGAACTGAATCAGTTCGCCCTTGTAGTAACATTCCTGACTGCGCGTGTTGATATACAGATCATGCTTGCCAGCACCATTGGGCAGAATTCCACGAGGATCAATCTTGCCCAGCATCTTCGCCCTGCATGGCTTCTGGGTTCCCTTGGACACATACAGGCCGTGCTGCTTTTCAAAGCGACGGCGCTCTGCTTTGCTCACCACCATTTCCTTCAGATGGATCAAAGCATCGCAGCTATGCGGTGAAATAGTAATTTCAAACCCTTCTTGCTCCAGATCAATAAAGCTTGTGAGTCTGTATTTGCCGCAGCGGAACAGCTTCCGGCAATCGCACGGTTTGAGGCCGACATAGCCCTCATAGTGCAAATACTCGCAGGTGATGGAACAACGCTCTTTTTGCGGCAAATAGCGCATCACTTCGCGCAAATCCAACCAGCAGCATGTGAGCAGCTCACCATGCTCCACGTAGTATTTTATGTCATCCTTCTTCACTCCCCATCGGCTTGCCAGACTGCAGAGTGAGAAATACTGGCGCTCCGGTAACGGCACAGCAACCTCCCACAATTTTTATTGTAATATCAGCTCAATGAATTATTGTGACAATAATCAAGTTATCTTTAATCGACAAGGAAAAACAAACCATGAGTAGCAAAAAAAATCACGGCGGCAACCGAACAGGAGCCGGAAGGCCAAGAGGAACTGGGAAATATAACGCGCCAACCAAAACGATGCGCGTGCCAACAGATATGAAAGAGGAAATCGCTGCTTACATTGATTCAAAAGGAAACAGTCTGCCATTTTATTCCAGCACCGTGCAAGCAGGATATCCCTCTCCAGCAGGCGATGATGCTGAACCAGACCGCATCAATCTTTACTCACTGCTGGTTGAACATCCCGATGAAACCTATGTGTTGAAAGCCAGCGGCGAATCGATGATCAATGCAGGCATCAACCCTGATGACATGCTGGTGGTGGATCGCAAAAAACCTGCGACTGATGGGGCGATTGTGATTGCATCGATCAACGGTGAATTCACTGTAAAGCGCTTAGAGTACAAAAACGACCAGCCTTTTCTCATGCCAGAGAACCCAGACTTCCGCCCAATCCCCGTCGGCGAGAATGATGACGTGCATATCTTCGGTGTCGTCACCCACAGCATTCATGCTGTGAAATAAGCATAATTCCTCAAAACAGTTCAATAGCTGCAGTTAAGGCTTCTTATTAATAGCAAATAATATACCAAAAGAGAATTCGAATCATAATGCCGACCATAAGGCATTACAACACCCTTATAAAAGCTGTATTAGCCATAAAAGTCGAATTCATACTTGAACAAAGCATGAAAAATGCTACTCTCACAACGTGTTAATTTTGACATTATCTTGGGAATACTTTTGAAAAAAAAAGTCTACTTTTCATAGTCCTTTTTGTTTTCGCCCTGCCAGCATGGGCGGTGGCGCCGACCGTACCCGGATCTGCAGACCCTGCCAGAACCAACCCGCCGCAAAAGCAACCCTTCGAAACGCAAAAGCCTGTAAAGATCGAATCGCGCGGCGAAGCATCCTTTAATATTCCAGAAGGTGTTGAAGGGGTTCGCTTCCAACTCAAATCTGTTTCCATTGAGGGCGTATCCGCCTTTGATGCTTCCGATCTGGAAGATATCTATGCCCCTTACCTCGAACGTGACGTTGGCCTTGATGTCTTATGGGTCATGGCCGGACAGATCACGGAGCGTTATCGAAACAAGGGCTATTTTCTCTCTCGTGCTTATGTGCCAGCGCAGGAAATTGAGGGTGGAAATGTCATACTCAATGTCGTTGAAGGCTATGCTCATGAGGTGGTGATTGACGGGAAGGTTCCGGATGCAGATATCATCCAGCGGCTAAAAAATCGCATCGCCAACGCAAGGCCACTCAGTACAGATGCGCTTGAATCCTTCATGCTGCACATGAATGCTCTGCCCGGTGAGCAGTTCCGCGCGGTGGTAGAGCCGCTGGAGACAGCCGAAACAGGGGCCGTGCGATTAAAGCTGATACCTTCTCAAGAAGATTATGATGCGTATGTCAGCTTCGATAATAACGGGTCGCGCTTTTTGGGGCCATATCAGGCAACCGCGATCTACAGCGATAGTTTTATTCCGCTGCATGAAACCACTCTCACGGCTCTGACGAGTCTGCCTACAGATGAAATTAATTTTCTGTCTCTGCGTCACAAAGTGCCGGTCTATCCCGACTGGAATATGTTCGTCACCAGTAGTCATGTTCGCTCCAGTCCGGGAGCATCTTTGGAGGTGTTTGATATTGAAAGCCAGTCCACAACGGTTGGTTTGGGTGCAGAGTGGCAACCGATACGCCAATGGCAGGAAAATCTCACCTTCCGATTTGAAATAACCGGTAGAAATACCAACGGCGATATTTTTGATAATGACCCGCAAACACGCGATCGTATCCGTACCGTGAGGGTACAAGCTGATTACGATACGAGTGACACGTTAGATGGCTATAATTACCTGTCTTTTTCTGTTAATCAGGGGCTGGATCTGTTGGGTGCAAGCGATGCGGGGGCTGCGAACCTCTCACGGGCAGAGGCTGAGCCAGATTTTACCTTTGCAGAGATAGACTACACGCGCCAGCAGGCATTGCCACATAGCCTTCTGGCAGTTGGGCGCATTTCAGCGCAGATTGCATCAGGCCCGCTCTACTCTGCCGAGGAGTTCGGCTTAGGTGGCCAAAGCTTCGGGCGCGCTTACGATCCTTCAGAAATATTGGGCGATCATGGCTTAGCGGGGTCTTTAGAGCTTCGCTATCAGGGTTTTGAGCCGTGGCAAGGGCTTCGCTACGCGCCATTCGTGTTTTATGACGTGGGTAAAGTGTGGAATGATGATATCGGCACAGAAAGCGAGTCGCTTGCCTCTGCCGGATTTGGTGTGCGTGGCAGGCATGAAAGCGGCATTTCAGGCCAGTTAGGACTGGCATGGCCGCTTACCCGACCAATTGAAGAGCCCATTTACGGAGGTGGAGATAGCCCGCGAATTTTGTTACAATTTGGCTACGGGTTTTAGGGGCGATTATGGGGAGGCATCTAAGGCACATGAATCAGCATAAACAGCTTTGGCTTAGTAAAACGGTGCTTTGCAGTGCTGGGGTTGCAGCGTTACTGCTGGCGCAAACCGCCTATGCAAATCCGCAAGGTGGCGTGGTGGTGGAAGGTACGGCGGATATTCAGGCGCATGGTACGAAGCTGGATATTCATCAATCCACCCACAA
>CAZPQM010000008.1:0-107606 GCA_964588995.1 uncultured Rickettsiales bacterium | reverse complement strand
TAAAAAATTTCAAATGGATAAAGACCTAACAGCCCCACATTTTGTCCTTTAGGCCTTTATCCACCGGATCAGATTAAAAATTCCAATGCTGCGGCGGCGGCTGAAGTTCTTGCAAGCGCGCTGGGAGGGCAACCTTTCTTTGTTTCTAACTGGGAAGGAGGGGGGACCAATAAAGATTTTATCCCCTTTGTAGTGGCTGAAAACAGTGAAAAAGCTGCAGTTAAGGCCGAGAATGAAGTTCTTTTTTTAACGATTATTGAGCCGCCGGAAGTCAATCGCAGTCATGGTAAAACGCAAAATGAGGCCATACGCACCATCACTTTTCAGGAGATGCTGGCTGGAGAGAATGCAGCGACGCAAGATCGTTTAGACAATACCGTGCCTCTGGATATGAACCCACCCAAGAATATTTTTAAGGACGGTGAGGAAGCGCTTCCCTATCAGATTACTCAGGTGCGAGATCAGCAAGGCAACATAGTGTTAGAGAAAACCGTTTTCGTGACGGACTTTATTGAAAGTGATATGCCCAAGGGAAGTCAAGAACGCGATCCAACGCAAATGGGGCGGGTGTTTGAGGCTTTTCGTCTAAAAGGATACCAACAATTCGGTGATCAGCTGGAGCAGAAAATTGCGGCCATGCGCGGAAAGGAGCGCGGTTCGCTGGACCCGTATGACCCGCAGAAGCAGTTGGAAATATTGCGCGATATTGCGCGTGATGCAATCAAGCTGGGAAATATCGGGCGCAAGCTACTAGAAAGCGACACAAAGCCTATAGATAACATACCGAATGATGACACAGCGCAGGAAGCCGGTCGTGAAAAAATTCAGGCGCTAATTCAAACGGTAGAACGCATCGCAGAGCAGTATCAGGGGCTGGAAGCAAAAGGGCTCCAGAAAACCATGCTGCATGGTGATGCGTGGTTTGATAATTATGAGCGGCAACGGTTACCCAAGGGGGTGAGCTATACTGCTAAAAGCAAGGATGAGTTACTGGTGGGCAGCACAGAAGGCAATAAGCGTATTAAAGATTCAGAGCGGGCGGGAAAACTGATTCCGCTGGATCTGGATGATATCGGGTTTGGTTACCGGTTGATGGATATTGCCACGACCGTGAGTTCCGTAGGCGGGGTCGATATAAAGACGGGCAAGTTGAACGCTAAGGGTAAAGAAGTGATACGCGGCAGCGATGAAATCGCCCCGATTGCGGACATTCGGGATGCTGATTTTTATACGTGTCTTGCCAATGCGGCGAGCTATATCGCGGTGATGCGGATTGATAAATATGCGCATGAAAGATACACGGGTCGGGATCCGCAAGGTGAAATAGAAAAAGCCAAACTTTTTGCTGATGCTGCGACTAAGCAGCTCAGTCTGGGCTTAAATCCAGCTGTGGATTTGACTCCGATAACCGAAGAAGCATTCCGCGAAGGCGCAAGGCAGGGGAGTTGGCAGAAGCGCTTAGCAGAACCTTATAACAATTCTCAGGATTCTGTACGCGACCGCTAGCCTATTGCTCCATATATTTCAGTCCGGCTTTCAGATAGGCGTAGCCGGTGACGCAGGTGAGAATCGCTGCCGCCCACAGGAAAAAGCCGCCAATGATGTTGGTAATATCCTCTACCGGCTTTTCTTCGGTGAGGATCAGAAGGAACAGCGCGATCATCTGAAACGCCGTTTTCCACTTAGCGAGTTTACTCACCGGAACAGACACATTCAGCTGGCCGAGGAATTCGCGTAGGCCGGAGACGAAAATCTCGCGGCAGAGGATAATAATCGCTGCGAAAAGGTCGATAGTTCCGAGCCGGTCAAAGTGAATCAGCATAATAATAATCACAAGGACAAGCAGTTTATCGGCAATCGGATCCAGAAACGTGCCGAGCTTGGATTCCACCCGCCAGCGCCGCGCGAGCAGACCATCAAAAAAATCGGTGATGCTTGCCAGTAGAAATAACCCGGCTGCGATCAACTGCCCGCCTTCAACGTAAAAACTCCAGATCATCACCGGGATGATCAGAATCCGGGTGAAGGTCAGTGCATTCGGCAAGGTGCGCTGAAAGGTCGACATGGGGCTAGGTTTAACGCGGATCTGCTTAAAGGTCTAGTGGATTCGGATTTCTAAAACGCAGGATTATGACGTGCGGGGGTATGTTTACGAATGTCGCACCAATGCGGTGTAGTCGTCCATCAGTTGCCTGGTGATTTTGCCAACGCTGTAAGCGGCGTTGACGCTGCCTTGCTCGCCTTCTACCTCGTAATTGCCTTTGATGCTGCCGATCGGCGTTACTTCGGCGGCTGTACCGGTTAGGAAAGCCTCGGTGGCGGTGGCTAGTTCACCCGGCAGGATACGGCGCTCAACCACCTCATAGCCGCGCTGTCTGGCAAGCTCGATCACCGTGCGGCGGGTAATACCGTCGAGAAAGCAATCCGGCGTCGGGGTATGCAACTCCCCGTCCATCACGAAGAAGACGTTTGCGCCCGTCGCTTCTGCAACGCGGCCTTTCCAGTCGAGCATCAGCGCGTCATCATAGCCATCGTCGACCGCCTGATTCTTTGACAACGTACAAATCATATATAGCCCGGCGGCTTTGCTGGCGGAAGGTGCGGTTTCCGGGCTGGGGCGCTTCCAGTTCGCCATGGTCAGATTGAGCCCCTTTTCCTTTGCCTCCGTGCCGAAATAGCTTGGCCACTCCCACGCTGCTATGGCAACGTTAGTGGTACTGCGGTTGGTGAGAATTGCCATCTGCTCCGATCCTCGCCACGCAATCGGGCGAAGATAGCCGTTTTTAACCCCCTGCTTCTTAATGGTCGCCTCACAGGCTTTATTCAGCTTTTCAACGCTGTAAGGTATTTTGAACCCCAGCAACTCGGCAGAATGGTGCAGCCGTTCATTATGTTCCTGGTTCTTAAAGATGCGACCATTATAAGCCCGCACACCTTCAAAGACGGAGCTGGCATAATGCAGCCCGTGATTCAGCACATGCACCTTTGCTTCGCGCCAGGGCACAAACTCCCCATTCATCCAGATAAAGCCGTCCCGATCATCAAATGGAATCGCATCTACACTCATAATATCCTCATTTAGCTTGACTCTGGCACTATAGCCGCTCTCGCCGCACCCGCAAGGACAAGTTATGCATAATTTCGCGCATATGACCGGTTTTGGTACATTTTCTGAGGTGCAGCGCAGCAATATTCGAGCAGAGATAGTAATCGCCGTGATAGTAAGGCATACTGTGTATATGAAGAAAATGAAATCCGTTTTGATCGTCTTTCTTGTGGGGCTGTTCTTATTACCCCAGCATGCTTTGGCGCGCTGTAAATCGCTGCCTTTGCCGAATCAAGTGCGTCAGGTAGATCTTATAATGACGGGTACGGTCGAGAGTCAGGAATTCGTCGGCTATAACCGTGCCGGTTTGCCGAAGGGCGGGGTAG
Source organism: uncultured Rickettsiales bacterium (assembly GCA_964588995.1). Classification (GTDB taxonomy): domain Bacteria; phylum Pseudomonadota; class Alphaproteobacteria; order Rickettsiales; family UBA8987; genus CAZPQM01. The sequence goes on along the minus strand of CAZPQM010000008.1, from coordinate 104,174 downwards.
ATACCTATGCCGAAGCGCGCAATGAAACGCCGCTGTGGAAGTGGCGCCTGTATAAATTTATACCGGATAAGGTATTTAAAGGGGAAAAGAACGCTTTCGAGCTGATCGTCAGCCCGCGAAAATTTTCCAGCGGGGGACGCTATATTATATTCGCTAAAAAGAACAAGGGACTAGCGCGTTATAAAAATACCATGGCGAGCTACGTGAATGAACAATGCGACCCGGCAGAATATCTCTACCCTCTGATGGGATCGGATCTGCTGGAAGATACAGAAGACTATTTCAGCACCATGCAATTTAGATAAAAAGCCGGAGCAGATCTGCCCCGGCTGTCTTATAAAATCAACGAAGACTAGTTTTCTTTCTTCGCTTTTTTCGTGCTTTTAGAGAGATTTTCCAACAAGCCGGGCGACTTGATTTCAATCGCACGCGGTTTGCTCGCCTCCGGCACTTCGCGTTCGAGGTCTACCAGCAACAGCCCGTCGACCAGCTCGGCACCTTTCACCTCCATATAGTCGGAGAGCGAAAATTTGCGGCTGAACGCACGGGTCGCAATGCCTTTATGCAGATATTCGACATCGCTGTCTTCCTCGCTTTCGCGGGTCGCACCGGAGATTGTGAGCTCATCGTTCTGCACAACGATATCCAGCTCTTCCCGTTTAAAGCCGGCAACCGCCATCGTTATGCGGTAGCTGTTTTCTCCGCGCTTTTCGATGTTATAAGGCGGGTAGGTGCTGCCCTCGCTGGTTGCATTCTCAAAGGCTGCCTCAAACAGGTCGTTAAACCGGTCAAAACCTACCGATTGCCGCAATAAAGGGGTTAAAGTGGTTAACGTTTGCATAGTCATATCCTCCTTTTAAAGCAATATAACCAAGTTAAACAATGGATTGTGAAACCTTTTATAAGCGCTCCACTATATATTAGCTAGGTACGATCTTTTGCATTTCAATACCTCTACGGTGTAAAATGCAGCTAATAAGTGAAATAAAGCTGATCATAATCCGGAGCATTCATCTCATACATCATCATCGCTTGCTGAGAGGAATCGGTTCGGGATAAGGAAAACTCGCGGTTTAACTGTTCGCCAAATAGAATCACTGAAAATGCGAACAGGAAGGTTACGAACGCTGTGCAATAGGCAACAAACTGTTGCAGAGATATCGAAGAAGTAGATTTCATGATCTTCATCATAATAAACCTCCTGATATAGTTAAATATTGAAGTAAGAGACTATGTAGGTTTTTCTTCTGGCTTTTCAAGGGGGTAGTAGGAAATACGCTTTTTCAAATCTTCTAAAAGATCGGCTTCGTTAGCGGGTTTATCCCAGCGGATGCGGTGAATACGCGGAAACCGGAGTGCAAGGCCAGATTTATGGCGCGTCGATTTATGAACGGAATCGAACGCTACTTCCAGTACCAGCGCTTTTTCCACCTCGCGTACCGGTCCGTAACGATTGATGGTATGATTACGCACCCATTTATCGAGCTTTTTCAGCTCCTCATCGGTAAAGCCGGAATAGGCTTTGCCGATGGGGAGTAATTCGGGCATTTCTGGGGTGGCGCTGGCCCCCCTCCCAACCTCCCCCCGCAGGCGGGGGGAGGAGTTCAAGGTCACCTCCTTGCGGGGTGAGGAGTTAGATGTTGTCCCCCCTCCATTATCTGACGTCTCTATAACCTCCCCCTCGTTTACGGGCATCTCACCTGCCTCCCCCCCGTTTAGGGGCATCTCACCTGTCTCCCCCCCGTTTACGGGGGGGATTAAGGGGGGGGCAGACCAAAGCCCGAACGTATAATCCGAATAAAACGAAGACCGTTTACCATGCCCGCGCTGCGCGTACATCATCACCGCATCGATCAGCAGCGGATCGCGTTTCCATTTATACCATTTCCCCTTTGGGCGACCGGGGATATACGCACTATCCTTCCGCTTGAGCATCAGCCCTTCAATGTGATTGCCTTCGGAGCGATCCGCTTGCTCGCGAAGAGTATGTAATTCCTCCGTATGGCTGAAAGTAAGGAGTTCGGAGAGGAAAAAGCGGGGTAAGATGCTCTCTTCTGTCTTAGCAGAAGGGGCGGGGTGAGGGCGCAATGCCTCAAACCATGCTTCTAATTTTTCGCGTCGCTGCATAAAGCCAAGGGTTTGGATGGCCTCCCCGTCCAGCTCAAGTGCATCATAGAGCATCAGTGCGGCGGGATGTTGTTGCATCAGTTTCTTCCCCGGCCGTTTACGGTTCAGCCGCTGCTGCAGGTGGTTGAACGGCGCGACATGACCCGCTTGATCCAGTACGAGCAGCTCCCCGTCCAGCACACCGTGAAAGCTCACCGCCTCCATGAGGTCAGGGAAGGCATGGCTGATATCATCGCCGGTACGGGAAAAGAGTGCGGCCCCTTGTGGCTTGCTCACCAGCTGCACGCGAATGCCGTCATACTTCCATTCGGCGACAAAGTCAGATGGCGTGATGTCATTAAGGTCGTTTTCTTCAAGCGGGTGCGATAGCATCACCGGGTGAAACAGCACGCGTTCAGACAGTTCGGGCTTACCCGCCTTGCCATCGAGCCATTCCAGCAGCTCCGTATAAGGCGGTTCGACCCCATGCCAGAGCGCTTCAATTTCGCTCACATCTTTATTGCCGTATTCAGCGAGGATTTTTTTCATAAACCGCGCTGAAACACCAATACGAAGACCCCTCGTACCAAGCTTTACGAGCGCCCAGCGCTCCGGTGGTGTCATATGATCGAGTAACTGAATAAGATAGTCGCGTACTTCTTGTTTGCTGCTTTTTTCAAAGCGCTCGATTACGTCGGAAAGTGTAGGTAGCCTGTTAAGCCGGGAGCTATTTGAAGCAGGCCATAACAACGCTACGGTTTCAGACATTTCTCCCACGTAATCATAAGCATAGTCGAACAAGACGGGGTCGACCCGCTCTTTAATTAAATCGCGGATAAGCCTGCGTTTAAACAGATCAAACGAAAGCTCGCCAGCGATTGCTGTAATCGCCCAACCACGATCAGGGTCAGGTGTGTTGGCTAAATAGTCCCTTATCATCGCCGACTTTGCGAGGTTACTCGACGTGAAATAGAGACGATCTAATAGTTCGGCAAACGCTTGCATTTACAAGCTCGTCATCCCGGACTTGATCCGGGATCTTAGGCCACCTGCACGGTTGCAGTAAGCTGCATGATAGGCTGGCGTTCGCTGGGAAGACGAGCAAGCTTCAGTAGAGTAACACGATGTTGTCAGAAACGGATTACTATCCGTTTCTTCCTGGATTCCGTCGTCAACGTGACTACTGTCACGTTGCGTGTCGGAATGACGGATATTATACAAAGTCCTGAAGCTATGATATAACCTAATCATGATCTTCCTCATAACCGAGTAGTGAAAGTGCCTGCGCCTTATAGCCGCGTGTTTCAGCGTAATGTACTAGTGCTTCCTCGCGGCCATGCGTTACCCAAATTTCGGGCGCGCCGACATCGTCCAGCGTTTGGGTGAGTTCCGGCCAGTCCGCATGGTCGGAAATAATCAGCGGCAACTCCACGCGGCGTTGCCGGGCGCGTGCACGAATCTGCATCCAGCCCGAGGCTACCGCTTTGACGCAGTCACCAAACCCGCGCGACCACTTATCCGTTATTGCAGAAGGCGGGCCAAGGATTAACTCTCCTTGAAGCTCCTTTTTATTGCGGGTGCCAACCGCTTCCCACCGACCTAAGTCTATTTGTTTCGACTCATAAAGCTCGCAAAGTTTAACGAGCGCACCATGAAGATAGATGGTTCTGGAGTAGCCAGCTTCTCGCAGTGCAATCATCAAACGCTGGCATTTGCCGAGCGCATATACTCCTACAAGATGGGTTTTATTAGGGAATAACTTCATCGACTGCAGCAATTTTTCGATTTCGTCCTCAATAGGCGGGTGCGTAAATACTGGCAGGCCAAACGTCGCCTCCGTTACTAATACATCGCACTTCACAGGGTAAAAAGGCTCGCAGGTAGGGTCATGCCGCCGCTTATAATCGCCGGTAATGATAATGCGACCACCATCATGCTCTAAGAGTACCTGCGCGCTGCCGAGTATGTGCCCGGCCGGGTGAAGTGTTAGCGACGTTTTGTCCAGTGTGAGCACTTCGCCATATTCGAGCGGGTGGAAGGTTTCCGCACAATTTTCTCCGTAGCGGATGCGCATGATATCAAGCGTATCGGGCGTAGCGTAGACTGTCCCGTGGCCGCTACGTGCATGGTCTGCGTGGCCGTGTGTGACGATTGCCCGCTCTACAGGCTTAACAGGATCAATATAGGCATCCGCGGCGACGCAGTACAAGCCTTCTTCGCGTACCTCCATCCAGTTTCTAGGGTGTGACATAATGGTATCTTCGGCAGAATAGGATAAAAAGTGAATCATTAACCGCAATCAGGATCTGATCACATAGATTAATCACCAAGGCGTTATGACTCCACCCTACTTAATAGAATGGCTTTCGAGCAAAGGTTGGACACTTCATCCCTATCAGCAACAGATGCTGGATCATCGTGGTTCGGCGCTTTTGATCGCACCTACCGGAGGCGGAAAAACACTTTCGGGCTTTTTGCCTAGCCTAGCAGACATACATGAAACGCAACCAAAAGGCTTGCACACACTCTACATATCGCCCCTAAAGGCGCTTACGCACGATATTGAGCGGAACTTACTCCGCCCGATATCGGAGATGCAGCTCGAGGTTACGGTGGAATCGCGCACGGGAGACACGCCTTCTGCAAAGCGTCAGCGCCAGCGAAAACATCCGCCGAATATATTACTTACCACGCCCGAATCTCTGATGTTAATGCTTTCTTACGCGGATTGCCGCTCGCTATTTAAAACACTGCGGACGATTATCATTGACGAGGTGCATAGTTTTGCGAGCAGCAAGCGCGGTGACTTTACAGCGCTTGCGATCAGTCGGTTGCAAACAATTGCGCCTCAGCACCGCGTTATCGGCCTTTCAGCAACGGTTGCAGAGCCAAACCGTTTCAAACGCTGGCTAGGGCCTAATGTAACGCTTATTGAGGGGAAAACGGAGGTTAAACCAGAGATTAGGTTACTAAACCCTACAGCGCGGATGCCTTATGGCGGGCATATGGCAACCTATGCGATCGAGGATATATATAAGCAGATCAAGAAGGTACGCCATTCGCTTATTTTTGTAAATACCCGGGCGCAGTCCGAACTGATTTTTCAGCAATTATGGGAGGTAAATCGGGAGGCATTACCGATCGCCGTGTATCATGGAAGCTTGAGCAAGGAGCAGCGGCGCAAGACCGAAAGCATGATGGCGCGCGGGGAGATTCGTGCAGTCGTAGCGACTTCTGCGCTGGAACTGGGAATAGACTGGGGCGATGTTGAGCTTGTGATTCAGGTAGGAGCGCCGAAAGGGGTTAGTCGTCTGCTGCAACGTATTGGCCGCGCAAACCACCGGTTGGATGAGCCGAGCCGGGCACTGCTAGTACCGGGAAACCGCTTTGAAGCACTCGAGTGTGAGGCGGCGATGGAGGCGATTGCCGCCGGAAAGCTCGATGGACCGCCGGAAGAAAAAGGCTCCCTTGACGTGATCGTGCAGTATATCATCAACTGCGCCTGTAGCGAGCCTGTACACCCTGATGAGCTTTACAGCGAAATTACCCGCAGCTACCCTTATCAGCATCTTCGTCGCGAGGTGTTCGATCAGTTGTTTCAGTTTGCGATTGATGGTGGCTATTCGCTACGAGCGTACGAGCGTTATAAGCGCCTTGAAGAAGAGGAGGGGCTGTATCGCATCGCTTCGCGCTTGATGGCGCAGCGCCACCGGCAGAATATCGGAACCATTGTAGAAGCGGCGCGGCTCAAGGTGAAGAAGCTTGGTAAGGGTAAGCGCGGCAGTATCAGTGGTACGGTGGAGGAGTATTTCGCACAGCAGCTGACCCCGGGTGATACGTTTTTATTTGGTGGAGAAGTGCTGGAATATGTGGGCGTAACTGAGATGACGCTAGAGGCACGACCGGCAGCAAAGAATGAGCCGAAAATCCCTTCTTATGTGGGCGGGCAGATGCCGCTTTCCACCTTCCTCGCGGATGGGGTGCGGAGTTTGCTTGCGGGGAAGGAGTGGTCGCATCTACCGCAAGGCGTGCAGGACTGGCTGGAATTGCAGGCGCATTACTCCGTTCTGCCCGACAACTCGACCCTCCTTATCGAGCATTTTCCGAAATACCATCAGCGATATACGCTGCTCTACACGTTTGAAGGGCGAAAGGTGAATAACACGCTCGGCATGTTGCTGACACGGCGGATGGAGCGCGCAGGCCTCAAGCCGCTCAGCTTCACCGTATCGGATTACGGGCTGTCGATCAGCAGTATTGAGCCAGTCACGGAAGCGCACATGCGTGCGATGCTGACCGCGGATATTCTCGGTGGGGAGCTGGAGGAATGGATTGCAGAGTCGCCGATGCTCAAGCGTTCTTTCCGGCAGGTTGCGACGGTGGCCGGGCTGGCCGAGCAGCAATATCACGGGCAGCGCAAAACGATGAAGCAGATGACATTTTCGACTGATTTGATTTACGATGTGCTGATGAAATATGAGCCCGATCACGTATTGCTGGCCGCGACACGGCAGGAGGCGGAACGGGAATTGCTGGATGTTCGCAGATTGTCAGATACGCTTGCGAAATTTGAGCAGAGCATAGCGTTTGTAGACCTTGACCGCGCGTCGCCGCTCGCGATCCCCATCGTGCTCGATGTGCGGCAGGAGCAGGTCAAAGGCTCTGGACTGGAAGCCCTGCTCGCTGAAGCCTCCGCGCAGGATTTGGCCGAAACAATGATGGAAGATATCCGGGAGCGGGTGGAGATAGATCGTCATCCCGAGCCGAAGGCGCGTCGATCTTAGGCTGGAGTATGTTGATAAGATTCCGCCTCCTACGCCCCTCACAATGACACCTGTTAAAAAGATACGGTAATTTAGCGTTATGAATCAAACTATCGAAATCCGTTTTGCCAATGAGCGGCTACTACTCGACGCTGCAAAGGCTGTTTGGATGCCATTGCGCCGGATGCTCATTGTCTCGGATCTGCATTTTGAGAAAGGCTCCTACCTGACGCGCTATGGCGGGCATATGCTGCCTAAGTTGGACACGCATGATACGCTGCAGCGGCTGAAGGCAGTGATAGAGCGCTATCAGCCGGAGAGGGTGGTAAGCCTTGGCGATAGTTTTCACGATTGCGCTGCCACTAAACGCATGAATCAGGAGGATATGCAGCTTTTGCATGGACTATGCGAAGCGGTGCCATCGTGGCAATGGGTGTTTGGCAATCATGATCCGGAGCTGCCATGCGACCTGCCGGGAGAGCGCGTTCACCAGCTGCAACTCGAGGGTCTCTTGCTTTCTCATGAGCCGGAGAACTCACGCCTGCCACAGATTATCGGACATTATCATCCGAAGTTCAGCCTTAACCGCGCCGGACACAAACTCAGCGGACCATGCTTTTGCGTGTCTGATCGCATGTTAATTATGCCGTCCTTTGGAAGTTACACGGGGGGGCTGAACGTACAGGATCAGGCCATTCAATCCCTGTTTGAACAGACGGATGTACGCTACTATATGCCATATCGCGAAAAACTCTGGCCGTTGCGTTATCAGCCAGAGCGGCCTAAAAGCGGTAATCCAGCGTAAGGAAAATTTGATTCTCTGCTTCCAGTCCGGGGTTTTCACGCCAGTTAGCATCTAACAGGCCGATACCGGTCAGCGACGTGCTGAAGCGCTCATTCCAGTCGTAGATCAACTTGGCACTTAGCAGAAAGAGGTCATTAACCTCCTGATCCATCTCATTGCGATCCTGAGTGAAAGACGAAATATAATTACCGAATAGATCAGCGGCGAGTTTATCCTTCGCGTATCCCAGATGAAGATTCACCTGATGCTCCGGACTGCGGCCCTCATATTTCTGCACCGGGTCTTCATCAGCGACGCTGCCGTCATTATCGGTATCAAGGAAATCTTCAGTCGCCTGAGCAAGCGCGTAGCTGATACCGTACTGGTAATGCTCACGAATACGACCTTTTAATTCCAGCTCACCCCCGATGATATCCACATCCGAGGTATTGCGGAAAATAGTGGTGTTGGGGGTTGGAAAGTCGCGTGTGAAATCATCCAATGACTGAACGTCGCGGATCGCCTGATAAAAAGCAGCTAATTTCAATACGGCGTTCATAGAAGGCAGGCGCCGCTCATAATTCAATTCGTAATTATCAGCTGTGGAGACGTCCAGACGCGGATTGCCAAGCAGAAAGCTGGTCGGGCCAAAGGGGAACAGCAGCGCAAATTCAGAGACGGTCGGGAGGTCCGCTCCGCGCGCATACATCACCCGAATGGTGTCATTTTCCGTTGGCGTGTATGTGGCGCCCACATTTACGCTGGGTTCTTCAATGGTACGGTCATAGTCGCCTTGAGTGAGGCCGGGGGGTGCTGCGCCCTGACGGTCAAGCCGCACGATATCATGGCGTGCGCCCGTTGAAACAATTACGTTATCACTTGCCTTCCAGTTCCAGACGGCGCTGAGTGCATAATCCGTAAAACGCAGTTCCGACTCGCCGCTTGGTTCGAGATCGACCGGGTAAATATTGCTTTTATTGTGCCGGTACTCACCGGTAACGCGCACTGTATGATTGGAGCCGATCGTGGTGGTGTTGCTTACCTTTGCTACGGTCAGATCGGCTTCAATTTCAACGGGAATAACAAAGGTTTTAGCGACCGGGAAATCATACATCACATTGGATGCGTTGTGATACACCATCGCTTCAAACATTCCCAGCGAGGAATTATGCGTCAGGTTGGTACGAAACGAATTTAGGTCGTATTTAACATCAGAAATAACATTAAAGAACGAGTAGGCATTATTATGATTATAGCTTTCAGTTATTTCGAACCCCAGTTGCGTATCCTCTCCCAACTGGAAAATCCCATCCACTTTGAAATTATTGGCTAGTACGTCGTCCTCTCTCAAGGATAACTCTGCCACATCGTTATACGGGCCTTCCGATTCATCCGCATGCAATGCATTACCGGAGAGGCGAAACGCTAATTTATCATACTGTAAGGTGCTAACGAGGCTGCCTTCCGCATAGTTATGCGTACCATACCTAGCCTGCACTGAATCAACGTCATCATATTTCGGGTTAAAGGTGATGATATTGATGACGCCGCTGGTCGCGTTAAAGCCATAAAGCGCCGTGTTCGGGCCCTTTATCACTTCAATCTGCTTAATTTCCGCCAGTTGGACGGGAATCGAATTCCAGTCCACGTAGCCGTAGTGATTTTGGTAAACCTGTCGGCCATCGACCAGAACCAGCAAGCGCTGCGAAAAAGGCTCGTTCATGCCGCGTATATTCACATCCACGGAACTAAAGCCGGAGCGCTGAACATTGACACCGGCTACACGGCGCAATATTTCTGGCAGGTCCCGGGCCGCACTCCGCTTGATTTCGTCTGCGGTAATAATTTGCATATTGAGGGGTACTTCGCTGGCTTTTTGTACGACACCCGTTGCTCCGCGCGTTACCGGTTCGCCGAACAAGGTTTCCATGGTGCTATAGTCGATCATGTTCGCATCTGCGCGAGGGGAAAACGCCGTAGCTAGCAGAGTAAGAATGTAGAGTACTTGTTTTTTCACGGATTTCACGCTTTTATTACTATCAGTCCATGATAACAGCCGCATTAACCGGATGTTATTATTTTCTGTCGATGCATTCCTGGTTTGACAGATAAATCAACTCACCTTTGTATTTGAGTAACATGCTCGGCACGCCTCGTGCTCTCTACATCACAACCGTTCGTAAAATAAGGCTTCCGCAAGCCAATTATGCAAATGCAGCACCCCATGAACGCATCGCTCCGCTACACTAAATAATTAAACAAACTTAATTTATGTGTTGATTAAACGTACCATAACTTACCTATGCGCATTTATGCTGGCGACTGGCTTATCTGTAGCCGTTGATGCCCAATCCGATTTACAGAGGCAAAAGGCGCTCTTTCTATATAATTTTACCAATTATGTGAAATGGCCGGATGAGAGCGCCCAGATACATCGAATCTGCATGGCAGCTGAAGACAGCATGACGCAAACGCTTCAGGCGATCATGAAAAAGAAGGACCCCACTATTCAGGTTCAGTCACTGAACGCCGTGGGGCAACCCTCACGCTGCACCATGATTTTTATTGCAAAAGGGTTTATGGATTCCAGTGATGTCGACTCGTTCGAAGGGCATAAGACGATTTTAACCGTCAGCGATGCGGAAGGATTTTCGCAGCAGCACGGTATTGTTGAATTTTACGAAAAAGCCGACCGGCTCAGTCTGAAAATCAATATCAGGCGGACGGAAGAAAAAGGCTTCAGGATAGATCCCCGCTTATTGCAGTTGGCAGACAGGGTGCGGTAGGTGGCATTTAGCATTAAACATTCCTCGCTGCGCAGTAAAGTCCTCTACATCATACTCTCGATAACCGGGTTGTCGATGTTACTGATGAGCTTTGCCTCATTTGATTATTATAAAACCAATGTACGCAATCAGAAAGTGAACGATCAGGTTCTTTTTGCTCAGGCGGTCGGCTCGAGTATTTCGGCGGCACTGTCGTTTGGCGATAAAGGATTTGCCGAAGAAACACTCGCTCAGTTGGAAGAACGGAAGTCAATTATTAAAGTGTGCGTGTACGATGATAGTAAACGGCTTTTTGTTTCTTACTACGGCTTCTCTTCATTGATGTCTGAGTGTAAAGCTGTGACAATCGGTTCGGTAGCCAGCGAATTTCGAGCCAACATTCTTTATATTTCACGGCCTATTCGTGTACAAGACGATATTATTGGCTTTATCACGATTGTATCGGACGTGTCGGCCTTGCAGGAATCCATTATCTCTTATGGCAAAACCTTGCTGCTTATAGGGCTCGTTGTCATGGTAATAGCTTATTTTCTCGCTACGAAGTTACAGCGCATTATTACCTCACCTGTAAATCACCTTTTGCAAGCGACAGAACGCATTTCGAGAGAAAAAGATTACTCAATCACGGTTGAAAAGGTGCAGGATGACGAGCTTGGACTGCTGACGGATAATTTTAATCAGATGCTGGAAGCGATTCATAAAAGTGACTTGGAGCTCCGCAAAGCAAAAACTGAAGCGGAGAAGGCTAATAAGCTCAAATCTGAATTTCTGGCGAACATCTCGCATGAATTACGTACGCCGCTTCATGGCATACTTAGCTATTCCGATATGATACGTGGTTATATTCAAAAAGATGAAATCCCGATGGAGAAGCTGAAAAAGCGGGTGGATGCTATTCATTCCAGTGGCAATCGGTTGCTGATTTTGCTGAACGACTTACTGGACCTATCGCGGCTTGAAGCAGGGATGATGAATTTTGACTTCGACGTTCATAACCTCCAGGAGGTGATAGAAAGCGTGGTTAACGAGATGGACTCGCTGCTTAAAGATAAGTCCCTTACCGTAAAGATTGAAAATGAGGCAACCAAAACAGACTTCATTTTTGATAAAAATCGGATAACGCAGGTGTTCTATAATTTGCTTTCCAACGCCGTTAAATTCACGCCTGAGGGTAAAACCATACGCGTAGCCTTATTTGACCATCATAAACGTGGTATCAATTATGCCGGATGCTCCGTGATCGATGAAGGGGTAGGTGTTCCGGATGATGAATTAGAGGCGGTATTTGATAAGTTTACCCAGAGCTCAAAAACCAATTCCGGAGCCGGTGGAACCGGTCTTGGCCTGTCTATTTGCCGTGAAATTGTTGATGTCCATGAAGGGCAGATATGGGCGGAAAATAACGGTTCTGCACCGGGTTGTACATTTACCTTTTTACTTCCGGTTAATAAATCGTTACAATTAGTAAAGAAATTAAGCATTGGTGGGGGAGTTTATGCTGTATGATCGAGGCAAGAAGCAGATTTGTGTTCTTGCTGTCGACGACGAAGAAATCAACCTCGATATTTTAGAAGAATATCTGAGCGACGCGAATTATTTTGTGCTGACCGCGCAGGATAGCGATCAGGCACTGGAAGTATTACGCACTAATCCGGATCAGATTGATATCATTCTTTTGGACCGGATGATGCCTGGCACCGACGGTTTGGAGCTGCTTAAAATTCTTAAAAGCTATCCTGAATACGAACATATCCCGGTGATTATGCAGACGGCGGCCGCTGCAACCAATCAGGTGATTGAGGGTATACAGGCCGGTGCATTTTATTATTTGACCAAGCCTTACGAAAAACAGACTTTATTAGCATTGGTTGCTAGCGCAGCCCGGGCAGTCGAAGACTATCAATATTTTAAAGATGAAACCTATAACAATCTGCTAATGCTTGATTGTATGGAAGCCAGCCATTATAAACTGCAAACAATCGAGCAGGGGCGGCGCTTATGTTTATATCTCGGAAAAATGTGCCCCAAAACCCGCGATGCCAATTATGGATTCTCCGAGCTTAGCTGTGGTTTTTCCGAACTGATTACCAATGCTATTGAGCATGGGAATCTGGGGATCGGATATGATCTAAAAGGCGAATTGTTGAACGAAGGAAAGCCTACCTGGCTGAATGAAGTAGCGCGTCGGCAAGCATTGCCGGAAAATAAAGTAAAATTTGTGGAAGTGGACTACCGCAAGACTAAAGAGGCTATTACCGTTTCTGTAAAAGATCAGGGGCAAGGGTTTAACTGGGAGAAGTTCTTGGAAATCGACCCGCTACGCTGCACTGATAACCATGGCCGAGGTATTGCCCTTGCCAACAGCATTTTCGATGAGCTGGAGTATCAGGAAAATGGCTCCTTAGCCGTTGCCACGATTAAGCTCGCTGAGTAATCGAACGGTGAGCGCTGGCTTAGTCGTTAATCCTAAGATCCACCTTTCACCGTTCTATCATTTAGTGGCTGAATGGGGCGGGCATTGACGGGAAAGAGCGTTTGAAAAGTAATCAACTGTTCACGCGAAATCTCTATCGGTTCTTTCACCACATGCCACTTCACGCCTTCGGTACAGGGTGGAGTAGTAAGCGATCCTTCATACGTAAAATAATCTACATCTTCTGGTAATAAATCAACGGCAGACAGGGTAATCGTATTGCCTTGTGTATTAGCCTCCGGAATTGCCTTCCAAATTGTATCAATCACCTCATGCCTTTCGCCCACTTCCATCATCACACCGACAACGCCTAAATCCCCGGCCTCGGTTTGGTGTACAAAATGGACTTCCATCGGGTAGGGGGATCCATCAAGGTAATGCTCACTCGGCGTATGGAAATGCAGCTGTTTCAGGTGGTATTCCGTATCACCTGCCTGTAGTGTTTGACCATCAGGAAAGTCCACCTGAATGGTATGGCCATTATGAACGACGGTAGCGTCACCTGGTTGATAGTTCGGCTTTAAAGTTGCGAGCTCTGCCGTCATATATTCGCTGATATTGATGGGCGATTGTTCGGTTCCTTCTGTGCAGGTAGAATAGGCCGCATCCAGCTTACCCCAATCTTCAAAACTTTTATCACCGTGGTAGCCCCATTTAACCTGTTCTTCAGCGAAAGCGTTCTGGCCTAAAAGTACGGTTCCAGCAAGCGTTATAGCGATTACGGGTTTTACCATATTCTCCACCTCATTTTTAACTTAGCCTTTGGAAGCGCACCATAGGATTAATCGACGTCGCTGGCCAGTAAAATATTGGCAGAGATGCAGCTAATCCGAAAGGGCGGTCTATTTTTTAATTTCAGGTTCGGGCTCAGGTTCTGCAAAATCCTTAACCCGGTAGGTCGAGCCGTCCTTCTCCACATCCTGTGATAGTTTCATAAGCCGTTTCATGAAAAACAGCGGCACTAAGGCGGCTGCTATCAGAAGGATAAGCCCAATGGTGAGGAAGCTTGCCATAGATTCCGAGCCATTGGAGAGCAGGAAGATAAACCCGTAAATAGCAATGATAGCAAGATAAAAGCCTATTATGTAAGTAATTATTCTGTTTCGCTTTTTCATATTTTACCTCTACTTTCATTGTAATTATGGCTTTTTTATGGGTAACGTTGCTATACATGGTGATGGCTCAGACATAAAGAATGCATAAAGATGTACGATCTCACCATAATAGGCGCGGGTAGCGCCGGTATTTCCGCTTATAAAGTCGCGCGCAAGCATACGGATAATATCGCCTTATTGCAGCATGGCTCGTTAGGCACTACCTGTGCCCGGGTGGGATGCATGCCATCCAAAGCGTTGATCCATCCGGCCTTTATAATTGGACAACTACACAAACTCCAGCAAGAGGGGCTGGTGCAGGGTGAGCTAAAAGCGGACCAGCCGGCTATTTTGCGTCATGTACGCACGCTTCGGGATCGTTTTGCCGGGTCGGCTGCAGAAGAGACTGAGTCCTTTTCGGGCTTTGAAGAAGGTGCGCCGCGTTTTATGGATGATCATCATCTGGAGGTGAATGGCCGAACGATTGAGACCCGTGCCACGATTATAGCAACGGGTACCTCTCCCCGCATCCCGAAGGCTTTTGAATCGGTAAAAGATTATTGTCTCACAACCGATACGCTATTTGAGCAGGACGACGTGCCGGAACGTATCGGCATTATAGGGATGGGGGCGATTGGTGCCGAGATGGCATGCGCCCTCAGTGCGCTTGGTTGTGATGTGGTTGCATTTCAACGGACGGATACGATAGCCGGCCTAGCTCATCCTGAGCTGAATCAGATGATGATTGCGTATTTTCGCAAGCACATGCAGCTGGAGATGAGAGCGGACGTTCAGGCGGAGTTGAAAGACGGTTCTGTGTGCCTTACGGCCAATGAGAAAAGCTATCATGTTGATAAAGTGTTAATTGCGGCGGGAAGAGCGCCGAACCTCAATGGATTGCAGCTTGAAAATACCAGTGCGTCCTTAAATGAGCAAGGCTTTCCGCACTTTGACCCTTATACCCTTAAACTGGAAAATGCGCCCATCTATATGGCGGGTGATGTGAACAAATGCTATGAGATTCTGCATGAGGCGGTAGATGAAGGCAAGTTTGCTGCGCGGCATGCGCTTGGGCTGGAAACCGGTGATTTGCGCAGAACGCCACTTACTATGGTATTTACCCACCCCAACATCGCGTCTATCGGAATCAGCTACGACCAAGCGGTAAAATGCGGTGCGGCCATAGGCAGTGTGGATTTTAGCTCGCAGGGGCGTTCGCGCATCATATTGCAAAACGACGGTAGATTATATCTTTACGCGGATCGTCAGACCGGTCAGCTGTTAGGCGCGGAAATGGTCGCGCCTGCCGGTGAGCACATGGCGCATCTGCTCGCGCTGGCCATCGGGCAGAAGCTTACGGTTGAGGCAATGCTCACGATGCCTTTTTACCACCCCGTTGTAGAAGAAGGATTAAAAACGGCGTTAGTCAGTACACTGAAAGCAATAAAGAAATGAGGATATATGAGCTGCCTGATTGATAAATTTTCCTATTTTAAGCCTCTCACCAAGCATGAGCGTGATTTATTAGATGCCTTAGAGAAAGAAGAAGAGGCATTCAGGAAAGGCGACATCGTTTTTAAGCAGAATGACTCTAACCAGTTACTTTATGTGGTTAAACATGGTTGGTTTGCTAATTATTCCTATTTACCGGATGGAGGGCGCATTATCCTCAATTTTCACTTTCCGGGAGATATTATTGGGACTAACAGTTTGCCGTTTGAACGCAATATCAGCGGCCTGCTAGCTCTTTCGGAAGGGGTATTATGTCCTTTTACTCAGGATGGTTTGCGGGACATTTTTATTAAAGAGCCAGAGTTGACAGCCCTGATTTTTTCTATCGGGATGCAGGATAATGTGGAGTTAATCGATCGATTGAAAGCTGTAGGGCGGATGGAGAAAGAAGGAAAAATTGCACTTTTCCTCCTGCAGATTCGGGCGCGATTATTTATGATTAACCATTGCAATCAAGAGGATAACCGTTTTGATTTTCCGCTTTCCCAAGAAATAATCGGGGATGCACTAGGGTTAACCACGGTATATGTCAATCGCATGATGAAATCACTGGAAGCACGCTCCTTGATTGAACGGGAAGGGCGTAAGATTCGGTTACTGGATCCGGATGGTCTGGCGGCGCTCTGCGATTTTAATGAAGAGTATTATCGTATTCGTACTGAATGGTATCCGAAGCACCAATGCAAGGCCTCTTAAAGGCTTGCCGCTCTGAGTTCCGAATCTGTTTCCCCGGATGAAAGGGTTTCCATACGATAGCCAATACCCGGTTCCGTGATAATAAAGTGCGGATCGGAGGGGTCCGTTTCTATTTTTTCGCGGAGCTGTCCAATATAAACACGTAAATACTGCATGTCGTCTACGTTTGCCGGGCCCCAAATATCTTTTAAAATTTGCCGATGCGTCAGCATGCGCCCCTGTTGTGTCATAAAATAGCGTAATAAATCATACTCTTTAGGCGTCAGTGCTATTTTTTCTTCGTTTAAAAAGACCTCATGACGGACTAGGTCCATCTTAATGGGACCGTTAGTTAGCTCCGGGCTTCCCGCTTCTTCTGTAGCGGCTTGGCGCAGGTTCGCGCGGATGCGGGCCAGTAAAATCTGCGGGCTGAATGGCTTGGTAATGTAATCATTTGCACCCTGATCAAGCGCGGCGACAATTTCCTCGTCTTCATCGCGTACCGAGCAAATGATAACCGGAACCTGTGTATAGCTGCGTATCGCTTCTAACGCCTCCTTGCCATCTATATCCGGCAAACCTAGGTCCAAAATCACTAAATCCGGTTTGACTGAACCGGCAAGCATGGTCGCTTCAGAACCATTATCGCATGTAACGACTTTATAGCCTGAACTTTCCAGCGCGATGGTCAGCAGCTTGCGTATTTGCGGCTCATCATCAACAATCAGAATCGTATTTTTTTTATTCATAAGGCCTCCCCATTGGTGTCTGCATAGCGGATTTTGCGAAACATGTAAACCGTATTGGCATTTGTTAAAATGACGGTTGTCAATTGAATCGCAAGTAAAGGTTCATAAGAAGATATATTACAGGTTATTTAATAGGTTCATTTAGCTGTCTTTATCACTGCGGCGAAAACCCTCTTTGAATGCATCTACAAAAGCGTGGATTTCACGTTGATCCAGCAGTGATTCCGGGTGCGTGTCTAAATCCTGCTTTATCGACCGGACGTTGTTAAAACGGTTTCGTGCCTTGCAAAAGCAATATATGCAAAGCAGAAGCGCTAATACGATGGTAAGTGTCGCTGCTAGCAGCGGTAGCATGCCCTGCTGAATAAAAGCATAATAAAGTAAAAGATGTAATACTATTAGTACGGCACTTAGCAAAACACCCCCGATAAGCGCGAAGGCCATGCCTTCCCGGGCTTTGTCCAAATGATCTTGCAGGACATCTTCTTCAGGAAGCACTTGCCCTGCAAGCCATAGGGTCAATTGGCGTAAAACGTTTTTGTCCATTTGACTGGGTATTTATTTACGAAATAAAGCGCTTAACAAAGCACCCGCCCCAAAAGCCAGTGCGGCAGAACGGAAAGGGTGTTCCGCGATTGCCTGCTCCGTTTGCTTGGTGGCTGCGGTGGCTTGCTGCTTTTTTTCGCCCACAAATTCGCCGACGCTGCGTCCGGCCTGATTCACCATGTGGCGAATGTCCGAGCGCGAAATGGAGGCAACATTATCCTCAAAGGATTCTTTCGCCTCTTTTTCCAGTAGCTCCTTGATGCGCTCCATATCACTTTGTAGATTTTGTACTTCTTTCTGAAGTGCAGCATTTGACATAATCTATCTCCTTCGAATTTTTATAATATAGAGAATACAATGTAATCAGGCGTAGTATTAAATAGCGATTAGTAGCGTAGTCTTAGGCATTAAATTATCATAAACGCGCTATTTTTATTCTCAGTTTATTTCCACGAAGTGTTTCCGGCATCGAAAATTTACCTGCCCCGGCATATCGCTGTAATTCACGTCAAGGAGGTCGTAATGAAATTATCACAATACCGTATTATTGAACCGTTACCAACGCATAAGGAGTTGGAGGAAATCAAAGGGATGATATTGGATATACTCGATGAAGAGACGTTAGCCAGTGAGTTAACGGGTGAGCACCATATGGATGATCATATTGATCAGGATGAGTCTGGTTTTCAGGACTTTGTTAATCGCAGAGCGCATTAATGGCGCGCTTCGTTGCAATGGATATTACTCAACCCGAGTGCGGTCAGAGGATCCTTCTCTGCCAATAATGTAAACCGCATGCACCACGCCTGGGATATAGCCCAGCAGTGTGAGTAAAATATTAATCCAAAAATGTTTGCCGATTCCAACCTGCAGAAAAATACCTAGCGGTGGTAGAAGTATGGCAAATAAAATGCGAATGATGTCCATAGAGTTACCCCACTCCTGCTAATAAAAACGGCAAGGCCGCAAGCGTCAAGATAAAATATCAGGGGCTGGCCAGAGGATTTTCCAGAAAGGCGATTGTTGCCCTTTCTTCCATTACGCGGTACACCTGTTGATCGAATCAGGCTGAAAGGACGCCCCTGCATGCATAATGTAACCGTAACGGCGGCTCTGGTGGGTTTACTGACAGCTGGCTTCCTAACGCTTATCGGTAATTTACTGCGCGATAGAATTCGTATTCTGGAAAAGTATGATATACCGGGCGCGTTAATAGGCGGAGTAATCGGCATTGCGTTTTTTGCGCTGCCGCTTGGTGAGTATACAGCGCTTGAAGAGCAACGGAATTTGCTGAAGCATATCTGTCACGAATTGCCTACTCCGCTCATTACGCTGGTATTTGCAGGTATGGTGATCGGTAAAGCGATTCCTGGTCTGGCTGAAGTCGTTAGAGAGTCTGGTCCACAGCTTGCGGTAGGTTACACGCTTGCCTGGGGGCATTATGTGGTGGGTATCGCCTTAACCATGCTGGTCCTGGTACCCTACTTTGATAGTGATCCGCTATCCGGCGCGTTAATCGCCATCGGATTTCAGGGGGGGTATGGTGCTGCAGCAGGTCTGATTGACACCTATGAAAAGCTCGGTTTTGAAGCCGGGGAATCACTTGCGATCGGTCTGGCTACCACCGGGAAGATCGGCGCGATCATTTTAGGTATTATTTTGCTTAACCGAGCGAGGAAGGCCGGTCAGATTGAGGAGGCGGGTGCGCCACCGGAACCGGACGATGCTATACCCGAACAGACAGCGGAACGCTTATACCGTCAGGTGCGGCATGAAGAGCATAAGCCCGATGACGCGCTCATCTTACAAATTGGTATATTGGCGGCCGTGATTGGTCTTGCCTGGGTAAATTCATCAGCTCCTTTTTTTAGCAGAAGGTATGCTTGTGGGAGCGAATAGTGAAATGGCGGTGGTGGAGTATATTCCCTTATTTCCGATTGCATTGGTCACCAGCTTCCTCGTGCAATATCTCTTTCAGAAGATGAAGCGCGATTATTTGGTGAATCGTCGTATCATGGACCGGCTAACGGGGGCGGCGCTGGAAATACTAATCGTAGCGGCAATTGCAACCATTCACGTCGGGGCGTTAATTGATAACGGCATCCCACTACTTCTGCTAACGGCAGTGGGTATACTTTTTAATTTAGTAGTCTTTTTTATATTGGGCCTGAGTTGTACCATCGAGATCCGTGGGTTTTTGGAGCTGGCGATATTGCCCATTCCACCGGCGCGGCGACGACCGGCCTGCTAATCATGCAGACTGCTGATCCAAAAAATGAAAGCGGTGCCAAGTCAGCCTTTGGCTATAAACAAACCTTCTATGAACCCCTTGTAGGCGGAGGTATAATTACGGCGCTCTCGCTGCCGATGATTCATCTCATGGGCCCTTGGAACTGGTTTATTTTAATGACAGTCTTGCTCATCGTAACCGTCGCAATCTCCACGATTGCAATCCGAAAAGCGCGTCAATAACGCATTGATTTTATAACTATTTTATCTTTTAACGTGCTATGCATATGGCAAGTTAATCACCGGAATATCATATCGTATGATAAATTAAACAGGAGATGTTACATATGAAGTGTTTACAAGTAACTGCTATTAGCACCCTTCTCTTGCTGGGTCTATCTGCATGCCATACCATCAGTGGAGCTGGAGAAGATATTGAGGCGGCTGGTGATACCATTGAAGATACTACGGAACGTAACACCAGCTACTAAAACCGGTCTTTATTAAACCATCATAGGAGTAACTATCATGTTATATTGGGCTCTCGTATTTTTTGCAATTGCGCTGATCGCCGGCTTGTTTGGATTTGGTGGCATAGCGTCTGCCTCCGCCGGCATTGCGCAAATTCTGTTTTTTATATTTCTCGTATTATTTGCAGTTGCACTCATTGCTAATTTTGCGCGAAAAGCCGACCGTAAAGTAGATAACTTATAGTGTAGCCATACGGAGGGGAGTTCTGATAGCAGGACTCCCCTCGGTTTTTGCTATCCTTTATGGAATCTTTACGTATGCGTTTGCAGTTAATACTGCGTCCTTATGTAGATTAAAGCATCATTACATGAAATGTTATGAATGTAGTAAGAAAGGATTTCAAGGTATGGTTAGTAAAACACTCAAAGTAGCCGATGATATGAAAGTAGATATCGGTTTGCAATCTGAAAAACGGGTGGCGGTGGCCAAGAAGCTAGCGAAATATCTCGCGTCGCACTATACCCTGTTTCAAAAAACGCTTTATTACCATTGGAATGTAACGGGTAAGCAGTTTGTTAGTTTGCACGAATTATTCGAAAAGCAATATAGGGATTTATTTGAAAAAGGCGATGAGCTCGCCGAACGCATCCGCGCGCTCGGGCACATGTCACCCGGTACTTTCCGGGAATTTATGAAACTCTCTTCCATTGAAGAAGATCAGGAGTTGCCGGGAGATGCAGAAACCATGGTAGAGAACTTACTCTACGACCATGAACAGGCCTCTCAGGAAGCGCGTGCCGTGCTTAAGATTGCTGAAGAGAATAAGGATGAAGTTACGGTTGATATGATGATCGAGCGAATGACTTTTCATGATGAAACAGCATGGATGCTACGCTCTATCCTTGAATAGCATAACATGCTGTAATAAGAAGAAGATGTAATATTTCAGTCTGGAAAAGCGGCCGGTTGGCCGCTTTTCTTTATAGATTATTAACCTTACGCACGCAATAATCATAATATGGAAGTAAAACCAGAAATACTAGTTTATCTGGAGCCGCATCAGCGCAACTTACCTTTATTGCAGGCCGCCCGAAATCAGGCGGAGAAGGAAGGAATGCAGTGGGCAGTCATTACCGTAGAATCTCCTCATTATAAGCATACGCAGCGAACGCATGAGCATTTGCTGCGTGTCGTGGAAACGGCAAAATCCATGGGGGCGGCGATTATTCAACTCGAAGCGAATAATCCGGCAGACGCCTTGCTTGGTTACGTAGATGACCGGCAAGCAAAACAGGAAGAAATCAAATATGTATTTATTGGGCAGTCTCATCAGCGAACCGGCCGTTTTTTTTCCGGTGCGGCTCTAGGTAAAGAGCTGGAAAAAAGGTTACCGAGTACGGCAACGCTAAGCATTATTAATGTAAGTTCTGCGAAAGAGTTGCAAAGGCTCAATATCCGTGAGCTATTGTATTTTGATATAACAGGCTTGGTGTTTGCCCTTGGTTACGTGGGATTTGCCGTTCTGCTTTCTACGTCTTTTTTGCTACTGGATTCTAAAGAGGCTGAATACTACCCATCTATATACTATCTCGATTTGATTTTTCTAACGGCTGTAGCAATTGTAGCGGTCCGTCATGGACTGATACCTGCTTTATTTGCAGCGGCTATCAGCTTCTTTATTGTGGAATATGCTATTATGCAGCGGCAGAATCCCGAAAGTATCTGGGGCGCTGAGGAGGCAAAGAATCTGACAATTTTTATTGTTTCGTCTGCCCTAATAGCAGTCGCGGCAGGCTATTCACGGCAATTCCTAATGCATCAAAAGCAACGCCAGAAACGGAATGAGGCACTGCTTGCCGTTAGTGAAATTATTACCGAATATAAAAGTATGGATCGTATGTTATACGAGTTAGTTGATAAGCTCGAAGCAGATCTTAATATGAAGGTAGCTGTCTTTTTAAAAGATAACGGCGATATTGTACATTATCAAGATTCTCTGGAGTTTGATGAAGAGGATCGTGCAGCGCTGAAATTTAGTCTTGAACAACAATTACCCGTTGGTATCGGAACGTTGAAGCGATTAAGCAGTAAATGCCGATTTGAACCGTTGCTTAGTGTGACACGTCACCACGGGGTTATCGTATTCAAAAAGCAAGCGGGAATCAAGCTGGACCCTGGTTTTGGGCGTTTCAGTGCAGCTTTGGCCGATATTATTGCCACCGGTATAGAAAATAAGAAACTCTCGGACGAAACGGAGCAGGCACGCATCCGTGAGGAACGGGAAAAATTACGTACAATGCTGCTTTCCTCCGTTTCTCATGATTTGAAAACGCCTTTGGTTTCCATCATCGGTGGGCTGAGCACTTATCATCAGATGTATGATATATTGAGCGATGAGCATAAGCTCAGCCTTACGCAAACAGCGCTGGACGAAGCGGAAAGACTGGAAAATTTCATTACGAATATTCTGGACATGACCCGCTTGGAATCAGGTGCAGTAAATATTAAACAAGACTGGCATCAAATAGATAACATTATAAGAAGAGTCGTCAAGCGCATGCAAAGCAGGTTACGACAGCATACAGTTAACGTTGACATGCCTGAGATGCCGGTTGAATTTTTTTGCGATGAATTGCTATTTGAACAAACGTTGCAGAACCTACTGGATAACGCAGCTAAATATACGCCGTTAGGTAGTGATATTTTTATTACTTTAAATAAGCTTGATGGCCATTACCGTTTAGAAATTCGTGATACGGGACCTGGAGTGCCTGAAGAAAAATTTGAAAGTATATTTGATAAATATGAGCGGTTAAAATCCAGTGATGGTACGGTCGCAGGTACCGGGCTTGGCTTATCAATCTGTAAAGCAATCATGGAAGCGCATGGTGGTGATATTACTGTGCGTAACCATCCGGAAGGAGGCGCCGTATTTTCAATTTATATACCGAAGCAACGGCAAATTCAGATAAATTACGCGGCATGACTATGGAATTCAGAGGTAAAACAATCGTCACTATTGATGATACGGAGTCCATCCGGTCATTTATCAAGATTATGCTGGAAGCTAAAGGCGCCGATGTGTTGGAGGCAGCTAATGCGAATGATGGGCTGGCTCTATGCCAACAGCATGAGCCCGATATTGTAATACTGGATTTAGGCCTACCGGATCGTGATGGGTTAGATGTCTTGCCGGATATACGAAAAACATTATCCAACCATGCTTCAAATGTCATCATTCTCACCGTTCGCAAAGAGCATAAATACCGGGATAAGGCGAAAGAGCGTGGTGCTGATGCGTTTTTAAGCAAACCATTTCAGATCAACGAATTAATTGATACCATTCATCGCGTAAGTGGCTCATGAGCTCCGAACTTGAGCCGTTTCAAATCTTAACACGTATTTCCGTTGCGGCTTTGCGCTCTACTGGCATGCAATTATTTTAACGGCGGTTACTTTTATCGTGCTGACGTTTATGAGCTGGTTAAAAGACAAAGCGGAAGACGGAATCGAAGAGAAGAACTAATACGTAACGGCTTTTATGGCTTCTTTATGCTTTTCTTCTTTTTGCAGATAGTGATCTGATACCGTATTTACTACCTTCATTCTTATGAGAAGATTATTACTTGTTGTTGTCATTGCGTTTCCTGTCTGGATTGTATCGGAGCAGGCATTTTCACAAACCACGCTTTTCTCCAAAGAATCAATTCAGGAAATACCGGAACATCGGCAGGTCGTTATGACGGGTATGATTCGTACAATAGATTACACCGAGAATACGTTTACCCTGAATTATGGCGGCAATGTCGTGACCGTACAAACGGATAGCCCATTTAAGCGCCTGTATGAACCGACCGCCACCGACAGGCTGGTTGTCGGAGAACGCGTTAGTGTCAGCGGGCGGGTTGATGAAAACTGGATGGACCAGAAAATCGTCGATGCCTATGCGATTACTCGGGCAAACGGGGAAGTGTTATATTCCTCCGTGCGGGATGTAGTCATGCCTGAAAGGTTAAGTACGAAAGAGGAGGGGGATTACATCGTGTTAAGCGGAGAAGTAGCCTCTATAAACGGCACGGAAGGATTTTTGCTGAAATATGGTGATGAAGGCGGCATCTTGGTTGCTACCGAAGGTATGGCAGTGAACCCACTGCGTGAGAATGCATTTAATCCTGTGGAAATAGGCGATAGTGTTACCGTTAGAGGCGTAATAGACAATGATCTGTTCGAGATGAAACAAATTAATGCCTATGCCGTCCTGCAGAATGAATATCTTAACTAGCTTCTCCCGATAAAACTACAGACGCGCCTATTTTTTGCTATTATGATGCGCGTATGCAGAAACAGACCCCCCGTTCCGGTATGTGGGCATGGGCCTTGTATGACTGGGCGCATAGCGCCTTTGGCACCATTATCCAGACTTTTATTTTCGCCGCTTATTTTACTGCGATGGTAGCACAAAATCCCGATCAGGGGACGCTCTATTGGGGTAATGCCATTGGTATTGCCGGTATAGTGATCGCGCTGATGGCGCCGTTTCTTGGGGCAGTGGCCGATCAAAAAGCGCGATTAAAACCGTGGGTGGCCAGCTTCACTCTCTTATGCGCACTGGCAACGGCTGCCCTCTGGTTTATTCAGCCGGAAGAGAGCTATATGCTGTCGGCGGTCTTGCTGGTAGCGCTTGGAACGCTTGCATCGCAGTTTGCCCTCACTTTCTATAATGCTATGCTACCCGGGCTTGTACCGCAAGAGCGGCAGGGGTTATGGTCCGGCTGGGGCTGGGCGCTTGGTTATGTCGGTGGTCTTGCCTGTCTGGGCTTATTATGGTTTGCCCTGCTTGGCCCGAATCCGTGGTTATCTCTGAATGAGGAAACCGGCGAGCATGTGCGCGTAGCGTGCTTGTTTACTGCAGTATGGCTTATCGTGTTTTCCTTGCCTATGCTTTGGTTAACTCCGGACGCGGAAGCGACTAAAATACCCTTCCGCAAAGCGCTGGGGCGGGGTCTGGCGCAACTGCGCGACTCGCTTGCGCATATTCGTGAATATAAAGATCTCGTGCGTTTCCTGATCGCGCATATGCTGTATATTGATGCGCTGGCTGCCATTTTCGCTATGGGCGGGGTCTTTGCTGCCGGAGCGTTTGGCATGAATACTCAGCAAATCCTGCTCTTTGGTATCACGCTGAATGTCACCGCCGGTGTTGGTGCGGCCGTCTTCGCATGGATAGATCATTATCTCGGCAGTAAGCGCACGATTCTAGTCAGCCTGACCGGCCTGATTCTTGCGTGTATTGCGTTGCTTACGGTGCAGGAGGTAAAGCACTTCTGGATTGCGGGTGCGGTGCTTGGGCTGTTTGTCGGGCCGATTCAGGCCTCGAGCCGTGCTTACATGAGCAAGACGGTGCCGGAGCACTTGCGCGCGCAGATGTTTGGGTTGTTTACGTTGTCCGGAAAGGCAACTTCATTTTTGGGGCCGCTTCTGGTCGGCTGGATCACGCATCTCTCCGGTAGTCAGCGTATCGGGATGAGCTCTTTGATCGTACTTCTGGTGCTCGGGATGTTGATATTGCTGACAGTACCAAAAGTTGGAGAGAGCCGCTAATCGCTCCCTTCATTTGCAGAGGATAGCCCTACGAGACTACGCGCAAAATCCTGCGGGTCGAACGGTTGCAGATCGTGGATGCCTTCACCGACACCGATCGAAACAATTGGCTTTTTAAAGCTTTCCGCCAGCGCAACCACAACGCCGCCCTTGGCGGTACCGTCCAGCTTGGTGACGATCAGTCCGTCGACTCCGCTCGCCGCCTCAAAGGCTTTGACCTGCGAATGCGCATTCTGTCCGGTGGTGGCATCAAGTACGAGCACGGTCTGATGCGGCGCAGATGCATCCAGCTTTTGAATTACCCGCTTGATTTTAGCCAGCTCTTCCATCAGGTGCGTCTTGGTCTGTAGACGACCCGCCGTATCGATAAAGAGTACGTCCACGCCGTGCGCACGCGCTTTTTCCACCGCCTGATAGGCGACGCTCGCCGGGTCGGATTGCGCAGGGCCGGTGACTACCTCGCAGCCGACGCGCTCTCCCCATACCTGTAATTGCTCGACAGCGGCGGCGCGGAACGTATCGCAGGCGGCGAGCATCACGGACTTACCCTGCTTGCTATAGCGCTGGGCCAGCTTGCCGATCGTCGTGGTTTTGCCGTTGCCGTTGACGCCGACCATCAGGAAAATATAGGGCGTGTGCTCGTTGGTTTCAGGAAGCGGCTTCGCCACCGGACGTAATTTCTCTGCTATTGTTTCCGCGAGCGCCTCTTTAACTTCTAACTCGCTGACTTCCTTGTCGAATTTCTCTTTCGCCAGCGCGGTTGTCACCTCGGCAGCGGTCGCAACGCCGAGATCGGCCTGAATCAGCAGATCCTCCAGCTCTTCGAGCATGTCATCATCCAGCTTACGCTTGGTGAAAATGCCGGAAATGCCCTCTGAAAGCTGCTTAGAGCTTTTCGACAGGCCGGACGTGAGTTTTTTAAGCCAGCTCATAATGCTCTTAATTTCGCTAAAATTCGTATAAAACCCGCTCGCTTAACCTTTTCTTAAAACTTTTTTGGTATACTGAAAGCAAGTTAACGCAAACTACACATTTCCGACCAGTTTGCAAGCTACCGGGAGGATCTTTTGGTCGACGATATTGCACTCACAACCGAATCTCGCAGACAAGCGGAGGCGGACAAACTTCGTCAAGAGATTGATCATGAATATGCTCAGGAAATGCTTGGACTACAAGGTAACTCAACCTTATCCGCGCAAGTGCTGGAATTTTATGCGAATCAGGAACGCTATTTTATCGAAATGTCAGATGCTGCTGAGGCCTATGAAAAAGAACGAAGAATGCGTCATCAGGATATGTGGCTGGAGGAGCAAATGGACGAACGCGCCGAGATGGCGAATAATGGCCAGTTCGACCTGATGGATATTGCCACCGAAAAAACCGCTCAGATTCATTTCAACGAGGAAACGGGGCGCTTTGAGGCTGCACCCGTCACCATTACCCATGAAGAACTGCATAAGGGGGCAGTGGTCATCAACACTCCGGATGATTTGGATATTGCAAAAATCAACGCGCAAGGCGGTCTTGAGTTGCCGACTATTGATCTGACAAATGTTGATATTGAGCAATATAACAATACGGCGGTGCAGATTGGTATAGATGCCAGCTATTCTCTGGTAACCTCATGCGACATGAATGAATATAATCAATGTGTAGTAGAGGAATTAGAAGCGAAAGGCGCTTCAATAAATAAAGAGGACTCGGGCGGATTTATTAATTTTGACGTAAACGAAAATCTGGCTGAAACCGCGTTAACGATGGTGGAAGGTGGTAAAAGCTACGAAACCAATTTTGAGGAGTGGGCTAGCCAAGCGAAAGGCAACGTTTCCCTCTTCATTGAAGAAGATGGTAGTTACACCATTATGAATGGTGTTGCTATGAGTATTATAGATAAGGACAATAGTAAAAGTCCTTTATCGGGTAATATCGTTACTGCCGATCATGCAACGGTGACGATAGACGGGCAGCGGCTGGATATCGGTGCGTTGAGCCCTGAACAACTTAAAACTTTCCAGGAGCAGACCGGTATTACCGTTGCCAATGCTAATCAGGATATGGCGCACTACTACGAAGTGCTGGATCGTCATACTCCTGCGACCGAGATGTCTTTTGAACCGGAAATAGGTATCAAAATGACGTTTGATCAAGAACCTCCGATGCCTTTTGGGCAAGAAGCGGTTGCACCCACCGCCGTTCCGGGTGATTCTACTGACGAGGGCGGTGAGACGGATCAGGAGGGGACAAAAGACCCGAGCGGACCCGAACAAGCTATCAGCGTGACTGATGGAACGGAGGAGGAGCAAGAGCTAAATATTTCGATGGCGGATGGTGATGAATTCACGTCAGACATAGAGGAAGCTCAAGAAACAGAGCGCGAACTGGTCGAAAGCGGTGCCATCGAAGAGCCGGGGCAGCCGGATAACCAGCTATTTGATGTGAAGGTTTCTCCGCAAGGTCTGGCTCCGGAATTTGAGGCTACAGTTGCTGCGCATCAGCCAGTGAAAGAATCAGGGGATGCATCTATAGCAGACAGTGCACCACCGCCACCACCACCGCCGGGAGCAGCTGCAGGCATAGCCGATCTGGGCAGTCTCGCGCCGCCTGAAACACCGCAGGTAACTGAAGCAGGCAATACGGCAAGCTACAGCTCGCCAGCTATTACGATTCCGCCGTCTTTGCAGGGAGTGAACGATAACGATCTGTATGCAGCCATTGAGGCGATGAAAACCGTAGGCGGATTTGGGGTGACTTTAAGTTATGCCAAGGCAGACCACTCGCAGCCTCTTATGCCAACCGCTGGCGGCAAAGCCATGCCCGAGCCGGATAAAGACAAAGAGCGTGAGGATGATCCGTTCTCCGCATTTCCAGCAGCTGCAAGTGGCGCCGCTGCCATAGGCTAAATTTTTCATGACTTTTCACTGGCACTCACCTCGCTTTCGCTTATGGTATAGCATATGGCAAAGCATTCTTCTCCCACGATTTGGGTGTTACTCGACAGCGCAAAAGGCCACCAGAATCAGGCGCTTGGCGTCGCGGATCAACTGGGCTGGAACTATGATACTAAAAAGCTCGTCTACACGTTATTCGTACGTACGCCGAACTGGATGAAATTTCCCGCGTTCGGGCAGGAAGCACTTGGCCTGCACCCCAAGCTGGGCGATGCGCTCGCTCCTCCCTGGCCGGAGCTGGTAATCGCCTGCGGACGTAAAACCGCACCGGTTGCACGCTACATCAAATACAAGGCCGGGAAAGATGCAAATGGCCTTCCCAATTGCCGCATCGCGCAGATCATGTGGCCCAGCGCTCCTGTTGAACCCTATGACATGATTGCCGTGCCGACACATGACCGGCTGGGTGAGAAACAGGCAGGTCTGGAGAATATTCAGCGCGTTTTAGGCGCACCGCATCGCGTTACGGCGAAGCGATTACGGCAGGCGAAAAAAGATCATGCGGACCAGCTCGGCACCCTCAACCACCCCGTGGTGACCTTATTGATTGGCGGTGATACCAAGCGCTCCAGCTTCAAACTCTTGCATGCGCGTGAACTCATTCAGACCGCCTCTCTGCTGGTCAGCGAGACCGGGGGAAAATTGCTGGTCAGCACCAGCCGCCGTACGCCGAAAAAAGCGGTCGAGGTGATCAAAGAGCAGTTGCAGTGGCATGCGGGCAATCATGTTTTTTACCATCCGGATGAGACGAAGGCGAATCCATATTATGCATTTTTAGCGGCGAGTGATGCCATTGTCGTTACCGGGGATACGATTTCCATGCTTTCTGAAGCGTGCGGCACTGGCAAGCCGGTCTTTGTGTATTCTCCTTCAGGTTATGCGCCGCCCAAGCACGAGCGCTTTCAACAGGCATTGGCCAAGGCAGGCTATGTCATGCCTTTTGCGGAGGATACGGTCGCGGACATGAAGCGCGTTATTAGCGCAGGAAAAACCCGCCAGCCCTTAAATCCGGCAGAGGAGATAGCCACGAAAATCAAGAAATGGTTCGATTAGCCCTTTAAAATAGTACCAAATGTGATTATCTCTACGAACACTAGAAAAATACTATGTTAACCTGACTAAAAAGGAAGTAATCATGTCTGTACTCGTCGGAAAAGAAGCCCCGAATTTTGTGGCAACCGCTGTGATGCCGGATAACTCGTTTAACGAGGAATTCAACTTAAAGGAATACCTTAAAGGCAAAGTAGGTATTCTGTTTTTCTATCCCTTGGACTTTACCTTTGTGTGCCCATCGGAAATTATTGCATTCAATAACAAGCTGAATGAATTTAAAAGCCGTAACTGCGAAGTGATTTCCGTGTCGGTCGATTCGCACTTCTCCCACTATGCGTGGAAGCAAACCCCGGTCAATAAGGGCGGTATCGGAGATGTACAATTCCCGATGGTCGCCGATATCACAAAGCAGATTTCACGCGATTACGATGTGCTACTGAATGAATCAGTCTCGTTCCGCGGTACTTTCCTGATCGATAAGGAATTTAAAGTGCGTCACGAAATCATCAACGATCTCCCTCTGGGCCGCAGCATTGATGAAGCACTCCGCATGGTTGATGCGCTCGCCTACCACGAAGAGCACGGCGAAGTATGCCCCGCCGGCTGGGATCGCGGAAAGGAAGGTATGAAGCCGGATCAGGAAGGTGTGTCGCAATACCTCGAGAAGAATGCAGCTAATCTGTAAGGCTCATTCATCCGTTACGATGATGAGGAAGGGGGCGTTTCGTCCCCTTCTTTTTTATACTGTGCCACCTCTTCTTTTCCGATAATCATCGGCTCGTTGCCGTCCAGCTCTTTTTGATGATGATAGGACGCATGCAGCCCCGCCTTGGTAATAGCGAATTGAATTTTCTGCTCCTCCCGAAGCGAGACATAAAGCGCAAAGACCTGCGTAATCAGAATAAACAGAAACGGGATGGACCCAAACACCACCAGCGTTTTCGTTATCGCGATGCCTTTGCCGGTTAAAGAGGCGCCGAGTGCGATGAGGGCAATCACTACACCCCAGAACAGCCGCTGCGAAACCGGAGGAGTCGCCTTACCTTCGCTGGAAAACATACCGAGCACATAACTCCCCGAATCGGCACTGGTGATAAGGAAAATAACCATGAGCAAAATGGCAATCAGCTGCGTTAATTCGACAAACGGTAAATATTCCAGAAAGGCATAAGTTGCCGCCTGCGGGTCTTCTACCGCCAGTTCGGAAAGGCGGATACCCTGATTCAGCTCCATGAATATGGCGCTACCGCCAAACACCGAGAACCAGACGATGGAAAACGTAGTCGGCACCAATATCACGCCCAGTACGAATTGCCGAATCGTGCGGCCCCGGCTGATACGCGCTATGAAAATACCGACAAACGGGCTCCACGCAACCCACCAGAGGAAGTAGGTCAGGGTCCAGCTTTCCGTCCATGCTTCGGAATTACTGTAATGGCGTACATTAAAGGAAAGCGGCACGATCTGCGTGATATAGTCGCCCATACTGGCCATGACGGTTTTAATGGAAAAAGCGGTTGGCCCGGCAAACAGCACGAACAGCATCAGGATAATACAAAGGATCATATTGATATCGCTGAGTACTTTAATTCCCTTGCCGATACTCGTAGAGGCGGAGATCAAATAGCACATCGCGAGCACGGTGATGATGAGGACGTAGCTGTACCGGTTGCGGTATTCCGAGTTCAGCCAGGTTTCCAGCCCGCTTTCAATGTTGATAATGCCGTTTCCGACCGAAGCAACAACGCCGAAGATCACGGCAAGTAAGGCAACGCCGTTTACGGTCGACGTCAACCCCGGTATGACCCGCTTCCGCATCAGCCAGTGTTCCAGCGCACTACTGGGCAGCAGGGGTCGGTCTTTACAAAACGCGAAATAGGCGATCACCAGCCCGCAGATACAATAGACCGACCAGGCATGAATACCCCAGTGCAGGTTGGTAAGTACCATTGCCTGCTTCGCAGCCGCAATCGAATCCGGCGGATAGAGCGCATTAGGCGGCGGCTGATGGTAATGAAATAGTGGTTCGGCTACCCCGAAAAATACCAAACCCGCACCCATACCCGCGGCAAACAGCATGGCCAGCCAAGATAACGTGCTATATTGCGGTTGCTCATGTGGCTTGCCAAGCTTCATATGCCCGAAACTGCTGAATGCCAAAAACAGGCAGAAGATGATACAGCAGGTTGAGCAGAGCAGGATAAACCAGTTAAACTGGTGTAAAAAATGCTGCGAAATCGTTTCGACCGATTCCACCACCTGACCGGGGGATACAATCCCGGCAATAATAAACCCTAATATCGCAAAGTGCGGCCAGTATTTACCTAGTTTTTTCTGCACGCTTCAGGCTTAACACAGGCTCAGTGAAACAGCAAGTCGTGCCATTTGCACGAAAATGTAACTATACCCCTTTTATCCGGCGCATTAATAGATATATACTCTACACAGCATCACGATAGTAAGGAAGATGACATTATGGCGGAATATCACACTAAAGTATTAATCATCGGATCCGGTTCAGCCGGATGCAGCGCAGCGATTTATGCCGCCCGCGCCAATCAGGAGCCGATCATGGTGCATGGTACGCAACCGGGCGGGCAGTTGACCATCACGCTCGATGTGGAGAATTACCCCGGCTTTGCCGACCCGGTGCAAGGGCCTTGGCTGATGGAACAAATGGAAAAACAGGCGGAAAATGTCGGTACCAAAATCATCCATGACACGATCATGGAGGTCGATTTCTCCAAGCGCCCCTTTACGTTGAAGGGGGATACGGGTGACATTTATACCGCAGATAGTGTGATTCTGGCTACAGGTGCCGACGCTAAATGGCTCGGGATGGAGTCAGAGCAAAAATTTCAGGGCTTCGGTGTATCTGCCTGTGCAACCTGCGATGGTTTTTTCTATAAAGGCAAGGATGCGCTCGTCGTCGGCGGCGGCAATACCGCTGTAGAGGAGGCGCTCTTCCTTTCCGATATATGCAATAAGGTGACGCTGATTCACCGGCGTGATACGCTCCGAGCCGAGCAGATCATGCAGGAGCGTTTATTTAAGAAAGAAAACGTCACCATTCTGTGGGATACGGAGCTGGATGAGGTGCTGGGAACCGAAGACCCGCTCGGTGTGACGGGTGTGCGCGTGTTCAATAATAAAACTAACGAAAAAACGGAGATTCCGCTCGAGGGCGTTTTCATTGCGATTGGCCATAAGCCGAATACGGACTTCCTGCGCGATTCCGGGCTGGATTTTGACCATGAGGGCTATTTGATAGCCGAAGCAGGCAGCACGAAAACTAATATTCCCGGCGTATTTGCGGCAGGTGATGTACGTGATAAAGTCTATCGTCAGGCCGTTACAGCGGCAGGTATGGGCTGCATGGCCGCACTCGATGCGAAGCATTTCCTGGAACAGGAAGCGTAGTACAAATGAAAATGGCGCCCCTTTTAGACAGGGGTGCCATGCTGACTTATGCCTTAGAAAATGAAATCGCTGTTGGTGAGTTGGTCAGCATCGACGTTATACAGCCTGATATCATGATCGCCGATTTCAAGCTGTGTATAGCTGCCACGATCTTTCAGCGTTAATTCGCTCACATCGCTGAAGCCGTAAGCGGATAGATCAATCAGATCAATGCCATGCTCGTAATCACGCACCATATCCCGTTCGCGCCCGGTGCCCGTAAACACGAAGGTATCGCTGCCGCTACCGCCGTAAAGCCGATCGTGGCTGCCGCCGCCATAAAGGGTATCGTTGCCGTCATCGCCATAGAGCCGGTCACGGTCTTCGCCGCCGTACAGCACATCATCGCCCTTGCCGCCATACATGCGGTCATTGCCATCACCGCCGGTTAGCGTGTCATTGCCTTTGAAACCTTTGACCTGATCGTTACCATCGGCGGCTTCGATCGCGTCATTGCCCGAAGAGCCTTCGAGCTGATCGGAACGCCCGGTACCCTGCACCTGAGTAACCGGTGCGGCTTCGCCTTCATCGCCGCTGCCGTTATCGCCCTGGTCGTTTCCTTCTACTGCGCCTGCGGTCTGATTCGTTACGTTATTGCCGGTATTCTCGCCGGCATTATTGTTTCCCCCTTCATTGCCTGTAGTAACCACCTGCACGGTCTCGCCCCCCTCAGTCGGGGTGACAGGCGCAGTCACGATCGGTGTGCTAAACTGAATACCGAAATCACCCGATTCGAAGTTTTTCAGCGTCCAGCTATCGTTGCTATTACCGCTCAGCGTGATAAGCAGATCGCTTTCCTGCCAGGCGAAGCTGAAAAGCTGATCCCCCAGCTGCAAACTACCCCCGCCTGCGTCGCCCTGTACCAGCGTATTGTTGATCCATAGCCCATTATAGCCCTTATCATAAATTACATCATGGCCTTCGCCGCTAAAGGCAATATAGGTATCGACCCCTTCTCCCCCATCGAGAATGTCGTTGCCTGCGCCCCCGGTGAGCGTATCATCGCCGACACCGCCTTTCATCCAGTTATCCAGCGTGTTGCCGAAGAGTGTATCGCGTCCGTATCCGCCAAATGCGCTCTCGATGTTGGCTCCAAAGGCCGTCCACAGCGTAGTATTGCCGATTTTGGTTACATGATTCACGCCCTCGCGGAGATCAATCAATGCGTCCAAGGTTGCATTTTCGGCATTATAAGTATCGTAGCCTGCGCCATCCCAGATAGTACGTACCAGCTGTTCGCCGGTGAGCAGATAGCCCGTATTATCTGCATTAAAGCTGTGATTGGCACCATAGATCGATTGCATGGCCGCAATATCGAAAATCTGTAATCCGTGCGGTGCATCCGGCTCATAACGTGAGGAATGCACACCGCTGTTATAGGACATGATCGTATTATCGGTGCTATAGCCGCTTGCGCGTCCGTTATCTTCCGGGTGAGTCAGGCCCATCGCGTGCCCGGTTTCTTGCATCATTAGCCGGAAGCCGTAGCCACCTACGTCGGTATCGCTCGCATAGCGCTCATCAATCAGCACGTCCGAACCGCGTGTACCAGGATACCAGGCCCAACCTGCTATGCCACTCGGTAAGTCTGCGAGAAAATATTTGATCGCAGCATCATTGGGGTTGCTGTCGAGCGTGAAGCGCACATTGGCAACCGCTTCAAACTCGGCGAAAACCTGCTGCATAGCCTGCTGCTGTGCGAAGGATAGGTCGCGTATATCCTCTGCCCCATGCCGCTCGTTGTTATTATTCTGAACAGAAGCATTTAAGGCATAGGTGATATGCGTCACCCCGCCTTTGACGTCAATATCGCTGTAGCTTTCAGACCATTTGCGTCCGTTGAACAATGCATCAACCGCTTTATTATAACTCTGAATGTCGTAATTTACATTGCCGGAATTAGCATGCTCGTATTGTGGATGATTATAGATGATACTCATAGCGCTTCCCCCTCTAACTTATCTCACTCCCTGCTTTCCATAATAGCACGCATGCGGTGAGCGGGAAGCAAATAAATCCCTGTAATACAATGTGATTTTGAGTGTAAACTCGCGAAAAATTAATTCAAATTTGAGGTAAAAGCGCTATGGCGCATGAGCGCAGCAACAGGCAGGATAGGGGGTTTGATCGGGAGTTGCCGGAAGGGTAATTGTTCAACCTGAGCGGATAGTCTTTTTTTGGAGGCACACCCGCTTTGCACCGTGTAAACATGTACCAATCTGAAACGAAAGCCGGGGTGATAGCCGTATTATATCGGGTTTTATCTTGACAGTTCGCCTTAGTTCAGAACGGTTTATGTCCGTTGATTGCCGCGACGATATCGTCCGGTCGCCAGGTGATATGGCCCGCCTCCTGCAGTTCGATATAGCGGTAGTTCAGCCCGGCTTCTTCTGCTATCTCGGCAAGGCGCTCGCTGTGGTGCTTTGGCGTGACGTCATCCAGCTCCGGTGCAAGCAGCAAGATCAGCGTTTTACGCGAGAGCTTTCGCATGTGCTCGGCTGTGTGGAAGCGGTGGCGCAGTTTGTTGAGCACTTTTTCTTCCGCGAGATCAGGATGCTGGTCGCGCACTTTCGCCAGTATGGAATGAAACGCAGCGATGGAAACGACCATGGCGGGCGGCATCGCGTTTTTCGTGAGCTGATCCGCCATAATCATCGCAACTGAAGCGCCGAGTGATTCACCAAGGATAATCCAGCGATCGGGGAGGGGGACGGTTTCATGCGCGTGTAGGAATTGCGCTACCGACCTGGTATCTTCCATGAAGCCTGCTTCCGATGGCCGGATGCGATCCGAAGCGCCGTAGCCACGCATCGTCATGGCAAGAAACGAATATCCCGCTTCCTGCAGCGCCTGCAGCAGCATTATACGATAAGCCCGGTCATATTGCTGGTCGCGCTTCGGTTTTCCGACATCACCGTAATGCCCTTTATTGCCATGATAGACGATGACGATCGGCGCTTCCTGCCGCAGGTGCAGCCAGCCATGAAGCCTCACGCCGTCCTCGGTGGTCAGGGTTATGCTCTCCGTGTTGCGCAAGCCATAGCGTTCCGGCTCCTGTAGCTCCATGATCTGTCGGTGTGAAGGCTGGAAAATCAGGCGGTCCTGCATGGCGGCGAGGTAATGCAGCTTGAGCCATGAAAACACCATCAGCCGACCGCGCTTTCTTTTTCTTCAAAGCGCTTGCCGCGTGCGCGCTCGTAAAAATAGTTAAATTCCGCACCGAAAATATAGATAAAGGCGATGATATAGAAGAATACCAGCGTCGCGATGATCCCTCCCAGCGAGCCATAGATCAAATTCACCATCTCGAACTTATTTATATAATAGCGGAATAATTCTGCCATGATCACCCAGAGGATAATCACCACGATTGTTCCCGGCACCACAAGGCCGATACGTTGTTTAATATTGGGAATGTAATAATAGCTGCTGGCGACGACGAGAAAAAGCAGCACGCCGGAAATCCCGTATTTAAAATATAGCAGATGCGCACGCAGTTCATCGTCCAATCCGAGGAAGCTATTGACCCAGTCCCATGCGATCGGTGCGAATATAAGCAGGGTCATGGCCACGATAATCGCGAGCGTAAACACGAAAAACTGCGCTACACTCATCAATCTCCGCCAGATATAAGAAGGCGGGGTGCTGACGCGGTAGGCGCGGTTGAGTATGGTACGCGACCCCTCTACCGTAGAAGATGCCGTCCAGATAATCCCGATGACAGAAACCGTCAGTAATCCTTCCGGCGGGCCGGAGGCGATTTCCTCCAGTCGCGGCGCAACGGTTTCCAGCACGCGTCCCGGCAATAACGTGGAGAATTGGCTCATAAATTCCACCGGTACGTCCATTTGCCCCAACCAGCCTGCAATCGTGACAAAAATCACGAGAAACGGAAACAGCGAGAGCAGCCCCAGAAAAGCAAGGTAACCGGCATGTTCAATACCGTCATGGTCGATAAAACTATAGCGCCCGGCGCGCCACAGGCTGCGGCCAATCATCTTCATGTGCGATGTAAACGAGCGTTGCATGCTGATAGTATGCGCCACTCACCTCTGCGGTGCAATATCAGCCGAGAAATAAAGCCGCCATAACGTAGAGTGATAGTCCCATCGACGCTAAACATAACACAGTGAGAAGAAATTCGACGCTTGGCTTGCCCTTGGCAAAGGGTTCGTGGCCCTTTAAATCACGCCAGAGTGCGTCGGCCTGATTGGGTGAGAGCTTTTCCTCCTCCACCCAGCGGTCCAGCTTGGCTCTGTCTAACAGCCGTTCATTCATAGCACGACCTGCTCGGGTGCCGTACAAATCCAGACCGCATCGCGCGGCACGGTGGTGGTATCTTTTTTATCAATCTGATAGCCCAGATGGGTCAGGAATTTCTCCATCAGGCTGTCGGTCATAACCGAAAACGCACCGCCGCTGCGTTTTCCCAGCAAATTATCCTTATATTCCAGCAGGAATTTTTGAAACCCGCGCTCGGAAAGCATATTGCTGGTATGAAAGATACAGCGCCGTTTTCCCCTCAATAATCGAGGAATCTGCGTCAGATAGTTAAAAATATCGCGCGGCTCGATATGAACGAGCGCATCATAGCTGAAAAACACGTCTGCCGAGGCATCGGGCAGCGGGGCAAGTGATAGGCCATCAATCTGTACACAGCGAATCGGCTCGCCTTTATGCCGCCTGGCCGTAGCCTCCAGCATGGAGGTGGCTACATCAATACAGGTGAGCTTGTTGCAGTGATTGAGCAGCATACCGGCGGTTTTACCACCGCCTACACCCAGCTCGATCACGCTATCATCCTTCGTGATGTAGGGTGCAATAAAACTCTTTTCAATCAGCTGGTTATATTCCCCGAGCGACAGGGCTGCACCTGCATGGATGCCTTTCCACTCATCGCCGATAAAGTGTTCGTCCTCGGCAGCGGGTTGCCAGTCTTCCGCGTATTTGTTCCAGAATCCGGCGTAATCAACCCCTTCTGGCTCGTTACCGGCCATGGGCGTTTCTTGTTTTTTGAACAATACCATAACAGCCAATTTATCCCCGTTGGGCTCAAGTTGCAAGCCTCGCTTTCAGTCGAAAGAAGTTGATAATCCGTACTAAAATGGGTATGGTATGGCCTCGCCAAACCGACGACATAAAAGGATAGTATTATGAGCCAAAAAACGGCAACCTCTTCTGCAAATATTTCCAACATCTTAGATGACAATTACCGCGTCACCACAGGGGCCTTTCCCGCATCAAAAAAGATTTATGTTAACGGTACGATCTATCCAAACCTGCAGGTGGCGCAACGAGAGATTAGTCTGGACAAATCGGCAAATGAACCTCCCGTACCGGTTTATGACACGTCCGGTATATACAGTGATGAGTCAAAAACCATAGATATACGCTCCGGACTGCCAAAATTGCGCGAAAACTGGATAAAAGACCGTGGCGATGTAGAGGAATATATTGGCCGCGATATCAAACCGGAGGATAACGGGTTTCAGGATTTTAATGACCAGTCGATGGCGGAAATCTTCCCGAACATTCCCAAACTCAAGTTGAGGGCTAAAAAAGGTAAGAATGTCAGCCAGATGCATTATGCCCGGCAGGGTATTATTACTCCGGAGATGGAATATATCGCTATTCGCGAAAATGTGGGGCGCGAATTGTACAAAGAGAATGAAGCGCGGTTTCAAAAGTCGCCATCAGCTAGTAACGTACCCGAAACATTCGGCTCCAAAGGCTGGGGAGGAGGGATTCCCGGTGTGAATATTCCGGAGGAATGCACTCCCGAATTTGTCCGGCAGGAGGTCGCGGCAGGACGCGCGGTGATTCCTAATAATATCAACCACCCTGAGACCGAGCCGATGATCATTGGCCGCAATTTTCTGGTGAAAATCAACGCGAATATCGGTAACAGCGCCGTCACCTCCTCCATCGGAGAAGAAGTCGACAAGATGGTCTGGGCAACGCGCTGGGGCGCGGACACGGTGATGGATCTCTCAACGGGAAAGAATATTCATAACACCCGCGAGTGGATACTCCGGAATAGCCCTGTTCCTATCGGAACCGTCCCAATTTATCAGGCACTCGAAAAAGTCGGTGGCGTTGCAGAGGATTTAACGCTCGACATTTTCCTTGATACGCTGATTGAACAGGCGGAGCAGGGCGTGGATTACTTCACCATCCATGCCGGAGTGCGTCTGCCCTTCATTCACCTCACCGAAAACCGCACGA
Source organism: uncultured Rickettsiales bacterium (assembly GCA_964588995.1). Lineage (GTDB taxonomy): Bacteria > Pseudomonadota > Alphaproteobacteria > Rickettsiales > UBA8987 > CAZPQM01. Next base: position 64,700 of record CAZPQM010000008.1, on the reverse strand, counting down.
CGGGTATTGTCTCGCGTGGCGGCTCGATTATGGCGAAATGGTGCATCGCGCATCACAAGGAAAGTTTTCTCTACGAGCATTTTGATGCAATTTGCGAAATTATGAAGGCTTATGATGTAACATTCAGCCTAGGAGACGGCCTCCGCCCTGGATCATTACGGGATGCAAACGATCAGGCTCAATTCCTCGAGCTGCGAACACTCGGCGAGCTAACCAAGCAAGCATGGGAACATGATGCGCAGGTAATGATTGAAGGGCCGGGTCACGTGCCAATGCACCTGATTAAAGAGAACATGGAAGAGCAGCTTAAGGAATGCTACGAAGCGCCGTTCTACACTCTTGGGCCACTCACGACTGACATCGCCCCCGGCTATGACCACATTACAAGCGCCATTGGCGCAGCGCAAATCGGTTGGTATGGGACGGCAATGTTGTGCTACGTCACGCCGAAGGAGCATCTCGGCCTGCCCGACCGCGACGATGTGAAAGAAGGCGTCATAACCTACAAACTCGCCGCGCACGCAGCCGACCTCGCAAAAGGCCATCCTGCGGCGCAACTGCGCGATGACGCCCTCTCCCGCGCGCGCTTTACCTTCCGCTGGCGCGATCAGTTTAACCTCTCACTCGACCCTGAACGCGCGATGGAATTCCACGACCAGACCCTCCCGGCAGAAGGGGCAAAAGTGGCGCATTTCTGTTCGATGTGCGGACCGAAATTCTGCTCGATGCGCATTTCTGAAGATGTGCGCCAATATGCCAAAGGGCAGCGCGCGAATAATCAAAACGCCACTCATGTCATCCTGAGCGAAAGCGAAGGATCTAAAGATGCTTCGGCTATGCCTCTGACTGATAAGGCCAATAACGCCGAAGCCGGCATGCGCGAAATGAGCGAAAAGTTCAAAGCAATGGGATCAGAGATTTATGTGACAGAAGAGGTATAGTTCTTTCGTTTCGTATTAATACGGGCTGGGGCCTTCACTATTTTCGATCACCGAGATCTACGCCAAGATGCCGAAGGACAGGGGACGAATAACCAAAATGCCACTCATGTCATCCTGAGCGATAGCGAAGGATCTCGTGGAGATAACCGTCATATAAAGATACTTCGACTCGCTACGCTCGCTCAGCATGACAAAGAAGGAAGGCCTCAGAATGACAGTACGAGGAACGCCGAGGCAGGTATGCACTCTTCGACCACTAAACTGCTGGCAGCTTAATCCGTAATAAACTTACGAAATCGCGATCAGAGTTGACATAAATAACAACCTCAAAAGACAAATTCGTTGCTCTAATACGCAGTGGCTTCTGACTTCTAGACTGAAACTGTCGTCCATTATATCCTCAATACCTAATCTGAAGGTACCGCATGGCAGAATTAGAGTTCAACCTTTTAAGCCGATATACTATTGCCCATGCGGTGCGTGATGAGACACTTCTATGCTCTCGTAAAAACCGGTTATTTGAACTGTCTTTAAGTAGTAAGCAGGATCAAAATGTCGGTCACATACCATGGCCACCTATGGCCTGGCCTTGTAACATACGTTTGCTAGACCGCATCCTCAAACACAGCATTGCCCATGTGCAGACGATCAGTGATGTATATTATATGGTGGTTACAGGTAAGGGCGAATGGTGGCTGATTTCTAATGATCAGGCCACTGCTATTAATACACCATCCAAAACCTGTCCTTTAATGCGAGGAAGTTGTGTGAACGCGGCGGGAACCGTATTTTATGGCGAATATTTCGATAATGCCGAGCGGCGCGCGGTCGCAATACTGGCAAGTGACCCACCTTACACCGATTTTCGTGTCATTTACACGTTCCAACCCGGCGAAATTCGTCACATACACGGGCTATTGCCAGATCCTTTTATTCATGGGCGGATTTGGATAACATGTGGTGATGAAAATGCTGAATCCACTATCTATTTTACAGAAGATGATTTTGCAACCGTAGAACGTTTTTGCAATTATGGTCAGCGAACCAGAGCTGTTGATCTCATTATACGTAAGGATGAAATCGTGTGGGCAATGGATTCACCTTTGCAAAGACCATATATTGTTAGGGTGAATAAAACGAGCCCTAAAGAGCCTGAAATGCTTTATGAATTAAATGGTCCGGCCTATTACATTTCGCATAATGAGGCGGGGGGCATATACATAAGCACCACCCCGGAACCCGGCCCTGCCGTCAAAGACAATAAGGCATATCTCGTTGCACTTCGTCCAGATGGAAGCTGGGAAGAAGTATATCATGCACAGAGTGATTGGGTTCCTCAATTCGGCCTATTTTACTTGCCACAGGGCACATTACCCGGCAATACGATTGTTCTCTCAAGCCGTGCTGTCACTAAGAAAGAAGGACATTTATTGGTCGCTGAGGATACCGCATGGACATGAAGCTAAAGTCTCTATTATATGCAACGCTTCGCCGCATATTACCGCAAGATACGCGTAACAAACTAAAGCACCTTAGCCGAAAAACAGTTAAACGGTTGGCTCCGCTGCGACGAATATACCATGGTCAATTTACGGCCGATCAGCTTATTGAACATCTCGATAGCCGTTTACCATCTGGCACGGAAGTCATCATGTTACATAGTTCGATGCATGACCTGTATCCTATGTACAATGAGAGCCCCGAACAACTAGCCGATGCATTAATCACCTATTGTAAAACGAATAATCTAACTTTATGTATGCCAGCCTTCATTTTTGGAGGTAAGGCCTACGACGCAACACAGCTATACAAGCAGCAACCATTGTTTGACGCAAAGCAGACTCCCTCCGAAACGGGCTATATGACCGAGTATTTTCGAAAGCAGGACGGTGTGTATCGCAGCCTGCATCCCACACACTCGATCTGTGCTATTGGCCCTCTGGCGGACGTCTTAACGAGAGATCACCATACATGCGGAACGATTTTCGGTGAAGGCTCGCCTTTTATGAACATGACACAGTATCAGACCGTTATACTAGGGCTAGGTTGCGCTTATTTCAGAGTGTTAACGCAGGTGCATACGGTTGAAGACCTCTTAAAGGACGCGTTTCCCTATCCGCTGGATTATGATCGTGTGCCCATGAAAATCAGGGATGAGAAGGGAAACGAATTTGACTACACGCTTATCCGTGCAAATAATAATGACCGTCGCCGTGTCGATCGAATTGAAGCATATCTGGACCAAGGGGAGCTCAGCATATGGCGTTGGCATGGCGTTCCCCTGTTTAGTGTGAGTGCAAACGCTGTTACCAACGCCTTACTACAAGCTGCCAAAGAGGGTATTACTATCTATGAGAAGCGCTGAATCGCATAGTGGCACATCACCCTATTGGCGGGGGGCTTATAAACCAGCGCGCGGATAATCAGAACTTCGCTCCTATCATCCTGAGCGAAAGCGACGAGTTAAAGATGATTGAAGTATTTTCGCCGGTCTTATGTGGCCTGTTGTTCCATCTGCAGCCAGTGGCGCTGCATCCACCAGAAGGCATAGGCTGTGGACCAGCCGATCATCATCAGCCCGATCAGCCTTCCAGTGAGGCGAGCATACGGATACCACCCGCTGCCGCATATTCGCCGTAGCCGAGCGAGGTATAGTTCGAGGCGGAGAAATACAGAAAATCATAAAACCGGTCACAAGGGCAGTTGATGATTGTTCCCAGCTCCAGCCAATGCACTGAAGCATAAAGCGCGACGGCAAACAGTGTAACATGCAGAAAGTGCGACAAGCTCAGCAGTATCATGATCCAGATCATGCGGATCGGGTGTTGCTTGCGTGAAATGCCGATCAGCACGCGGTTATGGAGCCAGATCACCAGTACACTGACAAGAATCAGAATCAGCCATTCCAGCATAGTGCAAATCTCCTAGCGATATGTCTTTGTTTATGCTATATACCCTGCCCTATGTCAAAAGCGCTGAATCAGGATGTGATTAATTTCGGTTGCCGCCTTAACGCCTATGAGGCGGAGGTGATCCGTGCCAATCTGGCCGCTTCGGGTCTTGAGAACGTCGCGGTGTTCAATACCTGCACCGTGACGAAAGAGGCGGAGCGGCAGGCGCGTCAGTCTATCCGCCGCTACAAGCGCGAGCATCCCGAAAGCCGGATCATCGTTACGGGCTGTGCGGCGCAGGTGGATCCGGACCGGTTTGCGGCGATGGAGGAGGTCGAGCAGGTGCTCGGCAACGAAGAAAAGCTACAACCAGCATCCTATCGTGAGTTTGCAACGGGGCATGAACGGGTCAAGGTCAATGACATCATGGCGGTCAAAGAAACGGCCTCGCATCTGGTCAGTGGGTTTGAAGGCCGCGCGCGCGCATTCATGCAGGTGCAAAATGGCTGTAACCATCGCTGCACCTTTTGTATTATCCCCTACGGACGTGGGAATTCCCGCTCGGTGCCGATCGGTGAGCTGGTGGAGCAGGGTCGGCTCTTAGTGGAGCAGGGGTATAAGGAGATTGTACTGACCGGAGTGGATATGACCTCCTATGGGGAGGATTTACCCGGCAAGCCAAAACTCGGGCAGATGGTGAAACGCTTCCTCGCGCTCGTGCCGGAGCTGCCGCGGCTGCGCTTGTCGTCGATTGATGTGGCGGAAATTGATGAGGATTTATTCGAGATGATTACGGAGCACCCGCGCCTGATGCCGCATATTCATCTAAGCCTGCAGGCGGGGGATAATATGATTCTCAAGCGCATGAAGCGTCGCCATACGCGCGAGCAGGTGCTGGATTTTGTACAGGCGGTGCGGGCAAAACGGCCTGACGTGGTCTTCGGCGCGGATATTATCACCGGGTTTCCGACCGAGACGGATGCGATGTTTGAAAACACCTATCAATTAGTTAAGGAAGCCGGGCTGACTTGGCTGCATGTCTTCCCCTATTCCGAGCGCGAAGGCACCCCTGCGGCGAAAATCCCGGCGGAGAAGCAGGTGCCGAAAGCACTTCGAAAAGCAAGGGCAAAACGCCTTCGGAAGCTGGGTGAGGAGCAGGTGCAGCAACTGCTTTCGAGCCGTGCTGGCAAAACCGAACAGGTCATTGTTGAAAAAGGAGGCATTGGCCGCACCCCGCAATTTGCCGAAGTGCAGTTAGCGGCGGAATATCCGGAAGGTGTGCTGGTTGATGTAGCCGTGAACTATCACCGCGAATATCTGCTGCAAAAAAAGGATAGCCCGGAGTTGCTTGCCGATTATTTAACCGCTTGAGTTGCTATAGCTAGTCTATTCAGGCACAACAAGCACTAGCTTCCCTTCGTCAGAATCGGTGAGCAGGTAAAGCGCACCGTCCGGCCCCTCGGCGACATCGCGGATACGCCAATCCTTATCAGTCAGATAGTGCTCCTCCGCGGTAACCGTTTCCCCGTCCACCACGAGCCGTACCAGTTTACGCCCGGCCAGTGCGCCGATAAACAGGCTGTTTTCCCAATCGGGGTAGGTGGATTTCGTGATAAAAGCCATGCCGGAAGGCGCGATGGACGGTGTCCAGTGGTAGATCGGCTCGGTAAAGCCACGCCCGGCATGCTCATCGCGTATCGGCACCATCCAGTAATGGATACCATAGCTCGCTTTCGGCCAGCCATAATTTTTACCCGCGAGCGGAATATTCAGCTCATCCCCGCCTTTCGGCCCATGTTCATGAATCCAGAGTTTGCCGGACTCAGGATGGATAGCCGCACCTTGCGGATTACGGTGGCCGTAAGACCAGATAGCAGGCAAAGCGCCGGACTGATTCACAAACGGGTTATCCGCCGGGATAGAACCATCGGGTTGAAGGCGGATGACCTTGCCAAGATGATTGTCGAGTTTTTGCGCTTCCTTCATTTCATCAAAGCGCTCGCCGAGCGTAAAGAAGAGCATTCCCTCTGGCGAAAAGGCGAAGCGGGAGCCGTAGTGATTCACCCCGCCGGTCTTAGGCTGCTGGCGGAAGATCACTTCGACTTTTTCCAACCGGTTACCGTTCAGTATTGCGCGCGCAACTGCCGTACCGGCCTTGTCGCCTTCTTTCTCGGCATAGGAGAGATAAAGTGTCTGATTCTCATCAAAACCGGGGTCAGGCATGACATCCAGCAATCCGCCCTGCCCGGCCTCGTAGACTTCCGGAACATTTTCAATCGGTTCGGAAACAGTGCCATTCTGTGAAATGACTCGCAGCGTTCCGGGGCGTTCTGTCACCAGCAAACGGCCATCGGGAAGAAATGCCAGTGCCCACGGATGATTTAAACCGCTCGTGATAATCTCTGTTTTTAGCTTGAGTGTAACCGGGCGCACCTTATCCGTGCTTGCATTACTGCTCGGCATAACAGCATAAAGATAAAATACGGCAAAAAGCAGCAGCGCTATTACCGTGGCAATGATCAATTTGATAGCACGGCGTTTCATTTAATTTACCCGCTTCGGTGGGCTCATTTCCAGCATTTTATCAAGCGAGGCTTTTGCTTTAACGCGCAGTTCCTCTTCCAGTGTTAGTTCAGGCGAACGATTGACCATCGCCATATAGAGCTTTTCCATCGTGTTCAGCTTCATGAAGGGGCATTCATTGCACGATGCGCAGGCGCCTTCGCTGGTCGATAATCCCGGCACGTCATAAAACGTCGCATTGGGCGCGCTTTTCTTCATCTGATGGAGAATACCCGGTTCGGTCATTACAATCAGCTCTTCACCGTCATGCTCGCCTGCAAAGGCAAGCAATTTGGAGGTCGAACCCACAAAATCCGAGTGCAGCAGGAGGTTCTGCGGGCATTCGGGATGGGCAATCACATGCGCCTTAGGATGACGGGTTTTCAGCCTTACCAGCTCTTTTTCCGAGAATATTTCGTGCACCATGCAGGAACCTTCCCAAAGCAGCATATCGCGCCCCGTGCGGTCGATCAGCCAGCGTCCAAGATGCTGATCCGGCGCGAAAATAATCGGCTGATCATGGGGGATCTGATTCACGATAAATTCCGCATTCGAGCTGGTGACAATAATATCCGAAAGCGCCTTCACCTCGGCGGAGCAATTAATGTAGGTCAGGGCAATATGCTCCGGGTGGGCTTCGCGGAAGGCCTTGAACTGATCCGGCGGGCAGGAGGTTTCCAGCGAGCAACCGGCATTCATATCCGGAATCAGCACCGTTTTCTCCGGGCTCAGAATTTTGGCCACTTCCCCCATGAAACGCACGCCGCAAAAGACGATCACATCCGCATCGGTCTCGGCTGCCTTGCGCGATAAGTCCAGTGAATCGCCGATGAAATCCGCGATATCCTGCAATTCAGGCTCCTGATAATAATGCGCGAGAATCACCGCGTTCATCTCGCGGCGTAAGCGGTTTATTTCCTCTTCCAGATCAAGCGTCGGGTCAATCGCCTGTTCGCTTGGAATCAGCAGTTCAGGGGTCGTCATAATGGGTCAGTGTTACGTTATGACTTTTATATAAGGATTTTTTCCTAAAATTAAAGCTTTAGTGCGCGTTTTTACCTTTCAGCACCATGAGCACGGTGCGAAATATAATTTTGATATCTAACCAAAGCGACCAGCGATTGATATAGACATTATCCGCATCGACGCGTGCCTGCATCTGATCCGGCGTATGGATACAACCGCGCAGGCCGCTGCATTGCGCAAGGCCCGTAAGGCCAGGCTTCATACGAAAGCGCTGCTGGTAGTGATATACGCTACGAGTATAGAGAGCATCATGATCCAGCATGTGAGGACGCGGCCCAACAACGGACATATCGCCTTTGATCACATTCCATAGCTGCGGCAATTCATCGATACTGGTTTTACGCAGCCACTTGCCCAAAGCGGTAACGCGCGGGTCCGCCGGGGTGGCATGTTTCGCACCTCCGAATAGACAGGCCTCCTGCGTCATTGTACGAAATTTATAGATGGTAAAGGGAGTACCGTTCAATCCGCCTCGCTGTTGCTTGTAGATGACCGGGCCTTTGCTTTCTAATTTAATCAGAATAGCGGTCACGAATAGTAGCGGGCTTAATAATAGTAAAGCAACGCTGGCTGATGCGACATCGAATAAGCGTTTCAAGCTGAGCTGAGCGCCGTAATCGCGTGCTGCATAATCCGGGTTAAGCGACTGCGCGTTGTTTACAACGAAAGTATCCGACTGTGCAACGTAACTAGCCGAAACCGATGGCTCGGTATGTGTCTGTTTAACCATAACTCCTTCTCATCTTCCCTACCTGCCAATAGAGAATACCACAAAAGAGTTAATTATTTGTTAACACGACACCGGAATTATGTAATATATTGATCACTGCTTCAAAATGAGAAAGTGGGGGTTCTCTCGAGCTAGATGCCTGATAAATAGAGGAAAATTCTTTAATATGCCGGAATGGCCTCGACGCGGGCGATTTCCGGAACGTAATGTTTAAGCATATTTTCGATGCCGTCTTTCAAAGTTGCCGTCGAACTCGGGCAGCCTGAGCACGCGCCGCGGAGTTCCAGAAAAACGACGCCATCGTCAAAATCCCGGTAAATAATATCCCCGCCGTCCTGCGCAACCGCCGGGCGTACGCGTGTGTCAATGAGTTCTTTGATTTGCACAACTAATTCTGAATCTTCTTCGCTGCGGGTGGAGCCTTGTACCACACTTTCTTCCTGTTCTTCCCGCAGAATCGGACGATTTGCGACGTAATGCTCCATAATCGTCGTGAGGATATAGGGTTTTAGCGTGGTCCATTCGCCGTTGCCGTCATGGGTGACAGAAACAAAATCCTGCCCGAAGAAAACACTATCGACATGTTCAATCGTAAAAAGCGCTTCAGCAAGTGGTGATTTTTTCGCCATCTCGGAGTCGGTAAAAGCAATCGTACCGGCTTCCATCACCGTTTCGCCGGGGATAAATTTCATGCTGCGTGGGTTCGGGGTATCTTCCGTCTGTATAAACATGATGTGATGACTCCTTGCTCGTATTACGATACTTGCGGATGCGCCTAATGGCTTCGCTGACTAATGATACTCGGCTGCTGGCTTGTTCGGCTTACGTGCATCAAAACGCTTTATCCTACTATATAGGTCGGGTATTCGCTTATGTCAACTAGCTGAGCGGATCCAGCGTCATTTTCCCCTGATCGCGCAACGCCTTTGCCTTTTGGTAAGCTGTGCGGTTTGAAACGGTTTCGGCCTTCAGCTCCGGCGCAATGGCCAGAAAACGGGCGAGTACACTGACATCAAACGTGAAACCGACCGCCTCCTCATTCGTTACCTGCAATCTATACCGTCCGCCACGTCCACATTCCTGCTGCGCTCCATCCACAAAAAGCGAAAAGGCAATATCAGAATAATAATCGAACCCGACCGCTTCCAGCGGGTCGAGCGTGATACGAAGCGCCGGAAAGAGGTCGGATATGGCAGACAGTAGCGTCTCAAGCCGGTCAAGCGCGACCAAGCACGGATCCGGCAAGGCGCTACGGCGTAGTCCTGACACAATCTCTTCCGGCGTACCGCGAAGTGAAAGAAATGTACGTACAGCGGCGCTGGCCGGGTGGTCGATCTGCTCAAGCAGGGCCGGCTGTTTGAGCTTCACCGCTTCGTTCAGACGCTGGCGCAATGCGGGTTCAAGTCCGGCTAAAAGCTCGGACAGCAGGCAGGGCAGGTGAAAATCAAGCGTGATCATTCTTTCTTTGATGGCGCCACGCGGCAGGCTGAGTAGCGCCTCTAACGTGGCCGTAATAATTTCAATATCGGCTTCAGACGCGTTACTCCCGATCAACTCCAGCCCGGCCTGTGACAATTGCCGGTCTTTATGCAGCGTATCCCCTCCAGCCAGCACGACCTGCCCGGTATAGCAAAGCCGCAAAGGACGGGGCGCATCCCGCAGGCGCTGTGTTGCCATCCGCTTGATTTGCGGCGTAATATCGGCGCGTAAGCCAAGCATACGGTTGCTTTCCGGGTCGCGCAGGCGAAAGGTCTGTTGTTTGAGCGCATCGCTCGCCTGCTCCAGCAGCGTATCCTCAAATTCGAGCAATGGCGGACGGATATAATCATAACTGAAGCACTGCAGGCGGTCGATAATCGCATTTGTGATCACACGCTCATTCACCGCATCCTTGTGCAGCGCGTCGTAAAAACCGGGCGGTAACAGGGTATTGGAGCGAGTCATGGCCGGGTTTGTAGCCTCATAGCACATAAAAAGCCAGTAAAACCTTACGCAGATACTATACGATTCTGGTCGGTTATTCTTGAAAACACCCCCTGAAATACTATATAATTATGCAGAACATTCTAGTATGAGGAGTTATCAATGAAAGATTATACCAAGCCTGAAATGCGCGGAAGAACGGGCGTACACGCTCAGGCAACCGAGGTGGATGCCGGTTTACGCGCCCATATGATCAAAGTCTATAACTACATGGCGGCCGGGCTTGCGCTCACCGGGGTGATTGCGTTTTTCGTCGTGCAGTCTCCGGCGTTGTTACAAGCGCTGTTTGCCGGTCCGCAGGCTTTCGTCGTATTGCTCGCACCAACGGTATTTTCGTTTGCGATGGCATTCGGGCTGCATAAAATGAAAACGAGCACGGCGCAAATGCTCTTCTGGGCGTTCTGCGTGGTGATGGGCATGTCCATCATGGCGATGACGTTTATCGTCTACCAACCGACGAGCATCGCGCGCGTCTTCTTTATCACAGCGATTCTGTTCGGCTCGATGAGCCTGTGCGGATACACCACCAAACGGGATCTGACCGGTGTCGGCAGCTTCCTGATGATGGGTTTCTGGGGCATTTTCATCGCTGCGATCGTGAACCTGTTTTTACAGTCTGAAGCAGTAATGTATGCGATTTCCGGGATTGGTGTGATCGTTTTCACCGGTCTTGCAGCATATAGCAACCAGCAGATCAAGCAGATGTACTACATGGTGCCGCAGAGCGAGCATGGTAAAGCGGCTGTTCTCGGGGCTTACACGCTCTATGTTACCTTCATTAACCTGATGATTATGCTACTGCATCTGTTCGGCGAACGGCGCTAATAAGCGCTTTGCTCTGACAAAGTAAGACAAGATCAAAGCCGGGGTATACGCCCCGGCTTTTTTACCGCGAAATTATCTTTAAATTTTCAATTTGCTTAAAGGATTAGAAACATCCTATTTATATGGAAAATTATCAAAGATGTTTTTCTGAACAGAGCTAACGAATTTACGTTCATAGTTTTCTACCAAAGGGTCCAGAAAAATTTCGTCTCCGGGTATAACCTCATTTAGCAAAAGGGGTTTTATATCTTTGATGCCATGACTGGAATAATAATCCAGAAACTTAAATTCTTTCCCTTCTACCCGGTCGCCTATGGTGCACCAAAAATTGGGAATCCCGAGGGCATCGGCCACGATCAGCGGATGTAACGCGGTAGAAAAGATCATCTCGCATTCGGCGATTTCCTGTAAGATATCCAGCGCTACTCCCATAGTTGAGATCAGGGTAGAATTCGGAAATACCTGTAACAGATAATCCCACTGCGGATCGGAGAGGTCGTTACGATGCGGCACCAGCCCAACCTTAAAGCGCTTTTCCGGCATTTTTTCCAATAATATATTGGCAAGTAATCCGGGATCGCCGAGCGCCCGGGTCGTGGTATGCAGCCGGTTAGCCGAGAGGTAGCCGCGAATCAGATGGAAATGAAGGCGTGAATAGCGGATGTAAGAGCGTTTATGCATAAAGCCAGCGCCCCAGATATCGACGCCCCGCATCGCACGTACTAGCCGCATAATGTCGCGCGGTTTGCGGAAACAGAACAAATCGAGATTGCTGCCGATGCCGATCATATCGCAGCGGCCAATAGGAGCCCATTCGACTGAACGCCCGCTCAGCCGTTCTACCAGTAAAGGAGAAAGTTCATCACCGAAATTGCCATACCCCGGCGGGTCGTGTACATTGCGGTAATAATATAACTTGATGGGTTTATTCTTGCTCAATCAAAGGCCGATCCTCATTTAGCTTTTAACTTATCTCCTTGAAATGATAGATTATTTGTTAATAATATAGTCACTTTGGAAGGACAAAACCATGAAACTGCCCCTGCTTCTTGCCGTCTGTGTTGCTTTTATAGCAGTTTCAGCATCTGCGCAGGACCTGGCTGACGGTCCGGTGGAGAGCGTGTTTGAGCGCGATCGCGGGGATTATGCTGCTGAAGGCGTACCGCTTGGTGGCTGGATTATGCGGCCAGCGGTCAATGCACAATACCTCTATGATGATAACGTGTTTGCGACCGATGGGAATGAGCAATCGGATCAGATTTTTGTCTTTTCCGGCGGCGCACGGCTAGAATCCAACTGGAATGTGCACCGCGTGGTACTTAATGCGGGGGCGATAGCCGGCCTGCATGAAGACAACGATAATGAGGATTTTGAAGATTACAATCTCGGCCTCTACGGGGAGCTGGATATTCGGCGCTCGACGCAGTTAAAAGGCGGGATTGCCTATGTCAACAGCCATGAAGAACGGACCTCACCTAACGATGTAAATGGCATTGAACCGACCGATATTAACGCGTATCAGGCGGATGCGCTGCTGACGCATGAGGCGGGGCGTTTTCTGGTTGATTTCGGTGCCGGATATGAACAGCTGGATTTTTCCAGCGTACGCACTTCGCTTGGCACCCTGATTACCAATGAAGACCGCGACCGGGAGGAATACCGGGTATTTACCAAGCTCGGCTATGAATTTCAGCCGACCTATAACGTTTTTCTGCTTGCCGGATGGAACGAGCGCGACTATGACGCAACTTTGCCGCTCAACCGGGATTCAAGCGGTTATGATGTGAGTCTCGGCTTGAGCCGCGATCTGACGGGCAAGTTACGGCTCAGCCTGTTTGGGGGATTTTTGGAACAGGAATATGACAGCGAAAATTTCAGCGATATCGAGAACGCGACCTTCGGCGGTGATCTTTTGTGGAATGTTACCGGGCTGACTTCTTTGAAAGCCGGGGTGATCCGCACGGTCGAAGAAACAATTTCGTTGGATTATTCCGGCTTTCTGGCGACCCGTTATACCGCGGCTATCGAGCATGAGCTGCGTCGCAATGTGCTGCTAGGGCTGGACATTGCCTATCAGCTGGACGAATATGAGCCGAACGGCAATGTGCTTGAGCGCGAAGATGATAATGTTGAATTCGGCGCGCTTGCGCAATACTTCATCCGGGAAGGTATCGGGCTGAATCTCGCCTATGATTACGCAAGCCGGGACTCGAACGCGGCATTTCAGGATTTCTCGATTAACCGGATCATGTTGAGCACGTCATTAGCTTTGTAGGTATGAAATGAAATTACGTCATTTAATCATCTGTTTTGCCTGCTTATTGTTCATCAGCGCGTGCGGTGAAGAGGTAATGTATCTCAGCGAAAGCAACATACAGGAGGCTTTTGAGCTGCAGGCGCAGTACCGGCTCAGCCCCGGCGATAAAGTCAAGCTGACCGTCTTCGGTGAGGAGAATATTTCCGGGGAATATGTGGTCGATGGGAGGGGCTTCGTATCCATCCCGCTGATGGGGCAGATTAACCTCGACGGGAAGACTATTTCCGAGGCCGAGATGGCCATACGTAACACGCTGGCATCAGGTTATTTGAGGGAGCCGCGCGTCAACATCGAAGTATCAGACTTCCGGCAGTTTTATATTATGGGCGAGGTGAATGAACCCGGTGGCTACCCGTATACGACGGGCATGAATGTCATTAATGCGGTTGCGCTTGCCGGTGGCTATACCTACCGCGCAAAAGAGAATAAACCGCTGATCAAGCGACGGGGTAACACTTATCAGGGGGATGAGGCCGCCCTGGTGCTTCCCGGCGATACTATCATTATTAAAGAGCGCTTTTTTTAAAAGGCCAATTCTATGAGCCAACAGAATACGTTCTTCGAGGAAGTGGCCCTTTCGACGATATTTACCAGTATCAAGCGGCACCGCTACCTCATACTCCTCTGCCTGTTTGCAGGGTTGTTGCTTGGCTATATTTACCTGTCGGTCACGCCCAAAGTCTATACCTCGGAAGTGCTGATGCAGTTCAATGTGCGCAATCAGCCGGTGGTGGATGTGCAATCGCTTCTGACCGGGGGTGCCCCGGATGAATCAGTTATACAAAGCGAGGTGGATTTGATCAGCTCGCGCGAATTGGTCCGCCGTATCGTCAAGCGCTACGGGCTGATGGAATTTTCGGAATTCCAGTTCGACCCCGATCCGGAAGGGCGGAATGAGGAACAGCTTGAACGTTATAAACGGCAACTGGTTGTGCGCGCCGTTCGCAACAACCTGACCGTGTCGCGTAAGCCGAAATCCTACACGGTGCTGATCCGCTATACTTCGCCCAACCCGGATCATGCGGCGGGCATAGCAAACGCGGTAGCGAAAGAATTCATTGACATGCAACAGGAGAGTAAGCTCAATGTCACCGATCAGGCGAATATCTGGCTGAATCAGCGTATTAACGAACTACGCGAACGGGTCGAAGCCTCGGCCAAAGCGGTGCAGGAATATCGCGAGGCTAACGACCTCCTCGAACTGGACGGGCAAACGGTCAGCGATACGCAGTTGCAGGAATTAAATACCCAGCTGACCATCGCACAGAAAGAGCGCGTGACCGCAGAAGCCAAATACCAACAGGCCACGGAAGGGATGAATGTCGAATCCATCCCCGAGGTAGTTAATTCCGGTATTATTCAGCAACTCAAGGTGCAGGAAGCCGAAGTGCGGCGCATGCGTTCCGATTTGAGCAGCCGTTATGGTGCACGGCATCCGGAAATACAGCAGGTGGAGGCGGAACTCGCCTCCATCCGGGGAAAAATAGCGACGGAGATCGATAATATTACGCGCAGTCTGGAGAATGAAGTAAAGCGCGCGCGTATTAATGAAGCGACCTTACGGGAGAAACTAACGGAGCTTGAGCAAAAGCTGGGCCTGTCCGGACGGGCGGAGGTAAAGCTCGCGGAATTGCAGCGTGAACTTGATGCGAATACGGCGGTCTATGAAGCTTTTCTGACCCGCTACAAGGAAACCTCGCAGCAGCCGGATGCGGTCAATTACGATGCACGTATTTCCTCCTACGCGGAAATACCGTTTAAGCCCTCCTGGCCCAGTAAGAAAATTATCCTGCTGCTCGGGCTGGTGCTCGGCACGCTGGCCGGGCTGGTGCTCGCCTTTTTGCATGACATACTCGACGCTGTCGTGCGCAATGAAGAACAGCTGGAGACCATCACCGGGCTGCCAACCCTGACCTTATTTCCGGAGCTCAAGAAGCGCAAAATCAAAACCCGCAGACAGGTGACGGATTATGCGATTCAGCACCTGACATCGTCTTTCGCGGAGAGTTTGCGTGCTGTATTGACCGAGCTCGATAAGCCGATCGTAACGGCAGAAGGAAAAGAAAAAGAGGCGAAAACCGTGATGGTGACCTCCAGCGGAACCCAGGAAGGGAAGTCAGTATTTGCCGTATCGCTTGCCCGCCTCGCGGCACGTTCGAAGATGAAAATCGTCCTGCTCGATTGCGATTTCCGGTTGCCTACGGTAGCCGAGATTTTTCAGAGTGACGCTTCTTTGACGTTGAAAGATATTCTTGAAGAAAAAGCGAGCTATGAGGAGACGGTGCAGATGGACGAGGCGTCAGGCCTGCATTATGTTACCGCGCCGGGTAATACGCCCTATTCCCGCGAGCTCTTGCGCTCCGGGCGTATGGAAGCGTTTTTAGAGGCGCTGAAACATCATTATGACCTGATTATTATCGATGCGCCGCCCGTCATGGCACTATCCGATACTGTCATACTCACTCGCATTGCCGATACGGTGCTGTTCCTGGCGCGCTGGGGAAAAACGCGGCGTAATGTGGTAAAAAAAGCCATCAGTATTTTACGAAAGAACGATGCGCATATCTCCGGGGCCATTATCAGCCGGGTCGATCTGAAAAAATATCAGGGTATGCAATACGGCGAAATCGGCACCTATTACAGCGATTATAAAGCCTATTATAATGACTAGCTGCAGCTAATTTATGATACGCGATACCCTTACTCAGCATACCGGTTTTTTTAAGCAGGTGGCGTCTTCGGTGGCGAGTAACGGTGCGGGCATTCTTCTTGGTTTCGTCGTTTCGATAATTCTGGCGCGGGAGCTTGGGCCGGACGGGCGCGGTATGGTGTCCTGGCTGATCTCGCTGCACATCATTGCAACCGCTTTTACCCAATTCGGAACGACGAATCTTAACCGCCGTTATGCGGCAGAAAAACCTTATGCGGCGAATCATTACCGCCTGCTGACTCTGCTCGCGGTCGGGGGTTCGAGCCTGCTTGTCCTGCCACTCTTTTACGGCTTTGCCCATACTAATCCAATCGCGGAGACCATGCCGCTTGCGTTGTTCATCGCCCTGCTGGGGGTGCCGTTGCTTGCGGCGGCGGACGCGCTTGCCGCGCTACTGGTTGGGCTGCATCATGCGCGCGGGTATAATATTGTCATACTGTCGCAGAAGCTGTGCAATCTGCTTCTGATCGGCGGTCTGTTTCTTATCGGAGGACTCACCCCGTTTACTGCCGTACTTGCCTTGATGCTAGCCGTGGTAGTGAAATTTGCGATTGCATTTTACTTCCTGCGGCATCGTAATAAAGGCACGCTCAAAGGTGCGATAGCGCAGGCGAAGCGGCATAAAACCTATATGCTGATCAATCATATTTCCAATCTCGCGCAATTGCTTGCGTCGCATGCAGTTGTGTTGATTATGGGGGTGGAGACCACGGCGGAACAGGTCGGTTATTTTGCCGTCGCCTATGCATTTATCGAAGCGATGGCTACCTTATCGCGCATGTTCAGCATGTATGCGGTGCCGAATCTGGTCAGGCTGAAGACGCCCCAGGAACGGCGCCAGTTTAAGGCGATTGCGACGATCATGCTCTGCACGCTGCTATTAGGTGCGGCAGGGGTTTTCTATCTGATTGCGCCCTGGCTGGTCACGCTGGTATTCGGTGAGGCGTTTACCCCTTCGATTTCCGTGTTTCGTACCTTACTGATCGGGTTGGTGTTTTTCGGTAGTTTTCAGCTGTTTCACTCGATGATCACCGCGATGTATCAGGGGTGGGTGATTTTGCTGCCTCCCGTCATTTCCGCGGTCACGCTGATTGTGACTTCTTTGGTGCTTGTGCCGAATCAAGGTGCAGAAGGTGCGGCGCAGGCATGGCTGATCGCCAATATAGCCGCCATGTTCGGAGCCGCCATGATCATCTTTAACGAAAAACGCGAGACAATCCATGAGCCCCAAAGATAAGCCGAAAGATTACGACAAGCTCGACGAAGCTACCAAAAAGGTGCTGGACGAAACCGAAGAAACCGGCGGCCCAAAAGGCAAAGAGCCGACCCGGTATGGTGACTGGGAAAAGGACGGCAGGTGCTACGATTTTTGAGGCTACTACATAGTGCACTTCTGCAGAAGATTTTAAGGCGTTTTACTTAACCTGCCGCCGACGCGCACCGGATAGACATTTTCCGCCAACCCGCTCGCCTCGTTCGTTTCGACAATGATGCCGCATAAGGTCGCGTCTCCGGTTGCGACTTCGTTCTTCTGCGTGCGCACCTTATGCAGAAAGCCGGGCAGGCTGACCTCTTTCTTAAAACCAATGACCGAATTATAATCCCCACACATGCCAGCATCGGTCTGATAGGCCGTGCCACCCGGGAGAATCTGCTCATCTGCCGTTGGCACATGCGTATGCGAGCCGGTCACCATGGAAACGCGCCCGTCGAGATAGTGGCCGATGGCCATTTTCTCCGACGTGGCCTCTCCGTGGACATCAACGATAATCGCATCCGCGTTTTTACCCAGCTCGTAAGGTTTTAAAAGCTTATCAAGGCAGAGAAACGGGTGATCCACCGTGTATCGCATAAAAAGCTGGCAGAGCACATGGGCGACGACAAGTTTTTTACCTCGAATAGTATATTCTCCCACACCCGCACCGGGCAGGCTATCCGGTAGGTTACCGGGGCGCAGCAGTTCAGGATAGTGATTGATGAAATGCATAACCTCTTTTTGGTCGAAGCAATGATCGCCCCCGGTGATGACATCCGCCCCCGCTTCGCGGAATCCTTCGCAGATTTTCTTGGTAAGCCCAAAGCCGCTGGCGGCATTCTCACCATTGACGATGACAGCGTCCAGCGCGTGCTTGGTTCGCAACGCATTCAGGTGTTTTTTGATGACGGCCCGGCCCGATCGACCTACAACATCACCGCAGAAGAGAATTTTCATGACGGGGGTACCACTACACCATCCTCGGTGATAATGCAATCAAGCCGCTGATCGTAAATATCGGTCGGTATGCGCTCCACCTCCTGAAAGCTATAGCCAACCCCCACGGTAAAAACGCGCTTGGTGACTTCCTCCAGCGTATGGAGCTGCAGAATCGTACGGTCATAATAGCCGCCGCCCTGCCCGAGGCGATAGCCGCGCTTGTCAAAGGCGAGCAGCGGCGTAATCAGCACGTTAGGTATTACGGTTTCGGCCAGTTTGGAGGGCTCCTCAATACGAAAGGTCAGCGACTGATGCAACGTGTTACCGCGTTTGTAGCGCTTAAATTCGAGCGGTTTTTCATGGGCCACGATGCGTGGTAAAGCGAGCTGGTAGCCTTCCTCTTCCAGACATTCCAGCAGATAGCGCATATTCAGCTCGCTTCCGGCTGCCCAATAGCCGCCGATAATATCGGTTTTTTCCAATGGTACATTGCCTAAAAAATGCGAAATAACCGCGCGCGAGGCCTCACGGCGGTCTGCTTCCCGGACTGCCTTGCGGCGGGCACGCATTTCGGTGCGTAATTGTTCTTTCAACGCGGCATTCATCGCTTGACATTACGGGTGCGGTGGTCAAAAGAAAAGCCATGAATGACAACCGCCGCCGATTTTTGCCCTCTTTTGCCCGTACACGGGTGCGGGGCCTCAAAGCATCGCATAAGCACTATCTGGAGGACGTGTTGCCCCGCCACGCCGTTACGGAGCATACGGACTGGGAGGCGCTTACTACCAGCTATGAGGCGATCTATTTCGAAATTGGTTTCGGTGCGGGGGAACATCTTGTCAACCGTGCTGCCGAACTGCCGGGCAGTCTCTTCATCGGTGCGGAGGTGTATGATGAGGGAATGGCGAGAGCGGTGAAGAAGGTCGATGATCTTGCGCTGAGTAATGTGCTACTGACGCAGGAGGATGCCCGTCTGGTGCTCGAGCGTTTGCCGGATGATTATCTTGACGGTGTATATATACTCTTCCCTGATCCCTGGCCGAAAACCAGACACCATAAGCGCCGCATCGTCAACCCGCCATTGCTGACATTGCTGGAGGCAACGCTCAGGCCGGGCGGATTTTTGCAGCTTGCCACCGATCATGAAGGCTATCTCGAATGGATCTGTGTGCAAATGCTGCAGCGAAAACCGTTTCGATTTACGGCAAGGCGTCCTGCCGACTGGCTGAACCCGCCGGAGGGGCATATCACGACGCGATATCAGCAGAAAAATAAGAGCGGCAGTGATCGCAGTTATTTTCTTCTCTATGAGTTGGAAAAGTAAGCGATCGGCGCTTTAATCCAGAATGTCCAGCAGCTCGACATCAAACACCAGCATACCGGCCGGCGCGCCGGGGCGGCCTTTATAGGCGAGGTTTTCGGGAATCCATAAGCGGCGTTTTTCCCCTTCAACCATGAGCTGGACGCCTTCGGTCCAGCCGGCAATCACCTGCTGCAGGTTAAAGGCAATTGGCTGGCCGCGGGCAACCGAGCTATCAAACATCTTACCGTCGGTCGTCCAGCCGGTATAATGAACGCGAACCGTGCTGTTCGCATCCGGACGTTCGCTGCCGGTGCCCTGCTCCAATACTTTGGAGGCTAAACCGCTCTCGGTTACCGTTGCATCGGCAGGTGGCGCAGCAACATCAGCCGGCGCAGCTATGCTGCCATGGTCATGCCCCGGGTGCGCCTGAAGCTTGGTCGCAGCGAGCAGCACGCCTACTCCCAGCAAGATCAGTAAAAACCAGTAACGAAAATGTGACCACGCACTCATAAAACCTCCGTACTTATCCGCCTTGGAACGTTGATAAGCCGGATACGCTTGATTTGCAATGCCATTATACGAAAGTAAAGGCCCGATCCGCTTTTTCCGCATAAATGTAACTTTAACATCAATATCGCGAAAGGAGATATAACTTGAAAACAGACCTGTTATCCTGTATATGCGCTTCGCATTTATAGGACTACTGATAGCTGAAAGGTAGCCAATGTTAAAGAAAACCCCCCAATCGGAACTCACCACGGACACGCGAAAACGCATGACTGAAGCACCCACCAAAGAAGAGGCCATGGAAGCCGTACGTACGCTGATAGCGTATGCCGGCGACAACCCTGAAAGAGAAGGGCTGATTGATACGCCTAAGCGCGTTGCACAGGCATATAAAGAATTTTTCAAAGGTTATGAGGTAGATCCGAAAGCCGTGCTTTCACGCACCTTCGAAGATGTGGAAGGGTATGATGATATCGTGCTGCTCAAAAATATGCGCTTTGAAAGCCACTGCGAGCATCACATGGTTCCCATCATCGGGCAGGCGCATATTGCTTATCTGCCCAATGAGCGTGTTGTTGGTATCAGCAAAATCGGCCGCGTGCTGGAGATTTATGCCAAGCGGTTGCAAACGCAGGAAACCATGACCGCACAGATAGCTAACACGATGGAAGAAGTGCTGAAACCCAAGGGTGTTGCAGTCATTATTGACGCTTTCCACCAATGCATGACCACTCGCGGCATTCATAACCCGACGACGAGCACGGTGACCAAAACCATGACGGGTGTGTTTAAAACCGATCCGCATATGGAAGAGCGGATCTATCAGTTGATCGCCCAAAAATTGCCTTTTGGCGCTTAATTCTTTGCAGTGTTGGCATCCTATGGTAGAGGATGTGGCATGCTTAACATCCGCTCCCGTGAATCTATCGTACTGGCATCAAAGTCCGAAATTCGGGCGGCGATGCTCTCTTACTTAAGCATCCCAAATGAAATAATGCCCGCCAATATTGACGAAGTGGCGATCCGCGGCGAAGCGGGAGACCAGCCTTTGGATGCGCAAGCCTTATTACTGGCGGCGGCTAAGGCCGGATCGGTTTCACAGATTCTGCCGGAATCATTGGTGATTGGTAGTGATCAGATTTGTTCGATCGAGGGCGAGATTCTCAGCAAGCCCGGCACAACAGAAAATGCGATTCGGCAATTGCATAAACTGCGTGGCAAAACGCATCAGCAGACGAGCGCGGTCGCAGTCTATAAGGCAGGTGAAAAATTATGGGATGCGGTTGATGTGGCCCGGTTAACCATGCGACCACTGACCGATGAGGAAATCACGCTCTATGTGGAGGCGGATGAGCCGATTCACAGCTGCGGTGCCTATAAGTTCGAGTCGTACGGTGTCCATCTTTTTTCCAAGGTGGAAGGGGATGCAGATACGGTTTACGGCATGCCGATGATGCCGTTGCTCGCCTGGCTGCATGAGCAGAACGTGCTCTATTTGTCCGCTGATTGATGCCGGAAAGACCGGTTGATATAGATATCGTAGCGGTTGCTTTTCCCCTTAATCATGTGATCCGGCGTTTGCTGATTGAGGTGCGGTGCCTTTGCCGGGCGCTTAACGACTACGCGATAGCGGGCTTTGCTGACTGCAAGCGGCAATAAGGCGTCTGCATCCTGATCTGCACCCACGGTTTCGCGTAAGTCCCGCATTTTTTGCTTCACCAACGCTGACTTCGTCGAGTGTGGGAACATTGGGTCGAGGTACATCGCGTCAAACTCCTTGCATGTTTTTATATATTCCATCGCATCGGCACGGTGAAGGGTCATTCGCGCGACAATCGGCGCGGTTACAGGGTGCTGCCCGGCCTCCTGTATGGCGGTTTGTAGTGCCTGATAGACCGTCTCATTGCGCTCGAGCAGGGTGAGCCTATGTCCTAGTGATGCAAGTATAAAAGCATCCTCGCCATAGCCTGCCGTTGTATCGAGTATGTGCAGTGCTTCGGGCGCCTTGAACGCTTTTGCGAGATGGGATTGTGACCACCGCCCGTGCTTCAGACGGTATAAGAGTGCATCGCGGGTAAAACGGTAGGCCTTCATACGGGCATAAAAAAAGGCTGCCCCGTGAAGAGCAACCTTTTTCCTGAGATTAAATTTTTAGATGTTAACCCTGTATACGGACAGAGACCGGGCAATCACCCACCGTACCATCTCCTGTAGTATCAATAACGTACTCACCACCGGCAACACAGTTCGTGTCAGGCGAAGCCAGCCAGTCATCAGGACCAGTTTGACCGGAAAGAGTGGCTCCAGGATCCACCAGCCGCATTGATCCGGTTTCGGGATCGGCATCATCCATTTTGCTGTCAAGCGACCATGCCTGAAAACCGGTAATGCCGCTTCCCGCAGCAACGGCCGCATTGGTCATATCATTCGGACCTGAACCTACTCCACCGCCGACAATCCAATAATTTAAACTACCGGCAGAAACAGCAACCAGAAGCCCGGTATCAATACTTGTTTCGGGACCTTCGGTTTCACCAAACTGACCAGCAATAAGCTCTGCAGCAGATAATGAATCAAAAAAATGTGCGGCTTCTGTGTTTGTTGCAGATGGATCGCCATCAATGATCCCATCACCATTGCCATTTCCATTCGTATCAGCAACTAAGCCTAATGCAAAAAGGTTGCGCGTATCACCCGGGATACCGTCGTACTGTGCGCGGAACGTATTAACAGCAGCATTAAATTCATTCAGCTGCGAAATCTGCGCGCGAATCTGAGCCGCGGCGATCAAATCCTGCCCTACCAGTACGCCACCGACAATTAAGCCGATAATAACGAGCACAATCGAGAGTTCTACGAGTGTAAAACCTTTCTGTTTATCTTTTCGTTGTTGTCTTCGTGTTTTTTGCATTTTTTCCTCCTACTGCATACACCAAACATAATGTACTATAAGCTTCGCAAAAAAGACATGTATTAACTCGCCACAACGTCAAAAATGACGAAATGAGAAGTTCTCTTTTTGTATTAATTGATAATAAACTTAATTTACAGTGGGTTAAAAAGATACAATACATATAAAAATGCTTGTAAAAACACTTCACATTTTGTCATATGCATAATCTGCACATATCTCAGATTCATTAAGGATGAAATTCAGCTTCTAAAGATGAAGTAATGATTGCCTTATGATGATTTTAACGTCATGAATTATCAGGCACAACATAATATATTCAAAGGTACTTATGCTTGAAACAATACGATCTGTGATTCCACCCATCCATCGTGAAGGGTATATATTTGTTTTTATTTTTCTTATTGTGACGCTAGTGCTCATGCTACTTTCCTCGCTATTAGGCATGGTAGGCATTATAGCAACAGTCTGGTGCTATTACTTTTTTCGTGATCCGAACCGTATGGTGCCGCAGAAAAAGGGGCTGCTCGTTTCACCCGGGGATGGGGTGGTATGCGATATCGCCGAAGCGCTGGTACCGGAGGAAGCCGGTGGAGATGGCAAGGAAAAGCGCACGCGGGTCAGTATTTTTCTAAATGTCTTTAACGTGCACGTGAACCGCGTCCCCATCGGAGGGAAGATTACGCATCTCTGTTACCGCGCCGGGAAATTCTTCAATGCCTCACTGGATAAAGCAAGCAGCGATAACGAAGCGCAGTTCTGCACCGTCACGACCGAGGAGGGCGATGAGATAATTTTCGTGCAGATTGCCGGTCTGGTCGCGCGCCGAATCTTATGCGAACTGAAAGAGGAGCAGGCGGTCGAAACTGGGGAACGGTTCGGGCTGATCCGCTTCGGCAGCCGCTGCGATGTGTATCTGCCGAAAGGGATAAAGCCTAAAGTGACGATCGGCCAAACCATGATCGGTGGCGAAACCGTATTGGCGAGCTTAAAAACCGATAAAGCCGCTCTGAGCTACAAGGAACTTTAATGGCGACAAGCTCACCCGGTTCACGTCTGCCTATTACCCGGCTTGCCCCGAATATGGCGACGATTTTCGGCCTCTGCGCCGGGCTGACCAGCATGCGCTACGCGATGGATGAACGCTGGGAACTCTCCGTTGCGCTGATTCTCGTAGCGGCTTTTATCGACGGAATCGACGGCAAGCTAGCCCGTATGTTTGATGCGAGTACACCATTTGGCGCCCAGCTCGATTCGTTGACGGATTTTGTGGCGTTTGGCATTGCGCCGCCTTTTATTCTCTATAACTGGCAGATGCACCACGTACCAAAACTCGGCTGGGGTATTGCGCTGTTTTTCTCCGTGTGTTGTATGCTCAGGCTTGCCCGCTTCAATACTGCGCTGGAACATGATGACCGGCCTGCCTGGAAGGCCCGGTTTTTTGAAGGTATCCCGTCTCCGGCGGGAGCGCTTCTCGCGCTCGGTCCGCTTTTTGTCTTATTCGCGCTGGAGGAGGATTTTCCGGGTCTCTTTACCTATGTAGTCTGGTTTACGACGCCGCCGGTAGTCTGTCTCTATGTGATCGGGGTGGCGTTGTTGATGGCGAGCCGTATCCCGACCCTTTCGCTTAAACGGCTTCATATACCGCATCATCTGGTATTGCTGCTGCAACTCGCCATTGCGGTTTATTTAATCGCGCTGTTTGCCAAGCCGTGGTTGATTTTTATGCTCACAGGGCTAGGCTATTATGCGCTGATGCCTATTGTCTATGCTGTTTATCTTAAACGGGCAAAAAGAGCCCGCAGAAAAGGGTAAGCCGTCAGATCATTATGGTTCTGCACGGCGATGCGATGTAACTTTCGTTCGCTAAATCCGTAACTGAACTGTAGAATTTTCGAGAATCCGCTTTACAGTGTAAGGCAAACTCCGTTACTAAAACGGCGCAATTATTATTCGTATCAGGAGCGTGCATGCCCAGCGTTGTCATTGTCGAGAGTCCTGCCAAGTGCAAGACGATCAATAAATATCTTGGGAAGGATTACACGGTGCTTGCCTCTTTCGGGCATATCCGTGATCTGCCGAGTAAGGACGGTTCGGTTGAACCCAATGACGACTTCGCAATGCATTACCAGATCAGTTCCGATTCCACTAAGCATGTAAAGGCGATTACGGATGCGATGAAGCGGTCGGATAAGCTGATTCTTGCCACCGACCCGGATCGGGAGGGGGAGGCGATTTCCTGGCACGTGCTTGAAGTGCTGAAAGCGAAAAAAGTCGTGAAAAAAGATACCCCGGTCGAGCGGGTAGCGTTCAGCTCAATTACGAAAAAAGCAGTGTCCGAAGCGCTTGAACAGCCGCGTACGCTTGACATGGATCTTATTAACGCCCAACAGGCACGCCGTGCGCTCGATTACCTCGTTGGGTTTAACCTGTCTCCCGTCTTATGGCGAAAGCTACCGGGCAGTCGGTCAGCAGGGCGCGTGCAGTCGGTCGCGCTACGGATCATCTGCGAGCGCGAAGAAGAAATTGAGCAGTTTGATTCCCGCGAATACTGGACGCTGGACGCTGTATTTGAAACGGGTGAGAAAGCAAAGATCCAATCGCAACTGACGCACTATCAGGGTGAGAAGCTGGATAAATTTGCCATTACCACCGAAGCGGAAGCGAAAAAGATCGAGTCGGCCTTAAGCAGCGCCAGCTATCATATCGCTTCGATTGAAACCAAGGAATCGCAGCGTAAACCCTATGCCCCCTTTACCACCTCCACCCTGCAACAGGAAGCAAGCCGCAAGCTCGGTTTTTCGGCGAAACGCACCATGCAGACCGCGCAGAAACTCTATGAGGGGATTCAGCTGGATGGCGAGACAACCGGTCTGATTACCTATATGCGTACCGACGGTGTGGACGTTGCTCCGGAGGCGATGTATGCCGCACGCGAGCTGGTGGAAAGCAGGTATGGTCAGAAATATCTGCCCGAAAAGCCGCGCTACTACAGCAAGAAGCAAAAGAACGCGCAGGAAGCGCACGAAGCCATTCGCCCGACCGATCCGAAGCGGACACCGGATCAGGTGAAAGGGTTTCTCAATGATGACCAGCATAAGCTGTACGATCTTATCTGGAAGCGATTGATTGCAAGTCAGATGACCAATGTGATTCTGGATCAGGTCGCGCTGGAGATTGCCGCCGATAAAGAGCAGGCGCGTTTCCGTGCCACCGGTTCAACCGTTCGTTTTGACGGTTTTTACAAAGTCTACCGCGAAGGGCGCGATGATGACGGCGGCGAGGATGATGAGAAAAAGCTGCCACCGGTATCCGAAGGCGATGCGCTTGCGCTTGCCACGTTGGAGAAGGACGAGAAAAACCCGGAGGGGCTGAATCCACTTGCGGTGCAGCATTTCACCCAGCCTCCGCCACGTTATACCGAGGCAAGTCTGGTGAAAAAGCTGGAAGAGCTGGGTATTGGCCGTCCCTCTACCTATGCCTCGATTATTTCCGTGCTGCAGGACCGCGACTACGTCAAGCTGGAGCAGAAGCGGTTTTTCCCGGAGATGCGCGGTCGGCTGGTAACAAAATTCCTTGAGCGTTATTTCCCGCGCTATGTGGAGTATGATTTTACTGCAAAGCTGGAAGAGGATCTGGATGATATTGCTTCCGGTGAGCTGGACTGGAAGCAGGCGCTGCGGCAATTCTGGGGCGACTTTTCCGGCAATGTCGAGCAGGCGATGCAGCTTGAATTTTCTCAGGTGCTCGATGATCTGAACGAATCACTCGCGCCGGTGTTATTCCCAGGTGACGGGCCGTTGGAAGAACGCCGGAAATGCCCTGCTTGCGGTACAGGGCAACTGGGCCTGAAAACCGGAAAGTTCGGTGCCTTTCTCGGTTGTTCCAACTACCCGGAATGCGGGCACACGGTGCAACTGCCCGGCTCCGGGGTGGAGGGCGCGGTCGATGAAGCGGCAAGCGGCAGCGATCTGGCTAACGAACCGAAATTGCTTGGACAGGATCCTGAAACCGGCAAAGACATCACGTTACGCAAAGGGCCCTACGGTTTTTATGTGCAACTCGGTGAACCGGAAGGCAAGGCCAAGCCGAAGCGCGCCAGCCTGCCGAAGGGGCAATCCCCGGAAACGGCGACGCTCGAACAGGCGATCAAGCTGCTCAGCCTGCCGCGCGTGGTCGGTATGCACCCGGAGTCAGGTAAGGAGATCGTCGCGAATATTGGCCGCTATGGCCCCTATGTACAGCATGACGGCAAATTCACCAGTTTGAAAGGGGATGATGACCCCTATACGATCGGGATTAACCGCGCCGTGACGGTGATAGCCGAAGGCGCGCAAAAGGGCGGGCGCAAAGGGGCGGAGCCGATCAAAGAGCTGGGCAACCATCCTAAGGACGGTAAGCCGGTTGCCGTTTATGACGGGCGCTACGGGCCTTATGTCAAGCATGTGAAAACCAATGCCAGCCTGCCAAAAGGAACTGAGCCGGAGTCGCTTACGCTCGAGGGCGCGGTTAAGCTGCTTGAAGAGGCCAAAGTAAGGAAGAAAAAGAAAGCGTCTTAGTCGTTATTAGGCGGTTACAGGCGCAGCCTTAGATTCAGTAGATAGTAACGCCGTTTTGCTGGATGGAGCAATCATTTCGTCGACAGCACAAAGGCAATTACCGCATTGCGGTTTGCAACCGAGCTCATCAAATAAACGTTCAGCACAATCGGCCCCGATGCAGCTATCAGCAGCACGCTTAAAATCTTTATCGCGTAATGCGTTGCAAATACAAATGAACATACTAGCCGTAATTAATAATGATTATTGCTCATACTAGCACGGGAATCCACCCCTGTAAATAAGAATGATTTGCAGAATTGCTTAGATAGCATAAAAAAATGGGGGGTAACCGCATAAAAGGCGACTTACGATTGTTAATCGACGTTCAACGCAACGAAGTGGGCAGGTGAGGTGGGGAATTCGGCCATGTTAAGTGGTGAATTTTCAAACAAAACATCGGGCAGGATGGCGATTAGCGTATCACCGCGGCGGTGTTCCAGCAAAGATCGTAGCAGCGCAATCGGCATGGCTTCGGCGTGAAGTGGGAGCTGTAATGTGTCCTGATGCAGCACTTCTTTCGGGTTATCTGGCGCAAAATAACGCATTGTTAGTGTAACGTACTCACCACAGCGTAGCGTGTCCGCATCTCCGGTTGTTAAGGTATATGTATGTACACCAAACGGTAGTTTGTCTTGCAAACGGTGTTCGACTATCATGAGTGCAAGGTCGATAGTGAGTGGCGATTCTCCCTCTTCCTGCAGATAGACCTGCCGTATTTCTCCCATTCGCATCGTGCTGAGAACCGGGGTGAGCCGCTCATGCAACAGTGTCTCTCCAAGCGAAATGGTTTTGGGCGTATCAGCAGCGGTGGTGTCCATGACGATGGTACCGGCATCATCGGTTGCGGTCAGATGAACCGTTAGCTTGTCTCCGCAAAGGAGCGGAGCTCCTTCACCGCGTTTAATCGTAGTTTGATTAAGTATGATCTCAGGCTCTGTCATGTCTTCGGTTAATTCGGCGGCCTGATTCATCACTTCTTTTACTTCGCGCTGTTCGGTTTCTATCAGACGCTCCATTTTCCCCTTCGGATCAGGCGTTACGCGCTCACGCAGACTGTGATCCTGAAAAATGACGTATATGACAAATAGGATGACTGCGAGTTGCAGCTGCCAGGGAATATAAGAGATTTTTTGGGGTCGATCCTCCGGATCACGGCGTCTGAAGAAAAAACGGAACATCGTGTCAGTTAGCCTGACTTAGATTTGTTGGCGCATCCTGATCATTATCTGAAGAGGCCTCTACATCTGTATCCGTGCTATCTGCGGATGAGGTTGTCTCGCTTGTAGCTGAAGCATCATCAGCCTTAGCGTTTTTGTCATGCTGTTCCTGTTCCGCTTCCAGCTTGTTTTTAATTTCTTTTAACTCTTCTTCGGTTACATCAAAATGGCGCACCCCTTCCGGTCCGGGCAACCAGATGAGGTCCAGCCGTTCCGGATCCCGCGCCAGCACACGCTCTCCCTCGACCATACCCAGCCCAGGTGGGATATTGTTTTTCGCCAAACCTGCAAGCGTATAGGCACCATCGCGCATCATCCCGATAACGACCCGCGCCCGGTCGATAAATACTTGCGAACCGCGAAGCATATCGGCAATATCACGCGTGTCGCGCGGATGCGCCTGCTTTTGCAGGTGATGCACGACAATCATGCCACAATTCTTTTCCACCGCGAACTTTTCAATCGCTTCGAAAAAGTCGCTCACCACCTCCGAGTCATCTTCATCTCCGAGCAGGTATTTCCGTGCCGGGTCAATCACAACGACATCTACTTTAGGCAGGACGTGCAACTCCTCCAGAAAATCACCGATCGCTTTAGGTGAGCCATCCGAATGGGTGCCAAATTCGGCCCCTGTTTTTAGCATAAGCCGTGAGGACTTACCTTCCGGATCAAAAATTTTCGCACGGGCATTTACGATGGAAGCGGCATCTTCACCCGAGAAATAAACCGAAATACCCTGACAATCTTCCTTAGCGATTTCCGAGCCAAGCCATTTCGGATTCGGGTCATCCTCCGTCCAGTCGCTTGACGTCAGCACCGCGAGCCTGTGCGCAAGGGAGGATTTTCCGGTCCCCCCGGTAGCGCCGATGATGGTGATAGCTGCCTTGGGTATCCAGCCGGGTACGAGGAATTCGAATTCCGACTCCTTATCCGAGCGTGATTCGCCTGTCATATTCAGTAAATTAAAGTCGCGTCCGCATAGCATGTAATATTTCAGGTTTTTCTCGAGGTTTTTCCCGTCAATCCCAAAACGCTCCCATAGCGGGTGCAGCTTGTCGTATTTGTTCCAGCAGCGGTTTGCTTCCTGGATATACTCCTGAGAGACGGTGTAGCGTTGAATCAGTTCATCGCGATTGATCTGCTCTCCATCAAACGATTCTTCCATGGTTTCGCTGGCGTATGAGCCGTTCTGACAAAGATATTCAATACCGGTGAGTAAATAATAAGGGGCATAGGCCGTCCCGTTGACGTTCGAGATATTAAACAGTTCCTCACAGCCCGGAATGGTTAAACCGTGCGGTACCGATTGGTCACGTTGCCCTCGGAGTTTCGTTTGTGCTTCTTCTGAAAACCGATAGGGTGTATCAAGGAAGGCCAGAATTTTAAAGCCGGACCTGGTTACCCCGGCTCGGATAAAGCCCCCCGTCATGCATCCGACTTGCTTAATACGGGCGAGATCGTGCTCGTTATAGACTGCCTGCCCGGTGTAAAAGGCCGTGGCCCAGGTGACGCTGGTGCCAATCGGAATGAAGTTATCCCCCTCCTTTCGGTAGACAATCGGATCGACTAAAGGCGGGCTGTTGGGCAGGACTCCCGCGTTATAATAATATTGTAACTCTTCAAACAGTTTATTGTAGCTTTCCTCCGTATCTTCATACCAGAGTTCCAGCCCTTCCTGTTTCGTTCGGAAGATAGCCTGATCGGGGATGGTGTAGAGCCGCATGTAGCCGTTGAGATCAAACCGTTTATGTGAATGCCACAAGGTTTTGAGCTCATTAATGGCCGCTTTAAGTTTCGCATCTGATTCTTCTTTGGCGCGAAGATTATCTTCCAGGTTGGACACATCGATGCCATAACGGTCATAAATTACCTGACTGCGATCATAAGCATTCCAACAGGTGGCGGCATTTTCGACTTTATTAACGAAGTGCTGATAGGTTGCTACATCTTTTAGTGGAAGAATTTGCTTCGTTGGAATAATGTTTTTGAAGCTGGGTTGTTGATAGCGCCCTTCTTCGCGGGTGTACATCAGGCCGCCGAGCGGGTAATAAAGCCCTCCGATATCCTCACTGTTGATATCCATAAAATCGGCCAGTGCCTGAGTACCGCGTGCCGGGTTGCCATGTGGTGTATGTTGAGGAGTGGCCGGTTGGATTGGCTCTTTGACCGGAAGGATGACTTTTAGGCCAGCTTGCTCAGACTCGCTGCCATCAGGGTAAGCCGCCTGTAGAAAATCATACCACGCTCCGATTTCTTTTAGTCGCTTGAATGTATTCGGATCGATGGACGCACCCTGTTTGCAATATCCAGTAGCAAACGTGAAACCGGAGCCTATGGGTGTAATGCTGCCATCGGTCTCGCTTCGTTTATAGAGGATCGGGTCTAAAAAGAGGGTGGTATTCGGCGTGCTGCCATTGCGGTAAAACAGGACCAGTTTGCCTAAAGCAGAATCAATCGTATCCCGCGTAATCCATGCTTCAAACCCAGCCTCGGCTGACTGCCATACCTGTTTGCTCGGAGGCGCAAACAGCCGCATTTCACCTTCAAGCCGCACTGCTTCATGCAAGGTGAAAATGAAATTGATCTCTTCTTTGATTTCTTCAATAATTTCGGGTGTAAATTCCCGCATATGTTCTACCCTTACCCAATTACCCGTTCTACTATTGTACTCTTAACTGACTTTTGGAACAAGTTGCATCACGTTTGCGAGCCGTTCAAAGCGTTTTAGAACGGAATCATTGATTAAATTACGATCGTCTTTATGACAGGTAAGCACTAAATACCGGTTTTCAACATGGAGATTGGTGCGAGGCAAAATGCCGCATGCTCCGCTTGAGAGTTGGTAAGCAAAGCGCATTGTGATGCCAATGGTCTGAGCGCGGTTAAACCACTTATCTTCTAACAATTGCTTTGTTTTGCTTTTTAACGGCGCGTCCATTTCATGGCGGTAGCGGTGGTAAATACACGTAGCAATAAACATGCGTTCCCAATGGTCAATACCAGGCAAACCGGCGTCCAGTACCCAGTGGTAGGAGGACTCGGCCCGGTAGCTGGTATGTTCGAACCACGCAATATTACAGAGGACGCTGGCTGCAAACCGCAGCCGCGACATGTGGTGCGTTTCGTCGGTAAAGAGTGGGTTAGTCCACTCAAACAGTTCGTGTGCATAATGAATCCAGGCCTTACCCATGTTTGGTGATAGCAGGTAGAGCATATCGCATACCCCGGCACGTAAGGGGTCTTCCGACTGCGCGTTAAGGTCAAGCTGGTCATAGAGTAAGCCTTCACGTACGCCATAAGTAGAAAAATGAACCGTTGAAGGCTTACCGAGTTTGATTATCTCATACATGATTAATGCGCAGCCTTTTAAAACTTCCTGCCTGCGTTCCGAAATATTGGCCTTATCGGTGATGAGCGACAGCTTCTCAACTGGCGTTTTGATCATTACTTCGAGGTGATCCATCAAATCATCCGCGGGCAGATTGTAATGCTCAATAATTCGAAGCGGGTTGTCTATGGCGGCCATATGCAATTTAGCGATCGCACGGAAACTGCCGCCGACGGTGTAAAACGCTTTACCATACATATATTCGCGGAACGGGAAATCGTGCAAATAACGCAGTACCAGTTCACGCGCTGCTTCTATATCCCTTGAGATCAGATGGTTAATACGAAGTGGACCGATTGGATAGCTCGAAGTATGTCGGATAGCTACATGGTTGTCGCGTGTATGTTCCGTTACTTTCACATCGGCCATCGCATTCAGGCTGCAAAGTTCCAGACTGCCGCCGCCTAAATCGCCGACTACGCCGTCGGCTTCATAAAAAGCGCTTGCAATGCCCATGGCAGAGAGACGTGCTTCTTCTTCTCCGGAAAGGACCTGAATATCTAAATTCGTGCGCTGCTCAATTTTGCTGATAAAGAGCGTTCCATCTTCTGCATCGCGCACGGCTGAGGTCGCAAAACAATAGACCGTATCCACCTGATGCGCATGAATCAATTGTACGAAGCGGACCAAAGCTGCCTGCGCTCGTTGCGTCCCTTCCGGGTGCAGCACGCCGGATTCATCCATGCCCCGCGCCAGTCCACAAAACACTTTTTCATTATGCAGAGGGTAGGGTCTCCGTTTCAGTCCATCAAAAATGACCAGCCTGACAGAGTTTGAGCCAATATCAATGACGGCGATATTTGCCCCTTCCCCAGCATTAACGGTGAATTCGTTCTCCAGATTTGCGCTGCGAAGCGCCGAACCTCGACCGGAAAGGCTCGGATTCGCCATAAAGAAGTCATGCGCTACAAACGAATCATCTCGATAGCTCAAGCGTTCATAATGCGTATCCTGCGCCATGATCCAGGATTGTTTCACGTCCCGCAAGTTAGCAAGCATGATCTGATCCAGCACTTGTTCGTGAACGGTTGGGTTCAGGATAGGCACCATACATTCGATACGACGATCCATATTACGTGGCATCCAGTCGGCAGAGGAAATGTACACCTTTGCATGACGGTGGGGCAGGCGGTGGCCGTTACCGAAACAGAAAATGCGCGTATGTTCCAAAAAGCGCCCGACAATGGACTTAACCCGGATATTCTCACTTAAGCCGAGTACGCCAGCCTTCAGACAGCAAATGCCTCGTACGATCAAGTCGATCGATACACCAGCCTGTGAAGCACGGTATAGCGCGTCAATAAGCTGCGGATCGTTCAAGGAGTTGACTTTTACCCAGATATTAGCTGGTTTTCCCTGCTCGGCGAAGCTGATTTCCTGCTCAATAAGGCTGAGCAACGTATTACGCATCGTCAAAGGTGCGAGCGCGATATAGTG
Source organism: uncultured Rickettsiales bacterium (assembly GCA_964588995.1). GTDB lineage: Bacteria > Pseudomonadota > Alphaproteobacteria > Rickettsiales > UBA8987 > CAZPQM01. The sequence continues at coordinate 31,157 of CAZPQM010000008.1, read as the reverse complement.
CAGCTTATTAGGTAGATCCTCACCTGTGATATTACCTTCCAGAAACTCAAACACTGTGGCGGCATCGTCGCAGAAAGCGGGTTCACGCGTAAAAAAGGACAGATCGGCATATACTTTCGCGGTTTGCGGATGATAGTTTCCGGTGCCATAATGTGCATAACGTTTTAACTCGCTGTTTTCTTCACGTTCCACCAGCGAAAGTTTGGAATGGACTTTCATGCCCTTCATGCCGTATACGACACGGGCACCGGCTTCTTCCAGCGCTTGCCCCCATTGCAGGTTAGCTGCTTCATCAAAGCGCGCTTTCAGTTCGACCACTACGGTGACGTCCTTACCGGCCTTCGCCGCCTGAATAAGCGCGTGCACAATGGGTGAGTCTTTACTGGTTCGGTATAGCGTTTGGCGGATTGAACGCACATTCGGGTCGCGAGCAGCTTGACGCACAAACTGCACGACAACGTCAAAGCTCTCATAGGGATGATGCACGATGATGTCTTTAGCAGCTATGGCCTTGAAGCAATCACCATCGAAATCGTTAATCCGCTCAGGGAAGCGCACCTGAAGCGGTGTAAATTTAAGCTGCGGGCGGTCTAATGCGTAAAGCTCCATACAGTCGCTGTATTGTAGCAGGCCTTTCAGCTCCATTACCTGCCGCTTATGTATGTTTAGCGTGTTAATCAGGTAGTCCTGCGTTGCTTTTGGCGTACTTTTTGGCACCTCAAGCCTTACCGGAAAGTGACTGGCGCGTCTTTGAAGAGCAGAGTGAAAAGTTGCGAGCAAATCATCCGCATCATCGGCCACTGAAAGCGAGCTATCGCGAATAATCCGAAAGGGATGGAGGGCATTGATCACCTGCTCGGGAAAGCATTCATCGGCGAACAGTGCGATCACCTGTTCCAGCGTTATAAACCGCTTTGTCTGGTCGCTATCTTTGCTGCGCAAGGGTAATTCTATGAAGCGGGGTAGTCCGTCAGGTAAAGCAGCTGAATAATAGGTTGTTTCATTACCATCCTTGCTACTGACATGAAACAGGATGCAAATCCTGCTGGTCGGTAAGGGTTGCTCTGTTTCTTTAGAAAATATATGAGGAGAAAATATGGGCAAAACTTCGCTGGAAAACCAATCCTGTAGCCAAACTTTATCCTGTTTGCGAAGCCCTTTTGCTGTAACAAAAATGATATTTTCTTCACTAAGCAGAGTCTCCAGCTTGTCCCAATAGCTGGCCTGTTCTTCTGTCAGCCGGGCTACTGTTTGCTGAATTGCAGCGAGCTGTTGGTCGGCATCGAGCCCGTCCAGACTTCGCTTTTCCGGCCGGTGAATACGTTGATGCTCCAATCCCGCTACGCGCACAGCGTAAAATTCATCTAAATTGGAACCGGAAATGCTCAGGAACTTCACGCGCTCCAGAATAGGAATCGACGTATCGGCTGCTTCTTCAAGCACGCGCTCATTGAAGGCAAGCCAGGAAAGCTCTCGATTGATATAACGGTCTTTAGGTAAAGGTTGGTTAATGTCACTAAGCATGCGTTACTACCAGAGAGATATGGTAGCATGAGAAAGGCGAAATGCGAATCCTTTCTGGAAAAACTGTGTAGAGTAACTATATATGCAGTGTATATGCCGCATCACGAACAAACATTATTATCACATCACTCTATCGATGAGTTGTATTCGCTCGTGGCAGATGTGCCCCGCTATAAAGAATTTTTGCCGTGGTGTGTCGCCTCTAGGATCCTTGCGCGTGAGGAGGATTATTTTACGGCCGAGTTGGTCATACGCTTTAAGGCCTTTCGATCTAAATATACATCGAAGGTCATGCTTTACCCGCAAAAAGCTGCGGGAGAGGAGGCGCGTATTGAAGTAGAGCTGGTGGAAGGGCCCTTCGATTATCTGACAAATTACTGGCGTTTTATACCGGAAAAGCAGGGAACGCGGATTTTGTTCCAGCTCGATTTTAAATTTCATTCCGCCATGCTGGAAAAACTGATCGGCTCAATGTATGGCAGAGCAGTAGACAAGATGGTGATGGCGTTTGAACAACGTGCCGATGAGCTGTATGGCCGGGTTTAACATGCTATTGGTTTACAGTTGGTATTTCTGATCTACCTGCTTATCCTTACCGGTAATGTATGCCGCGAGTTTTTTAGCACGTTTCTTATTGGCGGAGTAAATAATAAAGCGTCCTTCTTTTTTTGCTTTAATAAGGCCGGCATTCTTTAACTGTGATAAGTGAAAGGACATGGTCGTGAGCGGTATATCCAAATCACGAGCAATATCACCTGCCGGTAAGCCATCTTCAGTATCAAGTAACAGTAAAAAAACGGCTAGCCTCGATTCTTGTGCGAGGGCAGAAAGTGCGTTTAGGGCTTTTTTCGTTTTCATCGATTTACCAGTGACTTATCACAAAATATTAATAGATGTGTTTTTTATAGTTCCAGAAATGAAAATGCAAGCCTTCCTTTAACACGAACTACCCCTTAATACCATCGAATCAAAATGTACAGGATTAGCTAAAATAAATTTTTCTAATACTAAAGAAGAGCTGCCTGCCGATAAAAGATCGTCCGGGAAAGTTATAGTACGCGAACCTGAACCTGAAAAAAGGCTATTTGTTGTATTGCCAGCATAATCCAGCGTAAAATCTACACCTGTACTGAGTGAAGAAATCGAATATGTAACTTCAAGCCTGTAATTATCTTCGTTTGGTACAGTAAAATTAATTGTCGCTTCACTACCGCTTAGTGTTAAGCTGCCGAGGTCAATCTCATTACAGGGCGACGGTGGAGGAGTGCCTCCACCCGGATATTGATTCATCGGATTCGTCTGTGAATTGGTCACGGGCGGGGAAGCTGGTGGAGTGTAAGATGCCAGAAGTTCATCACAGCTACGGTCGCGCCCCGTAATGACCTGTGCAATGGAAAAACTTCCAAAAACTCCGGCAATAGCGGCCGCGACCATAACAGCCTGTGCTTTTGTCACTAACCCGGCAATGGCAGCTACGCCCAATCCAAAAACTGCCACGGTTGCAATGGCGGTTGCTGCTTTTTCGCCAGCGGCCATAGCGTAGGCATCACATACGGTATTGGCCACATCTTCGAGCGCTTCACGATCATCCGTCCAGACCTGTGCGGTTGCAGGTTCAATGGAATACGCAAATGCACATGCAGCAATAAGGGCACAAAGCCCGGAATAGTTGTAGTTTAGACCACCCCTCATGGAGTTATTCTATCGTATTTTCGTTCTAAATGCACGAAAAACGGTTGTGCTTTGGCCGTAAATCGTTATATCAACCTCTTGTTACCGTTAGATTTGCGCATGTGGTGGAATTGGTAGACACGCTAGATTTAGGTTCTAGTGCCGCGAGGCGTGGGGGTTCAAGTCCCTCCATGCGCACCATAATTTGACGCTCTTTCCTTGCATCTCATGCTAAATGCCTTTATAAGGCGCAAACTTTAGCCATATTGAATGACATTGTGAGGCAAACTTCATGCAACTCAAACAAACTAAATCCGAAACGCTTTTCCGTTCCTACGACGTAACAGTTCCTGCTAATGACATAGAGCAACAGCTGAATCAGCGGCTGAATCAGCTTTCTAAAACCATCAAAATGCCGGGGTTCCGACCGGGTAAAGTGCCGGTAGAGATCGTAAAAAAGCAGCATGGTAAGAACGTGATGGGCGAAGTGCTGGAAAAAGTCGTGGATCAGACGATGCGCGAAGCGATTGAGAAAGAAAAGCTCAAGCCGGCAACGCAGCCGAAAGTAGAAATCAAGGAGTTTGATGAAGGCAAAGACCTTGTTTACAGCATGGATGTGGAGCTATTACCGGACATTCCTGAAATTGATTTCAGCAAGATTACCGTTGAGCGTCCCAAAATAGAAGTCAAAGACGAGGATATTCAGGAGTCGCTTGAAAATCTTGCGCAACAAGCCAAGCAATATGAGCCGATTGAAGGCAAGCGCGCAGCGAAAAAGGGCGATGCGGTCAAAATAGACTTCAAAGGCTTTATCGGTGATGAGGCATTTGAGGGCGGTCAAGCGGAGGGGCATCAGCTCGTACTTGGCAGCAATAGCTTTATCCCCGGCTTTGAAGATCAACTCACCGGCGCTAAGGCAGGCGAAGAGAAAGAGGTCAAGGTTTCTTTCCCCGAAGACTACCATGCCGACCATCTTGCCGGTAAAGAGGCGCGCTTTGAAGTGAAAGTGCATGAGATTCTGGCAGAACAGGAAGGCAGGATTGATGACGAGCTTGCGAAACGGATGGGGCTTGAGTCGCTGGACAGTCTTAAAGAAGTGATGAAGCAGCAAATGCAGCAGGAAGCTGATAAGGCGGCGCATCTGCACGCAAAAAAAGAGCTGTTTGACGAGCTGGATGCGCTCTGTGATTTCCCGATTCCGGAAGGAATGGAAAAAAACGAGTTTGATGCTATCTGGCAGCAACTACAACAGGCAAAAGCACAGAACCCGGATGCGGATGAATTTAAAAAGCCTGAAAAAGAATTGAAGGCGGAATATGAAGAAATGGCGAAGCGCCGTGTGCGCCTTGGTATTTTGCTGGCGGAGTTAGGTGGCAAGTATAAGCTGCAGGTAACGCCGCAGGAACTGCAAGCCGCGGTCAATCAGGAGGTCCAGCGCTATCCCGGTCAGGAGCAGCAGGTGATGGAATTCCTGCAGAAAAACCCACAACAGCTGGAAAGCTTCAAAGGCCCGATTCTGGAAGAGAAAGTCGTAAACAAGCTGTTTGAGGAAGTGACAGTGAAAGAAAAGCCGATGACCGTGGCGGAATTGCAAAAGCTGGATGAGGCGGAAGAAGCGCCTAAAAAGAAACCGTCCGCTAAGAAGGCAGGTGAGAAAAAATCCGCTGATTCAAAGAAACCTGCCGGCAAGTCCTCGACGACAAAAAAGGATGCTTCCAGTAGCAAAAAAAGCACAACAAAGAAGTAGCCCGATTTCTATGTTATCCCGCGGCTTGACCGCGGGATCTGTTTCTCGAAAAGCATCAGACGGAACTATGGCTCCCGCCGTCAGGCCGCGGGATGACTATCATGGTTTTTTAGAGTGACTTGCGAAAATCGCTCTACTATGCTTGAACTAATCGTATATAGATGAAACATTGGACGCATGAGTGCGAATAATATGGTAAAGGGGTAACAATATGGTGCATCCGGTCATGGGTAAATTTGAAGAACATATGAGTAATCTGGTCCCGGTGGTGATTGAACAATCAGCACGAGGGGAGCGGTCATTTGATATTTTCTCACGGCTCTTGCGCGAGCGGATTATTTTCTTAAATGGCGGCGTCGAGGATCATTCCGCTTCACTGATTTGCGCACAGCTCCTCTTTTTGGAATCGGAAAACCCGGATAAGGATATTTTCTTTTATATCAATTCGCCGGGTGGCGTCGTGACGTCCGGGCTCGCGATATATGATACGATGCAGTACATCAAGCCGGATGTGAATACGCTCTGCATGGGGCAGGCTTGTTCGATGGGATCACTTTTATTGACCGCCGGTGCGAAGGGTAAACGCTTTGCCCTGCCGAATTCGCGTATCATGATTCACCAGCCTTCCGGTGGCTATCAGGGGCAGGCAACCGACATTGAAATCCATACGAATGAGATTATCAAACTGAAAAAACGCCTGAACCAGATTTATGTCGATCATACGGGGCAGAAGCTGGCCACTATCGAGCGCAGTATGGAACGTGACAATTTCATGAGCGCGGAAGAAGCAAAAAAATTCGGCCTCGTGGATGAAGTGGTCGAGCGCCGCCCGGAAAATGAGGATGAGGATAATAAATAAAAATGCGTCATTACCCGAATGTTTGAAAGCACATTATGGGGTAATCTAGGTATATGGAATGGATGGCCCGGTAAATATTTTATAATGCGGGCAATGACGATAGAAAGAGGTACGATATGGCAGACGATAAAGATAACAGCAACACGGACGACTCTTCAGATAATACGCTTTATTGCTCTTTCTGCGGTAAGAGCCAGCACGAAGTGCGAAAGCTGATCGCCGGACCTACGGTCTTTATCTGCAATGAATGTGTGGAGCTGTGTCTTGACATTATCCGTGAAGACAGCAAGTCGGCACTCTCCATTGATGGAGAAGCCGGTGTACCTAAACCGCAGACAATTTATGATGTGCTGAATGATTATGTAATTGGGCAGGAGCGTGCCAAACGCGTGCTCGCAGTGGCGGTACATAACCATTATAAACGTGTCGAGCATATGGAGAAAAGCAACGACCCGGAGATTGCGAAATCTAACATCATGCTGATCGGCCCGACAGGGTGCGGTAAGACGCTGTTGGCACAAACCCTCGCACGTATTATCGATGTGCCGTTTACCATGGCCGATGCGACTACCCTGACCGAGGCGGGCTATGTGGGTGAGGACGTGGAAAATATCATCCTGCGTTTATTACAGGCTGCGGATTATAACGTGGAACGCGCACAGCGCGGTATCGTCTATATCGACGAGGTCGATAAGATTTCCCGCAAAGCGGAGAACCCTTCAATTACGCGCGATGTGTCTGGTGAAGGTGTGCAGCAGGCCTTGCTAAAAATTATGGAAGGCACGGTCGCTTCCGTTCCGCCGCAAGGTGGGCGCAAACATCCGCAGCAGGAATTTTTGCAGGTCGATACGGCAGGTATCCTCTTTATCTGCGGTGGTGCGTTTTCCGGTCTGGAGCAGGTCATTGCCCGGCGCGAGCGCGGCTCAGCCATGGGTTTTGGCTCGGACGTGAAAAGCAAAGACGATCTGAAAGTCGGACAGACGCTGAAAAAACTCGAACCGGATGATCTGGTGAAGTACGGTCTGATTCCTGAATTTGTTGGTCGGGTACCGGTCGTTGCAACGCTCGAAGATCTGGATGAAGACGCGCTGGTGCAGATTCTGACCGAACCGAAGAATGCGCTCGTCAAGCAGTACCAAAAACTGTTCGAAATGGAAGGGGTAGAGCTGAAATTCAGCGATAATGCGCTCCGTGCCATTGCCCAAAAAGCCATTGAGCGTAAAACCGGTGCGCGGGGCTTGCGTGCGATTCTGGAGTCTATCCTGATGGATCTTATGTACGACATCCCGCAGGAAGAAGGGCTTGAGAGCGTAACTATTACCGATAAGATGGTCACGGAAGGCCATAAGCCGATGATGTCCTATGCGAAAGAGAAAAAAAGCAACGGCAAAAAGACAGGTAGCAAAAAATCGTAATCCAGCCTGGTCAATGTGTTAGATAACACTACCCGCACGAGCGTTTCTTCTCTATAAACGCTGCATGGAACAGAAAAAAATCGATAAGCTGGTTACGGAAGCGGCGGAAGAAATTACCCGCCATAGCGTACCGGTCGTTTATACCGCAATTAAATTTGAAGGTGAGGACGAACTGTCGCGGCCGGCACAATCGCTGTGGTGGTCGGGTATGGCTGCAGGGATTGCGATTTTCCTCTCGGTCATCGGGAGCGGGGCGCTTGCAGCGCAGGTAGGCATCGAACAGAAAGCTATTGTCTGCATTGGCTATACGCTTGGCTTTCTGGTCGTAGTCCTCGGGCGGCTTCAGCTGTTCACGGAAAATACGATTACGGCGGTGATTCCACTTTTGCATCAGAAGAATAGTAAAACGTTTAATTCACTGATGCGTCTTTGGTCGATTGTCTTCGTCGCAAATATGATAGGGGTTTTTATTGCGGCTTTTGCGACGATTCACCTGCAAATTTTCCCTGATAATGTGATGGAAGGCATTATTGATGTCTCGTATGATTATGTGGACCGGAACGGCCTCCAGTTCTTTACACAAGGTGTGCCGGCTGGTTTTCTGGTTGCAGCGTTGGTCTGGATGCTACCAAGCGCACGGGAAAGTGCCTTCTTCCTGATCACTAGCATCACCTACTTTATCGCTTTGACAGGCTCAACGCATGTGATCGCCGGGTCGGGAGAAGTGTTTATTGTCATGCTCCTCGGCGATATATCCTTGCTCGATGCGGTGGCTGACACCATATTACCGACCCTCGCCGGGAATGTTCTGGGTGGTACGGCGCTGTTCACCCTCCTCGCTTACAGTCAGGTGCGCAAAGAGCTGTAAGCGTTAGCAAGCGCAGTAGTATCTCCCCGCCTTGATATCCATCCGCTAGTGCCTTATATTAGGAGGGATAGTGAGGTAGCTTTTTATGTTCAGTACATCCAAAAATGAATTAATTCCTGTTTTACCACTGCGTGATATTGTCGTCTTTCCCGGCATGATCGTACCCCTCTTTGTTGGGCGTGAGCGTTCGATCAATGCGCTGGAAAATGTTATCAAGAAAGATTCACGGCTGCTGCTGGTCACCCAGAAAGATGCGAGCAATGACAACCCGTCTACGGACGATATTTACGAGATGGGAGTCTATGCCTCGATTGTGCAACTTTTGCGTCTGCCAGATGGAACTGTCAAAGTGCTGGTCGAAGGCCTGCACCGGATGCAGGTGAACCATTTCGTGGACAATAAGGAGTTTATCGAAGCCGATGCCACCAAAGTGGAAAGCGTCTATGACAATCCGCAGGATATTGAAGCTCTTAGCCGTTCGGCAACGAACGCATTTGAGCAATATGTGAAGCTCAACAAAAAGATTCCGTCGGAGCTGATCGATACGGTCAAGCAGATTACGGATTCTGGCAAGCTCGCCGATACGATTGCCTCGCATCTGGGGCTGCGTATTCAGGAAAAGCAGGAATTGCTCGAATATGAAAGCGTATCCGAACGGCTGGAGAAAGTGTTTACCTATATAGAGCGTGAGGTCAGTGTTTTAACGACTGAGAAAAAGATTCGTTCCCGTGTGCGCGGTCAGATGGAAAAAACGCAGAAGGAATATTACCTCAACGAGCAAATGAAGGCGATTCAGAAAGAACTCGGTGATGAGGATGCGAAAGATGAACTGTCTGAGTATGAAAGCCGGATAGAGAAAACCAAGCTGACCAAAGAAGCACGTGATAAATGTAAGGCGGAGCTGAAGAAGCTGCGCCATATGAGCCCGATGTCCGCAGAGGCGACGGTAGTCCGTAATTACCTCGACTGGATGCTGGATATTCCTTGGAAAAAGCGTACTAAGCTTACCCAGGATATTGAAGAAGCGGAAAAAGTGCTCGACGAAGACCATGCAGGGCTGGAGAAAGTCAAAGAGCGAATTATAGAATATCTCGCAGTGCAACAACGTAAGAATGAATTGACCGGGCAGATATTATGCCTCGTAGGACCTCCGGGAGTTGGGAAGACCTCGCTCGCGAAATCGATTGCGCGTGCGACAGGGCGTAATTATGTGCGGATGGCGCTGGGCGGAGTGCGCGATGAATCGGAAATTCGAGGGCACCGCCGTACCTACATCGGTTCGATGCCCGGTAAGATTATTCAGCATATGAAAAAGGCGAAAAGTTCAAACCCGCTCTTCCTGCTGGATGAGATTGATAAGATGGGGCTCGACTTCCGCGGTGACCCCGCATCTGCCTTGCTGGAAGTGCTTGATCCCGAGCAGAATCAGGAATTTAACGATCATTATCTGGAAGTCGATTATGACCTCTCGGATGTGATGTTTATCACGACAGCGAATACGATGAACATGCCCGGGCCACTTAAAGACCGGATGGAAATTATTCGCCTCTCAGGCTATACCGAGGATGAGAAGGTCGAAATTGCGAAAAATCATCTGATTCAAAAGCAGATTGATAAGCATGGATTAGAGGAAGGCGAGTTTTCAATCACCGATGGGGCGATCCGTTATTTGATTAACCATTACACGCGCGAGTCCGGTGTACGGAATCTGGAGCGTGAGCTTGCCAAGCTGTGCAGGAAAGCGGTGAAGGAAATCCTCAAAGGAGAGAAGGAAACGGTCGAAATCACGGTGAAAAACGTGAAGGATTATTCCGGTGTGATCCGTTTTGAGCATACGAAGAAAGACAAGGACGATCATATCGGTGTGACGAATGGTCTTGCCTATACAGAAGTAGGGGGCGACCTGCTGCCGATAGAGGCGGTGTTGATCCCCGGCGGTAAGGGCCGCATAACGCTGACCGGTAAGCTGGGTGATGTCATGCAGGAGTCAGCGCAGGCGGCATGGAGCTACGTGCGCTCACGCTCGTATGATTTCGGGGTTAAAGCAGATAAATTCTGGAAGTATGACATGCATATTCACGTGCCGGAAGGCGCAACACCGAAGGATGGGCCGTCCGCCGGCGCGGCGATTTGCACGAGTATCGTCTCTGCGCTGACAGACATTCCTGTCGATAAGGAAGTTGCGATGACTGGCGAGATTAGCTTGCGCGGTATGGTGATGCCGATTGGTGGCTTAAAAGAGAAGCTGCTCGCCGCACTCCGCAGTGAAATTAAAAAGGTACTGATTCCGGAGAAGAACGTCAAAGACCTGAAGGAAATTCCGGATAATGTAAAAGAAGGGCTGGAAATCGTTCCGGTTAGCACCGTCGCCGAAGTGCTGGAACATGCGCTGACCGATAAGCTCGTGCCTATTTCGCAGGAGGAAGCCGCTGCTGACTTGGCCGCCATTTTCGAAGGGCCTACAACTCGGCGGGAGGAAGACGCTATCGTCGCGCACTAAGAAGGCGCTTACCTTAAGCTGCGGTTATAAGTACGGATAAGTGCTAAGCGATTTGATCGTAAGCGCCTAGCGTCAAAAACTTATCCAGCGTATCGCTATATACTAATTCGCGGAGGAGGTCTGCTGCTTCGGGGTACTTCGCCGCCTTGAATGCGGGCTCTCCCAAATCGGTCTTCAAACCCTCCATCTCCTCAACAATGTGCTGTTCGATTATGGCGTTGGTAATCGTCTCGCCATCGCCTTCCTGCGGAACGTCCCCCAGATGGCATTCATGATGCAGCCATTGCCAGAGTTGGGTGCGGGCAATTTCCGCCGTGGCGGCATCTTCCATCAGGTTAAAAATCGGCACGCAGCCATTGCCTTTGAGCCATTCTGCCATATAGCGCAAGCAAACCGCGACATTATTGCGAATACCGCCTTCGGTAATGGTGCCGGTCGGTTGCTCCAACAGTTCTGCAGCACTTAATTCAATATCCAGCTGCTTGTCGGTTTGGTTCGGCTCCGGCATATGTTCATCAAAACAGCCCTTTGCAATGGGAATCAACCCCGGATGCGCGACCCACGTACCATCATGCCCGTCGGTTGCTTCGCGGGTTTTATCTTTACGCACCTGTTCGATCGCCGCTTCGTTCGCAGCCTCATCGCCTTTGATCGGGATAAACGCGCTCATCCCGCCCATGGCAAACGCGCCGCGCTTATGGCAGGTTTGGATCAGCAGCAGCGAATAATGGCGCAGGAAGGGCTGGGTCATAGTGACCTGACCGCGGTCGGGGCAGATGAAACCTTCATCATGTGCGTGGCATTTGATGTAGGAAAAGATGTAATCCCAGCGCCCTGCATTCTGGCCGACGATATGATCTTTTAACGCGTAGAGAATTTCATCCATCTGAAAGGCGGCGGTGATGGTTTCAATCAGTACGGTTGCTTTGATGGTGCCGACCGGGATGCCGAATTGCTCCTGCGCATAAACGAAAATATCGTTCCATAGCTCTGCTTCTTTATAATGCTCCAGCTTCGGCAGGTAGAAATAGGGGGCGGTGCCAAGTTCAATCAGCTTTCTGGCGTTGTGGAAGAAATACAGCCCGAAATCGAGCAACGCACCGGTCATCGGCTTTCCGTTCACGGTGATATGTTTTTCCTGCAGATGCCAGCCGCGTGGCCTGATTTTCAGGATGGCTACCTCCGCTGAAGGATACGCACCTTTAAGGGCATATTCCTTACCTTCCGGGCTGGTGAAAGTGATGGTACCGCGCACGGCGTCATAAAGATTGATCTGGCCTTCAATAATCCGCTCCCAGGTGGGGGAAAGCGAGTCCTCAAAGTCTGCCATAAACACTTTGGCACCGGAGTTGAGCGCATTAATAATCATTTTACGGTCGACCGGTCCGGTGATTTCCACGCGGCGGTCCTGCAAATCCTTGGGGATGGGCGCGACCGTCCAGTCGGCATCACGAATTTCTTTAGTTTCGGGCAAAAAATCAAGGGTAATGCCGCCGCGAATATCCTGCATACGTTCTTCGCGTGCGGCCAGTAGCGTGTCGACCTGATCCCCAAAACGTTCCTGCAGATCGACAATAAATTCCATTGCTTCCGGCGTGAGAATGGTTTCATACCCTGCTTTCAGGGGCGCATGAATGGCGGCTTTATGGGCGGAAAGGGTCTGTTCTAATGTCATATGCTGGACTCCTTGGGCTTGATTTTATTCGCAATCTCGTTACAAGCATAGTAGTAGAAGACACACCGCATAGCAAACGGAGAGATGCATGGTCGATTTACTGGATGAAGTCAAAGAGGATATGCGCCGCGAGCGCTATCAAAAGCTGTTTACGACCTACGGAGTGTATGTCATCGGCGTAACACTCGCCTTGCTGTTAGGCACGGGCTTATATACCTACTATATGGAATCGGCCAAGCAGGAACGGCATCAGGCTTCGCGTGAGTTTCTCGCCGCGAGCGAAACGCAGAAGGAAGCGGAGCTCGCGCCTGAATCGCTGGGGCAGGTTGAAACCGCGGCAGGTGATCCGAACGTTGCAACTGAACTGAATAAGGAAGAAAAGCTTTTAAGTGCTGCTGATGAGTTTGAAGCCATTTCCCGCAGCGGGCTGGAGGGCTATGCCGAGCTTGCCGGGATTCGCCATGCAGGCCTGCTGGCGCAGGCAGGCAAGCAGGAAGAAGCCGTAAAAGCCTACGATGCGGTGGTGGCCGATAGCAGCACCGATAAGGCGATCCGTGATTATGCCCAGTTGCAAGCCGTCAGCCTGATGATTGAGATGCCGAACGAGGATGGCTCGCTGGATCAGGAGATTGATCAGCGGCTTGCGAGTCTGTCTTCAGAAGATAATGCATGGCGCTACAGCGCGATGGAAATGCGTGCTTACCGGGCGTTGTCTCAAGGTAACGATGAGAAAGCGCTGGAGCTATTCAATCAGCTCGTACGCGATACGAACATCCCCGAAGCCATGTTTGAGCGGACGACGAAAGTAGTGAGCCTGCTCAAGCGCGATCTACCGCAGGCGACGGATGCAACCCAAGCGGAAGACAGTGCGGATGCGGAGTAAAGCGCTTTTACCTCTCGTCCTTACGTCCATGCTGCTTTCCGCCTGTTCCCTGCCGGACTGGGTAGGCGAAAGTGAGGAGCCTCCAGTACCCGGCACCCGTATTTCCGTGCTTACGCACCGGAGTAGTTTAATTGCAGACCCCAATCAGCAAGGGCTGAAATTTGATTTACCTGCCCCGAAGCTGAATATATCCTGGCCACAGCAACACGCCTTCCCGGCGGAGCATCTGGCTGCAGGTGACAGTTTGCAAGTTCTGGATTCCAAAGATATGGGTGATGCGCCTGATCGGGGCATACGTATTACCTCCGTTCCGGTTGTGCATGACAGGATCATATATTATCTGGACGGGGAGGGGCTGCTAAGCGCCCGCTCGCTTGAGGATCCGGATGACGTCCTTTGGGAACGCGAGCTTGAAACCGGCAAAATGCAGCGCGATATTCTCGGTCTAGGGTTTGAATTTGACAGCAAGGTAGAGAAGCGTTTTCTTGGAGGCAACACATTATATGCAGATGGTAAGCTGTTTATTACTACCTATCATGGCCGCGTGCATGCTCTGGATGCGAAAACCGGAGAAGAAATCTGGCGGCGTGAACTTTCCATACCCATCCGTAGCGCCCCGGTGTACGATAACGAAACCGTTTACCTCGTGACCTCGGAAAACCGGCTCTATGCGTTGGATAGTACATCGGGCGAAACAAGGTGGTTACATGAGGGCTTTAAAGTAACCACCAGTATATTCGGTGCGCCCCACCCGGTCGTGACCGATCAACTCGTGCTCGTGCCATATTCCTCCGGTGAGTTTTATGCTCTTGAGAAGGATACAGGCCAACCGCGCTGGCAGGATATGCTGATGAACCGCTCTGCCTATCATATTTCACAGGTTGCGATTAATGACATTGATGCGACGCCGCGCGTCTATGATGGTTCGGTGTATGTAGTAAGTCATGATGGCGTGCTGACGGCCTATAACCTCGACACGGGGCGCAAGCGCTGGCAGCAGGAGCTATCCAGCGTGCAGACGCCGTGGGCAGCAGACGACTTCCTCTTTATTTTAACAACAACCAATGAGCTGGTTGCTCTTCATACGCTGGACGGGCGTATCAAGTGGATCACGCAACTGCCGCAGCGTGAAGGTGCCCGCTTCAGCTGGGGCAAGGAAGAGGCGGAGCCCAGCGGCGAAAAAGTCAGCTGGCATGGCCCTGTGCTGGCGGGCGGGCATTTGCTGGTTACCGGCTCGCATGGCAGGCTGCTCCAGCTGGACCCCGAAAACGGAACTATCGAAGCGGAAATAGGTATTGAAGGCCCGGTCTATCTGCCGCCCGTAGTGGCTTCGGGCAATGTGTTGACCATCAGTAACGAGAGTGAGCTGACTGTTTTGAAATAAACGCTGATTTCTAAGCGTTCTTTTCTGCCTTATCTTCTGGGGTGTTATCAAAAGGCGGATTCTGCATGCCGTACAGCGCGGTAATCATGATAATAAAAATATCGACACGGGTAATGCCGGCCACGGGTTGGTATAGCATTATCCAGCTTGTCAGAAACATAGCACAGGAGGCAATGCCGGCAGGTTGATTGAGCTGCTTTGCGGCAATAAACATAAAGCGGTATAACTGAGAAAAAATACCGATGATCAGCAGCATAGCAGGTACACCGAAGGGAACGGAGAACTCCAGATAATAGTTATGCGGACTTTCCGCCGCCATGCCTTTGAGGCCGGAAAGATGGACAAAATAAGGCTCGACCATCGGCACCATATTATACCGGCCAATACCCAGCAGAAAATCGTCCTTCATTATTTCGAGGCTCATGGTGAGCATTAGAATGCGCTCCACATTACTGTGGGTCGCATAGTCCAGTGCAAAAAGCATTTCAGCCAGTTTCATCGGGTTGGATGGATCCGCTGCAAGGCTAACGATAATCACCGGAATCAGTGGGATAGAGAGTGCTGCTAGAATAATAAGCCAGCGCGGTGGACGTACGTAACGAGCAATTCCGTATGCCAGCAGTCCGATGAAAAGCGACATGAAGGCGCCACGGCTACCGATAAACAGCATGGCAGGAATGCTATACAGGATACATCCTAGTAATAAATACAAGACAGGCCCGGGAAGTTGGCGGCGATAGCCCAGCAGAATAAGGGCGAGTATACCGGGCGCAGGAATAATATATTTAAGCTGATAATAGCTTGTTTCCGGCTGCGTGATGAACATATTAAAGGATTCATGGAAAAAATTCAGCACGTAACCGGAAACAAGCCCGAGCATCAACAAGAACATAGGGCGCTTATCCGGCAGGTAGAGGTAGCCAATAATGATTCCGTAAAATAATACATTTCGCAGCATCACGCGCACCGCCTCGCCCGAAGTAGGGGTGTGGTAATAGTCCACCACGGTCACCCATGCGACGAGGAAAAGAATGAGCAGCGCCGTAATATGAAGCGAAGTCAGGTTTAATATAGAGCGATGCAACATATATTGCAGAAGAATAAATCCAAACAATATAAACTCAGACGCGGGAATACCGAAACGCTCATCCGTTTCGATATTGATAAAAAACAGCAGAACGCCAAGCCAGTACAGCGGCATACGGATGCTGAAAGGGGAGTCTACGGTAGCACTCATACAGTCAAGTATAAGCGAAAAAAACGGGCCTGCCACCGCAAAGCGATGCAGACGCTTATTGCATTAGACAGAAGCGGGCGCTTCTTCTGTGACAGGATTTACCATAGACTGACGGGCGGCCAGCAGCGCAGAGGTCGGCGTTTTCGCCTGATCGGCGGCTATTCGATCCAGAATAGTCTCAACTTCATCGGCGATACTACCGACTTCTTTGGCCGAACGGCTATAGGGATCCGCCTCTTGTACGGTCAGCCCTTCCGCCATGGATGTGGCGAAATTGACACGGTTGCCCAGGCAGTCCGTAAAACGTCTGCGGGGTAAATCCTCCATGAATTGGCGGGATAATTTAGAGTTATAGACGATGCGGTTCAGCAGCAGATAGGTGTTGCGGTGCTCCGCGTTGGTCAGATCTACGGTTTTGATTGTTGCCCAGAAATCCGTAGGGCTGGGTTGAATCGGCACGATTACCATATCGGCTTCTTTTACGGCTGTACGTGCATCGGTTTTGGTATGCGGCGGGCAGTCGATAAAAATAAGATCATAGTCCTGTTTCAGGTCATCCAGCTCCCATGAAAGCCGCCACCAGTCGGCAAAAGATGTACAATGCAGTTGCGTATAATAGTCACCTCCGGCCTTGTAACGCGCATCGTACCATGCGGAAAGACTGCCCTGTGGATCAATATCGATTGCAGCGACGTTATAGCCTTTTTTCGCCATCGCTACAGCGAGGTGTGCAGTTACGGTGGTTTTACCGCACCCCCCCTTTTGTTGTGCAACGGTTATTACATGACCAGTCATAGTCTCTCTCCAGTTGAATCCCTACAGAGAAGCCCTAGCATAGTTTTTACAACGTGTCATGCAAAAAAAGCATATTATGCTGCACTGCAGCATAAACAAGCCTTGTTTACAGGGGGAGTTTGTATATACTACCTATAATTGTATACAGATAAAGCTATATGTTATACCAATCATTAGAACCTGCTCCTGTTTTGACCTGCCTGGATAAAGGTAGGCAGGTGCTTATCGTAGATGATCATTCCGACAATCTGGATATACTGGATCACATGTTATGCCATCAAAATTACAGCCTGTATTTTGCAGACTCTGGAGCGGAAGCCTTAAAAATGGCTGAATGTGAGCTGTTTAGCTTTGACTGTTTTTTAATTGATCTGATGATGCCAGAGATATCGGGTCTGGAAGTCATCCAAAAGATACGGCATATATCCCGCTATCGCCATGTTCCGGTTATCGTTCAGACTGCGAATCGGAATAGCGATCGGTTTAATGCCCTCGAAGATTATAATATCTATTATTATTTAAAAAAGCCCTACGACAAAGAGACTCTTGTTACAATTATGGCGAGTGCTCTTCAATATAAGGAACGGCAGGATAATCTGGCGCAGCAACTAGCGCATATTGCCCGTACGATGGGGCGGTTTCAAACGTTTGAAGCGACGATTTCGGAGCTGCAAGAGGTGCAGCATCTGGCTGATATGGCGGCTTGTTGTTTTCCCAAACCGCAGAAAGTAGTAAACGGTATCATAGAATTACTGATGAACGCGCTTGAACATGGCGCGCTAGGCATCAGCTACGAAGAAAAGCGTGATAAAATCCGCGAGCGTTGCTGGAAAACGTTTCTACAAGAGCGACTGCGAGCCGTGCCTGAATCCGGACGCCGGGTGACGCTGCGCTATGAAAAATCGGCGGCATCGCACCAGGTTATTATACGGGATCCCGGAAAAGGATTTGATACCGAATATTATCTACGTAATGCGGAAGCACTGTCACATGACCCGAACGGGCGGGGTATCTGGATTGCCAAAACGCTTTGTTTTGATGAACTCGTCTATAATCGGACGGGCAATATCGTCGTAGCGAGTAGTAGATCACAGTAGTAAATATATCAATTATTAGTATGTAAAACAAAATACTAAATAAGAAAAATGGTGCCGCGGAGAAGAATTGAACTTCCGACCCCGTCATTACCAATGACGTGCTCTACCCCTGAGCTACCGCGGCACGGTTAGCAGAGTGCTTGCTGTGAGGCGTAAGGCTCGCCATCATTGAGATTTTCAGAGAAAAATCAAGGGAATTTTGCATGCAGTTGCCTGAAATAGTGGTAGAGGGTGCTACATCCGGCCCCGGATCATGTCGGCGAGCGAGAGCATATTGGCTTCCTTAGCCATCTCCAGCGGTAGCTTGCCATCGCGGTTACGGATGAACACGCGCGCGCCGTTCTGCACCATGAATTCGGCGCATAGTTCGCAGCCATGCTCAATGGCAGCATGCAGGGGAAGCTCGAAATTGGACGCATAGAGGTTAAAATGGCGGTTGGGTTTCTTATGCACAAACAGCCGAAGCGCCTCCAGATTGCCGCCTTGTGCTGCGAGATACAGGCCGGGATAGCCGTTCTTATCCTTCTTATGTAAGTCCGCGCCGCGTTTGAACAGGGCGCGCGTTACGTCATCATCATTCAGCAGCAGGATTTTCTGCGTCGCCGTGTAGCGCTCATTCATAACATACAGGTTCGGATTGGCTCCTCCTTCCAGTAGCTCGATGATTTTCTCCTTATTTTGCGGGAAAATGATGCGGTTCAAGTGCCGCTCTTCTTCGGTGATGCGGTCAATCCCCAGATAGGTATTGTCAAACTCGACATGCGAGGGCAGGCTGCCACGAATCACCATGCGTTTCATCTCTTCAATATGGTTAATCGCGTAGAGCCTGAGTTTCATGAAGTCGGGTGAGAAAAACACATCATTAAAATGCTCGATACGCAAAAAGGCGCGGTAGAGCGGTTCTACCGCGTTGATAGACATCTCGCCGATGTGAATCAGCAAGGCAGGAGCGTAATGTTCTTTAATGGCGCGGTCGAGCGCTTCACGGTCATTAAACTGGTAAAAGAGCCGCATGCGCGCCCAGTTGCTTCCACGCTCCGCCGCATCCCGCAAGTAATGATGGTATCTATCGGGAACGATGACTTTTTCCGGCGTTTTCTGATTCACCACCTCTTTCAGAAATTGATAGTAACCATCATGACGGTGAAAGAGCGGGCGCAGCTGGGTAAATTCATGCAGGCTGTCGAGGCTGTCATCCTCAATGCCATCATGCATTATAGCCAACGCCTCTGACGGCAAATGCATGCCGCGCGAAGCCAGTTCAATATAGACCAGTTCCGCTTGCTTGACATTCTCCTCCATCCGCAGCCCGTATTGCTGCCGGATGGCTTGTAGATACAGCGCCATGTAATCCTGCTTCTGTACCTGTTCAGCCAGCCACTTATCCCACACCTCATTCGGCGTTTTGTAGAGATGTACGAGGAAATTCGCGACCTGATAATGGTAAAAGCGCGAAAGATATTGCAGGATAAAGGGGCCGAAGAATGGGATACGTCGTTCATCCAGCGACTCAATCAACAGATCTAACTCAGTAAACATGCGGATATTAGGGTGAAACCCGCTCGCAAGCGCATCATTATACCACATCAGCGCAAAAAGCGGATGCTCTCCCTTGATATGTTTGGCGACCTTATAGGCAGCAAGCGGTTTACTCGGACTGATATTGACCAGCGCACTCTGAAAATAGCGGTTAGGAATCAGCCACAGATAGCGTTCAAACCAGCGCCGGGCTTCTTTTAAATCTGGTTCGGTGCCTTGCTCACCGAGGTAAAGATAGGCCATGGTGCGGCAAACTTCCGGAATGCGCGACTCGAACAGCAGGCTGCAGAATTGCTGCACATGAATCGGGCGCATCGGCTGCACCTCCACGTCCATATCAATCGCGTGGTAGCAATCCATCACCTGATTATGATTGAGCGGTTCGTAGGCCAAGGCTAGCTGGTTTCCAGAAACGCAGAAAAAGACAGTGCTGCTAAGGAAAACGTACAAAAAATACCGCATGAAATCACCCTATGCCTTGTAAAATAGCACAAAAATCTGTATAATAATGAAAATTTATTTCCAGACGATGACAAAGCAAGAACCACGCAGATCCGAGAAAAATCGGCAGGGGCAGAAACAGCGCGAAGAGGCGTTGGCCAGACAACTGCGCGAAAATCTCCGTCGACGCAAGGCACCCGAACCTAAGGGTGGCACTGCGTGAGTGAAGGGCATCAAGGCGAAGAAACCAAGTACAAAAAAGCGCTTGACCGGAATAAACGACGGCAGCGTTTCCGTGAAGCGATCAAATACCATTTAGAGCCTGGCGCTAAGCAACTGGAAGCCACCACGGTGAAAGGCGGTTATGTCGAGCCTTCTAAGGAAGGGTTGAACGAAGATTTTGAATCCAAAGTCGGGCAGGGGCTGCGGGATTTACGATCCGGATTGTATACGGCGCGGGAAAAAGCACGCGAACGGGGTCGTAAGCTCAAACGTTCTCGTTAGGCCTGAGTCAATAACATCCTTGAAAAGCCATTAGTTTTCCTTATGCTACAGCCGCTTAAACATAAAGAGAGCGGTTATGAAGGAATTACGCATTGGCATCGCCGGACTGGGTACGGTCGGCGTTGGCACCTATCAGATACTCACCGAAAAAGCGGAATTATTTAAAGTGCGCACCGGCTGCGATATCACCGTGACGGTCGTTGCAAGCCGTACACCGGATAAAGACCGTGGCGTGGATTTGAGCGGCATCAGTTGGGTCAGCGATACGATGGACCTCGCGACCCACCCGGACGTGGATGTAGTGCTGGAGCTGATCGGCGGTGAAGAGGGCATCGCGTATAACCTCTGCAAAGCAGCGTTGCGTAACGGTAAGCATGTGGTGACGGCGAATAAGGCACTGATCGCGAAACACGGGGCGGAACTGGTACAGCTTGCCGCCGATCAAAACGTGCATATCGGTTTTGAAGCCGCCGTGGCCGGTGGTATACCGGTTCTCAAAAGCCTGCGGGAATCACTCGCCGCGAATAAGTTCACGCAGATTTCCGGCATTATGAACGGCACCTGTAATTATATTCTCTCCAGTATGGAACGTGAGGGGCGCGATTTTGATGATGTGCTCGCCGAAGCGCAGGCGAAAGGCTATGCTGAAACCCCGCCCGATCTGGATGTCGATGGCATTGATGCGGCGCATAAACTCTGCATCATCACGTCGCTGGCTTACGGTGTAAAACTCGACTTTGATGCGATTGCGATTCAGGGGATCCGTGAGGTCAATGCTCGCGATATGGAATATGCAAAAGAGCTTGGCTATACGATTCGCCTGTTGGGTATTACGGCGGAAACCGAGCGTGGTATTGAGCAGCGCGTACAGCCCTGTCTTGTAAAGCTCGGCTCGTCGATGGCGTCAATACATGGGCCGCAAAATGCCATATTGGTCGAATGTGATTCAGTGGGTCCGGCCTTATTGACCGGGGCAGGCGCCGGTGCCGGGCCGACCGGATCCAGCGTGGTCGCCGATATTATCGATATTGCGCGGGAAAATTTCACCCCACCGCTGGGTGTACCTGCCAGTAGTCTTAAGCAAGCGCCATTCGTTAACGCGGCTGATCAGGTGGGTGCGTTTTATATCCGATTCAAAGTGGAAGACCGTTCCGGTGTCCTCGCCGATATTACGAAACGGCTTTCCGAGGCAGGCATCAACGTGGATCAGGTACTGCAAAAACCGCCCATTGACGAAAGCCATGCCCATATTGCATTAACAGTGGATATGTGCCGCCGGGGCGACATTGATCAGCTATTAGCTGAACTTGCCGAGACGGATTACGTACTGGAACAACCGCACCTTATGGCAGTGGAGTAGTCACCCAGCTAGCAGCGAAGAAACCACAGATGACAAGTGCGCAGATTGCTAGTATATAACTGCCATGGCTTCCACTCTTATTTCTGAAACAGCGTCGGCAGATATCAGCTTCCCCACCTCATTAAAAGGCAAGCAGTGGCAATTGCGCGAAGTCACCCCGCGTGATGTGCTCACCCTGCAGCAAAAATGTGACCTGCCGGAAGTGGTAGCGCGGATGCTGTGCCTGCGTGGGGTGACGCTTGACGCGGTCGAAAGCTACCTGAACCCGTCGCTCAAAACCGCACTGCCGGATCCGAGTGAGTTTCTCGATATGGACAAGGCAGCGGAGTATCTGGCGCAAGCGGTGCAGACAAAGAAACGCATCACTATTTTCGGGGATTACGATGTTGATGGAGCAACCAGTGCGGCATTGCTGATTCGGTTTTTCCGAAAGCTTGGCCTTGAGGCGGACTACTACATACCCGATCGAATGAAAGAAGGCTACGGCCCCAATCCGCAGGCGATGCGGACGATTAAAGATCGTGGTACGGATCTTGTCATCACGGTGGATTGCGGGTCGGTTGCGTTCGAAGCGCTGGAGGAGGCCGAAAAAATCGGGCTGGAGGTGATTGTCGTGGATCACCACCTCGGCGGTGAACGGCAGCCTCCCTGCATCGCGCATATCAATCCGAACCGCCTCGATGAAACGACTCAACATCGCTACCTCGCTGCGGTGGGCGTCAGCTTCCTGCTAGCGGTTGCCGTCAACCGGACGCTCCGGCAGGCAGGCTATTTTACCGATAAGCCGGGGCTGGAGAACGGAGTCGATCTTTTGGCTTTTCTGGATATTGTGGCGCTGGGTACGGTGTGCGATGTGATGCAGCTGATCGGGCTGAACCGGGCGTTTGTGGCGCAGGGTTTGAAAGTCATGCAGCAGCGGCAGAATGTGGGGCTGAGAATGCTTGGAGAAACCGCTGGTATTACCTCGCGTTTGAACGTCTATCACCTCGGCTTTTTGCTGGGGCCGCGCATTAATGCCGGGGGGCGAATAGGGAAGTCCGATCTGGGAACGCGGCTGCTCACCACCGAAGATGAGTTTGAAGCAAGGGCCATTCCCGAGGAGCTTGATGCGCTGAATAAGGAGCGGCAGCTGATTGAAACGACCGCACTCGAACAGGCAATCGAGCTGGTCGAGCGGACGCAGGCGAATGCGCCGTTTATTCTGGTGGTGGATCAGGATGCGGAGGCGCGTTGGCATCCCGGTATTATCGGCATCGTCGCCGGGCGGTTGAAGGAAGCGTTCGATAAGCCGGTTGCCGTGATTTCTACCGAAGAAATGGACGGTAAGCTCGTCGGTAAGGCGTCGGTGCGGTCTATTCCCGGCGTGGATGTCGGGTCGCTCATTGGCCGGGCCAAGCAGGAGGGGCTGCTGCTTGGCGGCGGCGGACATGCGGCTGCGGCTGGCTTTTCCATCGCCATGGAGCGGTGCGCGGAGTTTGCCACGTTTCTTCATGAGCATTGTGCGGAGGCGGTTACGGCTTATGCCAATGATCGCGTATGGAAGGCGGATCTCTGTCTGCCGCTTAGTGCGGTAACACCCCAACTGCTCGATACGCTCGATGCGCTCGCACCGTATGGTATGGGTAATCCTGAACCGCGGATGATTGTATCAGATGCGCGGATGGTGGATGTGCGCGTGGTGGGGAAGAACCATATCAGCGCGATTTTTATGCAGGATGCCGGGGCATTTTCCGGCGGGCGGTTAAAGGCGGTCGCGTTCCGCGCCGATGGAACAGCTTTTGGTGAAGAGCTCAAAGGTGCAAAAGGTAAAACGCTTGCTCTTGCGGGGCGCGCCAAGCGCAATGAATGGCAGGGTCGCATCAGCGCCGAGTTTCATATCGAAGATGCAGTGATTGTGTCCTAAAGGCTACAATGCCCGTTTCTCAAAATCGATACGGGGATCAACCAGCACATAGGTCAGGTCGCCGATCAGGCGGACGATCAGGCCAATGAGGGTGAAGATAAAGAGGGTACCGAAAATGACCGGATAGTCGCGCCCGATGGTAGCTTCAAAGCCAAGCAAACCTAGCCCGTCGAGCGAGAAAATAATTTCGATCAGCATCGCCCCAGTGAAGAAAATACCGATAAACGCGCTGGGGAAACCGGCAATCACCACTAGCATGGCGTTGCGGAAAATATGCCCGTAGAGCACGCGCCGCTCCGTACACCCTTTCGCCATAGCGGTAAGGACATATTGCTTGCGGATTTCCTCTAAAAAGCTGTTTTTCACCAACATGGTTAGCGTAGCAAAGCCGGAAATCACCATCGCCGCGACGGGTAGGGTGATGTGCCAGAAATAGTCTTTAACTTTTGCCCAAAGCGACAGTTCTTCCCAATTGTCGCTTACGAGCCCGCGCATGGGGAAAATATCCCAGAAACTGCCACCCGCGAACAGGATAATCAGCAAGATACCAAACATAAAACTTGGAATGGCATAGCCGACGATTACCACCGCGCTCGACCAGATATCGAAGGCCGAGCCGTCCTTCACCGCTTTGCGGATGCCGAGCGGGATGGAAATGAGGTACACCAGCAGGGTTGTCCATAGCCCAAGCGAGATGGAGACCGGCATTTTATCGATGATCAGATCCATCACCTCGCGGTCACGGAAAAAGCTTTCGCCGAAATCAAACTGCACGTAGCGCACCATCATTTCCCAGAAGCGTTCTGTCGCTGGTTTGTCAAAGCCATAGGTTTGTTCGATCTGCGCGATAATCTCCGGGTCGAGCCCCTGCGCGCCGCGATATTTGCTTACCAAATCCGATGAAGCGCGTGCCTGTGCGCCGTCCATGCCGCCCGATTGGCCGGTTTCGGAGGTGCCACCAGTATAGCGCTCGGTAAAGCTTGTATCCAGCCCTTGCAGCTTGGCGATCGCCTGCTCCACCGGACCACCGGGTGCTGCCTGAATAATCGCGAAATTCAGCACCATAATGCCGAACAGCGTCGGGATAATGAGTAGCAGCCGTTTGATGATATACTGGGTCATATGTCGCATAGTTGATGGTTGATGGGTGATAGTCAATGGTTATTTATGGTTTGTTTCTCTCGTGCTTGACACAAGGGTATTCAACGCAACATAGTAGATGATCTGGTCAAGCCCGGGTAAGACTTGGTTATTCGTATGTTCATCACCGCACTTGCATTTGTTATGACCTTTCCGGCACTATTTCGGGGTTTGCGGAATAATTTCTACGGGCTGCACGGTCTGTTTGTGCTTTTAATCGCCGGAGCGATTGAGTTTTTAATCCCGGGAATTGAAATTTTCAGTCAGCCAGCAATCATTATATCGCTTATACTCCACCTGATATTCATCAATTTTGTGACTTTTATGGCGTATGCTTCCGATAAAAAAGCAGCGCGAAATCGCTCCTGGCGCATACCGGAACGCACCATGCACGCATTTATGTTTGTCGGAGGAACGCTCGGCGCGATTGCCGGGCAAAAACTGCTGCGGCATAAAACACGGAAAAAAAATTTCCGTCTTAAATTCTGGTTTTTACTGATCGTGCAGGTGGGGGTGGTGCTGTGGTTAATGTCTCTCTAGAGTTTTTCATCGATGCCTGCCTTTTTGAGCGCTGCATTGATTGTGTGGCGTTTATTACTGCCCCGTACCATGGTTGCGACACGGTGTTTTTCATGTTTATGCTGCCAGACTTCGTGGCTTCCCACACCCTTCCCGGTGGGTTCGAACCCATGCTTCTTTAGGATTTTTATCCATTGCTTATCGTAGGATTTACCCACAAATCAGGCTACCTTAACCGGTGCAACGACCATAGTCACTACGGGCATTCTAACCGTAATTTCAATACCCTGATTGGAGGTAGGGATTCCGGCCTCATGCAGGAAAAGAGGCACTAACTCTTTGGCAAGCTCCATCAAATGCTGGCCATTTTTGGCTTCGATGACTAACCCGGGTACATCGTCGCTTTCCGCCAGAATATAGGTGTCATCATCCTCGGTCTCATAGCGGGACACCAGCTCAACGTGGCGAATAACATGTTGATTCCGTTTTTCCATAGCTCGCTCCTTGCTTACAACATCAGTTTAACAACAGCCTATGGATTCCGCCAGCTAAATAATCAATCGGTGTTAAAGGGGAATTTACTCCACATCCGGCATATCGAGATACTTCACCCCTGCGGTGATTTTGGCGAGCAGGCTGTAATGCTCCGGCAGGATTTTATAGAGGAAAAAGCGTGCGGTCGCGAGCTTGGCTTCATAAAATTCTGTCTCCGACGTCCCGTTTTCCAGTGCATCCAGCGCAATCTTCGCCGATTTCGCCCAGATATAGGCGAGCGCGACATGGCCGAACAGGCGGAGGTAATCGACTGAGGCCTGCGCGGCTTCTTCCGGGTTGCCAAGTCCTTTCTGCGCAATCCAGAGCGAAGCATTTTGCAAGGACTTAAAGCCCTGATAGAGCGGCTTGGTAAACTCCGCCATGGCGTCGTCATGGCGATGTTCCTCAATGAACTGCTCACAGGGATGGAAAAAGCGCCTTAGCAGACGGCCCGTATGCAAGCCCAGCTTCCGTCCCACCAGATCAAGCGCCTGAATGCCGTTTGTGCCTTCGTAAATCTCGCAGATCTTGGCATCGCGCATATATTGCTCCATGCCGTATTCCTTGATATAGCCATAGCCGCCGAGGACCATCATCCCCATACTGGCCATGTTGGTGCCATTATCGGTGAGGTAAGCCTTCACAATCGGCGTGAGCAACTGCAGCAGCTCGTCGGCCTCCTGCCGTTTTGTTTCATCCGGATGGTGGTGAGCCAGGTCGACCTGCAAACTCGCCCAGAGCGAGAGTATCCGCCCGCCTTCCGCATAGGCGCGCATGGTGAGCAGCATCCGCCTTACATCCGGGTGCACCGTGATCGGGTCAGCGGGCTTTTCCGGGTATTTCGGCCCGCCTTTAAGTTTGCGCCCCTGTAGACGCTCTTTCGCGTAATCCAGCGCGTTCTGATAGGCGACTTCGACAATGCCTTGCCCCTGAATGCCGACCAGCAGCCGCGCTTCGTTCATCATGGTAAACATCGCGCGCATGCCTTTATGCGGTTCGCCGACGAGCCAGCCCTTAGCGTTGTCAAAATTCATAACGCAGGTGGGTGAGCCATGAATCCCCATTTTATGCTCAATGGAGGCGCAACTCATGCCGTTCCGTTCTCCGACTGAGCCATCGTCATTGACCAGATATTTCGGCACGACAAACAGGCTGATACCTTTGATGCCTTCTGGCGCATCGGGTAAACGGGCAAGCACGAGTGCAATAATATTTTCCGTTGCGTCGTGTTCACCGTAGGAGATGAAAATTTTAGTACCATTGAGGTGGTACGCTTGCGTATCATTATATGATAGAGGATCAGATGATGGTTGATCCGACGGTTCGCCGAGAACTGCTTTTACCTGATCTTCAACCGTGTCCGCGTCACTTTCAGATTGCCCCCCCTTAATCCCCCCCGCAAGCGGTGGGGAGATAGAAGAGCTTTTCGCTGGCGGTGGGGAGACATTCTCTAGCTCCTCCTCCCGATTACGGGGGGTGTCACTCAACTCCTCCCCCCGTTTACGGGGGGAGGTTGGGAGGGGGGCATTATCATCACCCACCGGCGTTGCTGTGGTACGGTTTAAGCCGAGATCCGTGCCGGATTGCGGCTCGGTTAAACACATAATGCCTGACCACTCGCCGGAAATCATTTTTGGCAAATAGGTTTCTTTCTGTTTATCTGTTCCGAACAGGCGGAGCGCTGTATAGGCACCATGGGTAAGGCCAGGTAGCAGGCCAAAGGATAAGTTCGTCGAGCAGATCATTTCGATCAGCGGCGTGTTGATCACATTCGGCAGCCCCTGGCCGCCATAGTCCTTCGTGCAGGCAAGGCTTGCCCAGCCCATTTCCACGTAGGTCTTATACGCATCGACGAAGCCATCCGGCAGGGTGACTTCGCCATCTTTAAAGGTCAGACCTTGTTCATCACCTGATTGATTGAGGGGAAATAGCACTTCCTCGGTAAAGCGCGCTGATTCATCAAGTACAGGGTCGATAATATCCACCCCCTCATCAAACCCTTCAATCTCCTTATATTGGTCGATCTCGAGCCATTCGCGCAAACCAAATTGAAAATCGCGTATAGGGGCACTGTAAACGGGCATATGTCATCTCCTCTGAAACCGTTTCCAGTATAGCGGAAAAGGCATGATTTTACCAGCGTTTAGGAAGGAACAGGGGCGGCGTTGTTTCAAAATTATTCATGGCTGCAGTATGTAATTACCGGGTGCGCGGCGGATGGGGCGGGTGTCGGCGGCCGGCATGGTGCCGCGGCGGTCCAGTGGTTCCCAACCGGTGGAGAACTTCTGCTGAATGTCGCGCTTGGTTTTGAGGTAAGACTCCGGTAACAAGCCGGCTTCGACGGCCTTTTCGATCGCGCTTTTCTCGCGTACAGGTTTTTCCATCGGTCGTGGTGCAGCCGGGTTGATGACTTTGCGGGTGGCCGTTGCCCGCAGAATACGGCTATCGGGTGTCGTGTTCTGTTCCGGTTGTTTTGGCCCGGCTGCGGGTTCGGCGGTTTCAGCCTCGGCATCGCGTTCGTTTGCAAGCGTGTTCCTCGCTGGTTCTACGGCAGGAGTACGCTCGTTGGTTTTGACCTGCTCTTTTTCTTCCTCAGTTTCCGGCTCTTTCAGCAGTTTTTCAATGGGTTTCGGCCGTGTTGGCTGGCTTTTCCCAACCGGAAACGCATCCGGATTGGTATGTGTTTTAGGTGCTGTCGGTTGCGTGATTTCTGTTGGTTGTGCTTGGTTCGCTGCGCCAGCTTGTCGCGCCGCATCAATGACCTGATTGCGTTTTGCAGTCGTATTTACGCCTTCTTCGCGCTCATACAGGGTCATTTCCGTGATCATGGCGAGGTGGTCAGAGCCTTGTTCATCCTTCAGAATACGGTTGGTAATTTCCACGCTATTGGATACGAGTGAATGATCAATCGGGATGCGTAAGGGAGCGGGCATGTAGCCGGGCCAGGTACCGAGCCGGCTGAAGGATTGCGGAGGGTGTTTCAGCCCGGTCATTTCGCGCACACGGTCAAACCACGGCGAATAGGGAGTGAGGTTCAAATCCCCGGCGAGGATAATATGCTCGTTCTTCTCCTGCTTGATCACTTCACTCAGCCGGATGAGCGCCTCGTTGCGCTGCTGCCACGATTCTTTGCTCATCGGCGGCATGGTGTGCATAAGTACCAGTGAAAAGGGGATGAGCTTGTCACGCGTATAGGCGCGGAGCACGGCGATTTTATCCGGCCCCTCACCAAACTCCTGAATGCGGCGCGATGGGATACGCGAAAAGACAGCATAGCCGAAGGCATCGGTGCGGGGTTTGATATCATGATACAGGAACGCTTTTTTGAGCGGCTCAAGGAAGGCGATCCACTCCGGGGAGACTTCCTGCAGCACGACAATATCCAGTTCATCTTTTTGGGCAAGGATACGGTCAACTATCGCCTGTTTCTCGCGGTTATGCCGGTAGAGATTATGCTGGAAGAGGCGCAGATCATCCTGAATCGTCTCCTCATCGGCGGCGGGGTAATTATACGCGACTTCCGGTATCAGCCCTTCAAAGTTCCACGCTTTTTGCAGGGGTACGATCTGAACCAGCGCGAGGCAGGCGGCAAGTAGCGCCCAGCTTTTCCGCCGGGCGATCAGTAAAAGCAGGGCAAGGGCAAGCCCGACAAAGAAATATTGCAGGGCGAAATGAGAGAATAAGTCAGTAATCCATGAGAATTTTCCGAAGAAACTCAGGAAAACAGCCAGCGTATAGACAACCGTCAGCAGTACCAGAATCAGAGAGACTCTGGATTTCTTCTTTTTCTTTTTAAAGCTGTATCCGCCCGGATATTTTGACTTTGCCATGATCTGCCAATTTCGCTACCTGTAGTCCGGTATAACAAATCCTACCGCGTTAGTTAAGCGCTAATTCCACGCAAACGGGTGTATGATCGGAGGCTTTTTCCTTATCGCGCGGGGCTTCATCAATCCAGCTGTCCGAAATACAGTCGGCAGCCTGAGGCGAGCAGAGCAGGTGATCAATCCGGTAGCCGTGATTTTTGGTGCGCGCACCGGCCCGGTAGTCCCACCAGGAAAATTGCTGTTTGGCGGGGTGACGGCTGCGAAACGCATCACTCAGCCCGAGAAACTCTAGCGCCTTGAACTGTTTATGTTCATCCGGGTGGAAGCAGGTCGTACCGCGTACCTGATCGGGCGCAAACACATCCAGATCCATCGGTGCGACATTATAATCCGCTGCGAGCACGAGTGGCTCGTCATACTCCAGCAGCCGGGCGGCATGCGCACGCAGGCGCTCATAGAAGCGCATTTTATAGGCAAATTTATCCGACCCGACCTGTCCGCCATTGGGTACATAAATCGACGCCACGCGTAGCACCGGGCCGAGCTTCGGCGTGCCGAGCGCCCGGATCATCGGCGCCTCCGTCGACTCAGGCGTCGGCAGGCTGATTTCCGCCTCGATAAAGCGCGCATGATCATCCTCAGCGTCGCCGGGCAGTTCGGTCGTGACGAGTTCGAGCTGGAATTTGGACAGAATCGCAACCCCATTATAGGTTTTCTGCCCATGCGCAAGCACGTTATAGCCCAGCTCTTCCAGCTCCAGATAGGGCACTTTGTCGGTCTCGCATTTTAGTTCCTGCAGGCAAACGATATCGGGTGATGCCTCCTTTAACCAGTCGAGCACGTGGGTAATGCGCGCTTTGATGGAATTGACGTTCCAGGTGGCGAGGGTGAGTGTGGTCATGGAGCGGAGTATAGGGCGTTGCAAGTGCTGTGTGAAGGCCTATTCGTCATCGCGAACGAAAGGACGCGATCTCTGGCAGCGAACTCGTCATTACGAGCCGAAGGCGACGTAATCTCAGCCCGTAGGCATCCAGCCGCACGAGATTGCCGCGCGGCTTCACCGATCGCCATGACGTAGTTCCTCGTCATCACGAGGAGGGCAACGCCCGACGCGGTGATCTCAGGCAGCAATACACCGCCCCAGATTGCTTCGTCGTTTTACTCCTCGCAATGACGTGTTGCCCCGTCATCGCGAACGTAGTGACGCGATCTTGTTATGCCATACACCAACAGGGATGAGAGCATAAAAAAAAGCAGCCCCCGGAGGGACTGCTAACGATTCTTACCTGCCTAGTATTATCTGTTGGCAGAGAATGCCAACAGTACAAATGTGGCGCTTCCTATCAGGGGCCAGAAAGACCCCAAACAGAACGCCAGGATTCCGAAGGCCAGAGCTACAACTAGAAGTCGTAGCGCTTCTTTGGAGGAACTTTTCCGCGCCTTCATATGGAGGCGCTTTCTGTTCCACTCCTTCTGGCCTTCCACCAGCGGTGGTCCCTTCCAGCGGGACCTTTTTATTTTTCCTCCCTTGCCTGAATGGGAGGAAGTAGGAAACGCTTTCTCATGGCGTTTCCCTACGAAGTTGAAAGGCATATTTATTTTTCTAATGAAAAAATAAATAAATCGCTCTTGATATATTGCTGCAGGCCTTTGACTGTAGATAGCGTTCTATCCAGCGGTCAGGTGCCTGGTAACCTGCTGTTTTGGCATTAGGGTAACAGCGAACCTAAGTGCG
>CAZPQM010000007.1:0-107947 GCA_964588995.1 uncultured Rickettsiales bacterium | reverse complement strand
TTCTTTATCGCTTATCTGGCACTGGCTTTCATTATTGTGGGGTATGGTTTTAATGCATTTTATTAAGAAAATGAGTCGTTCATTCGGTTTAATAGCGATGATCAGCCTAGCTGTTACTTTTTCAGTGCCTGTACAGGCTGATCCCACGCATTCGCCTGAAATTGTTAGCGCAGAGCAAACTGCCGTCATGATGATGCAAGAAGATGTAGTGCTTATCGATAACAGGCCACCAGAAATGTTTAAGGCTGGCCATTTGCCCAATGCTATAAGTATGACCTACTTTGAACCTGGCAGCGCACAAAACCGAATGAAAAAGGATATGCTTGACCCCCATAAGGGTAAGAAAATCATTTTTTATTGTTCGGGAACAAACCGTGCCTATCATGCCGCGCTGAAGGCCATGGAATGGGATATCTCTGCGCATATATTCTGGTTCAAAGGCGGCTGGAATGAATGGAAGAACTATCATCCCAAAGGTAAAGCCAATACTGAAAGGGTGTTAGAATGAAAAAGATTTCAATACTTGGCACAGGTTGCCCAAAATGCAAAACACTGCACTCAAACGTTATTCAGGCTGTGGGGGACGTTAACGCAGAGTATGAAATTGAAAAAATTGAGGATATCGTTGAGATCGTTGGTTTCGGCGTGATGAGCACGCCCGCGTTAGCAATTGATGGCAAAGTGGTTGCCGTAGGCAAGGTATTATCAGTAAAAGAAATTAAAAAATTTTTGTAAAGGATGGGTGCTATGAGGTTCATAAAATCATTATTTTTAGTGTTAGGCGTTTTGATAACTTCAACGACTGCTTACTCAGCCGATGTGCAAGCAGATAGGGAAACAAGCCAGCCACAGATTACCGTCACTTATTATCATACTTCAGCAAGATGTCCATCCTGTAAGAAAATAGAAATATATGCAGATAAGGCGATTACATCAGGCTTTCCCAAAGAGCTGGCAAATAAAGAACTGATATGGACGTCACGAAATATTGAGGAAGAAGAAAACAAAGCATTCATTGAAAAATACTCCTTATTCTCACAAACGCTTATTTTGTCAAAAACACATAATGGCGAAGAAGTGGAGTGGAAAAACCTCGATAAGGTATGGCAATTGGTGGGAAGTGAAGAAAAATTTATAACATACGTTCAAAAAGAGATAGCAAACTTTCTGTCCCCACAAAAAGAACAGGAATAAGGTGAGCGAATTTGCTATTACCATAACAATGGGGCTTTGGTTTGGTATACTCACCTCCATAAGCCCTTGTCCTTTGGCTACGAACATTGCGGCCATTTCTTATATCAGTAAAAAAATAGAAAGCCCTAAGGCTGTTTTCTGGTCTGGGCTTTTATATACGCTGGGAAGATCATTCACCTACATCATTTTGGCAAGCCTTCTGGTTGCAAGTCTTCTATCTATACCGAAAATCTCCTTCTTCCTGCAAGCGAACATGCGTATTATTCTTGGCCCGCTTTTGATCATAACGGGGTTATTTTTGCTAGAGATAATCAGGCTTAAATTTGGCGAAGGCAAATTTTTGGCACATCTTAAGGAAAAGGCACAAAATTATGGGGCAGGCGGCTCCTTTCTGCTAGGTATTTTATTTGCCCTTTCTTTCTGCCCAGTGTCGGCGGCGTTGTTTTTTGGCAGTTTGATACCGCTTGCCATACAATATAACTCAGGATTTATCCTACCCTTATCCTATGGAGTGGGAACAGCGCTCCCCGTTGTAGCGTTTGCGATTCTGCTATCCATCGGCATGCATTCAGTGAGCAAATGGTTTAACATTGTCACTAAAGCTGAAATTTGGGTCAGACGGGCAACTGGTGTTATTTTTATAGTTGTTGGCTGTTATTACACATATCAGTATTTCACATAGTAAGTTAACGACATCAAAAGGAGCAGAAAATGAAAAAAATTGAAGTATATGGCACTGGTTGCAAAAAATGCGTCACGACCGAGGAAATGATTGCCAGTAAAGCCTCAGAACTTGGCATTCAGCTTCAGCTTGAACATGTTTATGACCCCATTGCTATTGCCAGCAAAGGTATTATGACCACGCCCGCTGTGATGGTCGATGGTAAGCTGGTGCATAAAGGCGGCCTGCCAAATGATAAGGAGATCGAGGAATGGATCAAGTAACACAGTCACCGCTTGGCTTCTTTGAACGTTATCTTTCCCTGTGGGTAGCGCTATGCATTGCTACTGGTGTTGGTCTTGGCGTGGTCGTACCCTCCATATTCCAGACTATTGCCGAAATGGAATATGTCAGCGTCAACCTGGTGGTGGCGGTTTTCATCTGGGTGATGATATACCCAATGATGGTAAATGTTGATTTTTCATCTATCAAAGATGCCTTTAAAAAACCCAAGGGACTATGTATTACACTGGTGGTGAACTGGCTGATTAAACCCTTCACCATGGCCGCCCTCGGTATTCTATTCTTCGAATATATTTTTGCCGGACTGGTCAGTCCGCAAGATGCCAAGGAATATATCGCGGGGATGATCCTGCTCGGTGTTGCTCCATGCACCGCAATGGTGTTTGTGTGGAGTCAGATGGTCAAGGGCGATGCCAATTACACTTTGGTGCAAGTGTCGGTGAATGACATTATCATGATTTTTGCCTTTGCACCGCTGGTGGCGCTACTTCTGGGCGTGACGGATATCATCGTGCCGTGGGAAACGCTAATGCTCTCGGTTGTTCTGTACGTGCTGTTACCTTTGGCGGCAGGCTATATCACCCGAAAAAAACTCGACAGTACAGGAGATTATGAATGTATTGAAAAATTTACAGCGCGCGTAAAGCCGTTTTCAATCATGGGTTTGCTGGCCACAGTTGTATTGCTATTCGGGTTTCAAGCCGAAACGATTATCGACAAGCCGCTGGTCATTGCCCTGATTGCTGTACCGTTGCTGATACAAGGCTACGGTATTTTCGCTATTGCCTATGGCTGGGCTTACCTTTGGCGCGTGCCGTTTAGCACCGCCGCCCCCGCCGCCATGATCGGCACATCCAATTTCTTTGAACTCGCCGTTGCGGTTGCTATCAGCCTGTTTGGGCTACACTCCGGCGCAGCTCTAGCCACAGTTGTTGGTGTACTGGTCGAGGTTCCAGTGATGCTCTCGCTAGTTTATTTTGCGAATAGAACGCAACGATATTTCAAATAATGTTTCCAATGAATCCCAAACAGGGATTCGAACTAACGATTGGTACGGTACTTTCATCATTATAATGGGAACCATACCAAGAGCGGAAATCAAAGCAACACAGGGTGTTGCAACATAAAACTTGCTTTCCGTTGTTTTCAGGGCGTTTATTTGTTGCAACACAATGGTAGGTATAGAGGATTCGAACTCATAGGGGTTTAATACACCGCCATTAAAAGAGCCGCTTTATGCGGCCTTTTTAATGGCGGAATTGTCAGGTGGGATGAGAACCCGAAAAGAGGGTTCGACAATAAGCTTAGTGGGTTCAAGCGCAGCGCCAAACGAGCTTAGCGTTTGCAACGAGAAGCGTAGCTTCAAGATAATCCCTCACTCTCCGCCATTGTTCGGGCATATGAATAGCTTAATAAAATAAACAATCGCATTTGTGAGTGCAATGCTTAGGACAGCAAGCAGCTCACTGATAAAGAATAAAGAGAGGCCGCTGATAACCTGCTTGGCATTGTTTACAAAACTGACAAAGATCCACAGGAAATCAAAAAAATAATCAGCTTGGTAATTTATTTTAGGAATACTATCAGGCATCATTCAAATACTCCTCTAGTTCGTTCCAAATAATCTCTACCAGCTAATAGATAAAATCTGATCGAATTAAAATGGGGAGCTGTCAGGTAGTTTATTTGATCATGCGCCGATGTGTTTATGCTACTGTAGCACTGGAGTGCGTTTAAAAGATCTTCACGTTGCTTTCAAGGTTAAATAGTTTCACTAGCGAGGGATGAATTTCAATCATGCCGCCTAGGATGCTCTTCGTTTTGTTAACGGAGTCCTCTTCCGAAGCCTGTAGTATTATATTTGCATTGTTACTTCCATTTGTGCTCGTTTCATCCGCTTTTAGCTCTTGAACATTGGTTGCTATTGATTGCGTTGACGTTTCTTGCATATTGCCGGTAATAGTTTCTGTGCTCGGTGAAGTGATCTGACTTCTAACAAAACCGACAGGTTTTTGAGAGGTTATTAGAACGGTATTAGGTATTGTCAACGGTTGCACTGCACCTGTCGTGGGCGGCGCGGCAGGGGTGGTTGGCTCCCCTAGCGTTGTCGGTCCAACTGGTTCAGTCGGCTCTGTTGGCTCTGTAGGGCCGGGTGGCTGAGGTGGTTGTGGTGGCTGAGGTGATGGATTAGAACCGCCGCCACCCGAAGGGGGCGGTGGTGTCACTGACGTAATATCTGCTAAATCCGTAACGCTTGCAAAGGTGAAGTCGTAATTTGCTGCATCTACTCCAGCAAGCGTGGCGCTGTTTAAGGTTACCGTTTTGTCAGTTCCCACCATCGCATCATCAAAGGTGGCATCTATAGCAGCCAGCGTCAAATCATCTCCCGCCAGCAAAGCATCAAAACTACTGGCGCTAATGGTCGCGGTATCCGTATTATCGAATGCTTTATCATCCGCGGTAATACTTATCACCGTGATCGGAAGCTGCGCAATTTCCAGCCCCGTTGGTGCATTCGCGTAAGTGATGTCGTAATTACTTGCCAGACCGACATCAAAGTTGGCCGCTGATGGGGTCAAAAGCCATGTGCCCGCTTCATAATAGCCACCGGTTGAGGTAGTGGCATCGGTTGATAGTGCAATTGCATCGATATTATCGGTGCCATGCAGGCTGCCGGATGTGATGGTAAAATCTGTCGTGCCAAGATCGGCAGGCGTGCCTCCAAAACCGTAAGTGCGCGATTGGTCATCTGCCGTGATCGTAATGCCCCGCGGATCAATGGTAAATTTATTGGACGTGGTGCCGGTGAGCGTGTAGTTGCTGTTGGTGATACTGGTAATGTCGAAAGTATAATCCCCCGCATCATCCACCGCTCCTTCCGTCGCTGCACCATAATCGAAAGTGATGCCCAGCCCGGCCAGCGTGTCGCCAGCCACAAGATCACCGCCATCATCGGCATTGGCAGCGGCGGTTAGCGTAGGCGTGACGGTGCCATAGGTGATATTGGCCGGAGCGTTAACGGCTAGTGTCAGAGCTTTGGGATCGATGGTTAGGGAGCCATCCGCAAAGCTAATATCATAGCCTAGTTGATTGGAATAAAGGCCTGACGGGGTTATGGTATAACCACCCACGTTGACTGCACCAAAAGCAGTACCACTGACCGTTAGGCTGCCCAGTAAATCTGATACAGATTCACCAGGTTTAAAGGTATCACCAGTGACAGTGGCATCGCCTGCACCAAACGGATTTCCATCATAGGTCTTTGTAACATCATCAGCAGTCAGCGTTAGCTCAGTGAGAAAGCTGGTGAGCAGAGGTGTCGTTTGACCTTCATAGATGCGCCATACCGTGCTGCCACCGCCACTATCGGTAATGTCAAAGCCAGTAAAATTTGCCATTTGCATCATTTCTGCGCTAGTCAAGCCCGATGTATCTGGCAGGCCTGCACTTGAAGTTTGCATAGATGTTTCTCTATTCCAGTAACTATTATTTACGGTGCTTGCTCCGGCAAATCTTCCAATTAGACCTCCAACATGATTATTGCCTGTAACTTCTCCGGTAGCATAGCTTTGGTCGATATTTCCAGATTGATTGCGCCCTACTAATCCGCCAACATCATCTCCAGTACTACTTACATTTCCAGTAGCGTAGCTTTGCATGATGCTACCATTAAGTCGTCCTACCAGACCGCCAATCTCTTTGTCGCTGGATTGGATATCGACATTAGCAAAGCTTTGCGAGATATTGCTACTTACAGATATGCCGACCAGCCCACCTGTTTGAGCACCGCCGCTTACTTCGCCTTCGGCGTAGCTGTGGCTAATCGTTGTGTTCGTCGCCCAGCCAACCAAACCGCCAACTCGACCGGAAGCGGCATTTATTTCTACATCAGCGTAACTGTGGGTAATGTTGCTATCGTTACTTTGTCCAACTAAACCTCCTAAATTGGTGGTAGCATCTAATTCACCAGTGGCATAGCTGTAAATAATACTGGTGCCGCCCTGCGTTCTACCTGCGAATAGGCCAGCGCGTCCTGCTGCAGTGATATCCGTATTGATCATACCAAGATTAGCAATACTTGCACCTTTAGTACTAACGAATAAGCCTACATCACTCGCACCACTTCGATTAATAAACAACCCATCTATCGTGTGGCCTAGTCCTTGTAAAGTGCCTATAAAATTAGTACCTACCGGATTAAATCCTACCCCGCTCCATCCGCTGGTAGCAGTTGCATCAATATCAGCACCTAATGCATAATATTCAGCAAGGTCGCCATTCATGCCTTGTAAATCAGTACCAGTAGTGCTGCCCTCCGCGCCAAGGCTGTTGATTACAGTATAAGTATTACCATTAATAATGAGATCGCCCGATGCGCTATAGTCAATACGTCCGTTAAAGCCAGAGGAGTCCAAATCCATCTTAAGTGCACCACCGGCTATTCGAACAAATGCTGAGTGCAGGTCCACTGAATCTAGCTGAGTCTAATCTGGAAAATAATTTAAGAAAAAACTTTCCGGAACTATCAGCAGAATCACTTGGAGCTGCTATTAGAGAATTGTCAAGATCAACACTTGGTGACTTGCTTGAAAAAGCATCAGGAAAAGACAGGAAGTT
The DNA here is from genome assembly GCA_964588995.1 of uncultured Rickettsiales bacterium. Lineage (GTDB taxonomy): Bacteria > Pseudomonadota > Alphaproteobacteria > Rickettsiales > UBA8987 > CAZPQM01. Next base: position 101,172 of record CAZPQM010000007.1, on the reverse strand, counting down.
ACTCAATGAGTTAACGCGAGAGGAACGCCGCCAGATGGATAATACGCAGGCTAACGAACTTCCTTCACTCCATAATCTGATTGTTAGGCTAAAAACTATTCGGGATTTGCTTGGGAAATCAGTCGACTTATTGGATGAGGCAAGCAATGAATTTCTGGAAATAACACCCTCTAACAAAGAGCAATATTCAGCAGTTTATAATGAAGAATTATTTAAAGAGATAAAGAGTGCGTTAGTTGATGAGGTTAAGGGTGCTTTTAATGCGTTAAATGAGGCAACACTGGGCACGAATTCTGACTCAGAGAACCAGTCAAAGGGTAAATCAGACAGTAAACAAAGACGGACAAGAGAACAATTTGAAAGCTACATAGAGGTAAATCCTACTGCATTAGGACAGTCTATGAATCCTAAGTCATCATTTACCGAGAGGCTATTGGAGGAATATAAGGGTATTATCATGCCGCAGAGTCAAGAACAGCTGCAAAAACAATCGATAAATCGTTAAGGCTCTCGTCATGATTGCAGAGTGGGCTCTATGGCAGAAATACGAAGCCACTGCTCCAAAATCAGCAACTTGTGAGATTGTTGATATTAAGTATTTTACTCTTGAATAATTCTCGTTATACGAGGGGCATGAGTTCGCTGATCAAACGATTACATAAATTTTCCGGAGACGTTATTGATTTTAGTGAGGTGGAGCATGCAGCAACGCTAGAATCCGCGCTGGATGTCATCAGCACCAATGAGTTAATGCTGCGGCGTGTCTATTCCATGCTCGCTCAGGGGCTTTCCCACGAGGCGGTGCTGGATTATCTGCAGCATGCGAATCAACAGAAGCAGCAACGTGTGGTTAACAGTATGCAGGGGCCGAGTAATAAGGATAATGATGACAATCAAAAGCGGGCTGCCTGAAGAAGACGGAGGTGATGATGACAACATTGGCGGGATTAAAAGCGATTGTAACCGGATCCACCAGCGGTATTGGTAAGGCGATCGCCGAACGGCTGGCGAGGGAAGGGGCGAATATCGTCATTAATGGCTTTGGGGATGCGGAAGCGATCGAGGCAGATCGTGCGGCGCTGGAACAAAATCATGGTATTCAGGCAATCTATAGCGATGCCGATATGACTAAACCGGATGCGATTCGCGCTATGATGAATGAAACCTATGAACGCTTCGGTGCGATCGATATTCTCGTGAATAATGCCGGTATTCAACACACCGATCGGATCGAGAATTTTCCGGATGAAAAGTGGGATGCGATCATCGCGATAAATCTGTCGTCCGCGTTCTATACGATCAAATCGGCCATTCCGCATATGCGCGAAAAGAATTTTGGCCGCATCGTGAATATCGCATCGGCGCATGGGTTGGTCGCCTCGCCGGAAAAGGCCGCTTATGTCACTGCAAAGCATGGAATTATCGGTCTGACCCGCGTAGTAGCGCTTGAGAACGCGACGGACAATATCACAGTTAATGCCGTCTGCCCGGGCTGGGTAGAAACGCCACTTGTCAAGCAGCAGATCGAAGCACGCGCGGAAAAAAATGGTACGAGCTATCAAGAAGAGGCGGAGAAGCTGGTCGGTGAAAAACAGCCGAATAAGCGCTTTCAAACGCCGGAGTCTATCGCCGATGCCGTGATGTATTTCGTCAAGCCGGATAATCAATATAATACCGGTACGGTGCTCACCGTCGATGGTGGCTGGACTTCGACCTAGCGCAATGTTTTTTCAATCGCCTGTATGATCTTATCGTCCATGGGTGAGGTAGTTGATGCATACCAGTCGATGAATTCACCGTCCGGGCCGATCAGATATTTATGGAAATTCCATTTCGGTGAGCCGATGATGCCGGCCTGATCGTTCGACCACTCATAAAACGGATGTGCGTTATCACCTTTGACGGATGTTTTAGCGGCAAGCGGAAAGGTAATATCGAACTGTTCGTCCGTGAAGCTCTGAATTTGCTCGTTACTGCCCGGCTCCTGCCCGCCAAAATCGTTTGAGGGCACTGCAAGCACGACCAGACCCCGATCCTTAAAGGTTTGATGGAGCGTTTCAAGGTCTCTGTATTGCGGAGTGAAGCCGCATTCGGATGCTGTATTCACAACCAGAACCGGCTGCCCTTTATAGCGTGATAGCGGCACATCGCCCTCACCAAGAATACTAAAGGTAAAATGATGCGCATTGGTTGCCGTTTCTTCCGCATGCAAACCAAAGGGCATCCATATCAGCAGCAATGTAATTAAACGGATCATAAGAAACTCCTACATTAAGTTAAGAGAATAATGCCGATACTCGGCGAAGAAGGCAATAGCGAGCGAAACCAGAACGATCGAGGTGACGATGGTGCGTAAGCGTCCAAACCAGGGAGGCGCCAGTCCATAACGCGACAAACCGACATCGAGCACCCATTGCAGCGTAAAGCTCCCGATCAGCAGAACGAGCATCATAATATAGTGGTAGAGCAGCAGACACAACCATGCGACCAGTGCCATGACATTGCTCCAGATAAGCAGGTTTCGTACCGCGCCGCGCGGCAGTTCCGTTTCGTCCAGCTGCATGGCGATACCCCAGTGAATACCGCTCAAAAAAGCAAGGATAATGCACGAATAGGTTATAAGGAGTATATGCCATGCCGAACTGATTTGCGACCAGATGAGCCATTCAAAGCTGGGGAGATTAAACCAGAGGGCCAGCGCGCAAAACACAAAAGGCAAAGCGCCTGCCAGCGTTAAAAAAAGGGCAGTTAGAGGAATAGAATCAGATTCGCGGGCAAGTGGCATGTAACACTATTACATTGACAAACGGATTAAGTTTCACGAAAACCAGTATTCGCCATATAGCTCAGGATAATCGTTTGTTTCGCCCCGACCAGACCAGCGCCGACTTAGTTACGAAAACACAGTGGATTCATGAATGGGCGCACCATTTATATTACAACGGGTGGGATGTGGTCGATGCGAGCCGTGGACGGCCGACCTATCCCGCTAATGAACATGTCATAACCGCCATCAAGCAGACGATTCAGAAGATTGAGGAGACGCGAAAAGCGCCTTATGGCACGAATCCGTTCGGCGAGCAGAAGTATAGAGAAGCGGTTGCGACCAGCCTAAGCCGGGAATATGGCTGTGCGTTTAATTCGGATGAAATCGCCTTTACACCGGGCGGGCAATTTGGTCTCGCATCCGTATTTTTCAGCATCTTCCAGCAGCATAAAAGCGGTGTCGTCGTGGCGCCGTGCCCGTGGTATCTGAATCATAAAGAGCTGGCTGAAATGGTGCGGAAAATGCTCGGCGCAGAAACGAAAACGCAGTTCCAGCCGGTCGAATTGCTAAAGCAGGAAGGTTTCAGATTGTCACGGAGTGCTATGGAAGCAGCGCTTGCAGAGTGCGATGAGCCAAGTGTATTCCTGTTCTGTAACCCGAATAATCCGCTCGGTACGGTAACGCGCAAACAAGAGTGGCTGGATATCGTACCGGTTTTAGAGGCTTATCCTGATGTGCCGATCATGCTGGACGAGGCTTTTGCCGAGATCGTGTTTGACGAGCATTACGATAATTCCCTTCTTCATGCCGCGCCGCACCTGAAAGAGCGCACGTTTTTATTTCGTTCGGGCACGAAGGCGATTGGCTTTCCCGGTGAGCGGCTTGCCGTTATGACCGTTCCGGCGCGTTACCGCGAGGAGGTGATTTTCCTGCAAAGCCGGTGGATCGGTAACCCGGCCATTTCATCACAGGCGGGGATGGCGGCGGCCATTGCACATGCTACAAAAGAGAGCAAAGTGGCCTTATCACAGTATTACCGGGAGAATGCGGAATATATGTTTCAGGAGTTGAACCGGCTCGGTATTGTGTTGAATGCAAATTGCACACCGGAAGGCGGGTTCTATCTGCTGGTCAATTTGTCAGGTCTTTTAGGAAATGCGGTTCCGGAAGCGGCCAAGGCAGCATTGGGTGATCGTAGCACGATTGAAAACGATCATGACCTTGTCATGAGTCTGCTGTTTGGTTTGCATCAGGACGAGCAACAAGGCTTTGCACTAGTGCCCGGTTCGTGCTTTGGTATTAATCCGAAAGCTGGTATCGTTCGCGTATCGTTCAGCATGGAACGCGCTTTTGTAGAACACACAGTCGAGCGGTTTCGGAAGATTCTCACGGCATCGGGCTTGATTAAGGAAGCAGCATGACGAAAAAAATTGCCATTATCGGTACAGGTATTTCTGGCATGGGGGCAGCATACATGCTGTCCAAAGAGCATGATATAACCGTTTATGAAAAGAACGACTATATCGGCGGGCACACGCGCACCAAAGTGGTGGAATATGACGACCGAAAGATTGCCGTTGATACCGGGTTTATCGTCTGCAACGACCGAAATTATCCGAATCTGATGGCGCTCTTTGAGCATTTGAAAGTGCCGCTGCAAAAAAGCGATATGTGCTTTGCGATTACGGTCAATGACGGGGCGATCGAATGGGGTTCGAAAAACCTGAATACGGTTTTCGGACAGCGGCGTAATCTATTCCGCCCTGATTTTCTGCGTATGCTGCGCGATATTCTCAAATTCAATCAACATGCCGGCGAAATATTAACGCAGGATACGTTGATTACGCTCGGTGAGCTGCTCGACCGCTTAGGCATGCGCGACTGGTTCCGCCGCTATTATATCCTGCCGATGGGCGGTGCGATCTGGAGTTGTCCTTTAGATAAAATGGAAGCATTCCCCGCGCAGAGCTTTGTGCAGTTTTTTGACAATCACGGGCTACTTACCGTCAACGATCAGCCGCAATGGTATACCGTGACGGGTGGAAGTCAGAATTATGTTAAGAAACTCACGCGCGCGTTTAAGGACCGCATTCGCTTAAACACGGAAGTGACCAGCGTGACGCGTGGAAAACAACATGTCAGCGTGACCGATATCAGCGGCGCTACCGAGCAATATGACGAGATCGTACTCGCCTGCCATGGGGATGAGGCGCTCGCCATGCTCAGAGATGCGAGCGATACGGAGCGAAACGTACTCTCTCCTTTTACCTACCAGACCAATATCGCCTACTTGCATCGGGATGTGCATCAGATGCCGATGCGCAAAGCATGCTGGGCGAGCTGGGTATATCAGTCGGATGGGCAGTTGCGCCCCGAGGGTGTGGCAGTGACCTATTGGATGAATCTTTTACAATCGATCGACCGGAATTACCCTTTATTTGTCACGCTTAATCCTATCCACACGGTTCGAGAAGATACTATTTTCAATATTCACGAATTCACCCACCCCATTTACACGCGGGAGGCGATAGAAGCGCAGGCGCAACTACCGGAATTGCAAGGGCAGAACCATACCTGGTTTTGCGGCGCGTATCATACATGGGGTTTTCATGAGGACGGGCTCGCCAGCGCCGTCCGCATGTGTGAGAAAATGGGGGTGAAGAAGGCGTGGTAGTCGCTTTGTTGCATTATCAAAAAGTGCGAAAAATATATGCTTGCTAATAACCTCCTCATTGCTGATGTGGTGCATAAGCGGTTGCAGCCGAAGGAGAATGCGTTTCGGTATAAGGTCTATTATCTCTGTGTGCCGTTATCAGCACTGAAAGAGTTGGCCAGGGTGCGACTTTTGTCGGTCAATCGCTTTAACCTGTTCAGCCTCAAGGAAAAAGATTATGGACTTCCCTCGCAGCCGAACCGGGCAGGGGAATCGGAAAGCTATATCCGCGCATTGTTAAAGGAGCATGGCATTACGGCGGCGGATGGCGAAATCGTATTGCAGACCCTGCCCCGGCTGGTTGGCTATGCGTTTAACCCGGTAAGTTTCTGGTTCTGCCTTGATAAAGCAGGAAAGCTGCGCGCTGTGGTTAATGAGGTCAATAATACTTTTGGTGAGCGGCATATTTACGTGGTTGCGCACAAAGACGGGCGGGTCATACAACCCAACGACTGGCTGGAAAAAGATAAGGTGTTCCATGTTTCGCCGTTTATGCGGGTTGAGGGGCGATATCGCTTTCGCTATATCTACACTGAAGAGAAAACTGCGGTTTGGATCGACTATGCGACCGAAGAGGGTGATATGCTGGTAACTTCTGTCATCGGAAAACGAAAACCATTAACAACACGTAACTTACTATACTGCTTTTTGAGATATCCGTTGGTAACCGCAAAAGTGATTGGATTAATACATTATCAGGCGCTAAAACTAGTTGCGAAAGGGATTAAGTACATCCCTAAGCCTACACCACCTAAAGACGAGGTAACATGATCAGCGTATCAACGGCACGGCTTGTAAAAGAATTGTTTTCTACGTTGGAGCGGCTCGAATCCGGCACACTGCATGTGGAAACGCCAAAAGGTACAGTCAAGACCTATCGCGGGGATGCGCCCGGAGCCGAGGCTTATTTCAAAGTCAATGACTGGGAGTTTTTACAGGATACGGTGCGCCGGGGAGATATCGGCCTGGGCGAAAGCTATATCGACGGCAAATGGGATACGGATAATATCGAGCGGCTTTTTACGGTCTTGCTATCGAATATGAATACCTTTGAGCGTTATGAAAAAGAGGGGCGTCTTTACCGCGCGCTGTACCTGATTATGCACCGCGTCATGCGGGCGAACAGTAAAAAAGGCAGCCGGCAAAATATTGAGGCGCATTACGATGTGGGGAATGCGTTTTACCGGCTATGGCTGGATGATACGATGACCTATTCCAGCGCCATCTTTGAGCAGAATGCTGAACCGCTTGAGAAAGCGCAGAAGCGGAAATACCAGCGAATGCTCTCGCGAGCCGGGCAGGATGGCTACAATCTGCTTGAAATCGGCTGTGGCTGGGGCGGTTTTGCAGAAGAGGCGGCATATCACGATTTTAACGTGAAAGCGCTGACGATTTCACCGGCGCAGCACGAATATGCCAGCCAGCGTTTAAATGGCCGCGCCAACATTGCGTTGCAGGATTACCGCGATGAACGAGGGAAGTATAATGGCATTGTGTCGATCGAAATGTTTGAAGCGGTCGGTGAAAGCTATTGGAAAAGCTACTTTGAGACACTGAAACGCAGCCTGAAAGAATCCGGTCATGCTATGATTCAGACGATTACGATTGATGACGCGCTGTTCGATTATTACCGTAAATCGAGCGATTTTATCCGTCACTACACCTTTCCGGGTGGGATGCTTCCCTCAGTCAAACGTTTTCGTAAAGAAGCTGAACGGGTAGGGCTGAAAGTGCGCGATGTTTTCCATTTTGGTCATGATTATGCCGAAACGCTCAGGCAGTGGTCTATGCGTTTTCATGAATGCGAAAAGAAAATACTTTCAATGGGTTATGACGAACAATTTATTCGTAACTGGAGGTACTATCTCGGTATTTGCGCTGCTTCCTTTGCGGTTGGCCGAACGGATGTAGTGCAGGTGGAGCTGGTTCATGCGTAATCTGTTTTTCGGAATTGGTTTGGTAGTAAGTATGATGATGTCGCCTGCGTTTGCTGACAAGCCGGATGAAATCAAGCAGGTGATCGAGGCAGAGCAACCGGTCGGCAAAGCGAAATTTGAATTTTTCTTTTTCGATGTCTACACATCGACCTTCTGGTCGGATGCGGGCCAGTGGGATACATCGAAACCCTATGCGCTATCCAATCTGTATCACCGCAGTTTTACCGAGCAGGGATTGGTCGATAAAACGCTGGAGGAAATGCAGCGGATTGATAATATCCCGGATCAGAAGCTGGAAGCCTACCGCCCTGAACTGGAGAATGTGTTCCCCGATGTGCAAGAGGGGGATCGTATTACCGCGCTATATAAACCGGGTACCGGCACTGTATTCTATCATAACGGGCAAAAAACCGGCGTGATTGAAGCGGAAGATTTTGCCGTTCCGTTCTTTAATATCTGGCTGTCCGATAACAGCCTTCGACCTGAACTTAGCCGTATCTTGCGCGGGCATTAATGACTGCTGAGCGCATCCCCACGCGAACGCTGTTGGCTTATGCGCCGCTGGCGATTGCGATGGCATTTGCGACTCTGCCGATTTATATGTATGTGCCGAAATTCTATGCGGAATATACGACGCTAAGCCTGACCTATCTCGGCACTGTGCTGCTACTCACACGGCTGATCGATACGGTGCAGGATCCGCTCATCGGCCTGCTGTCCGATCACTATATCCATAAGCGGAAAATCATCATGTGGTGTGCGGTACCGTTTCTGGCGGCGGGCTATATCATGCTGTTTGCTCCGCCGGAGCATCTGGATCAATTCGGAGCTACCAGCTGGCTGGTGGTGTCACTGATCGTGGTCTATACCGCATACAGTATCCTTGCGATCAATTACTACGCGCAAGGCGTAGGCCTGACCGAGCAGTACCATCAGCATAGCCGGGTTGCCGCATATCGGGAAGGCACGATGCTGGTTGGTGTGCTGCTCGCCGCTTCGTTGCCGCAAATTCTGCAGAGCTTTATGGAGGGCCGGGCTTCCTATATTGCTTTCGGCGTGATTTTCGCCGTCGTGCTGGTGCTGTGCGCGATTCCGACTTTATCGGTTAAGGCCGACACGAAACAAGCGGGTGGCAATATCTGGGAGCGGATGAAAACCATTTACAGCAAGCCGAATGTGCGCTGGATATTGCTGCTGTTTTTCTTCAATACGGTGCCGACCGCGATTACGTCGACCTTATTCCTGTTCTTTGTTGAGGACGTCATCAAAGCGCCGGAATGGACGGGTGGCCTACTGGTGGTTTTCTTTGTATCGGCGGCGGCGAGCCTGCCATTCTGGTTATGGTACTCGCACAAAACCTCAAAGCGGCAGGCGCTTTACATTGCAATGCCGCTCGCGATTGTCGTGTTCTTCTGGGCCTTCTTTTTAGGGGAGGGGGATCTCATCCCGTTCCTTCTGGTTTCAATCGCTTCAGGGTTTGCGATCGGAGCCGATCTGTCATTACTGCCCTCGCTCTATGCCGATCAGCTACGCAAGCAGCTGGAGCATAGCGCGGCCGGATTTGGTGCGTGGAATCTCGTCTATAAATTCAACCTCGCGGTGGCTGCTGGTCTCGTATTGCCGCTGCTTGATGCGATTGGCTACGACCCCAAAAGCGATGCGCATACGGACACGGAATTGACCGCGCTCTCATTTGCCTATGCACTGATTCCCTGCGGGCTAAAAATTCTCGCGATTATCGTATTGTGGATGAGCCCTATTGATAAAAATCAAAAAACGACTTGAAACTTATATAGCAGCTATGCGAAGGGGAAAACGATGAAACGATTATTTGCACTGACATTGTTATACCTTTTACCGGCCTGTAGCTCTCCGCAGATTGAGGACTATGCCGGTGAAACGCCCACGCTCGACATTCGAAGTTATATGAACGGGCAGCTTACGGCTAAAGGTATCATTAAGGATTTTACCGGCGAAGTGACCAGTTCCTTCGTAGTCGATATCGATGCCAGCTGGGACGGCGATGTCGGTACGCTTGATGAACATTTTACGTTTAATGACGGCACTACAGATCGACGCGTCTGGACCATTACGTTTGAGAATTACCATTATTTCACCGGTCAAGCAGATGATGTGATCGGCGAGGCACGCGGTGCGCAGTTTGGCAATAGCCTGAACATGCAATATGTGCTGCGAGCCGAACGGGGCGATGGCACCATTGACTTGCATATGGATGACTGGATGCACCTGATTGATGAAAAAACGCTTATCAACCATACGATTATGAGCAAATTCGGCGTGAAAGTGGGTGAGGTGCTGATCGCGTTTGAAAAGGAATAGCAGAATGCAAATCGAAGGAAAGATCTTCTGGCTGGTCGGTGCAAGCGCGGGGATTGGTAAGGCGCTTGCATACCGATTAGCAGAAGAAGGCACGAAAGTCGCGATCAGCGCACGCAGCGAGGACGACTTGAATGCAATGGCAGAGGATATCGGTGAGGCGTGTCTGCCGGTTCCGTTGGACGTGACCGACCCGAAAACCATTGCGAAAGCGCGCGACCATATCTTCAAACAGTGGGATCATATCGACGCGATGGTCTATCTTGCCGGTGCGTATGACCCGATGAGTACCAAAGAGATGGAACTGGAGAAGGTTGAAACCTTCATGGATATTAACGTCAATGGCTGCCTGCGGGTGATTGATAGTATTATGCCGCATTTTCGGGATCATAATCAGGGAGCAGTGATCATCACCGGTAGTGTAGCGGGGTATATCGGTTTACCCAAAGCCGCCGGGTATGGCATGAGCAAAGCGGCGCTTAATTACCTTGCGGAGGAAATGCGCATTGATTACGCCGATACCGGTATTGAGGTACGGCTGATTTCACCGGGTTTTGTGAAAACCCGACTGACCGATAAAAACGATTTCAAGATGCCGGCGCGTATTACGCCGGAAAAAGCGGCTGATTATATCGTTAAAGGGCTGAAAGGTAATCGCTTCGAGATTCATTTTCCCAAACGCTTTACTTTCTTCATGAAACTCCTGCGCTTTTTACCCTATCCTTTATATTTCTGGCTCACTAGACACTGTTAGCTAATTCTGAAATATTTTGTTGCTAGCCTAAATCGCTGCTCGCAGCGTTAAAGCGCTTGCCAATAGAACCACTATTAACTGCACGCTTTGTCTTGCGAATCAACGATTTAGGCTAGCAACAAAATATTTCAGAATTAGATAACAGTGTCTAAGAAAATGATGTAAATTCCCTGCTGCCTGTGGTTAGTATGGCGTATGTCGAATTGCCATTCCGAATCGCCCGGTTGTAGTTCTAATCGGAGGCGTGATTACCTGCTGATCGTTTCGAGTTCGGTGATTATCATCGCCTATGCACTAGCACAGTTTCAGCCTGATACGGGGTTTGAATATCTGGATACATTCACCGCCTCGGTAAAGGAGCTCGCACATCGTATGTGGTGGGGTATATTGCTTGGCATCTTTTTTGTCGGCGTACTGAGTAAAGTGCCTAAAAGCTACGTGATGAAAATCATTGGTAAGGGCGGTACGAAAACCGGCGTGCTACGCGCAACCGCCGGTGGTTTGCTTTTGGACTTATGTTCTCATGGCATTTTGCTGGTCGGAATGAAGCTTTATGAACGCGGAGCAAGTCTGGGGCAGGTTATGGCCTTTTTAATTGCAAGCCCCTGGAACTCGCTGACGCTGACCTTTATCCTCATTTCGCTGATCGGATTACCGCTGACGCTGGTCTTCATTGTGCTGTCCGCGCTGATTGCCATTGTTTCCGGCTTTATGTTTGACGCTTTAGTGCGGCGGGGTATATTGCCGGAGAACACCTATAGCCTGACCGAAGAGGAGCAGGCGGAGGACTACCGATTTAAGGATGCTTTTCAGGCGAAGCATTTCCGAAAGGATTCCCTGCTCTATATGGTAAGAGAAGGCGCTTCTGAATCACGCATGATTCTGCGTTGGATTTTGTTCGGGATTGTGCTTGCCTCCCTGATTCGGGCCTTTGTACCCATGGATACGTTTGAAACGCTGTTCGGTGCGACACTGGCCGGACTGGGAGCTACGCTTATTTTTGCAACGATACTGGAAGTCTGTTCCGAGGGCGCTACACCGATAGCCGCTGATATTATCAACCGGGCAGGGGCGCCGGGCAATGGATTTGCCTTTCTAATGACCGGTGTTTCTACCGATTATACGGAAATCATGGGGTTACGCGAGCGCACCGGCTCGTGGAAAATCGCGCTCTTTCTGCCTTTGGTTACGGTGCCGCAAATTGTTACGCTCGGCTGGCTGTTAAATCAGGTCTAAACGTTCTTCAGCATCGGGCGGGGAAAACTGAAACTCAGTTTCCCAGCGTACTGTTCAGCATCCACGCATTTTTCTGATGTACCGTAATCCGCTCAATTATCATATCAGCGGTTGCATCATCGTTAGCAGCTTCAGCTGCGGTAAGTGCTTTCTGAAGCGTACCGACCACGGTATGCTGATCTTCCGCAAGATGTTTTACCATGGTTTGGGCGCTATCATTCTCGCTGCCGGACTGGATCGATTTATCATCACTGAAGACGGTCAGGCTAGCTGGAACCTTAGCGCCGAGCGCGCGGATGCGCTCTGCAATCTCGTCGATAGCCGCAAAGAGATCCGTATATTGCTCTTCAAACATGACATGCAGTGAATGAAATTGCGGCCCAGTGACATTCCAATGATAATTCTGTGTTTTGACATAAAGCGCATAGCTATCGGCAAGGACATTTTTTAGTGCCTCAACCGTTTTACTTTGCGCCGAATCCAGCGTTTCTACATTATTGGCTTGTGACATAATTAAATCCTTTCTGATTATACATTCGTATGACTTCTGATTGCGTTACGTTGTTATGAGCGGTCCAGATTCATTACCTTAGTCCATGCTTTGATAAAATCCTCTACAAACTTTTCTTTTGCATCATTCATGGCGTACACCTCTGCTACGGCTCGTAATTCCGAATTGGAGCCGAAAATCAGGTCAACCGGAGTGGCGGTATATTTCAGCTCGCCGGTTTGGCGATCGCGCCCTTCATAAATCCCTGCCTTGTCCGACTGCTCCCATTTGGTGGACATATCGAGCAAATTGACAAAAAAATCATTGCTTAAGCGCCCGGGCTGTTCGGTGAATACACCATGCTTTTCACCATTGGCATTTGCGTTAAGTGCGCGCATGCCGCCGACCAGTACCGTCATTTCAGGCACGGTAAGCCTCAGCAGGTCGGCTTTATCGACAAGCGCTACGGTGGGTGAATGATAGCTCCGCTCCGCATCATAGTAGTTACGGAAGCCATCGGCGACCGGCTCCAGCAATGCAAAGGATTCGACATCGGTTAAGGCCTGCGTCGCATCGTTGCGCCCCGGTGTAAACGGAACGGAGACTTTCATTCCGGCATCCTTAGCGGCCTGCTCGATCGCTGCGGCACCGCCAAGCACGATGATATCGGCGAGCGACACTTTCTTACCTTTCGGCAAATCCTCATTGAAGGTTTTTTGGACTTCTTTTAGCTTGGCCACTACTTTTTCCAACTCCTCCGGGTTATTCACCTCCCAGCCGGTCTGAGGCTCGAGCGCAATACGAGCGCCGTTAGCACCACCGCGCATATCGGAGCCGCGATAGGTCGAGGCGGATGCCCATGCCGTTCTCACCAACTCAGGTATGGTTAAACCGGAGTTTAATATCGCCTTTTTAAGCTGGTTTATTTCTCTGGTATTGATCAGTTTATAGTCAACTTCCGGAATGGGGTGCTGCCATAGCAGGTCGCCTTTGGGCACTTCATCACCAAGATAGCGGCTCTTTGGCCCCATATCACGATGCGTTAACTTATACCACGCTTTGGCAAACGCCTGTTGGTACTCATCCGGATTGGCTAAAAACCGCTCAGCGATTTCGCGGTAGGCCGGGTCTTTCTTGACGGCCATATCCGCCGTTGTCATCACCGGCGCATTATACTTACCCTCCACATGGGCATCGGGTACGGATTGCTGCAACGCCTCACCTTTCGGCATCCATTGATATGCGCCTCCGGGGCCTTTGGTGACTTCCCATTCATTATTCAGCAGATTTTCCAGATAAAGCGTGGTCCACTGGGTAGGCGCCTGCGTCCATGCACCTTCGATTCCACTGGTTACAGTATCTTCCGAATGGCCTTTGCCGCACTTATTCTTCCAGCCAAAGCCTTGTTGTTCAATGGGCGCAGCGGCAGGTTCGGCCTCGACGCAATCCTGCGGCTTATAGGCGCCGTGCATCTTGCCGAACGTATGACCCCCGGCGATCAGGGCTACGGTCTCCTCGTCATTCATCGCCATTCGCGCGAAGGCGGTGCGAATATTCTTCGCTGATCCAAGCGGATCCGGTTTACCTTTCGGGCCTTCCGGGTTGACGTAGATCAGCCCCATATGGGTAGCGCCGAGGGGACGTTGCAGCGTGCCATCCTTCTCCTCGCGGTCGCTCGCCATCATCTGCACTTCCGGACCCCAGTAAACCAGATCGGGCTCCCAGTCATCCGTGCGGCCACCGGCGAAGCCATAGGTTTCAAAGCCCATATTCTCAAGCGCAACATTCCCGGTGAGGATCATCAGATCAGCCCAGGATGGCGCGCGGCCATACTTCTGTTTAACGGGCCAGAGTAGGCGGCGCGCTTTATCCAGGTTGGCATTATCCGGCCAGCTGTTCAGCGGGTCAAAGCGCATCTGCCCGCCATCGCCACCGCCACGACCATCGAGCGTGCGATAGGTGCCGGTACTATGCCATGCCATCCGGATAAAAAACGGGCCATAATTGCCCCAGTCGGCAGGCCACCAGTCCTGCGAGCTGGTGAGTACGGCACCAATATCCTTCTTGACCGCTTTGAGATCCAGCTTCTCAAATTCAGCGGCATAGTCAAAATCCGCGCCGTACGGATTGGACCTTTTGTCGTGGTCACGAAGCGGAGACAGGTCGAGCTGATCAGGCCACCAGAACTGGTTGCTTTTGGCTTGCCCCATGCCGATGACTTTGGCGCTTTCGGTGCCCATCTGCTCACTGGTTTGGGTTTTGGCCACTTCACTCATAGCGCTCAAGGGAGCTAAAGCCAATATACTCGTCAAGGTGGTGCTGACTAACAAACGTTGTATTCTCATATCCTGCCTCCGTTTTTATGATACGGCGCATGTGTCGCTAATCCTAATTCCCAATAATCAGGGCTTGTGCAGCGGCATGAACCACCGAAGCGATACGGATAGCGGATTGAATCGCCGCCCGGTCCAGCCCGGCTTTTTGCAACTGCTGCACATGCGCATCGATACACATGCCACACCCGTTGATAGCAGATACGGCAAGCGAATAAAGCTCAAAATCAACTTTCTCTACCCCAGGGTTACCGATTGCCTGCATACGGAGGTTCGCGGACAACGTGGCATAATCCTTATCGCTCACCAGATGGACAAAGCGGTAATAAATGTTATTCATCGCCATGATGGTTGCTGCGGCTTTGGCGGCTTTAATGTCATCCGGCGAGAGCTTATCTTCCGCTTCGGCTTCAAACGCGCTGATAACATCCGCATGCTGGGTCGCATAGGCGGAGGCGAGGGCGGTTGCGAATATCTGCGTTTCGTTTAACCCCGGCGCCCCTTCTTCCGAAATGACGGAGCCGAGATTCAGTTTTATATCCTTAGCATAATCGCCAAGTTGTGATTTTAAGTTTTGTATCGTCATGGTTAGTCTCCTTACTGTGTAGCTTCCTGTAGGTTAATGGTCTCATCGCCCTTGCTCCAGTTGCACGGGCAAAGTTCGTCGGTCTGCAGCGCATCCAGCACACGCAGCACTTCCTTCGGATTACGTCCCACATTGAGGTCGGTCACCATGGAAAAGCGCACAATGCCATCCGGATCGACGATGAATACCGCACGCTGCGCCACGCCTTCATGCTTATCCAGAATTCCAAGCGCCGAGGTGAGTTCCCGCTTTACGTCCGCGAGCATCGGGATCGGTAAATCGCGCAGCTCTTCCTGATGCTTACGCCACGCCCAATGCGTAAACTCGCTGTCGGTACTCGCGGTGACCAGCACCGTATCGCGGTCTGCAAACTCTTCATGCAAGTCGCCAAAGGCTTTGATCTCGGTCGGGCAGACAAAGGTAAAATCCTTCGGGTAGAAAAAGATCGTCAGCCACTTACCCTTATGAATATCATTGCTGGCCTCGAAAAAGACATTATCGATGGTAATCTCGTCAAACGGCTTGCCGTCAACGGCGGTTAAATTAAATGCGGGAAATTGATCGCCTACGCTGATAGTCATATTCGTCTCCTGTTGGTTGTTGTCGTTATGAAATGACTATACGGAAGCTTTATTCGTATGTATAATCGATTAATATGATAATAATGATAGATATAGACTATTAAAATGAACTTACGGGATATGGAGTATCTGGTTGCGGTTGCTGATCTCTCCCACTTTGGTAAAGCGGCGGAAGCGTGCCATGTCAGCCAGCCAACGCTTTCGATGCAGCTGAAGAAACTGGAGGAGTATCTCGACGTACAACTCTTTGAGCGGACCAATAAGCAGGTTCGCATTACGGAGGTAGGGAAGCAGATCGCCAATAAAGCGCGCGTTATTTTGCAGCAGGTTGAGTATATAAAGGAGATCGCAGCCTACTATGAAAACCCGCTCGCCGGGAGGCTGGTACTGGGAGCGTTTCCGACGCTTGCTTCTTATTACCTGCCGCAGATGGTTCCAAAGATTGCGGGCAGCTTGCCGGAGGTGACACTCTATCTGGTGGAAGAAAAAACGCCGGAGCTGATCCAACAACTACAGGATGGCAAGCTGGATGCCGCTTTACTGGCTTTGCCGGTTGAGGAACAAGGCCTGCAGCATCAGCCGCTCTTTGAGGATCCGTTTTATCTTGCCGTGCCGCAGCAGCACCCGCTCGCAAAGCGTCGGGCAGTCACGCTGTCGGATATTATGACGCAAGACGTGCTATTGCTTGAGGAGGGGCATTGTTTGCGTGCGCAGGCGATGGAAGTCTGCCAACTGGCCGGTGCGAAAGAGCAGCAGGGCTTCCGCGCAACCAGTCTCGAAACATTGCGGCATATGGTGGCGAGTGGGGTCGGGGTGACGCTCATCCCGGAAGTAGCGTGGAACAGTCAGGACGGGCTGGTGTATATCCCGTTTGAACCTCCCGCACCCAAGCGGACGATTGCCCTTGTCTGGCGCAAGAGCACAGCGCGCACAGCACTGATGGAAAAGCTCGCTGACATACTTGGTTAATTAATCAAATATTAACTAATGTGTGTTATTCTACTATGCAATGTGACTTTAGAAATGAAATTTTATGCCAGAACCAAAGATATTGATTTTTGCATTCGAAGAATTTGACATGCCAGGCCACTTGAATCGTGTAAATATATCCGAAATAGTTGCTGAGCACATTGACGTGGATTCAATTAGATCTGATAACATAGAAGTAGTAGTTCTCCCGGTTGATCTTATTAAAATTGAAAACAATCTTACCGAAATTAGAAAAATCTTTGAAGAAAAGGTAAGTCAGTTTAACCCCGACTACATTATCGGTATGGGTGAAATAAATACAATGGAAGATGATAATGATATCTTCGTAGAACTGAAGGCCAATCCAATCTCTGAAAGGTCAGAAGAACTAAGGCATAAGACCTTAGTCGATTTCAAACAAATCGCTTCAGATGCAGGAGTAATGTATACACCCGATGAATCTACCGAATCTAATTACCATGGCGATAACGAACGGACGGAAATTCATCTTTCTGAAGACCCTGGGTATTTTCAGTGCAACTATCTGTATTATCTTAGCTTGGAGTATATGAAAAAACAGGGTAAGGAGGGTAACGCGCTTTTTCTACACTACGAAGATTCGATAGGACATCGCCTTCTAAGCGCTGAAGAGTTGCTTGTCCTTGATAAGCTTGATTACACACCGGAAAGTTTTCAAAAAACTGGACTAGACCGGGATATAATTTCTAATGTTTATCATGCCATATGGGCTGCCACGAATGATTTAAGCGGTACCCCCGGGGGTACCGCTTTTTTGTATCCCAATTAACCTCCACCTACGATGGAGGTTAATGACTTTATCCCCAAAGTGTGAAGGAAAACATCATGGCACTGACACGTACTCAGGCGCCAACCGCGTTGGATGCGTGGATTCAAACCCACGAAGGGCTTGCAGCCTTGCCAGTTTTCAAGAGTGATTTTCGTTTGCAATAACAATATGTTACGATACTTCACGATAATAATATCAAGACGTTGCCGGAGCAAGTCGTTTGTGTCGTTTTGCTAAAAATCGTAGCTGTTTGGCGCGAAATGTCCCTTCAGTGTCCCGTGCGGGACATTTGGGGACAGTTGGTTTGAATGCCAAATATGCGGTTTGAGTGTAAGAACTGCGCGGGACGCGCTTGCCGACTTCGGCTTTGTGCATACCGGTGCAGTATAGGGGCTTAAATTTTACGTTTTCCGCGCAGGGGTTTTGGGTTGGCTTGCGTATTAGTAAGTAGAGCCGTGTGGTTCTATGTAACTTTATTCGGGAGAATCAATATGAAAACTTCATTACCATGCAAAACGATGGTCATCGCGCTAGCGGCATTATTTGCTACGGCGGTTATTGCAGAAAGTGCCGATGCCAGAGAGCGCAACCGCAGCGGTGGCGGCAGTTATGTTACAGGCAAGGGGAAAACAGGAACCTATCAGCGTTCGGTTACCGGCAACAGAAAAGACGGTCTTACCCGCAGTCAGTCTATCACCACGGAAAGCGGCAAAACCTATAATCGCAGCACCACTGGCACCTATGATAAGGAGACCGGTGCATTTAATAAAACCGTGACTGGTCCAAAAGGAAATACCCGCACCTACACCGGCACGGCTAAAGATGGTCAGCGTAGCGGTTCCTATACCACCAGTACCGGCAAAAGCGGCACGTTCAATGGCAGCGTACAACGTAATGAAGATGGCACGGTGATGCGCAGCGGCAGCTGGACAAACCAGGATGGTGAAACCAAAAGCCGCAACGCGACTTATGGTTATGATAGAGAAACCAACACGATCAATCGCAGTGTTACAGGCCCGGATGGCAACACGCGTGATGGTTCCGTGACCTACACGCCAAACGCACAATAATGGAGGTGATGATGAGAAAATTACTACTAGCAACCGCTTTAATCCCTATGCTTATCGCCACATCGGTTTTCGCACAGCAATTTGGAGATGGTGACCGCCGCGAGATGTTTAAGCAGAAAATGCAGGAACGTTTACAGCAGGTTGATACGAATGGCGATGGCATGATTTCCAAAGCCGAATTCATGGCGCAGGCGGAATCACGCTTTGCCAAAATGGATACAAATGGCGATGGCCGGATCACGCAGGAGGAACGCGCCGGAATGCGTGACAAGTTCCAGCAGATGCGTGAAGGCAGAGGATTCGGCGGGGGCTTGGGCGGAGAGCAATTTCCTTAAACGGTAAATTGTCGATGCCTCTTAACGGAGAGGATGATAATGTACAGAGAATACAATCATAAAATGGTTTTTAATGACGAAAGACTCTCTGGACAATCAGCTGATGGAACGGATCGCCGCTGGCGACCAGCGGGCATTGGCAACCCTTGTTCAGAGGCATTTACCCAAAGCGCATGCAATTGCGCAGCGGATGCTGAATTCTCCTCAGGATGCGGAGGAAGCCGTTGCCGATGCATTTGGCAAAATATGGATGAATGCCGGGGGTTTCGATCGAAGCAAAGCTGCCTTTGGCACATGGTTTTATCGGATTCTGGCCAATACCTGCATCGATTTATCACGGCGCAGACCCCCTGGAGCGCAGGATATCGAAACGCCACAGGATATGCTGGCAGACGAGCGCCCGATGGCCGATCAGCAACTACTGGAAAAGCGGGAATCCGAGCGCATCCGCCACGCAGTACAAGGCTTGTCCGAGAAACAACGCATGGCAGTGCTGCTATGTTATTTCGAGGAAATGACCAATCCCCAAGCAGCCGAAATAATGGGGCTGCATATCAAGGCACTGGAAGGGTTATTGGTCAGGGCGCGGAAAACATTGCGCGAGGCATTGCAATGAACGGATGAGCATCATGGATAAGGAATTACAGAAACTATTGCAGCAGTGGCATGTGGAAGCACCGGATAACAATCTGGCGGAGCGTGTGATCGCCCACGCGACGGCACTACCCCAGAAGCGCCCACTATCGCGCTGTTTGAATGACTGGCTGAATGACTTCTTCGGCAACTGGCAGGCAGGTATGGCCTATAAATGTGCCAGCCTTGCATTATGCGCGTTGATTGGTTTTAGCGCAGGCTGGCAGCCACAGGAGGCCATGCAGGTCGATGTCACGGCGCTGGCATTCGGCGTACAGGTAGAGGGTGGTGGCTTATGAATAAACGCTGGGTCATTGGGCTGGTTCTTTTTATTTCGATTGCGCTGAATATCACGCTTGGTTCCATGCTTATCGGCAAGCAGGCAAGCCAGCATCGTCAACCCATGCGTATGGCGCTGGAACGGCTTGACAGCCTGCCGGAAGCATCCCGTGAGAAAGCGATGGATATTGTGCTGGAAAACCGCGCTGCCTTGCGTGAAAAGATGCAAGCTATCCGTCAGTCACGGCAGGAAATTAAAGCCTATGTTACCAGTGAAAACTACACACGCGCAGAAGCAGAAAAGAAGCTGGCTGAACTTCGCCAGAAGACGGCGGCGCTTCAGGAGGCAGCACAAACGATGATACTCGACATCGCTGATACGCTGCCTCCCGAGGAACGGGCAACCATGCTGCAGAAAAAACTGGAAACAGAATAATGAGCCTCGCCGCCTTTCATGCCAGCACCCGCTTTGGATTAGGAGCCAGAGGTTCTGAGCTTCGGGAAATCGGCGGTGATCCACGCGGCTGGCTTTTGCCGCGACGCCGCAGGACAAACGCCTGCTGGTGGTGATTCTGCGCGGTGCACTCGATGGTCTGGCCGCCGTGCCTCCCATTGGCGACAGGGCGTATGCCGATGCGCGCGGTAAGATGGCGCTACCGCAGAACGGCGATACACTCCTCAATTTGGATGGGTATTTTGCGCTGCATAGTGCGCTCAAGCCGCTGATGCCGCTTTATGAGCAAAAACAGATACTCATTACCCACGCCACTGCGACGCCTTACCGTGACCGCTCCCATTTCGATGCGCAGAATTTGCTGGAGAGCGGCAGCGATAAACCCCATGCGCTTTCCAGCGGCTGGCTGAACCGCGCCGTTGCTTCGCTTTCCCCTGCAACGGAAGCGATGGCGCTTGGCTCTGCGGTTCCGCTGCTGCTACGCGGCGATGCGAAGGTCGGCTCCTGGGCGCCTTCCATTCTGCCGGATGTCGATGAGGATTTCCTGAGCCGTGTGATGCATATGTATCAATCTGACCCGCTTTTGCTGGATGCGCTCTCAAGCGCGAAAGAGATGCAGGGCATGGGCGGCGGGATGGCAGGCGCTAGGCGTGGACCTCGCGCGTTCATTGGCATGATGCAGAAAGCCGCAAGGTTCATGGCTCAGCAGAAAGGTGCCCGCATTGCAACCGTGGAGATCGGCGGCTGGGACACCCATGCCAATCAGGGGCTGGCGACCGGCAGGCTGGCCAATAATCTCGGTATTCTGGCCGAAGGACTCGTCGCTTTTCAAAAAGGCATGGGTGCGGCATGGCAGGATACCGCCGTGCTGTGCATCACCGAATTTGGCCGCACGGTGAAAGGCAACGGCACCGGAGGTACGGATCACGGCACGGCAAGCGTCGCTTTTCTGCTGGGAGGCGGCGTGAGCGGAGGGCGCGTCATAGGTGACTGGCCGACATTGTCGAAACTACATGAAGGCCGCGACCTGATACCGGCAAATGATTTACGCGCATTGCTGAAAACCACATTGCATCAGCACCTCTTATTGCCGACAGAAACATTGGATAGCAGAGTATTTCCGAATAGTTCACGTGCGTGGCTGGGGGAGAAATTGTTTTCGTGAATTGGCACATTTCTTGCGTTAATTTTATATAGTTCAACAACCATGTAGGAGTGTTCCAT
Source organism: uncultured Rickettsiales bacterium (assembly GCA_964588995.1). Taxonomy (GTDB): domain Bacteria; phylum Pseudomonadota; class Alphaproteobacteria; order Rickettsiales; family UBA8987; genus CAZPQM01. The sequence continues at coordinate 79,666 of CAZPQM010000007.1, read as the reverse complement.
GACCACCATCTCATCTTATGTACCTGCTTTCCGGAATGTAGAGCGCAGCTATACCAAAACCGAAACTGATGGGAAGATTGACTTTCAGCGCAATTTGCGTAACGGCCAAACGATTACTGGGCAGACCCTCATTGCCCCCAGCGAAGACGGCAGTGTCACCGTGAATGCCAGCCGTACTGGTCCGAATGGCAACACCAGATCCGTAGAACAAACCTTTACGCCGGAGCAGGTCGATGCTTTCAAAGACCGCCTGAATAGCTTGGGGGAAAAATTGGCAGAAAATCCTGCTACACTGCCAAATGGCAAAGTAGCAGATGGCAGCTTCCTGCTGAAAATTACTACCTAGCTACAGGAAAATTCTGCCTGATACAGATTGCACGAGCGATATTTTTGCTGATCCTATCTGTGAGTAACCTCTTTACATACCTTGTATTACAGGAATCATACTCCGAAATTGCAAGGTATGATGCGATGCACCCAATTGATCAAAGCCTTGTATATTAAATGAATTCAAGTTTTTTACCAGTATCCTTCATATTAACTGAAGCTCGATGTAAGCTGCGAATCAGTTCGGCAATCTCATCAATGGCCGCATTGCAGCAAAGAATGCGTTATATCAGAGTCAATAATTTTCGTTTTTATTGCCATTTACAAGAAATGGCTATATTTATATCAGCCATGAAAAAGGCAAACAAATTCAGATATTTTTCACTTCTGACGCTCGTTGCGTTCTTGATGAACGTGATGCTGCCTTTCTTTGTCGTGTATGATGTACAGCAGGCACTGGCTTCGGGGTCTGCAGAATCATCCAGCGAAGAGATGTCTTCCCTGTTTGGAGAGAAAGTTCTTATCTGTACATCTGATGGCTTCAAATGGGTGAGCTGGGAAGATTTACAAAATGGTAAAGAACAACCCAAGCCGCACCCGCAATATCAGTGTGCTCTATGTTATGTTGCTGCACATGGGATTAAAAATGCTGTTCCTGCTCAGGAAATAGAAATCGCTTATCATCAGAATATCCAGTATATATCCTATTATTTTTCGGATGTAACCACGATTAGTAAGCTTGCTGGCCGTGGCTTCCTGACTCGCGCCCCTCCCCACATAGCCTAACTTTCATTTTTATTTTCCTTTTTCGCAGACACACCCCCCATCAAACAATAAGGGTGTGCCTGCATCAATCTTAAATGTTTGAGGCTATTATGCATAGTTCTAAGCTATTATTGGGCGTGTTGTGCGCCAGCACTATTCTCAGCGGTGCTGCAAATGCTGAGGAAAAAACAAGACTTGATGAGGTGGTTATTACAGCTCCAGCTCCTAGTTTGCCTACGATCAACAGTTACGATCCTAATGCTCACACACCTTCCTATTCTTTCTCTGATGGAGCAGACTATCTCCAGTCTATTCCCGGAATTACGGCTGGGAGATTTGGTGGGCATGGGCTGGAGCCTTTTATTCGTGGCCAATCACAAAACCAGCTAAATATCATAGCAGATGATTCATTTACTTTTGGCGGCTGCCCAAACCGCATGGATCCACCATCAGCCTATCTCGATATAGACACCTACGATACCATTACAGTGACGAAAGGTTATCAGTCTGTGCTTAATGGGCCTGGCGCTGCTGGCGGTGCCGTTATTTTAGAGCGGCAGGCGCCTAAGCTGGAGAGTGACTATTCTATCAGCGGTGATCTTACAAGCGGATATGATAGCAATAGCGGCGCCTGGAATGCTGGTGCAAGAGCATTGGGTGGCAATGACCAGGCATATGTCCGCGCTCATGCGTCCATGAAGGATGCCAGTAATTATGAAGATGGCGATGGTGACGAGGTTCGCAGCGCATTCGAGGAGCGTACAGCTGGACTAACGCTTGGTTTTACGCCGGGTGACGACCGCCACATTTATTTTAGCTATGACCTTTACAGAATAGAAGATGCTCTTTTTCCGGGTGCGGGAATGGATAGCCCACTTTCAGATAATCAGTCTTTTCGTGCTGGCTATGAGCAAAATTTTGATTCTGGCCTTGTCCGGGCTATTGATTTGAGTGCTTATGCATCGCTCGTTGACCATGAAATGGATAATTACAGCCTGCGCCCTGCCGGGATGATGCTGCGGCGGGTAGACTCTGAGTCCAACACTTATGGTGGTAAGGCAAAAGCAGATTTGGCTTTGGGAGAGCAGATTGTGAAAACGACAATAGAATATCGTCGTAATAATCGAGATGCGGATCGTTTTCAGGGTATGTCTGCCAATAACGTCAATAGTCTGCAATCGGTCATGTGGCCAGATATTACTGCCGATGAAATCGGCCTTGCCGCCGAAACGACCTACGATTTATCTGAATCAAGCCGTCTGACAGCGGGTGGTCGTTATGACTATGTGAATGTTGATTATGGCAGGGCAGATCAGGTGGCAGCTGCTACCGGACTTAGTGCCAATGATGTGTATAGTCAGTTTTATGGTTATGGCGCTTCAGAGCAAACCGAGCATAATCTGGGCGGTTTACTGCGTTATGAGCATGATGTGAGTGACGGCGTGACCGTCTTCTCTGGTATTAGCCGTGCGGTGCGCACTGCTGATGCGACAGAGCGTGGTTTAGCGAATTATAAGGTGATGAAGGGTAATAACCGCTCATGGGTAGGTAATCCTAATATTGATCCTGAAAAGCATCATCAGTTTGATATTGGCTTCACCAAAGATGCAAAACAATGGAACTTTGGTGCTAGCGCCTATGTCAATCATGTGAGTGATTTTATTCTGCGCGATTCCGCACGAGGTCAGGCAGGCATATTACTCAATGCCCCCAATGCCGATGTGTATCGTAACGTGGATGCGCTGCTCACTGGTTTTGAATTGAATGGTGCATGGGATATAACCCCAACGCTGCGTCTTACGGGTGATGCCACCTATACCTATGGTGATAATCTGGATGATGATATTGCGCTTGCACAAATTCCTCCGCTTCAGGGAACATTAGGGATGGCGTGGCAGGCCCATGAACATGTGGCTTTGGGAACGAACATGCGCTGGGCGATGCAGCAGACACGCGTTGACACAGACCCTACAACCGGAACTGGACGTGATGTTGGGGAAACAGATGGCTATGCGGTGTTTGATGTGAATGCAACAGTCACCAAACTTGAACCGCTGTCTCTTACAGTAGGTGTCAGCAATCTGTTTGACCAGACATATGCAAACCACCTGAATCGTTCCAATATTTCTGACCCGACAGAGATACAGGTGAACGAGCCGGGGCGTTCATTCTATGTGCAGGCACGCCTGCCATTCTAGGGCATCGTATAAGGGGGGTGGTATGGTTGCGTCATGCTGCCCCTTACGATGTATAATGTAAGTTATGATGTTGTTATCACGATTTGAAATGATTCCCTTGATTGGCGCTATTGCTTTACACGGCATAGTGGCCGGTATAGCTATGCAGCCGGAGCCGCCTGTTGCGATTCCGCAGAATCAGATCATCCAGATCAGTATGGTCGCACCAACGATTGTGAAGGAAAAGAAAGCGGAGCCAAAGCAGGTAGTGGAGAAGAAACTACAGCCCGCCATTCCTCCTAAAAAAAGAGGGATGGTAAAGCTCGAAGAAACGCCAGAGCAAAAACCGGAACCTCCCCAAAAAGCAGAGGCAAAGACACCAGCACGGGATGAGGCACAGGACAAAGTGCAGATGCAGCAGCTCACCTCCGGCCTGACATCACCAGATGCTATGCAAATGGCATCTGCCATTACAAAGCCTGTTGCAGCCAGTTATCTCAATAACCCTCCGCCACGCTATCCGGAAAAAGCCCGCCTGCGTAAGCAGCAGGGAACCGTGTTGCTAGATGTGCGGGTAAAAACCGATGGGAAACCAAGAAATATACATATTGTTAAATCCAGCGGCTATCATGTGCTGGATCAGGCCGCTTTGCAAACCGTTCGGTTTTGGGAATTTGTTCCTGCCCGGCGCGGCAGCACGCATATTGAGGCAAATGTAGAAGTACCCATCACTTTCAGAATCAATTAGGAAAAAGATGAACTGAACTTACGTATTTGAACATGGAGATGTTATTCTCATTGCAACCTTTTAGTTCTGATTGGAATGTCACTGGCCAGTTGGTATGTGATTTTCTGGAAGGTGCTGGTCATTAGAACCGAGCGCAAGCGCCTGCAGCGTTTCAAAGACCGCTATATCACGTCACAAGACTGGCCAAAACATGAGACATTCAAGGCGCGCTGGAAATTCTGCTGAACGAAGCCGAACTTGAACAACGCCTGCAAATGGCAGCCGCAAGTGACAAAACCCAACCCATCCACTTCTGGGCAGATACCAACGTTGCTTATGGCAAGGTCAGCAAAGTGCTAGCTTTGGCATAAGAAATATGGGCTGAGTAATATTGGGTTTGTTACGGAGAAAGATTGAAAATGAATCTTATTCAGTAGTTTTTCCACTTAACTCTTCCACATATCGCTTCAGTGTAAATGCGCCACGAATATCTCCCGCTTCAAAGCCGATCGCCATATCATGCGGATAAAACTGGTTGATATGCTGTTTTAATGATGGGCTGACATGACTGCCGTGGCAGCTTGCGCACATGCCCTTCATGGGAATCGCTTTCATATAGGCGATAGCTTTTTCATTTTCCTGCCACCATTCCAGCGTTGATACCGCCTCGCCATTATTCTTGCGCTGCTCAAACTGCTCCAGTACCTCACGTTCTACATCGCTTGGCGTATTCTTCTCGTTACGTGTTTTTAGAGACGTGCGTCCTATTTCCCAGCCAGTTTCCTTGCCAATGTCTTCCGCAATTTCAGGAGCACGACTATGGCATACTTCCACCGCCTTCTTTGGGCCACCGGACTGCATCGCCAACATTAGCTCTTTTTTGAGCGCTTTCTGGAAGGTCACGGTTGCTTCACGCGCTTCCGTTACATAGGCAGGCACTTCTTCTTCGGCATATGCAGGTGACACCATGATGCTCAGAATAAAAACAAGCATTGACCTTTGAACAATAAGGATGGGTTTTGGGTAAGAAAATATACGCAAATTGCCTGCTAGCTATTTTTAGTGTCGCTAAATTGTTCATAGGCAAGCATGGCATCTGCCGCATACATGAGCGATGGGCCACCGCCCATATAAATTGCCATGCCCAGCGTTTCTTCAATTTCTTCTTTCGTAGCGCCTAACTCCACCAGCGCTTTTGCATGAAAGCCAATGCAACCATCACAGCGTGTTGACACGCCGATTGCCAACGCAATGAGCTCTTTTGTCTTTTTATCTAGTACACCATCTTTGGTAGCGGCAGCAGCCATGGCCGAGAAACCCTGCATCGTATCAGTGATGTCAGAGCGCAATGTTTTCATGCCATTGCTGATTCGCTTGGTGATTTCTGGATAAGATTTTGTCATGTTTACCTCAATTTTAACGATTATAATAAGCCTTGCTTAATTTAGCAGCTACTAATATAATGTCAATATGAAACCATCTGACACACATGACAGACTAGCCATTATGGAGCGTAACGCATCTAAAGCCGAAGCAATGCTTAAATCGCTGGCCAATGCTAAACGTCTCATGATTTTGTGCCATTTGATGAAATCTGAAGAAACAGTCGGAGAACTTGCTGATTTAGTGGGGTTATCTCACTCTGCTTTATCTCAGCACCTATCAAAAATGAAAGAAAATGGTCTTGTGGTTTCAGATAAAAGAGGACAGCAGGTATATTATCGCATTGGCAGCCCTGAGGTGAGCGCTATTTTATCAACGCTCTACCTCATTTACTGCCGTGAATAGTTTAGCAAAGTTATAAGGTATTATGATGACAGTTCAAAACATAGACGTGCAAAAAGCAAAACAATGGCTCGATAAAAACGAAGCCATACTGATCGACGTGCGCGAACCTGCCGAACATGCGGCGCAGAAAATCCCCGATGCTGCACCACATCCGGTTGGCTCCATTTGCTGCAGCGGCATTCCGCAAACCGATAAGAAAATCCTGATACATTGCCAGAAAGGCATGCGCGGTAGCAATGCCTGCCAAAAGCTGTTGGCAGAGAACAACTCTCTGGAGGTCTATAATATCGAAGGTGGCATTGAAGCATGGCTTCAAGCAGGGCTTCCCGTTGAAAGCAGCGGAAAGAAAATACTACCCTTGGATCGTCAGGTGCAGCTCACCATTGGTCTGTCTGTACTTACCTTTGGACTTCTCGGCTATTTCGTGAACCCTGCTTTTGCACTGGGCGCAGCCTTCTTTGGTGCTGGATTAACCAATGCTGGCCTGACCGGCTGGTGTGGCCTTGCCAAGCTCATGGCTAAGATGCCGTGGAATCAGTGAAGCAGCATCCAGCCACCTAAACCAATCAGCAAAACACCACCAATAGCGCGACTATAAGCGGCGTATCGGCTATCAAGCACTTTCTGCACCGCGAACGCAGCAAGAGCAAAAATCACCAAGTCATCCAGCATGAAAAAGATCACATAGAGCAGTATGTAGAGGTAATAGCTGATGGTGGGCAAATCCATTAGAGAAAGTGTATGCGTATAAATCGCAGGCAACGCCGCGGAGCAAACAAACTCAATGGCATTGACCGCAAAAGCAAGCCCCACCATGCCGATGATGCTTGAAAGGCCAATTGGCGCATTGATGACGCTGCGTATTTTCTCCATAGTACGTTGGCGGCTCTCACTATTGCCAACATGGCATGCAATCTGACCTCTATTTCGAATCAGTTCATAAAGATGGTTGATACCGAAGCCTATCGCGCTGAGGCCGATCAATAAGGTTAAAGGTCGTGTATAGCCAACAAGTAGGAACGTGTTGAGCCATGCCGTCATGAAGAGGTAGTATAAAATTCCGGAAGCTAGAACAAAGGTGCCGACCAGCCACCAGATTTTGCGGCGATCCTGCAATCCTGCAACGATAGAGATTAGATAGACAAGAACCCACATGGCGCACGGATTAAAACCATCTGCTGCGCCGAGCATAATCGTCAAGAGTGGAAGAGAGGTTTCCTGTAGGTTAATTTCGCCAACGAACGGAAGCTCAATGATTTCTGTATCAGAAGGTGCAGTTATTTGGTCTTTCGCACCAGTCTTTAGCCATTCAACTAATTCTTTGCCTGTGGTCTCCGGTTTATCAAAACCGATGCGCCAGCTGCCCTGATAGACAAAAAGCGGCACACCAAGCTGAGAAGCTTGAAGACCGAATTGTCTTACTACTTCACTCACAAGATGCTGACCATGCGGAGTGGTTATATCCAGTTTGCGTGCAGCCGGTAAGTCTTTCTGCTTCTCAAGAAACGTTATGGCATCGTGGCAGTGTGGGCAATCAGGGTGGTAGAAGATATGTAGCACATCAGCCGGAATCGCTATTGTGGATTCATGTGGATATCGATGCTGGATATCTGACGGAACCACCAGCAGCAAAATGAAAATAGCAAACAAGCCAGCAGCCAACGCTTTTTGAAAAGCGCTTAAGCCTTTTAACCATGCTGGTATAAATCGTCGACTTATCATCTGCTTACTACATCTAAAATAAACATCATTAAATAAAGACAGCATAGGGCACTTTCAGATTGTGTAAAAGGCTATGTCGTTAATAGGATGAACTTAAAAAATGACAACCCAAGCCAAGCATACAATCGAAAACACGCTTGATTCCACCTGCACATTCCTTATGCCATAGAGGATGAAGCAAAAAGAACCCGCCGCCACGATCCTCTTTGAACGCGAAACGCTCTATGAAGAAGTCTGGTCTGCGCCGGTGCTGCAGGTCGCCAAGCGCTATGGCATTTCCGATGTTGGCCTCGCTAAAATCTGCAAGAAAATGAAAATCCCCAAACCACCGCGCGGCTATTGGGCAAAAAGATGCTGTTTTTGTTTGATTATGGCGATGAGTGGATATTCCATGTGGAGTGCTTGTCAATTGGTGCAGCTGAGGCGGGCAAGAGCTATCCGCTGATAGTGGAAGCAAAAGGGAACGCTCCGGAGCAATATCCTGAGTACGAAGACGATGCTGCGTAGTTACGGCGTTGTGCCTTACCCTCAATAGTCTCGCTAGCCATTACCTCTACCCCATAAGCAAATGTCTTTTCACTATTTACAGACTTACATTGCTTTTGCTGCAGCTTCCGCTATTTTCTTATGAATGCAATTAAGTTCCATTCACGCAGTGGGGTGGAACTCAAAATCGAGTGCCGTAAGCACCGGTTTTGCGTTCAAAGGTGGCGGACTGCGCGGGGAATCCCCGAATGCGGATTTTCACCCGATAGCTGGTCTTGCCATCCGATGTTTTGCGCGCCTCGATGGTTGCCATCATTCATCCCCTTACATGGCGTAAGACTACGACAGCTGGCAAAAGAATCAACGCTCAAATGGTTCAAACAGTGATGAAAAAGAATTTAGGGTTAGAGGAATCAGTGAGTTGGGGGTGGCAATGGGAGGTTTGGGACAACTAACGAGCATGAGCCAAATTAATGCGGTAAGAGCGAACTGAATTTAGTTTCTCACTGATATGGAAAGTGTGCTCGCTGAGGTTGGCAATAAATTCTTCAATCGCATCTAAATTTTGGTCTGTAAAAGCTGTATGCTTATACCTAAGCATTCCATTTATCAGTCCGAGGAAATCACTAAATCCATAACGCTGGTGTTTTTCCAACAGGCGCTCCGTCTGTTTTTTACAAAGCAACTTGTTCCAGAACCCTTTTCTGTGCTGAAGACTGACCGCAGCGGTAGATAAGGCTTTATCAAGCTGCTCTATTCTCAGCAGTATGTATAAAATAAGGTAGCTCACACAGTAGTATTCTTTTTCTCTGTTCAGCCGAAGGAGCAGTGAATTGGTGAATAAAGTTCTGTCTTCCTCAGTTTGAAGGCTATTAAAAAGTGAAACTAATGCGTCTCCATTCTCAGAACTTACTTTAGCATTCTCCGGGTCACTAACGATTTCTTGTCTTTCTCCTGATTTGCTGTTTGTCCAACTATCCTGATAAATGCTTTTAATTTGTCTGCCATTATAGGTGGAAATAATACTGCCTAATTCTCCTGATTGCCGCCCGTATTTTTTATAGCGGCTTATTTCATCTTTAAGGGCAGCGGCAACTTTCTTCTCTATATCGTGCTCAAGCTTATAAATGGCTTCCTCTGCAAGCTTTACCGGTGGGGATTGTTTTGTCTTATCCGATTTAAACTCAACATTTCTTATAGTGCGCTTTTGGCCGTACTGATCGACGAAGGTAATATCTAGCTTGAAATTCTTTCCTTCTTTTCGAAATGGGGGGTGAATCCAGAAATCAGCGTGTAACTCTGTGGTCATGTGAGGAGGAACGGGATAGCTACCATGATAGGCGCTATGTACATCCTTCAGCATCACATGGCCTTGGGTTTTAGGTTTCTTTATATATGCACTAAGAATATTGATAGGTTGATCAGTCCTATTAGTTACATACCAATAGCTTACAATTTGCATAGCTGGCTTTTGATCGCTAGTTTTCCCCATATGCCACCAATGCGTTCGCTGATGCGGTAGTATTATGGGGCGGTTAAGCCAGTGCCTAATCCAAGGAAAAATAGCGCCTAATTTATCGAATATGGAATTCACTGACGATAGGATTGAGCTGATTGTTTTCGCCCAGAATTTTGCATCGTTAATTTCAGGGTGGCTATTTTGAATCATAAACTATCAAACCTTATCGCCGCTTTTTGTCCCGAACTGTCCCAGAAGTGTCCCGCGAGGTGTTTTTAGGTGATGGCGGAAGGGGTGGGATTCGAACCCACGGAGGGGTTGCCCCCTCGCTGGTTTTCAAGACCAGTGCTTTCGACCACTCAGCCACCCTTCCACAATGTATGCCCAATGATGGGCTAAAAACTTACCTATCTTTACCGGTTTTCAAGACCGGTGCATTCAACCGCTCTGCCACCTGCCCGTTGCGTATGCTGCTGCTATGATAGCGGTTTTGCGGTCCGTAGAGGCTATGTAGCAAACTTTGCACCGATTCACAAGGCTGAGACCGCAAAAAGCGGCATTTTCCACCTTTTACGTATTTTTACGCGATTTCCCCGACTAATATCGCCTGATTAACACATTGTTAATAATTCTTCGCTATACTGAGATTAATGCGAAAAACGAAGAATAGGAAAGGTTTTACATGGTTTGGCCCGTTATAGGAAGATTGCTCGGAGGCTTAGCTTTTGGTGCTGCAGCGGAAGGCGCAACACGTCCGGGATTCTGGGATAGAGTCAGTGGAGCTATACACAAGTTGACGGGTGGCATGCTTGGATCCAAGGTGCAAACGCCATCAACGACTACCGGAAATGAAACGGCCGGATCTCAAAGCAAATCAAAAGCTGAACAGCAACAGGACGCAGGCCAACGGAAAGGAAGGGCTGGCGATCGGCAGCAAGGCGGCGATGAAGATCAAGAAGAACAAGGGACTAAAAATAAACGAAGCGTTGTAGACCGTGTTTTAGGACGAAATAGAGATGAAGAGGAACAACGTAATGGTGATAATAAAGAGGGAAATGAAGCTGAATCCGAGAAGGGAAAGAGACAGAATGGTATTTGGGCTGCACTTAAATCTCTTCCCAAGACGGCACTAAACATGTTTACCGGGGTAGGTGGTGCCGTAGCCGCTGCCTTAGCTGCGGCTGCAGCTGTTGCAGGCCTGAAGGGGAATAGGGATAAAGAGAATGAAGCAATAGCGGAGGAAGATGCTACGAATGCAACAGCGGAGAATGCAGAGGTGGAGCAGCCAGCGGCTGAACCGGTGCAGCAAGGCGCAGCGCAGGCGCAGGTAACGCCGACGATTGATGCGCGCGATATGCCCGAGGTAAATTTCAAGGATGCAAATCACCCGATTGACCCCAATCAGGAGCCGCGCTTGCTGGCTGAAGGTGGCACAGAGGCGGAACAGGGAGCCGTTAGAAGCAATACGCCTGAGGTGGAGAAAACTAAAAACGGACCGAGTGTAAACGTAGGATAGAGTAAAGGATATGGGCAGAAGAAATTCAACCGGACAATTACTGAGAAAAATCGCTGTTCGAGGAGGAATTGGTGCAGCTGCTATATATGGTATCGTCGAATTGGCGGGCATTGATGAACAGTGGCTGAAGAACGCAAAGGACTGGACTGAAAAGAAATGGAGCGAAGTGTTCGGCGGCGATGATGATAAGCAGGCCGGTTCGAAGGTTGAGGAAGCGATAGAGCAGCTTGGTCTGGATAATGCGGACGTGCTTGCCAGTAATCCCGCCGCTTTCATCGAAACCCATATTCTAACACAAATGGCGGCCCAAATTCAGGCGCAGCTTCCAGGGCACGAATTTGATTTAAAGAATTTTAATGCGGAAATAGCCACCGAGGGTGGGAAGGTAGTATATTACAAAAAGGGTGATTTGGCTAGCAAAGGCGTAACAGAGGTTCCTGCAGAGCAAAAAGCGGACTATGTGCCTGGTTTTGAACTTACTTACTACCCGAATACAGACCAGCCACTCAAGAATCAGGAAGGTGATATTATCACCTGGCGAGTGGGTTTGGATTTCTCCGATAAGGAAAAACTTAAAGAGCTTAAAGAGCTGCAGAGTGAAGAAGCTAAGCAAAACTGGATTGAGCGCAAGCTGAGCGGTCTTGGAAATTGGGGTAGTGATAAATATGGCGGTATGGTCGAGTATTTTGAAGAAAACACGGCATTAAATACATTCGGTGCACAGTTATTGGCCGGTGCATTGGCAGCTTCTGGTCTTAATGTTCTAACGGGTACATTTACCGGCGGCCAAATGCAGCTGGCAAAATGGATCGGCGCGGGAGTTGTAGCTTATGTGGTGCTCCGTGAACTTGAATGGACTAAGGATTTTATCAAGGGTCTGGGGCTAGAAGATTCTGCCACTTCCGAAGGAATGGCAAAGGAAGCTGAGAAATTATGGGGTAAGATAGAGAAGCTGCAGGCGAAATTTGACGAGGAACGTAACAGGTCATTAGAGCGTTTCAGCAGTGACTTATTGAAAGAGCTGGACCCGCGCTCAGCAGAATATAAAGACCTTAATCTTCTGTTCCGAAATTGGCGGGATGCAAAGAAACTGGTAGCAGAACGCGATAAGCTGATCGACGACTTGGGGGTATCGCTTGAGGATTTCAACCGGCTCGGTAAGGATATTACGTTAGAAAAGGATAAAGAGGGTATTATAAAGCTAAATATGACTCAAGGGAAGCTTACGGCTTTGATTGCTAATTCCGGCTCGTTTAAACCGATACTGGAGGATTTGCAAAAAACAGATAATAACAAACTATACAATATGTTGTTAAACATCGGGATGTGCGCGGAAATGTTCGGTGACGCCGATCGGGTCAAGGACTTGTCTTATGAGCTCGAAAACTGGCTGATTATGCAAAGCCCGGATTATCACAAGCGTATTGTTGATTCAAAGAATCTTCTCAACGCCAAAAGAGAGCAGCTTGAATTGATGTCAAACTACGCTGATCGTAAGGCACATTTGTTAATGATTGAGGAGACTGGGCGGCAGCTAGGCATGACGAAGGAGGAGATAGCAATGCATAAAATGCAGTTTAAGAGAAGCGTGCATGAATCAGAAATGCAAGAAGCGGCGCGCATCCCAACCACCCGGGAGCTGGTGGAGGATTTCTTTGCGTTGGAGAGAATGGTAGAAGGTTTGGCTAACAAATCTGACCCGTTATTTGTGAACAGTGGAAATTCAACACGGAAATATAACATCAGCACCGGAGAGCTAAATGAAGGGGAAAAGCTGACGCTGGCTGACTTTAACGAAACACAGGCCGATTACCTCGAAGTGCGAGCGATGCTCATTCATCTGACGAAATATGAAAATGAAGTTGCGGAATATGAAAAACTCACCCCTAATGGTAGGAAGGAGACGGGGCTTACGCCGCCTGAATTTGAAGCCTTTAACTTGCATGGCGGTGGTAGGATTACGACGGCTGAAGGTGCACGGGAGCAGATTAATTGGAAGCTACATGGATTTGATGCCGGCAATGTCAAAGATAAAGACCGTTTGACCGATCCTCGTTTAGGCCTGATGAAAATAGCCGAACGCAGGGAGCGTGTGTTGCTGATGATTGACGAGGGTGTTATTAACAAGCGTGGGCTTGATCGCGGAGATGAGAAGAGGCTCTGGAAAGATATGAAAAAAGGCTTCGAACAAGATGCTAGTATTGATGCGCATTACTGGCGGGAAGTGCCGGTGATTGTGAACGGTTCTACGGTGGATATTAATGAAGACGGACTGCACCTTTATAGTATCGTGTTTAATAATACGATGGACCCAAGAATTACCGACCAATTACCGGGTGGAGGAACCGAAGTGGAAGTTCCAAATTTTAGTAACATGACATTACAGGAAGTTCGCGAAAATATGAGGTAACCCGCCCATCATAACTTGTCATAAAGTTTTTGCTTTCAATGGAATAAAATATAGATCACCTATTGTGCAGTGCAATGTAATATGCTACCCTCTGAAGGGTGTAATAAATAAAAATGGGGCATGTTATGGGGCAAGCAGCAGAAAAACCGGGGCAACGCGTCGCGACCCTGCAAATTGATGGTAAAACCTACGAATTTCCAATCATTGAAGGCTCAACGGGTCCGGATGCGATTGATATGCGCAGTTTATATAAACAGGCGGATGTATTCTCGCACGATCCCGGATTTCTCTCGACCTCTTCCTGCCGTTCTACCATTACATTCATTGATGGTGAGCAGGGGATTCTCCGCCACCGTGGCTATGACATAGCCGATCTCGCCGAGCATTGTGATTACCTCGAAGTCGTTTACCTGCTACTAAGTGATGATCTCCCAAATGCCAAGCAATATGAGGCGTTTGAGCATCGCGTAACACGCCATACCATGGTGCATGAGCAGCTGGATTTTCTCTATCGTGGCTTTCCGCGGCGTTCTCACCCGATGGCGATTCTGGTCGGGGCGGTTGCCTCGCTATCCGCGTTTTATCACGACAGCCTTGATATATTCGATGAAGAGGAGCGGGACCTTGCTGCGATTCGTATGATCGCGAAAATGCCAACTCTTACCGCCATGGCCTATAAATATTCCATCGGGCAGCCATTTATATACCCCCGAAATGATCTTGGTTTTGCCGAGAATTTCCTGCATATGATGTTTGCCGTACCGGCCGAACCCTATAAAGTGCCGGAAGTAGCCGCGCGCGCGATGGAAAAAATCATGATTCTGCATGCCGATCATGAGCAGAATGCCTCCACCTCTACGGTGCGGCTGGCCAGTTCGTCACAGGCGAATCCGTTTGCCTGTATCGGCGCGGGGATTTCCTGCCTGTGGGGCCCCTCGCATGGCGGCGCGAACGAAGCGGTGATCAACATGCTGAACGAAATCGGCGATGTGAAGAACATTCCGGAATTTATTGAACGCGCGAAGGATAAGGATGATCCGTTCCGTCTGATGGGTTTCGGCCATCGGGTCTATAAAAATTACGATCCGCGGGCGGCTGTACTCAAATCCTCCGCGGATGAGGTCCTGCAGGAATTTGGGGTAGGGCAGAGTAAAAAGCTCGCTATTGCCAAGGAGCTTGAGAAAATCGCGCTGGAAGACGATTATTTTGTAGAGCGTAAACTGTTCCCGAATGTGGATTTCTATTCGGGCATCATTTACGAAGCAATGGGCATCCCAACGGATATTTTCACGCCGCTCTTTGCCATGGCGCGTACCGCCGGCTGGGTGGCGCAGTGGCAGGAGATGATCGAGGATCCCGAGCAGAAAATCGGCCGTCCACGTCAGGTGTATGAAGGGGTGGTCGAGCGCAAGGTCAAACCGCGCGATAAGCGTTAGCGGATATCAATAGTCTTGGTTGCAATTTGAACTCCTATGCGATAAACGTTCTTTAATTAATTCAATACAGGCATGGAAATGGTAGATATTGTCTCCCGCATAGAGCAGCTTTGCATCGATAAAAACCTGAAAATGACGGAACAGCGGCGGGTTATTGCCAAGGTATTGTCCGAGGCGGATGACCACCCGGACGTGGAAGAAGTCTATCAGCGCGCGGTGGCAGTAGATGCGAATATCAGTATTGCAACGGTTTACAGAACAGTACGATTATTCGAAGAGCATGACATCATTGAAAAGCATGATTTCGGTGATGGGCGTGCGCGTTATGAACCGGTCAGTGATGAGCATCATGACCATCTGATTGATGTCAAGTCGGGTGAGGTCATTGAATTTGTGAATGAAGAGATTGAGGCCCTGCAGGAGCAGGTGGCCCGGGAGCATGGCTACAAGCTGGTCGATCACCGGCTTGAGCTCTATGTCGTACCGCTGGATGAGAAGTAAATGACGCGTTTCCTGTTGGTTGGCGGTATATCTCTGCTAATGCTTGCTTGCGAGCCAGATACAAAACTATTTCCTGAATATATAGAAAAATTTGAAAATACAGAGGTTAAAAAGAATTTCCTTGAGCGTTACCTTAAAACATATGAATCCAGCCTTCATATGGGGAGTTGGGAATGTGATCCTGCCAAAGGAAAGGTCTTAATCGCGAAAACCGGGGAAAATATCTACCGTATGGCGTTTTACCTTGCCGAGGTAGATAGGTATCGTATACTGAGCGACCCGGTTGAAGTAAAAGGCAGCGGCGAGCCGCATTCAAGCGAATATCTTGCGAAAAATGTTCCGGCGATTGTGGTAAAACAGGCTGATGGCTCCTCCCGCTATGTCTATGTGCACCAGGGCAGAGTGCATGAGACCACACTCTAAGTTATTTTCTATTACCATCTCTATGTGAAATCTGTTATAAACGCATAACGCCTATGAAATCACAGCAATCACCATCAAAGCTTTATGTAAAGACCTATGGCTGCCAGATGAATTTTTATGATTCGGCACGTATGTCGGACATGCTTGCTACCCACGGCTTTGAAACGACGGATCAGCTTGATGAATCCGAGCTGGTCGTGTTGAATACGTGCCATATTCGCGAGAAGGCGGCGGAAAAGGTTTATTCCGAGCTGGGGCGTATCCGAAAAATTAAAGAGGCTCGCAAAGAAGCCGGTCAGCCGACCTATATCGCGGTTGCAGGTTGTGTCGCACAGGCGGAGGGTGAGGAGATTAAAAGACGTGCGCCGTATGTGGATTTTGTCGTCGGGCCGCAATCCTATCAACGTCTGCCGCAGATGATTGCAAACGCAAAGGCACAACGGCATGAGAACGTCACCGAGCTGGATTTTGCCACGCATGAGAAATTTGACAAGTTGCCGGAAGAAGGCAAGTCGCAGGGCGCGTCAGCGTTTCTGACCGTGCAGGAAGGTTGCGATAAATTCTGTACGTTCTGTGTAGTTCCTTACACACGCGGCGCAGAGTTTTCGCGCCCGATAAATGAGGTATACCGCGAGGCGCTCATGTTAGTCGAGCGCGGAGCCAAGGAAATTACCTTGCTCGGACAGAATGTAAATGCCTATCACGGGCAGGGGCCGGACGGTAAAAGCTGGTCGCTCGGCCGCTTAATCGGGCAACTCGCCGATATTCCGGGTCTTAAGCGCATTCGCTACACGACGTCGCACCCGCGCGATGTCGATGAAGAGCTATTAGAAGCGCACCGTGATATTCCAGAACTGATGCCGTTTCTGCATTTGCCGGTGCAGGCGGGGTCCGATAAGGTGCTGAAAGAAATGAATCGCAAACATACGCGCGACGATTACCTGCGTTTGATCGAACGGTTCAGAGCGTATCAACCGTTGATGCAGTTCTCCTCGGATTTTATCGTTGGTTTCCCTGGCGAAAGTGATGCGGATTTTGAGGGTACCATGCAGCTGGTGGAAGCGGTAAACTACGCGCAGGCCTATTCCTTTAAGTACAGCCCGCGACCCGGCACCCCCGCTGCGACACGGGAAGATTCGGTTCCGGAAGCTATCAAAAGCGAGCGTTTACAGCGTTTGCAGGCATTGCTCAATGATCAGCAACAGGCGTTCAATGCAACTTGCATAGGGCAGGCAATACCCGTATTGTTTGATCGTGAAGGCCGTAAAGCAGGGCAGCTCGTCGGCCGCTCACCCTTTATGCAAGCCGTGCATATTCAGGACCCTGCGGTGCAAAAGGGTGATATGGTTGATGTCCTAATCACCGATGCGTTCGCGAACGGGCTATCCGGCGATGTTGTAACGCCTGATGTGGAGAAGGTGGCCGCTCATGCCTAGTCGAGGAATAGAATAGTGGAGCAGCAATCCATCAAACTGGCCTTTGCCAATAACGCGATTCTGGCCGATCTCTACGGCGAGCAGGATAAAAACCTCAAAAAATTGCAGGATAAGTTAGGGGTGAACGTCTCCTCGCGCGGCGGTAACGTATCGATTTCCGGTGCGCCGAAAAGTGTCGCCGTTTCAAAGGCGGTACTGCGCCAGCTTTACGAGCGTTTAAACGGTGGCGAGATCATTCCGGAAGGAGAGATCGACGCGATGATCCGTATGTTATCGCAGGATGATGAGGCGCGTTTTGTCGAAAAGAAAGTAAAACGAAAGAAAGAGAATACACATAAGAACAATGGAATAAACGGAAAACCTATTGCAACGCTTAAGAAATCGATTAAACCCTACACACCGACGCAGGCTGATTATCTGGAATCGTTAAATCACTATGATGTTGTGTTCGGTTCCGGCCCGGCAGGGACGGGGAAAACCTATCTGGCGGTGGCCGTGGCCGTTTCAAAGTTTATCAGCGGCGAAGTGGAGCGGATCATTCTTTCTCGGCCCGCGGTTGAGGCGGGTGAGAATCTTGGCTTTCTGCCGGGGGATTTGAAAGAAAAAGTCGATCCTTATTTACAGCCACTTTATGATGCACTCTATGATTTTCTGGGGCCTGAGAAAACGTTGAAACTTATCGAGATTGGCGAAATCGAAGTGGCTCCGTTAGCCTTTATGCGCGGACGCACATTGCGCAATGCCGCAGTGATTCTGGATGAGGCGCAGAACACGACGCCGGCACAGATGAAAATGTTCTTAACGCGACTGGGTGAGGGTACAAGCATGACGCTTACCGGCGATTTATCGCAAACCGACCTGCCTAAAGGGCAACGCTCCGGCTTCCGCGATGCGCTGGAGATACTGGGTGATGTCACGGAAATCAAAATAATCCATTTCAGCGGCGAGGATGTAGTACGCCACCCGCTGACGGAAAAAATCGTGAATGCTTATGAACGTTTTGAGGATGACAGCAAATGGAAGCGTCCGCGCTAAAGCAGGAAGAAGAACCTGAGCCTGAACCGAGGCTGAATATCATCATAGACGATGCCCGCTGGTCGGATCGATGCGACATCAAAAGGCTAAGCGAGCAGGCGCTGCAGGTGCTTAAACAGAATGTCTCGTTACCGAAAGCGGCATTCGCCCTCAATATTCTCTTCACCGACGATCAGCAGGTTCAGACATTGAACAGGCAATTTCGCGGTAAAGACCAGCCTACCAATATCTTATCATTCCCCAATAGCTTACCGGAAGAGCTTGCATCTTATACAGGTAATGCGTTGCCGGAACTGGGCGATATGGCGCTTGCCTACACAACCTGCAACCGTGAAGCCACGGAGCAGCAAAAACCGTTTGCGCATCACACAACCCATCTGTTGATACATGGTATTCTGCATTTACTCGGCTACGATCATGAAGAGGATGTGGAGGCTGCCGAGATGGAAGCACTTGAAATTCGTTTATTACATGCACTCTCCATTCCCAATCCTTATGAGGTCGATACCCATGAATGAGCAACCCACCACAGGCAATGGCTACGCGAGCGAAGAAGAGCGTCCACGCAAAAGCAGCTGGCAGAAACTGAAGTCGGCATTGGGTTTCCGCAGTCGATCCTCTTTAAAAGAATCGCTCGAAGAAGTCATGGAGGAGCATGAAGGCAATGGCGTGCCGATCGAGGAAGAAGAGCGGCAAATGATTCAGAATGTGCTCTCCTTCAGCGAGTTAACAGTAGAAAATGTGATGGTTCCGCGCTCGGATATTGTGGCGCTGGACTATGAAGCCAGTTTTGAAGAGGTTAAGCAATGCATGCTGGAAAAGCAGCACACCCGGGTACCGGTCTACCGTCATACGCTTGATGACATTGCCGGATTTATCCATATCAAGGACGTGCTGCGTGTTCTGGCGGAAAAAACGCCGTATGATATGGAAGCGATGATCCGGCAGGCATTATTTGTGCCGCCCTCAATGAAGATCAGCGGGTTGCTGGTAAAAATGCAGCTCAGCCGGGTGCATATTGCGATCGTCGTCGATGAATATGGCGGTACGGCGGGCATGCTGACCATGGAAGATGTGATGGAAGAAATTGTTGGTGAAATTGAAGATGAGCATGATGTAGAACAGGGAGAGTTATTCATGCAAACCGGACGCAACCGCTTTGAAGCGCTGGCGCGAATTGAGGTTCCTGATCTTGAGGATCATCTGGGCATGAAGTTGCGCCTGCCGGATAAGGAGGAAGATTACGAAACCCTCGGCGGACTGTTATTTACCTTGCTGGGGCGCGTCCCTACCGTAGGGGAAGTGACCGCCCTCGAATTTGACGAAGAGCAGAAGCTCGAATTTGAGATACTGGAAGCCGATGCCAGAAGGATAAAGCGTGTGATGATCATTCGCCGCGTTAACCCCGCCGCGCAGAATGCCGCATGATTCAGCTTTCACAGCCTAGAAGCGTGTACGGTCTGGCCTTTTTGGCCGGCATGCTGCTGACGCTGGCTTTTGCTCCCATCTTCCTGCTCATTGCCGCGGTGATGGCGATTTCGCTGCTGTTGTGGCTGCTTGATAAGGTCGTTTCAGCTAAGCAGGCCTTCTGGGTTGGCTGGTGGTTCGGCTTTGGTCATCACCTGCTCGGGTTGTATTGGATTGCAAATTCCTTACTTGTAGACGCGGCCAGTTTTGCATGGCTGATACCGTTCTCCATCCTGCTGATCCCGGCGGCGATGGCGCTGTATATTGGTGTAGTTAGCTGGCTATTATGGTATGTACAGGCAAGAGGACTTCCACGCTTGCTGATTCTTGCCAGTCTGTGGGTGCTGCTGGAAATAGCCCGCGCGCATCTTTTTACCGGCTTTCCATGGAATCTGCTCGGTTATGCATGGATGTTTAACCTGCCGATTATTCAGTCCGCGAGCATTTGGGGGGTCTACGGGCTAAGCCTGCTGTTTATTCTAATTTCCGGGCTACCTTATCTGGTTAAGGCAAGGCAGACACGTTTCGTGGTGGCTGTGATCGTATTTTTAACGCTGGTCTTTCTGCCCTACGGGTTTGGTGCCATGCGTTTACAGCAGGCGGAAACCGCGTCGCTGGATGCGCCATTAGTTCGTATCGTTCAAGGTAATATCGAACAGAAACCAATGCGCGATTTTGAAGAACGTTTGGATAATATCATGCGTCATCAGCAACTATCGATTGCCGGTGAGTTGGAGCCTGACTTGGTGATCTGGCCGGAATCGGGCATCAATCTGATCGTGAGTGAATATAAAGAGGTGCGCGACTTGCTGGCTGATGCGCTAACGAAAAAAGGGTCGGTGCTGCTTTCGGGTAGCATTCGCTATGAGCGGGGCGAAGACGGCGCGGCACAATACTGGAACACGATGTTCATGTTCAACCGAGAAGGGGAAACGCTCAGTTACTACGACAAGCATCACCTCGTTCCGTTTGGCGAATTTGTACCGCTGCGCTCGCTGTTTCCGTTCTTAGAAAAGATTACTGAAGGGGCGGTGGATTTTTCGCGCGGTGAGGGGGTGGAAACGGTTGCGCTGCATGGCTATGACCTTCCGCCGTTCAGTCCACTCATTTGCTATGAAGGGATATTTCCGGGCAAGGTGGTGGCCGAGGGAACGGAGCCGGAATTCATTGTCAACATCACCAACGACGCGTGGTTTGGCGATTCGCTCGGGCCATTTCAGCACCTCCATATGGTGCGGCTGCGCGCAATCGAGGAAGGATTACCCTTATTCCGCGCGGCGAATACAGGAATTTCCGCAGCAATTGACAGCTACGGGCGTATCTTAAACAGGATTCCGCTGAATGAGCCGGGCAGTATCGATGTACGATTGCCGGAGCCGGTGCGCTATGAACGCATTCCCTTTTATGCGAAGCATGGCCTGCTGGTGCCACTCGCTCTGATTGGGTTTTGTTTAAGCCTGGCCGCCTGCATTATTCGGTGGCATAAAAATCACTAAGCGTCCATCTGCTGCCAGAGCGATTCAGCGATTGTGCGGAATTGTTTTGCTGTATCGCTGTTTTCCTGCTCAATCACGAAGGGCGTCCCTGCATCACCATATGCGGAGATAGAAGGCAGCAGGGGAAGCGAGCCCAGATACGGAATCGAGGCGGCCTGGCTGTAGGCTTTTACATTGCCTTGCCCGAACGGGTATAAGGGTTCGCCGTTTTCATTTTCCATATAGGCCATATTTTCCACAATGCCGTAAATGGGTGTACTGACTTTATCAAACATGGAAAGCGCTTTTTGTACGTCAAGCAACGCAACTTCCTGCGGGGTCGAAACCAGAATCGCGCCATCCACAATCAGCTTCTGACACAGGCTGATGATTACATCACCGGTGCCCGGTGGCAGGTCGATAATTACGATATCATGTGGCTCGCCATCCGCTTCCCAATTCGTACCGAAGGTCAGTTGATGCAGTGCCTTGGCGAGCATCGGGCCACGCCAGACCACGGCATCCTCATCCGGCAGGATCATCCCCATGGAAATGCAGGAAATAGCATGCGTCTTCGCAGGTGTCATTTTGCCTTTCTCATGGACTGGCTGGCCACTGATTCCCATCATGCGCTTTACGGACGGGCCATAGACATCGGCATCAATCAGCCCGGTTTTTTTACCCTGCAGTGCGAAGGTGGCGGCGAGGTTGGTAGCCACGGTAGACTTACCTACACCACCCTTGCCCGCAGCGACCAGCATAATATGCTTTACTCCGGGCAGTTTCTGGGGTGTAGGCAGGTTGCCGCGGGCTTGCCGATTGCTTGAAGCACCTACCTGCTTGGCTTGTGGCGCATCGCTTCGAGTAAAAATAATATGCGGTTCTAACGCGTTGGAAAGCGCTTTTAAAGCGGACTCGATTTCCTGCTGCTTTGTATCGATCATTGTTTTATCAAGCGCAGAGCGCAGCTCATAGATGGCGGTCACCATGTTTCCATCAAGTGTAGAATGCGATAAGGTAACGGCTTCCGAACTATGGTGGGTAAGGATTTCCCGAATGGCGGTTTCATTAATGTCGGTTTGTTTCTTGAATAAGGGCATATGGCTACTATATCTTATTTACTCGCTTGGTATTTTTAGGTAGTGTGCCGTGCAGTTTTTTACAACAGAGACTAGGTAGGAAATCATATGCCTTGGGGTGACAATACGAAAGGTCAGGGGCCATGGGGTGGCGGGCAACCGCCCAAACGGCCCAAAAACGAACAGCCGGATATCGACGAATTACTCAAAAGAAGCCGGGAAAAATTCGATCAGTATTTTAAAGGCGGTGGTGGAAACGGTGCCGGAGGAGGCGCTGGCGGCTTTTCTGGTAAATCTATCTTAGTGGTGCTGCTGATTGCCTTTTTTGTCTGGCTATCAACCGGGCTTTATCAGGTTGGGCCGGATCAGGAAGCGGTTGTGCTCCGCTTCGGCGCTTATCACCGTAGCGCTGGCGAAGGCTTGCACTATCATTTACCACGACCTTTTGAACAGGTCATCAAAGTGCCGATCACACAAATTAACAAGCTGGAAGTCGGCGTACGCACCGGAGCAGGCAGTAGCGTAGGGGCAGGGCAATCCGCGCGTGTGCTGGAAGAAAGTCTTATGCTGACGGGCGATGAGAATATCGTCGATGTGGACTTTGAAGTGCAGTGGCGTATCGGCAATGCGGCTGACTACCTGTTTAATGTTAAAAATCCGGATAGCACGATTAAGAGCGTGGCGGAAAGTGCGATGCGGGAAGTCATCGGCCGGACGCCGATTGCAGATGCACTCACCGAGGGCCGGGCTAAAGTGCAACAGGAAGCAAAGGAAATTATTCAGGATTTGCTAAATACTTATCAGGCAGGCGTGCTGATTGCGCGTGTTAACCTGCGTGAAGTGCAGCCGCCCGGACCAGTAATTGACGCGTTTCGTGATGTGCAGAATGCAAAAACCGAAAAGCAAAGCCTGATCAATAAGGCGGTTGCCTATCGTAACGACATCATACCGCGCGCCCGAGGTGAGGCGGAAAAGATTCTGCAGCAATCGCAGGCTTATCAGGAAGAGGTGGTTGCCGTGGCGCAAGGTCAGGCGGAACGCTTTGAGCAGATCTATGAGGAATACCGACAGGCTAAAAGCATTACGCGTAAGCGGCTTTATCTGGAAACCATGGAGGATATTTTCCAGGATATGGATAAGATTATTCTGGATGAGCAGGCCGGTGCGGTGCCGTATCTGCCCCTCAACGAACTTAAGAAACGTAACCAGTAGGATGAGATCATGAAAAAAGTACTGGGGATTATAGCGATAATTGCTTTCATCGTGCTGCTTGGCTCGGTCTATGTCGTGAAAGAAACCGAACAGGCTATCGTATTACAATTTGGTAAGTTTGACCGCGTAGTTAATGAAGTCGGAAAGGATAATCCGGGGCTGAAATTCAAGCGTCCGTTTATGTTCGAGACGGTGTATAAGTTCGACAAACGGCTGCTGGATTTGAATGCGCGGCCTACAGAGGTCATTACTTCCGGGCAGAAACGCTTGATTATTGACGCTTTTGCTAAATATCAGATCAGCAATCCGCTGCAGTTTTATCAGTCGGTCAATAACGAAATGAATGCCGCGTCGCGACTTAATCTGATCCTGGAATCGGCATTGCGTGAAGCGATTGCGAACGTTCCGCTGACCGATATCCTGTCGGAAAACCGAACTGAAATTATCAACCGTGCGGGGGAACGGATGCAGAAAGCGGCGGCATCGTTGGGGCTGGAAATCGTCGATGTGCGTATTATGCGTGCGGATTTGCCGAAAGCGAACAGCGAGCAGATTTATCTGCGGATGCGTACCGAACGTGAACAGGAAGCGAAAGAATTCCGCGCTCAAGGGGAAGAAGAAGCGCTCCGTATTCGCTCACGCGCGGATAAAGATAGAACAGTGCTTTTAGCGAATGCGCGCAAAGAAGCAGATATCATCCGTGGTTCGGGTGATGCGCAGGCAACTAAGATTTTTGCGAAGGCATTCGGCAGGGATGAGGACTTTTACGAATTTTACCGTACGTTACAAGCCTATCGCCAGACGCTGAACGGTGAAAGCACGACGATGGTTCTTTCGCCGGATAGTGAATTTTTAAAGTTGCTTGAAAAATACAATGTGAATTAACACGTTAGTATATGAAATAGGAAAGAGGATAATGTATGCGATTATTTGCGGTAATTTGTGCTTTGATCATTTTGATTCAGCAGCCGGTGCAGGCGCGCACTGCGCCGGATAGTTTTGCCGACCTGTCCGAGAAGTTGATTCCGGCAGTGGTCAATATTTCCACGACCAAGGAGATCAAGAACAACCCGCTTTCGCAGTTCCGCTTTGAAGGTTTGCCCGAAGATCACCCTTTCAATGAATTTGAAGGGTTTCTGGATAAATTCTTTAGCGGCCCGGGGGGAATGGCTCCCGGTACACGGCGCGCCAACTCGCTAGGTTCGGGTTTCGTTATTGATCCTGATGGCTATATCGCGACGAATAGTCATGTGATAGACGGTGCGGATGAAATCATCGTCACGCTGAATAATGATAAAGAATATAAAGCCGAAGTGATCGGTCAGGATCCTAAGACCGATTTAGCCCTGCTGAAGATTGAAGCCCGCGATAAGCTCCCTTACGTCAAATTTGGAAATTCCGATACATCCCGTGTGGGTGATTGGGTGCTCGTAATCGGTAATCCGTTCGGGCTGGGTGGTACGGTCACTTCCGGCATTATCTCTGCACGGGCGCGCGATATTAATGCCGGGCCGTTTGATGACTTTATTCAGACCGATGCAGCTATTAACCGCGGTAATTCAGGCGGGCCGATGTTTAATATGGACGGCGAGGTCATCGGGATTAATACGGCCATTTATTCTCCCGGAGGTATCGGCAATATCGGTATCGGTTTCGCGGTCCCGTCCTCGATGGCAAAGCCGATCTTTAATCAACTGAAAGAAACCGGTAGTATCGAGCGCGGATGGCTCGGCGTTCGCATTCAGACCGTTACGGATGAAATTGCAGAAAGCCTCGGTATGAAAAACCCACGCGGCGCTCTGGTAGCCGAGGTGCTTGAAGACTCTCCTGCGAGTTCGGCCGGTGTGAAAGTGGGTGATGTTATCATCAAGTTTGATGGGCAGGAGGTGGAGGAGATGCGCCGATTGCCGCGTATTGTCGCGGAAACGCCGGTCAATAAGCGCGTTGAGATTGAGGTGTTGCGTGGTGGCGATAGGAAAACGCTCTCCACGCGGATAAAACGCCTTGATGAAGAATCGGCCGAGGCGGATTACGACCAAGATACGGGTCACGATGAAGATGAGGCAGAGGGTGAGAAACTCTTTGGGATGGAGCTGCGCCCATTGAAAAAATCGCTTAAAGAGCGGTTCGGTTTAGCGGATAAAACGGCAGGCCTGATCGTGCTGGATGTCGAGGTGAATTCCAATGCCTATTCACGCGGTATCCGACGCGGGGATGTGCTGGTTGAGGCGGCTGACCGCAAGCTTGAAACGGTAGAGGATTTACGTACGGCGATCAAAACGACGCAGGATAAAGGGCGTGAATCATTGCTGCTACTGATCGATCGCGGCGGTGAAACATTATTCCTCGCGGTGCCTTTTAAGCAGGATTAAGCGGCGTTTAACATGATGCCGGATAGGTGACGTCCATAATCCGGTTCGCTCCGGTGGCAGGAGCGGCGATAGCTGAAATAGCGCTCTCCTTCCAGATAGGTGTCATGCTTGATCGCGTCGATGGACTGTATGCCTGCCCGTTGCAGACGCATTTTGACATATCCCGGCAGATCAAAGTGATAATGCCCGTCTCGCCCGGGGTCGAAGAACGAAGCGTTTTCTGCGTGATCGTCTAAAAACCGCTGTCGAAAACCCGTATCCACCTCATAGGATGCCTGCTGAATACAGGGTCCGATAGCGGCTGTAATTTCCGTTGCGCCTAGCGTGTGCATCTGCTGAATGGTATTTTCTAGCACACCACCGATTGCCCCTTTCCACCCGGCATGTGCTGCGCCAATGACGCGATTTGAAGCGTCAGCCAACAATACAGGCACGCAATCAGCCGTTAAAATACCCAGTATGACATGAGGTTTATCGGTAACCATCGCATCGGCCTGCGGCATGTGGTCCTCTTTCCAGATGCTGTCTACCTGAACGACCTCCGCGCTATGTATCTGATAGAGCGTCAGTAAATGGGCATCGTGGTGAAGGCTATCAGCGATTCGACGACGATTTTCCAATACGCTCTTGCGGTCGTCATCCGAGCCAAGCCCGACATTGAGTGACGCATAAAGCCCTTCACTTACGCCGCCCTGGCGGCCAAAAAAGCCGTGTGTGACGCTAGAAAGCCGGCTGAGTGAATTACTACGCGTAACAGGTAACATCATATCACATCCCCGGAAAATCGATTGCCCTATCCGACAGCGCAAGGCATTTAAACAGACTGCCCATTTGGGTTTTGTCAATAAGACGATTAGTCGATTGCAGCAAGTTATCGGCCTGTTTTGGGTGCCGCTGTGCCAGCATCTGCGTACGAATTTCCGCACCAAGCCGGGTGAGAAAATCGCCCTGATCCGTAATCGCTGAAGAGTGCACTCCTGCAGCTCCGGCAGTAGCACTCAGTGCGCCGAAATTGACATGCGCCGTGAGGTCGGCCTCACCAATGCTATCAAAGACATCCACCATTTGATGCCGCTTAATGGCTTGTAGCGTATCGCCATAGCCCTCGCGGTAACCGTAATCGATGCATAACGCTACACCACGGTGGGTGCAAACGTGCCTGCAAAGCTGCTGAACTATCGAGATAGCGGCTTCGCACTGTTCCGCAATTTCCCCAGGCGTTGGCGAAACGGGTAGGTTGTTATGTGTTGCGGGCTCGCCACTTTCAAACGCCAGCTTACCGTTTTTCTCGACTATCACCCGCTCATGCCATTCGGGGCAGGCGATGAATTGCTTAATCGGCAATGCGTCGAAGAACTCGTTCGCGATCAGTAGCAGCGGTTTTGGCGGTAAGGTATCTATGGAATCATGCCAGCTGCAGCGCGGCATATATTCCTGCAGGATAGACTGCTGATGGTCGCGTAATGTCCGGTTGGACTCAACCAGATGCACCTCCAATACCGGAAAAAAAGGAGCATGACGCTTCAGTACGCGCAATATATCCTGCATCAGCGCAGCACGGCCCGGACCAAGCTCCACCAACGCAATCTCATGCGGCAGTTGCGCGAGCGACCAGCATTCGATCAGCCATGCCCCGATGAGTTCCCCAAACACCTGACTGATCTCAGGCGCAGTAATAAAATCCGCCGCTTTACCAATAGCCGTTTGTGTTCGGTAGTAGCCGTGCTGAGGATGCTGCAACGCAATCTCCATAAACTCAGCCACGCTGATAGCGCCTGCTTCGGCAATGCGAGTGCGTATGATGCCCTCAGCCAGCGTCATCGGCACGTGCGCTTCGGCGGGAACGTAGCATTAAAAACACGCCAACTGCGATCATTGGCAGGGAGAGCAGCTGCCCCATCGTGAGCCCGCTTGCCAGAATGCCGATATGTGCATCAGGCTCGCGGTAAAGCTCGATAAGGGAGCGTGAAAGCGCATAACCGACCAGAAACAGTCCGGCAACAAAGCCCGGGCGGTTTAGAGCATCGCGTTTGTAAATAAAATACCATAGAAGAAGGAAAAGCAGGGCGCCTTCGCCGAGCGCTTCATAGAGCTGGCTGGGGTGGCGCGGTATGCCGTCGGTGCCGGGGAATACAACACCCCACGGTGCGTCCGTCACGCGGCCATAAAGCTCGGCATTAATGAAATTGGCAATACGGCCGAAAAACAGCCCGATAGGTGCAGCCGCAGCAAAAAGATCCCAGACGGCACGATGTTGTAAATGGTAAACGCGGGCGATCAGGAGCATCACCACGATGACGCCAAGCAGCCCGCCGTGAAACGCCATGCCTCCCTGCCAGACATGGAAAATTTCCGAGGGCACGCGGCTGTAATAGGGCCAGTTATAAAAAAACACATAACCGAGCCTGCCGCCGATTATCACGCCGAGCACCGTCCAGATCACCAGATTGTCATATAACATCTTTGGCATCGTGATCGGCGACCGTTTCAACAGCTTGCCGATATAAAACCAGCCGAGCAATATACCTGCTACATAGGCGAGCGCGTACCAACGCACGGCCAGCGGGCCAATCTGGAAAATAATCGGATCAATATCGGGGAAGGGGATACCGCTTTCCATAAATCGTCTACGTTGTGTTTGTGCCTAATTTAGTAGCAAATGAGATGTAAAAATACCTTTTTTTTCGTACCGTGTTAATGCTATAGTGCGACTGAATGTTTCGTAATTTCAGGTTACAGGAGAAGTCGCTATGCCATCTGAAAATAAACTGATCGATGATTTTACCAAGCTTACCGGCGATATTGTCTACACGATGCTGGACGCGAAGAAAGAGATGGACCGCAATCTCCATGAAAATATCTATCAATTGATTGCCAATGTGGATCAAATGACGCAGGAGCAGTTCAATGCGCTGAAAGAATTGTTGAACAATGCAAAGGCGAGCGATAATCCGGTGCAGCAATTTATGGAAGAAATGCAAACGCAGTTTAACGCATTTGCCGGATCCGTGGCCTCGCCTGCACCGGCAAGCACCGAGACATCTGCTGCGAAACCGAAAGCAAAAAAGGCTGCTGTAAAGAAGAAAGCGACCGCCTCTAAACCGGTTGCGAAAAAAAAATCAGTTAGCAAAAAGGCTTCGACCGCCGGTAAAAAAGCAACCGCTAAAGCTGGGCCTAAAACGACACCCGGCAACGCTAAAAGCCAAGGGAAACAGAACCCTTCCCAATCGACTCAGCCAAAATCTGGTGGAGCGGCAAAAGCGGCATCTTCCCCGGAGCCTGCAAAGTCTTCAGCTGGCCCAAAAGCGAAGCCGGCTGCGACAACCGCCCAAAAACAGGAAAGCGTAAGGTCGGATACTGCCAATGCGGCGGCAGGCGTGGATACGAAACCTGCCGCTAGCCCGATCGTACGGAATAGCTCGGGCAATGTTACGTCGTTGAACCCATCACTGCTCGTATCTTCTACTGCGGAGGATGCAAAAACGGATTCGGGCTCCCAAACAAAACAATAGGTTAGCTATGACACAACACAAGGAGCTATTGCTGCTTGGCTGCGGCAATATGGGCGGAGCTTTACTTAAAGGTTGGTTGAACAGTGAATTAGCCGATAAATTGCATGTTACCGTCGTCGATCCGTATCAGCAGGACGATATTGCTGCGCACCAATCGGTAAGCTGGGTAGCAAGCGCCGAAAAGCTGCCTGAAAGTTACCGGGCGGATATACTGTTTATCGCGATTAAGCCACAGATGTTTGATAAGATTCTGCCGGACTACGCCCTGATCGCGCAACAGGCTGAGATGATTATTTCCGTAGCAGCGGGTAAAAGCACCGAGGCGATAGCTGGTTATTTCAAGGGTGATGCCCCAGTCATCCGACTAATGCCTAACCTGCCCGCGCTTGTCGGAAAAGGCGTATCGGGCTGCTATTCCAATAAACCGCTCGGTGAAAAATCGAAAGCGCTCGTCGATCAGCTGGGCAGCTCGGTCGGTATGGTTGTCTGGTTGGAAAAGGAAGAGGAAATGCACGCACTTACCGCCGTATCCGGAAGTGGACCCGCCTATGCGTTTTATTTTATCGACATGTTGATAGAGGCAGCAAAGGATGCAGGTCTGAGTGAAAAGTTGTCACGGGAACTTGCAGAAGCGACCGTGCTGGGTGCGGCGCATATGTTACAGGAATCCAAGCAGGAGACGGCCGAATCTTTGCGGGTAAAAGTAACCAGCCCCGGCGGTACAACGGAGGCCGGCCTCTCTGAATTGATGAAAGACGATGTGCTGAAAGGGTTGCTGCAGCGCACCATTGAGGCGGCAGAGGCGCGCAGCAAAGCTTTGATGAATTAAGCCATTAGGGATCAGACAACTTGTGCATTGCACAAAAGCGCTTGACAGGCCGGTTGCATTGCATTATAACCTAATGCACAAACACCTAATGCTAATAAAAGGATATATATTATGGCACAGTCACAACAACAAAATCCCTTCAATGATGCGTTTAAAGCATTTGATTCGTTCAAAGCCATGACCGGTAAATTCCCGCAAGTGGACTTTAATGAAATCATTAGCGCATCGCAAAAAAACTTTGAGACTTTTACCGCTGCACAAAAAGCGATGGCAGAAGGCGCGCAGGCTGTTGCAAAGCGTCAGGTTGAGATCGCACAAGCCAACGCTGAAGAAGCGCTGAAGCTTTTCAAAGAAATTGCAGCTTCGAAAGACCCGAAGGAAAGCGCTGCCAAGCAGGCTGAATTTGCGAAAAACGCGATGGAAAAAGCTGCCAGCGACAGTCAGGAAATTGCCGAAATCGCTGCAAAATCTAATAATAAGGTGATCGAGCTGCTGGGTAAGCAGGTGTCTGATAACCTGAAAAAAGCGACCAAAGCTGCGGAAGATCTGCAGAAAAAAGCAGCTTAACTTTTTAAGCTTTTTTTCGAAAAAACCCGTCCTTTTTGGGCGGGTTTTTTTTAACTCAGGACAGGCGTGTACAGAGTAATTGCACCTTCAGGCAGCTCAGGCTGCTTTAAAAAACGCCACTGTATGGCCCTTATGGCACCGGCGACAGAACAGATGCTCCCGCATGATGAGGAGTTGCTGTTTTTGATGGAAGAGGCGGAGTGTTTTGTTATCTAGGTAACTCAATCACAAAGCAGGCGCCGCTCAGCTCTCCATGATCCAACCAGATTTCGCCGCCATGCTGATGAATGATATCCCGTGAGACGGCGAGACCCAGCCCAACACCGCCGGGTTTATCGTCCAGCCGAGTAAAGGGTTGAAACACTGCGTCCCATTTCTCAGCAGGAATGCCCCCACCATTATCTTCAATCGTAATACGAAGTGCATGTTCGCCGTTTAGCTCCGCTCTGATTCGTACGTCATCGGCGTGAAATACCGCGTTATCCAGAATATTGTTCAGGGCGCGCTTGAAACTGTTCGGATAGAGCGATAGCGTGATAGGATCGGCGTGCGTCAAGCTGACCTGATGGCCCATCTGACGGTAATTGGCGCAGATCGCCTGCAGGTAGTCAGGCAGGTGAATCTCCGCCGTGGTATCCTCGAGCGGTTTTTCACTGTTTTCACCGCGTACGTAATCCAGATAAGCCTGCAGCATCTTCAGCATCTCATCGATATCCTCGCGCATTGACTGCACATCTTCGTTTTGCTCAAGAAGCTCTGCCTGAAGTTGAATGCGAGTGAGGGGGGTTCGTAGATCGTGCGATATACCGGCAAGCATTTCGGTACGGCGCTGCAATAGACGCTTGATGCGCTCGCGCATCTCGATAAAAGCCAGAGCGGCACGGCGAATCTCTATGGCGCCGGTTGGCTTAAAATCCGGCAATTCCTGTCCTTTACCGAAGGCCTCTGCGGCTTCGGTCAGTTTAACAATGGACTTCAGCTGGTTTTTCAGGAAAAGTACCGCAACTATACTAAGCAGCAGAGCGCTGATCGTGATCCACATAATATAAATATAAGTCGAAGAGTTCGCGAGACGTTTACGCGACGCATAAATATTCAGCGTTTCAGTAGGTAGTGCAATGGAGATCAGGACTTCTTCACCGTCGTTGGTCTGGCGAATAGACGTTTCAAACGGAATATACTCTGCGAGCACCTCCTGCAGATCATCATAGGCCGGTGCATGTTCCGGCGACGGCGACGCATTGGTTGTCTGTTCTATGCGCACCTGAGTAAACCGCTCGGCATTGGAGATAATCTCGCGGCGTTCTGCTCCCGGTGCGGTGCGGTAACGATGGACCAGCAGGGCAACTTCTCCGGCAAGCGCGCTATTAAGATTCCTTGTCATACTGCTCCAGTGACGCTCATAAAACATATAGACGGCCAGCACCTGTACGAGTATCATCGGCAACAGAATGATAAGCAGAAACCGTACGTAAAGAGACTTTGGCGTTAGCGAAGCGGTTGACATAATAGAAAGTAAGCTAGATAACTGCCGCGTAAAACGCAAGCGAATAACCTCCAAAGCCGCGAGCGACATATCCTAATTGTACGAGCGTAATATGACAACTAGTGAAAAAATATACATATTTGATACGACGCTGCGCGATGGAGAGCAATCGCCGGGCGCGACCATGACGCCGGCGGAAAAAATGCGCGTGGCCGAGGTGTTGGATGCGATGCGGGTAGATATTATCGAAGCGGGGTTTGCGATTTCCTCGCAAGGGGATTTTGAAGCGATCCATGCTATTGCCAGGGCGATGCAATATTCGCGCGTGTGTAGCCTTGCACGCGCCGTCCGAGCTGATATCGAACGGGCCGGGGAAGCGGTCAAACCCGCACAAAAAGCGCGGATACATACTTTTGTATCGACCAGCCCGATTCACTTGAAATACCAGATTCGCAAAACACAGGATGAAGTACTGGAATTGATCAGAGAAAGTGTTGGGCTTGCCCGCTCACTGTGTAATGATGTGGAATGGAGCGGTATGGACGCCACCCGCACCGATATTGATTACCTCTGTCAGGCGGTCGAAACGGCAATTCATGCAGGCGCGACGACCGTAAATATACCCGATACGGTTGGTTATGCGATTCCGGAGGAATATGCGGAAACGATCCGCCAACTGAAGAACCGCGTGCCGAATATCGATAAAGCGATTATCTCGGTGCATTGTCAGAATGACCTCGGGTTGGCGACCGCAAACTCACTCTCGGCGGTGCAGGCCGGTGCGCGTCAGGTCGAGTGTACCATCAATGGTATTGGCGAGCGTGCCGGTAATACCAGCCTCGAAGAGGTGGTCATGGCTTTTAAAACGCGTAGTGATTTTCTGCCCTATGAAGTGGATATCGATACGACGCAAATCATGCGGGTGTCGAAACTCGTCTCCAGTATCACCGGCTTTCAGGTGCAGCCGAACAAAGCGATTGTCGGGAAAAACGCCTTTGCGCATGAATCAGGTATTCATCAGGACGGCGTGTTGAAACATGCGGAAACTTACGAAATTATGACACCGGAATCGATTGGCCTCAAGCGGAATAATCTTGTGCTGGGTAAACACTCGGGCCGCGCCGCCTTTCGGGATAAGCTCCGTGAATTGGGAATTGTATTGGGAGATAACGCGTTTGAGGATGCGTTCAACCGGTTCAAGGATCTCGCCGATAAGAAGAAAACGGTCTATGACGAAGATATTCTTTCCCTAGTTGACGAGCAAAGTGATGCCATCGCAAATTATATCG
Source organism: uncultured Rickettsiales bacterium (assembly GCA_964588995.1). GTDB lineage: Bacteria > Pseudomonadota > Alphaproteobacteria > Rickettsiales > UBA8987 > CAZPQM01. The sequence continues at coordinate 46,170 of CAZPQM010000007.1, read as the reverse complement.
AGTTGGTCTCGCTGGATGTCCATTGTGGAACGGCCGGACAAAAAGCGGCTATGGTGCTCAAAGTCAACGGTAAGGAGCATAAAGCGGAAAGCAAAGGTGATGGCCCGGTGGATGCCACGTTCAAATGTATCCGCGCCATTGTGCCGCACAAAATGCACCTCAACCTGTATCAGGTAAGCGCCGTAACGCAGGGCATCGATGCGCAGGCCGAGGTGCTGGTGCAGTTGGAAACGGAAGAAGGGCAGCTTATTAATGGTAACGGTGCGGACACAGACACGTTGCTCGCTTCGGCCAAGGCCTATATAAATGCGTTGAATAAATTGCAAATCCATGCTGAAAAGATTATAGCTGACATTACGACCTTGGAGGAAAAGGCAGGGTAACGGGGTTAAGCCCCGCAAAACACATCACGGGGCGGTTCTATGTTTGCAAAAATTTTTGGATTATTCTCATCGGATATGGCGATCGATCTCGGTACCGCCAATACGCTGGTCTATGTTAAGGAAAAAGGGATAGTACTGAATGAACCGTCAGTGGTTGCGCTAGCGACCAAGGATGGTCAGAAAGAGCCTTATGCATTCGGCCATCAGGCGAAGCTGATGCTCGGAAGAACGCCAAAAGATATTGAAGCCGTGCGCCCGCTGAAGGATGGGGTGATTGCCGATTTCAAGGGTGCGGAAGAAATGATTAAGCATTTTATCCGTGCCGTGCATAATCGTAAAAGTCTGACTTCGCCATATATTGTTGTTTGTGTGCCATCCGGATCCACTCCGGTCGAGCGTCGAGCCATTCAGGATGCGGCGGAAAGTGCCGGTGCGCGCGAAGTATTCCTGATTGAAGAACCTATGGCGGCTGCGATTGGCGCCGGACTTCCGGTAACGGAGCCAACCGGTTCCATGATTGTCGATATCGGTGGGGGTACGACGGAAGTTGCCGTGCTTTCACTCGGTGGTATTGTGAAAGCGGACTCCACGCGAGTCGGTGGTGATACTATGGATATGGCCATTATCTCCTTCATTCGCCGTTATCATAATCTACTGATCGGGGAAACCACGGCGGAGGATATTAAGAAATCCATCGGTGCTGCATGCCCACCGGACGAAGGGGATGGCGATGAAATGCATATTAAAGGCCGTGACATTATCAATGGCGTTCCGAAAGAAATCATTCTTAACCGCCGTCAGATTGCCGAGAGCCTGCAAGAGCCTGTAGCACAGATCGTGCAGGCGGTGAAGGAAGCGCTTGAGAAAACGCCGCCCGAACTGTCATCTGATATCGTTGATAAAGGGATTGTCATGACTGGCGGTGGTGCCTTGTTGCGCGACTTTGATAAGGTGCTCAGTAAGGCGACCGGGCTGCCGGTCTTTATTGCCGATGAGGCGCTCAACTGTGTCGCGCTTGGTACCGGGCGAACCCTGGAGGAGCCGTCGAAATTCCGGCACGTGCTGTTTAAGCAGGATTAAATATGGGTCGGAAGCGGAGGAAGTCCAATTTTAAGGAAACCTTTCTGCCGCTATGGGCGCTTTTCTCGCGACTGGTCATCGTTTTTCTGATTATCGGTTCGATTGCGCTGATTATTGCGGGGCGTTTTAATGAAGGACTGGTGTCCGGTGTAAAACAACAGGTGACCGATACGGTCGTACCGGTATTTTCCGTCCTCGCCCATCCGGTTGAAACCTATCAGAATACGCGTAACCATATCAGCAATTTTTTCAATGCGTTGGAAGAGAATACAAAATTACGGACCCAGCTGCATAAGTATGAACGGCTGCAGGAGGTGGTGGTCGCATTGGAGGCGGAAAATCACCGGCTTAGGGACCTGCTCAAAATGGCGCCGGAACAAACATCCCACCATCTGACAGCACGCGTTGTCGGTGATACCAGCAGCGCCTTTACCCGATCGATTATTCTGAGTCTGGGTAGGGGGGCGAAGGTTAATACCGGGCAGATCGTTACCAGTGCTGCGGGACTGGTGGGGCGCGTGCAAGAAGCGGGCGATAAAAGTGCGCGCGTCATGTTGATTACGGATTTGAATTCTCGCGTTCCGGTTATAACGGAAAAATCGCGCGAACGGGCTATCCTGACCGGTAACAACTCGCCTTTGCCCCAGCTCAGTTATTACAGTCCGGATAACACGATTCGTGTTGGCGAACGTGTGCTTACGACGGGTGATGGGAAATACTTCCCAGCCGGTGTTCTTGTGGGAGAGGTGCATCGTTTCGCCAAAGGTGCGATTTATATCAAGCCGTTTGTTAATCTGGGGCGGCTCGATTATGTTAACATTCTGATGCTGGAGTAACGATGTCCTCGCTCCGTATTCCGTTTCACCATGCCATGCTATACCGGTTGCAGAAAACTGTGCCCTGTATCTCGATTCTCGGCCTGACGATCTTGATGTCGCTGAATTTTCAGGTGAGCTATACCGGTTATTATATGCCACATCTGGTACTGCTTGCGATCTATTACTGGAGCCTGTTTTATCCCAGCCTGATGCCCTATTGGCTGATCTTTCTTCTAGGGCTGCTGTTTGATATTATTTTCGGTCTGCCGTTCGGTGCAAGTTCGCTGCAATTTCTGATTCTATCCTGGATTACCAAAAGCCAGCGTGATACGGTGATGAAGCAGCCCTTTATTACCATGTGGGGCATCAGCTGCCTGATTCTGATTGTCGCTGCTTTGATCCAGTGGGCGGTAAATTCATTATATTATAAGCAGCTATACCAGATATCGGATGTATTGATTCAATTTATGCTAACGGCCACCATCTACCCGCTATTTCATAAGTTGATGAATCTGCTGTTTAAACTGTGCGAATACAGAATCGCCCGATGATACGTAATAAATTACAGCTGGATAAACAATTTTCGCGCCGGGCCTTCTTATATGGAGGCATACAGGGGCTGATGTTTGGCGGTCTGGCGGCCCGGCTTTATTACCTGCAGATGATGCAGGCCGAGAATTTCCAAACACTTGCGGAAGGTAACCGGATGCGGTTATTTCCGGTATTGCCCTCACGTGGACGGTTGCTCGACCGCAGCGGCCATATGCTCGCCGAAGGCTTTTTGCGCTATCAGGCTTTTTATGACCCGCCGGGACATGATCTAACCCAGCCTATCATTAATATAGTAGAAACATTGCAGCAGATTTTGCATCTCGACGATGAGGCCGTGAAAAACATTTTGGAAAAAATACAGAATGCCTCATCCAAAGAAAAAATATTGATTGATGATTACCTAAATTGGGAAGAAGTCGCCGCCTTGGAAGTGCAGCGCCCGCAATTGCCCGGCATAGAACTTAAGCGGCCGGAAATGCGGACATACCCCTACGGGGCAATCACGTCGCATGTTGTCGGCTATATCGGTGCACCCAGCAAAAAGGACCTCGAAAACAACCCCGGCCTCAGCAATCTGGCGGGTGATCCGGAATTTAAAGTGGGGAAAAGTGGGCTTGAGCTTATGTTAGAGGATCGTCTGCGCGGTAAAGCCGGGGTGCGGCAGGCGGAAGTCGATGCCAGAGGGCGTTTTATTCGCGATCTGAATATTGATCCCGGCACGGCAGGCGATGATATCACCCTTACGCTCGACATCGAGCTTCAGCGTTATATGATTGAACAGCTCGCCGGTAAGGGTGGGCTTGAGAAAGAGGGCGGATCGGGCGTAGTGCTTGATGTCACGAACGGGGACATCCTCGCAATGACCTCGGTGCCGACCTATGATCCTAACAGGTTTACGCGCGGTATCGATTCGGACTATTGGACGTTTTTAAACAATAATAAAGACAAGCCGTTAATTAACAAAGCCATTAGCTCGCAATATCCGCCCGGATCCACGTTCAAACCGATCGTGGCGCTAGCGGCGCTTGAAGCGGGGATTATCAATACTGAAACCAGCGTATTCTGCCCGGGCTATCTGGATTTTGGCTCGCGCCGTTTTCATTGCTGGAAGCGCGGCGGGCATGGGCATATGAACGTAGTTGAGGCGATTGCCGAATCATGTAATGTGTATTTTTACGAAATGGCGAAACGTGTCGGGGTAGATCTTATTGCAAAATATGCGAAGAAATTCGGCTTCGGGGAGTTGACCGGCATTGAGCTTCCTAATGAAAAGCCGGGCATTTTACCTTCACCAGAGTGGAAGCGCGAAGCCCTTAACCAGCCCTGGTATCGCGGAGAAACCCTTAATATGGCGATCGGGCAGGGCTATACAACCTCGACACCGCTTCAGCTCGCTGTCTGCATGGCGCGGATGGCAAGTGGCGGACGCAATGTATCGCCGCGGCTCGTACGGTCAAATAATCCGGACGATTACGAACTGGTCCAGCTTGATACGGGCGAAAAAATTCTGCTTCCGAAGGATACGGGTGCTTTTCCTATGATTAATGAAATAAGCCGGGAGCATCTTGCCACAGTGATGTATGGTATGAATCTGGTTGTAAATGACCGTATTGGCTCTGCTTATAGGCATCGGATCAAACGGCCTTCTATGGCGTTTGGGGGTAAAACCGGTACGGCGCAGGTCGTGAACCGCCGGTTCAAGGACCTTCCTGCGAATGCGGCCATGCGCTTTCATTCGCTTTTTATTGGCTACGCGCCGGTTGTTAAGCCGAAATACGCGGTTTCGGTCATCGTGGAGCACGGTGGCTATGGTTCGACCATGGCAGCGCCGATTGCGCGGAATCTGCTCTATAAAGCGCAGCAACTGAAATCCGGGGATTAGCCGATGTATACGAATCCACGTCAGCGCGATATGATTCTGGTCTACCGGATGGCGAAAATTCCATGGCCTCTGTTTTTTCTGATCTGTTTTGTAGTAGCGATAGGCGCTGCCATTTTATATTCGGCGGCAAAGGGTAATGTGGATCCGTGGGCTTCTCGGCACCTCATCCGTTTTGGTGTAGGGGTTCCTATGATGATTGCCATTGCCATGATCGATATCCGAATATGGTTCAAATGTGCTTACCTCATGTACGCAGGTGCGGTCTTATTGCTGGTGGCTGTCGAAGTGCTCGGGGTTGAAGGTGGCCTTGGTGCGCAGCGTTGGCTGAATATCGCCGGGTTCCAGTTTCAGCCATCGGAATTTATGAAAGTGGCGCTTGTAGTGGCGGTTGCCCGCTATTACCATGTGCTCCATATTAGCCATACACGCCCCTGGTGGAGCATTGCCGTTCCCGCTGCGTTTATCGGGGTGGCGGCACTGTTAATTCTCAAGCAGCCTAATCTGGGTACGGCGGGGATTATTCTGATGCTCGGTACGATTTTATTGTTTCTTGCCGGGGTGAATTGGAAGCTTTTTGTTCTGGGTGCGATATTGCTGGGCGCTGCCATACCGGTTGCGTGGAATCATGTCCTGCACGATTATCAAAAGCAGCGTGTCTATACGTTCCTGAACCCGGAAAGCGATCCGCTCGGCGCGGGTTATAATATTATACAGTCGAAAATCGCGATTGGTTCCGGGGGCCTTACCGGGAAAGGATTTGTTGAAGGATCGCAAAGCCAGCTTGCTTTTGTACCGGAACGCCAGACTGATTTTATCTTTTCGATTCTCGCTGAGGAATTCGGCCTCATGGGCGGGGTGGGCATTATCGCATTATATGCGTTCATAATTTATTACTGCCTATTCATCGCTCTTCGTTGCGATAGTACGTTTGCACGGTTGATCGCGATGGGGATGGCAAGCATTCTGTTCCTGCATGTCTTTATCAATATCGGCATGGTGATGGGTATTTTACCAGTCGTCGGGGTTCCATTGCCGCTCATGTCCTATGGGGGGAGTTCCATGCTGAGTACGATGATAGCCTTTGGCTTCGTCTTCAACGCCTATGTGCACCGCAACCGAAAATTACGGACCCGCTCTGTCTATTCTGCAGACTCTTGAAATGCCCGGATAACGCACTATCTCATGGTAGGTTAACAGCCAATTACGCTGAGTAAACACAGTTATTGCCATAGGAGGAGTTAGCTTATGCCAGCCAGTGCGAAGAAAGTCGATTCAGCAGTGGAAACGCATCAATTTGATGCGCAAACGGATAAATTATTTCAGCTGGTCATCCATTCAATTTACGAAAATAAAGATATTTTCTTGCGTGAGCTGGTTTCGAATGCCTCGGATGCATGCGATAAGTTGCGCTATCAGGCGCTAGGCGGTGAAGCCGCGGAGGCTTCCGACCGCCCGTTCCGTATCGAAGTAACGCTGGATAAGGAAGCCGGTACGATTACGGTCAAAGATAATGGCATCGGCATGACGCGTGAGGAGCTGATGGATAATTTGGGGACCATTGCGCGCTCGGGTACGCAGAATTTCCTCGAAAACCTCACCGGTGATACTAAGAAAGATAACCAGCTGATCGGGCAGTTTGGGCTTGGCTTTTATTCCGCTTTTATGGTGGCTGACAGAGTCGAGGTCATCTCACAGGGCTATGGGCAGCAAGAGGCACATCTATGGCAATCTGACGGTAAAGGAGAATACCATATCGAACCGGCAGAACCGCTCGGGGATTCAGGTACGCAGATTACACTCTTTATCAGTGAGGAAGAGAAGGAATATCTCGATCAGTTCCGTCTGGAGCATATTTTAAAAACCTATTCCAGCCATATTGCTTTTCCGCTGGAGTTAAAAGCGGAAGATGAATCGCATGTTATCAATAAAGGCGAGGCGATCTGGCGCAAACCGAAAGGTGATGTGACTCAGGAGGAGTATAGCGCCTTTTATAAATCGATCAGCTACTTAGGTAATGACGAGCCATGGATGACGCTGCACAACAAAGTTGAGGGGGCGGTAGAATATAATAACCTGCTGTTTATTCCCTCGACCAAACCGTTCGATCTATTCCATCCGGATCGCGAAACGCGAGTAAAACTCTACATCAAACGTGTCTTTATTGCAGATACCGGGATCGAGCTGATACCCGCCTATATGCGTTTTCTGCGTGGCGTAGTTGATAGCGAGGATTTGCCGCTCAATATCAGCCGGGAGACCATCCAAAACAGCCGGGTATTACATAAAATCAAGGACAGCATTACCAAGCGTGTGCTGAAAGAGCTCAAACAAAAAGCGGATAAAGACCCGGAAAGTTTCGAGCAGTTCTGGACCAATTTTGGGCAGGTGCTGAAAGAAGGGTTGTGCGACGCGATGGAGCCTCGTGATGAGCTTTTGGAAGCATGCCGTTTTGTCACCAGCGAATCGGAAGGCAAACTGGTTTCGCTCGCTTCTTATGTTGAGCGGATGAAAGAGAATCAGAAGCAGATTTTCTATCTCACCGGCGAATCCTATGACACGTTGCTCACAAGCCCGCAATTGGAAGGGTTTAAAAAGCGGGGTATAGAAGTCTTGCTATTGGCCGATAGCGTAGACGAATTTTGGGTGAACGTTGTGCCATCCTATCAGGACAAGTCGTTGCAATCTGTCACACGCGGCACCATTGACCTCAACGATATTGTTCCGCTGAAGGACGAGAAAACATCAGAAGATGAAAGTGAGCCGGATCGGGAAAAAGCCTCTGAGAAGGATATGGATGCGCTAATTACACGGTTTAAAGAAACGCTCGGTGAGCAGGTGAAGGATGTGCGCACGACTAGCAAGCTGAGCGATAGCCCCGTGTGCCTGACGGCGCCGGAAGGAGGGATGGATATCCGTATGGAGCGGTTCATGATGGAAAATAAGCAATTACCTCATGTCTCGGCTAAAATTCTGGAGATTAATCCGGAGCATCCGATTATCACCAAGCTGGCGCAGCAGGCTCAAGCGAAAAGCAACCAGGTGGAAGATACGATCCAGCTACTCTTCGCGCAGGCAAATATCGCGGAAGGCGAGCCTGTAACCGATAGCGCAGGGTTCGCTAAACGGTTGAACGCGCTGATCGCAAACGCGCTGTAACCCGCCTTCTTCTAACAAAACAAGGTACTAAGCGAATAGTTATATTCGTTTAGCGGTTCTTTATGCCATATTACATAAAGAATTTTTAATAACATACTGATATATTGTAATAGTGACAGGTCTCAAAATAATACCGTTTAGTGCTTGACGCCGGGTTGACTTCGTGGTTATAAACTACATGTAGTGGCGTGCTGGCCTGTGGATAACTAAATGTGGTGTTTATCCACGGGTGGGCTGGCCACGAAACAGGGAGATAATGTATGGCGTGTCGGGTCGAAAATAAACGGGGAACATTGTTGGCACGTAAAGCGGCCTTTCTGCCGGCAAAAGTCACCCTAACGCGCAAACCTTGTATAGATCGGCGGTTGGAAAAGGCGAAGCATAAAGCCGCGCTTTCTGAGTCCGCAGAGCACGCAGCCAGTCATGAAGCTAGTCTGGATGAACATACCCAATTTATTACCAGGCAGGCTTTTTTTGCCGAAATGGAAAAAGAAATCAAACGCCTTAACCGCAATGACTCCACCCTGTCATTGCTGTTGATTGAGGTGGATCAGTTTACGCGACTCACTGAACAAGATGGGTTTGAGGGCAGTGAGCGTGTAATGGTGGAGCTGAGCAGGCTGTTGAAGCAAGAGCTTAGAATCACCGACTTACCAGCAAGGCTGGGGGGTGAAGAGTTCGGAGTATTATTGCCGGACACGGATGGAAAAGGTGCGATTGCCGCTGCAGAACGTTTCAGGGGTTCCGTTCTTGAGCGGTTTGACAAGGGTTCTCACACGCTGCCTTTACCTGTAACCGTCTCGATTGGCATCGCATCGGCGTCCATGCTGAATGCGCTCGATGCCTCCGAACTCTTCAAACAAGCAGATACTCGAAAATATATTGCCAAGCATTCGGGCGCAAATCAAGTGTCCTTTGATGCGCTCGGCCAGCTTCATTGACATTTCGGTCTTAGATTACTTCGATATCCGATCCGTCGAGCGTACCGGTATAACCGACAAGCGTAACGCTACCATGACCGGTGAGTGTAATGACCGTATTACCTCCGCTTATTTCGACGTTACTCAGGACCTGCGATTCGCTCGTAATGCCGGTTACGCCGTCAAAGCGTAACAGGTCATCCCCCCGGGTAAAATCATGAATCTGATCATGATCAAAGCGTGATTCGAAAATAAACACATCCGCGCCCGTGCCGCCGATCAGATAGTCATTGCCGCCGAGGCCGTTGATCGTATCATCATTGTCGGTGCCGCGTAGCTGTTCGTTGCCACCGGTTTCGCGGAACATTCGCACCGTATTACTGACCTCGCCGATAATTTCAAGGCGATTATCGTTGTTGATATCCACCAGTTCGAATTCACCCGTAATGACTTCGTTGGACAGTTTAGCCCAACTTCCAACGGCTTGCTCGTAAAGGTAAATACCGTCTGTAAGACTTGCGACAATATCCAGCACGCCATCATCATTCCAGTCTGCGACCTCGATATGCGTCATCGGCGCAGCGGTGAGTAATGTTGAGTTACTCGTCGTGCCATCATAAACACGCACTCCACCTGCATCGCGTGTGACAATATCGGTGCTGCCATTACCGTCAAAATCAATAACGGTGTAATCCAGCATGTTACCATACTCAGAAAGTTGGGTGACGCTGCCATTCATCTCATACATTGCGATACCAGCGCCCCGTGTTCCACCGCTAGCAAGGATTTCATCCACCCCGTCACCATCTGCATCAGCGACGGTCCATACGCCAACATCATCAAAGACAATTCGGGTAATGGTCGGGCTCAAAGTACCGTCATAACGAACAATTCCCTGGCCGTAAGTGCCATCTGAGCTGAAGACTTCATGGGTATTATCGTTATTCCAATCAGCAACCTGGTATTCGCCAACATCTTGGTATATTAACCGGGAAACGCTGCCGCCATTTTCGTAGAGGACCAAACCCTGACCATATGTGCCGTTAGTGCTGATATATTCCATCGCTCCATCATTGTCGTAATCATAGACTTGGTATTCGCCGATATTCTGGAATAGCACCCGCTGCCAACCAACGCCGTATTCCATGTAGACAAGACCATGGCCGAATGTATCGGCTTGCGTGAGCATTTCCAAATCACCATTGCCGTCCAGATCAACCAGCTCGAACCGATTGGGATCAACCGTGCTAAGAATATAATTGCCATTTAGTGCCGAATCGGTACCGACTAGATTCTCCCCAACCGCCTCCAAGGTTATGCCAAACGCGCCGTCAGAGAAATTACTCAATGTCCAGGAGTCGTTGTTATTGCCGCTTAAGCTGATAACCACATCATTTCCGGATTCGGTAAGGGTAAACGTGCCGAGTGTAAACGAAGAGCCGCTGGAAAAACTTGCTTCGCCGGTGAGTGTCGTACCGTTAATCGTGATGCGGTCGCCGCTGTCTGAATCGATAATCGTATCATGTCCGTCTCCGGTCGAGAAACTATATTGGTCGTCACCACTACCCCCGGTCAATGTATCATTGCCGGTGCCACCGACCAAAGTGTCATTTCCGCTACCGGCATTCAGTGCATTTGCAAGGCTATTGCCCGTGAGGCTATCATTACCTGAGCCGGTCGTAGCGTTTTCGATATTAACACCAAACGCATTCCAGATATGTGTGTTGCCGATAAAGCTGATATTGGTCTCACCCTCGCGGAGATCGATGGTTGTATTGCCGGAATAGGCAGTAGTATCATACGTGTCCGTTCCGCCACCATCCCAGATGGTTTTGACATAGTAGCTGCCATCAAAGCTGTAGGTCGTATTGCCGCTATTAAAGTCCGTATTCGCACCATACATGGATTGCAGTGCGGCAATATCATAAATTTGTAACCCATGAGGAGCATCCGGATAAACCCGTGAAGAATAAGTGCCCGAGTTATAGGACATCACGGTTGTGTCGGAACTGAAACCGGCTGCAGTACCGCTGCCATTGGGATGACTTAATCCCATCGAATGGCCCAGCTCATGCAGCATCAGGCGATTTCCGAATCCACCCGGATCAAAGCCGGAGCGGTAAGCGTTGTCAATCACAAGGTCAGAGCCGCTCGGATGCGGATACCAGGCCCATCCGGCGATGCCGGAAGGCAGTTCGGCGTCCCAATATTTGATCGCAGCATTGTTTGCGGTGCCGGCCACCTGAAAATCAACATCAATCACTTCTTCATAATGCGCCATTGCAGCTTCTGCAGAAGCACGCTGTGCGGCATTAAATGCGATGATACTGGAAGCGCCTTCACCGCTGTTATTCTGGTTTTGCGTCGTAGCCTCAAAACTATAGGTAATGACCAGCTTGCCGTTAGCCTGCCAGACGCCATCTGTCCATTGGTCATAAAGGACCCAGTCTACTCCCGAATCCAGTGCATTAACGCCGGTTTGCGCATCATAGGCCAGGCCATTATTCCCGGAATCCACCGAGCTAAGCCCTTCCTGATTCGGATCGCTGTTATGCAGCTGTGCCGTTAACTCATCTGTGTAATTGGAATTGATTAACGTGGTTTTGTGGTCGCATACTACGCACATAATTCTCCCTCCCCAACTGTTCCGCCCACTCCCATAAGCAATTAAACAGTATACCATAAATCTGTTAAGAAATCGTTAACCATTGGTTGGATTTTAAGTAAGTTTTACAGGCATTTGTAACGGGGTCACTAGCCCTTGGAAAAGCTGAATTTTTCGCTGGCCTTTCATACAGCAAGTGATAAGATACGAACGGTTTTTGAATGTTTCAGCGAGGGGTTATGATCGATAAAGTCGTAAAAAATGCAGCCGATGCACTCGAAAAAGTCGTATTTGACGGCATGACGATAATCGCCGGAGGGTTCGGCCTTTGCGGTATTCCCGAGAAAGCCATTCTGGCGCTGCGTGAGTTAGGGGTAAAAGACTTAACGATTGTAAGCAATAACGCCGGAGTAGACGATTTCGGGCTGGGTATTTTGCTGCAAACGCGGCAGGTAAAAAAGATGATTTCCTCCTATGTCGGAGAGAATAAGACGTTTGAAAAGCAATATCTCGACGGGGATTTGGAGCTGGAATTAAATCCGCAGGGAACGCTGGCTGAGCGTATCAGGGCTGGCGGCGCAGGCATTCCAGCGTTTTATACACGAACAGCCTATGGTACGGATTTGGCCGAAGGTAAGGAAACCCGCGAGTTTGACTTTAAAGGAGAAACGCATCCCTATGTCATGGAACGCGGAATTTTTGGTGATCTGGCCATAGTAAAGGCGCAAAAAGGCGACCCGGAAGGTAACCTGATTTATAATAAAACCGCGCGCAATTTTAATCCGCTTTGTGCGACAGCCGCGCCCGTTACACTCGCTGAGGTGGAAACACTGGCCGATCGCGGGGAGCTTAACCCTAATGAGATCCACACGCCTGGCATTTTCGTAAAATATATTCTGGAGGGGCAGGGATACGAGAAGCGCATTGAACAGAGAACGTTACGTGAATCGAGAGTAGCGAGTTGAGAGTCGGGCTACAAAATGACTGAGGTGAGTAGTTATAAGGATCTCCATGTCTGGCAAAAAGGAATTGAATTGGCCGATATCTTATATTATGTAACGGAGTCTTTTCCTAGTGATGAACGTTTTGGGTTAATCAGTCAGCTTCGTCGTGCAGCTGTTTCAGTACCTTCCAACATTGCGGAAGGAAGTTGCCGCAAAAACAGCACGAAAGATTTTATTCGTTTTTTGCATATGGCGTATAGCTCACTCGCAGAAATAGATACGCAGCTTGTGATAGCGAAAAATAGGCGGTTTATATCTTCCGATCAATATAATGCCATATATGAGTCGATAGACATTATAATGCGTATGCTGAATCGCTTCATTACCTCATTACATAAAAGAAGTGCGGCTGCTTCACTCAACTCGCAACTCACAATTCACGACACTTGAGGAGAACCACAATGACCTATTCAAAAGAAGATATGTGCCGGATAGCGGCACGCGAATTTTTTGACGGAGCCTATGTCAACCTGGGTATCGGTATGCCGACCGAGGTGGCGAATTACCTGCCGGAAGGTATGGATATTACGCTGCAGAGTGAGAACGGTATGCTTGGTATGGGGCCGTTCCCGACCGAAGCGCAGGTGGATCCGGATTTGATCAATGCGGGTAAGCAGACCATTACCGAACTGGATGACTCCAGCTATTTTGATTCGGCTGCATCGTTTGGCATGATTCGCGGCGGTCATATTGACCTTTCGATTCTCGGCGCGCTTGAAGTGAATTTTCAGGGCGATCTCGCCAACTGGATGATTCCGGGAAAAATGGTCAAAGGCCCGGGCGGTGCCATGGATCTTGTGGCGGGTGTGAAACGCGTGGTCGTGTTGATGTCGCATAATGCGAAAGACGGAACGCCCAAGCTGCGGATGCATTGCCAGTTGCCGTTGACCGGAAAGGCGGTGGTAGACCGGGTGATTACCGAGCTTGCTGTTTTCGACATTGTCCGGGGGGAGGAAATGACGCTGACCGAACTCGCACCCGGCGTGACTGTGGAGGCGGTTCGCGAGCGTACTGAAGCGCATTTTGAAATTGCGAAAGACCTTGCGGCGGCTTAGCTTTTATGTCATCGCCTGAATCTCGGATTCTAGGGCGATCCATAGCAACGAATAGATTCCCCTAGAATTACTGTGCAATTCAGTGAATGATAATGACAGACAATGAATAAATCACTCTTAACCAATCTGATTGCGCTCTCGGTTGTCGTTGCTGGTTACCTGCTGCCTCAGCCTTTACTGTTTTCGGCAGGGATCTTTGCCCTCTCCGGGGCGGTTACCAACTGGCTCGCTGTACATATGCTGTTTGAGCGCGTGCCGCTACTCTATGGCTCCGGGGTGATTCCGAACCGGTTTGAGGAATTTAAAACGGGCATTAAACAGCTCATTATTCAGGAGTTTTTTGCGCGTGAACATATCGAGCGTTTTTTTAGTGATAATGTTGATCTTTCTTCGGACTCCATAAAGCAACGCATTGATTTTGATCGTATTTTTGCCGAACTAACCGATGCGATCGCCGAATCGTCCTTTGGCGGTATGTTGTCTATGGTAGGCGGTAAGCAGGCACTCGAACCGCTGAAAGAGCCGGTAATCAGGAAACTGGAGGGCGTGCTTGATGAATTGCTGCAATCCAAGGCGGATGAAACCAGCGAAGGCGGTGATCTGGTCGCTACGCTGACCGAGAAAGTCGAGAGCATAATTGACAAGCGTTTACAGGAGCTTACGCCGGAAAAGGTGAAGGAAATCGTGCAGGATATGATCCGAAAGCATCTAGGTTGGCTGGTCGTGTGGGGCGGTGTCTTTGGCGGTTTGATTGGCGTAGTCGTGACTTTATTGCCTGAGTTGCAATAAACCCGTTGACAGTAACGGCTTTCGCACTATAATCCGCGTTCCATTGAAATTGAAGAGATAACTCATGTTTGCAATTCTGAAAACAGGCGGTAAGCAATATAAAGTCACCAAGGGTGATGTTATTTCCGTTGAAAAACTTGATGCCGGTGAAGGTGATACGATTGTGCTCGACCGTGTCGTTGCTTTCAGTGAAGGCGAGGGAAAGCTAGCAGTAGATGCGAAATCGCTCGAAGGTGTGGGTGTTGCAGCAGAAGTGCTTGAGCAGAAGCGCGACAAGAAGGTGCTTGTTTTTAAGAAAAAGCGCCGCCATAATTACCGTCGTAAGCAGGGACACCGCCAAAGCCTGACGGTGCTCAAAGTGCAGGATATTGGTAAGAACGTAAAAGCAAAGCCTGCTGTTAAGGCGGCTGAAAACAAAGAAGCTACGAAAAAAGCGGAAGCGAAGAAAACAGATACGAAAACAGCAGCTAAAAAGCCTGCTGCGAAGAAAGACGAGAAATAAGAGGGACCTATGGCACATAAAAAAGCAGGTGGTAGTTCACGTAACGGACGCGATTCGATTGGAAAGCGTTTAGGCGTCAAGAAATTTGGCGGCGAGCTGGTAATTCCTGGTAATATCATCATTCGCCAGCGTGGCAATAGCTATTATCCTGGTGAAGGCGTTCAGCAAGGTAAGGATTTTACCCTGTTTGCCGTTTCCGAAGGAAAAGTAAGCTTTAAGAAAGGCTTTAAGCGCCGGACTTTCGTTTCGGTCGAAGCCGCTTAACCAATACTTATCTCTTGCATGTTGAGATTATAGGGGGCATATCTTTGCCCCCTTTTTTATGTTATTGTCACCCAGGATTTATTCCGGGGTCTAGGGCTGAATGTGATAACCTTTCTCGTGGCTCTAGATCCCGGCACAAAGCCGGGATGACATCTATGGAGCTTATGACAACCAGTGCAATTTATTGATGAAGCGAAAATTTTTGTGAAAAGTGGAGACGGAGGCGATGGCTGCGTCAGCTTCCGCCGTGAGAAAAATATTCCCCGCGGCGGCCCGGACGGAGGCGATGGGGGACGTGGCGGTTCGGTTATTTTCGAATGTGTCGATGGGCTCAATACGCTGGTGGATTATCGTTTTGCCCAGCATTTTAAAGCGAGGAAAGGCGGCAATGGCAGTGGACGTCAGCGCAGTGGTGCCGCCGCGGATGACCTGATTTTGAAGGTGCCGGTGGGCACACAAATTTTCACCGATGATGAAGAATACCTGCTTGCCGATATGGCCGAAGTGGGACAGCGCGAGATGTTATTAAAAGGCGGTGATGGCGGCCGCGGTAATGTTAATTTTAAAAGTTCCACCAATCAGGCGCCGCGCCGAGCTACCACAGGCTTTCCGGGTCAGGAAATGTGGATACGTATGCGACTCAAGCTGCTTTCCGATGTCGGGCTGGTAGGGCTGCCGAATGCCGGTAAATCGACGTTTGTAAGTAAAGTATCACGTGCGAAACCGAAAATTGCCGATTACCCGTTTACCACGCTCAAGCCGCAGCTGGGCGTAGTGTATATCGATGAGTCGGAGTTCGTGATTGCCGATATTCCCGGTCTGATAGAAGGGGCGTCTGAGGGTCAGGGGCTCGGTCATCAGTTTTTGCGTCATATCGAGCGTTGCCGTGTGATATTGCATCTGGTGGATGGCATGGCGGAGGATGTAGCGCGTAGCTATCGCACGATTCGGCAGGAGTTGGAGCGCTACAGTAGTAAGCTCTCTGAGAAGCCCGAAATCGTCGCGCTTAATAAATGCGACATGCTATCAGCAGAAGATATAGAGGAAAAACAAGCGGCCTTAGCACAAGCTTCCGGTGTACAGGTCTTTACGCTTTCCACACTGGCGGGAGAGGGGTTAACGCCGGTTCTACGTGCGCTAATTGCCCATGTTAAGGAGCAGAAGCGGCTAGCGGCTCAAACGGTTTCCGACACAACCAGTTCGACCGGAACCTCGCCTACGTAAAGCGGGGTTTGCTTTACCTTTTCAACATCGGCTAAAATTAATCCCACTCCGCCGATGGCGGTGCGTAGCTCGCCTATGCGTTTATCCATTACGCGCACGTCGGCGCCGCTTTCCGGTAAATCCGATGCTCCTCGTACGGTAAAGAGCGACTTTCGTACGGTGCCCTTCCAATGCGTACGCGCGGTGACTTCCTGCCCGACATAACACCCTTTTTTATAATCTATTGCATGAAATTCTTCCATTAAATACTGAAGCGGAAAGCTCTTTTCGTATTCCATGTCGATAGAGGGATCTGGAATACCCTGCGCAATTCGGTGATGTTCATATTGACTGAATTCAGCCGATTCTAATGACTCGGGCTTAAAGGTTCTCTCAGCATCAGCGATGCGGTAACCCAGCGATGCATGGCGTGGATCTGGGAAATAAACTTGATCCAGATCAAGTTTATTGGAGCCGCTATCAGGCCATACCGCGTAAATGACCGCCTGATCCTGCGGTGTGATGGTCACCTTCGAACGCAGCTTATAGAGGGATAATTTCTTTACGAGGCTATCAATGCGTTCTACCGGTGCATCCAGCAAAAAACCGTTACCCCGCTTAATGATATAAAAATCAAACAGATATTTGCCCTGCGGCGTCAGCATGAGCGCAAAGACAGCCTGATCCTCAGTCGCTTTATGAATATCATTCGTGATCAGCCCCTGTAAAAAATGCGCGGCATCATCACCCTCTACGTGCAATAAACTGCGATGGGATAGTTTTGTACAAAACATGGTCATTTTATCTGCTTTTTTAACCGGCATATAGCAAGGCCAAGCCCAATCATCAACCACATTGGAATCACATTCCAGCTTTCAAAAAAGCTCGGATTAGCGATGATCGGCCAGAAGCGCACCATGACGCCAATGATGATACTGATAAGCAGGGCGTGCTGCGGCATCAGACGAGTCCCTTGAATCAACTCCTTCAACATGAAAAACAGCCCGGCCATGATCATCAATAGGCCGATGATGCCTGTTTCCGCCCAGAGCTCGAGGTAAAAATTATGCGGATGTTGCTGGCAGTTACGGTAGTTCAATTCCGGCTTAGCGCACACCACGCGGTATTGTTTGGGGCCGACGCCGAAAACCGGGTTCCGCTCAATTGTTTCCTCGGCATCGAGAAAAATTTGACCATAGGGCGTTTCTTCGAGGGACTGAATTGTATCAATAGTAGACACCACCTGCCGTTCATAAATAACCGGGTTGAAATATAACAAAGCGGCAATCAGCGCGATGGTAAGCGGCAATAGCCATAAGAGCCGTTTACGAAAGCTGCGCACCGTGACAAGCAGCCCCGCAAGCCCAAGTAGCAGCAACAGGGCAGGGGATCGCTCGCCGCTCAGGATGATGGCAAGAATAGGAAGCACACCTGCGAATAATGCCAGCCATTTCCATTTGGTTTCTTTGTAATAATAGATAAGGCCACCTAGTACGGGCATGATCATCCAGCAAATCGTATAGCCGATGCGCGGCTGGGAGTAAGGGCCGGTAAGCCGATATTCCGTAAATTTCGCGTTACCGGTCAGGCTGGTGCCACTGAGATATTGCAGCAGCGCATCGAGCGAAAGCAGCAAAATACTGAGCGTAAGACTCATCCAGACTTTACGAATAAAAGCGTGATCCTGAATAACCCAATAGGCCAGCGCGGCGGCAAACATGGGGTAACGAATGAACGGAGCCGCACGCGCAATGGAGGACGTCGTCTCTTCAGTAAACAGGCTGCGCAGTAAGATATAGACCCAGAAAATAAGGAATAGCTGCAGCCAGCGTTTATGCAGCCAGCTAAACTCGTTATTTAAAATACTATGTAGCAGGAAGAAAACCGCTACGGTCGAAATGGCAATGTCGGTTGGCGCTTTCCCCCAATATATAAGTAGGGGGGTAAGTAATACGAGCCATTGCGAGAGACGCAGAAGAGCGTTTTGTTTCATGCTACGCCGCCAGCTTATTTTCAATCGTACTGGTCAATATCGCGTCCAGCTTGGCAGAAACGGATTTAAGCGTGTAATGATCAACCGCCTCAAAGCCGCCCCGTATAACCCGTTTAATGACATCTTCACGCCGGGTAAGGCGATGAATCGCATCAGCAAGCGCATCGGCGCTGCCCGTGTTAAATAACACCCCTTTATTGATATTATCAATCAGCTCCTGTGGTCCCGGCGTTTTTGACGCAATGACCGGACGACCGTGATAAAAGCCCTCGAGAATGGTCATACCGAACGATTCAAAACGTGACGGAACAATCAGGAAATCTATCGCGTTAAAGAATTTGGTTTTCTGCGTAATCCATCCGGTGAAGGTGATGTGGTCATCCAGATCGAGATTCATGACCCGCTGACGCAGATAGGTCTCCTCCGGACCATCACCGGCGAGGAGGGCATTACAGGCGATGCCTTGCATTTTGAGTTTATGCACGGCATCTATCAGAATGTCGACGCCTTTTTCGGGAACGAAACGCCCCAAATATCCTACCGTAACCGGCTTATGCATGCTAAATGGCTTTGCTTTCTTTTCACTGGTATCAACTGTGTTGGGGAGAACGGTCAGCACAGTATTAGGAATAGCGTTTCGCAATGCATTCTCTTTAAGGTGTTTACTAATGCAAATAACTTTATCAATACCTTTCAGGTGCTTAAAGCGATAGCGGTGTAATACTGCAATATGGGGTAGACGCTCTTTATTGGCGCGCTGCAACAGAATGTTCGCGCGTCTGCCATGCGAGATAATAGCAGAGGGTTGGTATTTCTCAATAGTGCGCCGTAGCCGGAAAGCGGCCATCAGATCCCATTGGCTGAGATTAGACTCCGTCGAAAGGGTTTTTGCAGGCAGACGCGGTATCATTTCCGACTCACTATGCACCAGATTCAGGACTTCATGGCCCTGCATCTCCAGCATCGTGTGGTAATGCAGAAATGATTGCTCGATCCCACCATTTCCCTTGCTGAACATAGCATGTACGATTCGCATGAACAGCATCTCTACCATCGGCGGTCATGGCCCGCAAGTATTACTACGCGGCATGGGTGAATTGGAGCAAAATTCTATTGAATATAGACCTCATGGTCGGAAAAGGTGAGCTCACCCGGAGAGATTACTTCGCAATGAGTAACCTCTACCGAATGCACCTTCCCGTCAAGGGAACGGTCCCAGAAATCAAGGAACTTTTTCAGCTCAGGGAAATCCGGGTTTATATCCAGCTCCTGCCAGACAAAGCTTTGTAAAAGACTCGGATGATCCGGCATATGGTAAAATATTTCGGCGGTCGTCAGCCGGTAATGTTCCAGCATTTTGCCAATTTCTAACTTCATACTATACCCTCCGTATCTACATGATACGACTGCAGTATAGCATAAAAACGCGTTAAATCCAATGTGGAAGCAGGTTATGCGAAAATACGCCGTAAAAATTGCTGGCCGATAGCTATGCCTTCCGGGTCAATGGAATGCGGTAAATGCGGTCTCGGATGTGTCTCGACGGGAACGCTAAGCGCGCTAAGTTTAGCTTCGGCCGCGCCCATAGCCGCAAAAGGCACCACGGGGTCAGCTTCCCCATGCACCAGACAAACGGGCGGCTTGCTGGCTAGCTCCTCCGCAAGACGGCCATCATCTAAGAGAGCGCCTGAATAGCCGAGAATTCCTGCTATCGTTTGCTCCCGCCGCAAACCGACATGTAGACTCATCATGCAGCCTTGCGAAAAGCCGATAAGGGCAAGCTTCTCAGGCGGCAACTTATGCTGCGAAAGCTGTTCGTCAATAAAGCCATTTAGCGTATCAGCTGCCCGGTAGGCACCGCGTGCCATATGCTCCATCTCATAAGGGTTGAGGCTGAACCATTGCCGCCCCATGCCCATCTCGCAGGGTTGAGGCGCATCGGGTGAAAGGAACAGGGCGTCGGGCGCAATTTGGGCGAAATAAGGAGCGAGACTGATTAAATCGTGCTTATTGGAGCCATAGCCATGGGATAAGATGATCAGTTGTTGAGGGCGTTCTCCAGACGCTGGGTCCTGTGAGACGAAAGAAAGGCTGCTCACTGGCTCAGCGGTTGTCCGCGTCTTGCGGTGCTTTGGTTTTAGCGGCTTGCTCTTCGCGCGCAAGCGGATGATTTTCCTGCACGACTTTTTGCAGCTGTTTATCATTTAGATGTGTATAAATCTGCGTCGTGGAGATATCTGCATGGCCAAGTAACTCCTGCAGCATGCGTAAGTCCATACCGTGATTTAACAAATGGCTCGCGAACGAATGCCGTAACACATGTGGAGAGACTTTTTCCGGGGAAATCTCGGCTTTAATCGCCAGATCCTTGAGCATTTGCCCCAGACGTTGGCGGGTTAAGTGCCCGCTCCGCCCGCGGGAGGGGAAGAGCCATGGTGATTTTTCATGCGAACCGGAAAAGGAAGCATGATGCTTGAGGTAGGCTAAAATAGCGTCTATGGCCGAATCATTGAGAGGCACCAAACGCTCCCGGTTGCCCTTGCCTTTAACGATCAGATAAAACAAATCCTTCCCATTCTCACCTGCTTTACGTTGAAAAGCGGATAGTTTGAGGGTAACCAGCTCGGAAACTCGGGTGCCGGATGCGTAGAGAATTTCCAGAAGCGCCACCAAACGCAGCCCTTCCGGTGAGGTATCCTGCTGTGCAGTTGCAATGAGGCGATCAACCTCTTCCTCGGTAAGGAATTTTGGAAGCGTTGCCTCCCGCTTAGGAGATTCAAGGCTTGTAGTCGGATTGTCCTCTCGGTGATTTTCCGTATAGAGAAAACCGAAAAACTGCTTAAGCGATGACAAGCGCCGAGCTAGCGTACTACTGGCGACTCCTTGTTTGGTTAGATAATCAAGATAAGCGCGTAAATGGCTTTCGTCAGCCCAGGCTATCTCGGTATTGAATGTTTCTTTGACAAATTGACGGCAGTCACTCAGGTCCCGCTGATAGGCACTCACCGTATGGGTCGAAGCGCCGCGTTCGGCCACCATCATCTCCAGAAATGTCTCTATAAAAGATTGATCCATATTATTCTTGTTCGGTAAGCGCTTCATGCTGGATGGAGATCGTCACCTGCTTTTTTTCAGGGGAAATACGTTGGGTCGCCAACACAAATCCCCCTAAAAGTACGATAATCACAACCAGGAAGAGCGTATATTTTATTCCGGTTTTTGAAGTTTTTTTTCTGCGCGCTTTACGTTTAGCCATCCCGATACTATTGCTTCTTCTTATTTGTACTCTTATAACCTTTTGAGAACTGGAAAGACAAGTCTTATGTTACATCAGGCGCAATAATGTTGCCTGAGATTGATATAGCTCAAATTTATGCAGATGACATTACACCAGAATATTGCGTTGATCGGCCTGATGGGCGCAGGCAAAACAACGATTGGCAAACGCTTATCGCATGCACTTGGAGCCGAATTTTACGATTCGGATCATCTTGTAGTCGAGCGTATCGGTATGGAAATCAGTGATGTATTTGCGCAGAAGGGCGAAGCATACTTCCGGCAACTGGAACGGGAAATCATTGCGGATAACCTGGTTTGGCCGCCGCACATACTGGCGACCGGCGGAGGTGCTTATATACAGGAGGAGACACGCCATCTGCTTCAGGAACGTGCCGTGACCGTGTGGCTTAAAGCGGAATTCGAGGTTTTGCTAGAGCGTGTTTCGCGCAAAAATACGCGCCCCTTGCTGGAGCAGGGCGATAAGGCGCAGATATTGCGCGAATTAATGGAAGCCCGCTATCCGCTATATGAACAGGCGGATATTACCATAGAAAGCGATGTGGGTCCGCATGAAAAGGTGGTGCAGCGCATCATTGATGCGCTTAAGGAAAAGGGATATATCGATGAGTAAAAGTACGGAACTGATAGTCGATCTTGGTAAGCGCAGCTACCCGATTCACATCGGAAAAGACCTGCTTGCGCAGTGCGGAAAGCTTATTGCAGAACGTGCGCCATCTAATCGCCTCATTATCATTACCGATGAGCAGGTAGCGGCAGCCGGGGATCATCTGAAACGCCTGCAGACCAGCCTGCAACAGCATGCGGTGCAAACTGAGGTGATGACCCTGCCGGCGGGGGAGTCGACGAAATCGTTTCCGCATTTAGAGAAGCTGCTGAACGATCTGCTTGCGCTCAAGCCGGACCGAAAAACGACATTGATTGCATTAGGCGGAGGTGTGGTCGGCGATATAACTGGCTTTGCTGCGAGTATCCTGCTGCGCGGCGTCCCCTTTATCCAGATTCCTACGACGCTGCTTGCTATGGTGGATAGCTCGGTCGGCGGTAAAACCGGGATTGATACGGCATTCGGTAAGAATTTGATCGGCAGCTTCTACCAGCCGCGCGCGGTCATTGCGGATGTGACGACGTTAGACACCTTGCCCGAGCG
Organism: uncultured Rickettsiales bacterium; assembly: GCA_964588995.1. Lineage (GTDB taxonomy): Bacteria > Pseudomonadota > Alphaproteobacteria > Rickettsiales > UBA8987 > CAZPQM01. Next base: position 23,517 of record CAZPQM010000007.1, on the reverse strand, counting down.
GCAGTCGCGCGCCGGGTATGCAGAGGTGGTGAAATACGGGCTGATTGATATGCCGGAATTCTTTGAACGGCTGGAAGCGAAGCAGGCCGGAAGAGAGGAGCTAGTTGAAACGTCGTGCCGTGCGAAGGCACGCATTGTAGCTGAAGATGAAAAGGAAGAGGGCAAGCGCGCATTGCTCAATCTCGGCCATACATTCGGCCATGCGTTGGAGTTGCAAACGGGCTACGGCGATAGTCTATTGCACGGCGAGGCGGTCGCGATTGGTATGGTGATGGCCTTTCAATTTTCCGAGCGATTAGGGTTATGTCCGGCGGAAGATACTAAGCGCGTGATAGTGCATCTCCAGGAAAATGGCCTACCGGTCTCTCCGCTTGATATTCAGCCCGAATGGAGCGTCGATGCGCTCATTACCGCGATGCAACAAGATAAGAAGGCGACGGACGGCCAGCTGAATTTTATACTTGTGCGCGGTATTGGTCGGGCTTATATAGCAAAAGATGTAGATGCAGGAGCCGTACACAGTTTTCTGCATGAAATCCTATGTTACTGACCTTTATATCCATCTGCTTTCTGCTCTGCCTTTCCGGCTTTTTTTCGGGATCTGAAACGGCGCTTACCGCCGCGAGCCGCGCCCGCATCCACCGGCTCAAATCGGAGGGTAACCTTCGCGCGGAAAAAGTGCATCGTCTAAGGGAAAATAAGGAGCGACTGATCGGCGCAATTCTGCTTGGTAACAATGCGGTGAATATCCTCGCTTCTGCCCTTGCAACCACACTCGCCATCAATGTGTTTGGCAATGAGGGCGTTTTTTATGTAACGGTAATCATGACGCTGCTGGTCCTGATTTTTGCGGAAGTACTTCCCAAAACCTATGCGTTCCGTAATGCGGAAAAAATGGCACTGCTGGTATCTCCGGCTTTTATTATTCTGGTCAAATTATTTACACCGGTAACATTGTTTGTGCAGTTCATCGTTGATTTTACCCTTCGTCTTACCGGGCTGAGCGACGACGATGACAGCCTCGGCGATAGTACGGATGCGCTGCGGGGAGCGATTGAGTTGCATCATGATGAGGGCGCAGTGGTGAAGGACGATAAGGATATGCTCGGGAGTATTCTCGACCTTACTGAAGTGGAAGTGCATGAAATCATGGTGCACCGTAAATCGATGGAAACGCTGGAAATCAACCAGCCGGCGGAGCAAATCATCAAGCACGTGATGGAAAGCAGGCATACGCGCATTCCCATATGGGAAGAAAATCCGGATAATATTATTGGCGTCCTCCATGCCAGACAATTAATGGCCGCGATTTACGATGCAGGCGGTGATCTGAGGGGAATTGACATACGCGATGTCATGATGGACGCGTGGTTTGTGCCCGACACGACGATTTTGAAAGACCAGCTACAGGCGTTCCGCGAAAAGAAAAGCCATTTTGCGTTGGTGGTGAATGAGTATGGGGACTTGCAGGGGCTCATTACCCTCGAAGATATTCTGGAGGAAATTGTCGGGCAGATTGAAGACGAGCAGGATGCGATACGCCAGACTCTGCGCCAGTTGCCGGACGGCAGCTATCTGGTTAACGGGGCAATGAGCGTACGCGATTTAAACCGCGAACTGGACTGGAATCTGCCGGATGACGAAGCGGCCACGGTCGCTGGGTTGGTGATTCATATGGCGGAAGTGATCCCCGATGTAAAACAGGTGTTTCATTTTTACGATTGCCGCTTCGAGGTGATGAAGAAAAAACGCAATCAAATCACTACCCTAAAAATCAGACGGCTGGAGGAAGCAGAGTAGGGGGCTTATACCAACGAAATACCGGCCCGGGCCAGCGCATCGGCGCGTTCATTGCCCGGATCGCCCGCATGGCCCTTAACCCAGTGCCACTCAACCTGATGCATCTTAAGTGCTTCATCCAGTTTTTCCCATAACGCTTTATTCTTTACAGGTTTTTTGGATGCGGTCTTCCAGCCATTGTGTTTCCAGTTAGGCAGCCATTGGTTGATACCATCTTTAACGTAGGTGCTGTCGGTATAGAGGGCAACACGGCAAGGTTCTTTGAGTGCATTCAGCGCTTCAATAGCGGCGGTAAGCTCCATCTGGTTATTGGTGGTGTTGCTCTCTCCGCCGTGTAATTCACGTATTTTATCGCCGTAATAAAGCACAGCTCCCCAACCGCCGGGGCCCGGATTGCCCGAACAGGCACCGTCCGTATAGATGGTGACATCTTTCATAGAAGCGTATTATGACGGTAAGCCATGATCGGCGGCGAAGGTATAAGCTACTTTATCCGTTATTTTCCGGCTTTTTACTGGTGCCCAGCCCGGCAAATCGGGAATTAAATTTCGCCACCTTACCGGCTTTCGAATTAAGCTGACTGGTTTTACCTGTCCATGCCGGGTGGTTGGAAATATCTACGTCAAGTGTTAGCGTGTCGCCCTCTTTTCCGTAAGTGGAACGGGTCTTAAAGGTCTCACCATTGGTCATCTTAACGGTGATTTCGTGATAATCAGGATGAATATCGGCTTTCATGGTGGGCTCCTGCTAACAAATATCTGCTATAAAAGAGCAAAGCTTATAGCGCCAAAGCAGCTAGTTTGCAAGCAAATTATGCATGTGATTAAGTGGTCCATAACCATGTCCTAATTCCGGGGCGTGTATAATAGCCTGATGAACGTATGTGTGCGCTGCCTGAGCCGCATCCCCGGCTGTGGCACCGCAAGCAAGCTGACAGGCGAGGGCGGTTGCAAGTGTGCAGCCGGTGCCGTGCGTATGTCTGGTTTGCAGGCGCGGGGAGGTCATGCGGAGTGTTTCAGTCTGCGTGAGCAGCAGATCGGTACAGCGCTTATCCTGCAAGTGCCCGCCTTTCATGAAAAGGCCTGTGAGGTTGTAATCTTTCAGCAACTCTTTCCCCGCAGTTTCCATTGCATCAAGAGAGGCTATCGATCCACCCGAGAGTAACTCGGCTTCGGGTATGTTCGGGGTAAGGTAAAGCGGGTTTTTGCACTGCTTAATCATAGCGGTAAGTGCTTTTAGTGCTTCCGCTTCAAGCAGCTGATCGCCCGAGGTGGCGACCATGACCGGGTCCAGCACGACCGGAATTGCAAGGTAATCTGCTAACAGCTCTGCGATCGCTTCGATGACCTCACAGCGATGCAACATACCGATTTTGATGGCATCCGCGCCGATATCATCAAGCACAGCTTTAGCCTGCGCTATGACAAAATCGGGACGGATATCCAGTATATCGGTAACGCCCTGCGTGTTTTGAACGGTCAGGGCCGTGATCGCGGTAGTCGCAAACACGCCGGATGCGGTAGCGGTTTTGATGTCAGCCTGTATGCCCGCGCCGCCGGAAGGGTCGGATCCCGCAATGATCAGCACCCTACGCACTGTTGCTTTTTATATCCCGCACTTTTTCCTGCGCCTCGATAGAATTCGCGATGTTATCGGCATATTCTTCGATTGTTTTCTGCTCCGGCCCCTCGATCATGATGCGAATGAGCGGTTCAGTCCCCGATTTGCGGATCAATACGCGGCCCTCATCCCCCAGACTCTGTTCAACTGATGTAACTGCGTTCTTCACTTCGCTGCACTCCAGCACGGCGCTATCCTGAAAGCGTACATTCTTCAAAGTTTGCGGGTAGGGGGTAAAGACACGCAGCACCTCGCTGGCAGGCTTTCCGGTTTCTACCAGAATGGCAAGTACCTGCAGGGCGGCCATGAGCCCGTCCCCTGTGGTGGCGTAGTCGCTGAAGATGAGGTGGCCGGATTGTTCACCGCCGAAATTACACGCATGCTCTTTCATCTGCTCGATTACATAACGGTCGCCTACCTTGGCGCGATGCAACGTCATACCGTGCGTCGTCAGAAACTCCTCAAGCCCCAGGTTGGACATAACGGTCGCCACGATGCCATCACCTTTCAGATAGTCATGCTCTTTCCAATAGCGGGCAATGGCCCCCATAATCTGATCGCCGTCGATAACGATACCTTCCTGATCGCACACAATCAGCCGGTCGGCATCGCCGTCCAGCGCGATACCGATGTCCGCATCGTGCTCAACGACTTCTTTTCGCAAATTTTTCGGGTAGGTGGAGCCGCATTCCTTATTGATATTAAAACCGTTAGGCGCGTTCGAAAGCGTAATGACTTCCGCACCAAGCTCCCATAATACTGTCGGCGCTACCTTGTATGCTGCACCGTTAGCGCAATCAACAACGATTTTCAGCCCACTCAGTTGTAAGTGCTTGGGAAAGGTTTCTTTGACATATTGAATATAGCGCCCAACAGCATCATCGAGCCGTTTTGCCCGGCCCAGCGCTTCCGGCTTGGCCAGCAAATGCGATATATCTTCCTGTACCATCTGTGCAATTTTACGCTCTACCTCGTCCGAAAGCTTCTCACCCTTAGCATCAAAAAACTTGATACCGTTATCGTGGTACGGATTATGCGAAGCGGAGATCATTACGCCCAGATCGGCGCGGAGCGAACGGGTCGCCATTGCAATTGCCGGGGTCGGCATCGGACCAACCAGAAATACGTCCATTCCCATCGATATAAAACCAGACGTGAGAGCCGGTTCCAGCAAATAGCCTGAAAGTCTCGTATCCTTTCCGATAACCACGCGGTGGCGATGGCTGCCATTGCGGAAGTAGGCACCCGCTGCCTTACCGACTTTAAGTGCGGTTTCCGCATCCATAGGGGGCGCGTTGGTTAGTCCACGAATACCGTCGGTGCCGAATAAAGATTCTGCCATATTGTCTCCACCCTGTCTTATTGGCCTAGATATTATACTAAGCCGTTTCGGGCGTACCGTCTATTCCTTTAGAGGAAGAGGGCTGTTTGGCTGATGTTTTTTTCGGCTTTTTGGTCGAAGGAACCGAATGAATGGCCTTCTTCTTAGCGCCACCGCCTGCGCTGCCGCCTTTATTCAACTTCTTGCCTTTCAGCAGCTGATCAATTTCATCGCCGCTTAACGTTTCATATTCCAGCAAGGCTTTGGCGAGCTTATGCAAATCCTTATTGTGTTTTTTAAGGATTTCCTCCGCTTTTTTATAGGCTTCTTCGACAAAACGCTTCACTTCCGCATCTACCAGATTAGCCGTTTCTTCTGACATGGCGCCGCCACGGCTCATTTGATAGCCCAGAAACGGCTCATCATTATCGTTACCATGAAAAACCGTACCGACTTGATCGCTCATGCCCCATTTTTCCACCATATTACGCGCCATATTGGTGGCATACTGGATATCGGAGGAAGCGCCGGAGGTGACCTTATCATAGCCGAAAATCAACTCCTCCGCTACACGACCACCCATCGCCATAGCCAAATCGGAATGCAGCTTTTCACGTGTGACGGACAGTTGATCTTTTTCAGGCAGGCGCATCACCATACCCAGCGCACGGCCGCGTGGTATGATAGTGGCTTTATGAATCGGGTCGCAAGCCGGCATATGAATGCCTACCAGCGCATGACCTGCTTCATGATAGGCGGTGAGCTCTTTTTCTTCTTCGGTCATGACCATCGATTTACGCTCGGCACCCATCATCACTTTGTCTTTAGCGTCTTCCAGCTCGCGCATGGTCACGACTTTCTTATTTCGGCGCGCAGCGAGCAGGGCGGCCTCATTCACCAGGTTCGCCAAATCCGCTCCCGAGAAGCCGGGCGTGCCCCGCGCAATCACATGCGGATCAACGTCCGGTCCGAGCGGCACATTGCGCAAGTGAATGTTCAGAATCCTATCCCGACCGTTTATATCCGGAACAGGTACCACAATCTGCCGGTCAAAACGGCCCGGGCGCAGTAAAGCCGGATCCAACACATCAGGACGGTTGGTGGCGGCAATCAGAATAACGCCTTCCGAACCCTCAAACCCGTCCATTTCAACCAGAAGCTGATTTAGCGTTTGCTCACGTTCGTCGTTACCGCCGCCCATGCCCGTGCCGCGGTGGCGGCCGACAGCGTCAATCTCATCGATAAAAATAATACAAGGCGCGTTTTTACGGCCCTGCTCAAACATATCGCGGACACGGCTGGCACCAACACCAACAAACATCTCCACAAAGTCCGAACCGGAGATTGTAAAAAACGGAACTTCCGCTTCGCCTGCAATCGCACGGGCGAGCAGTGTTTTACCGGTTCCGGGAGAGCCTACCAGCAAAACACCTTTTGGAATTTTACCACCGAGTTTCTGGAATTTGGATGGATCCTTCAGGAAATCAACGATCTCTTCCAGCTCTTCTTTAGCCTCATCAATCCCGGCCACATCATTGAATGTAACGCGACCGGTTTTTTCGTTTAGCATTTTTGCCCGGCTTTTACCAAAGCCCATGGCGCCACCACCTTTGCCGCCTTGCATTTGTTTCATGAAATAGACCCAGACACCAATCAGCAATAGGATAGGGAACCACGATAAAAGCACGCCGATAAACGAGCTCATCGAATCCTCAACGGGAGCAGCCTGAATGCTGATACCCTGCTGCTCAAGTCGAGAAACCAAATCAGGGTAATTCGGCGTGTAGGTCGTAAAGCGCTCACCATTCGCAAAATAACCTTCGATATTATTGCCGCGAATGACGACCCGATTTACATTTCCCTGATCGGCTGCGCTTAAGAATTCGGAAAAGGGAAGCTGCTGCCCCTGCGATGCGCCGTAAAAGGCATTATACCCCGCTAAAAACAGGAAGAAAATTACAAACCATATAAGGGCGCCACGCATCGATATGTCCTATTGCAAGTTAATTTAGCGTATCATAGCCGTTAAAAGGAACGACTCCAAGCGATATCATCGCTCTATAAGCTGTTTCGCCTGTCTTAAGGATATGGTCACTCTTTCTTGTCTTTTCAATAGCAAACTCCGGGGAAAACACAAACTGCCTGCCTTTTTGAGAGATCATGGTGTGATGCAGCGTCGCCTGATTAAAATCAGGTTGAAGCATCTGAGCGACAAGCTGAGTGAGTTTATGGGAACGAGGAACCGTATCCTGACCACGTACGTAGCGGAGCGTTACTTTTAGCACGCGCAGTTGAGCAGGGGCTTCAAGCGCTTTAAATGCGGATACCGGTAACATTAGACGATCACCCCGGAAGATAGCATGCCGGGCAAGCCATGTGTTTAGTGCGAGCTCCTCACGTCTGCGGCGTAAAGCTGTTTGCCTCGCCTGCTCAACGCACTCCTTGCGGTAAACCGCGTAATCCTTGCGGGCCGCAAGCCTCTGGCGGATGCGGTTGCGGTCATAAATCGGGTTGCAGTTGGATGCGTCTTCGATCCACGGTTGGTTGTGGTTGTGTAGATAATCGATACAATCCTGCTTGGTTACCTGCAATAACGGCCGAATCACCAGCAGATCCTGCCAGAGTGAGAGGTGCGGAATGCCTGCCATTGCCCAGTCGCTCGCGCCTTGCTCCTTTCGGTAGGTCAGTGTTTCCGCTACATCGTCCTGATGATGACCGGTGGCGAGGTAGAGGATATCACGCTCCCGGCAAAAGTCGGCGAGCACATTATAACGCGCCGTTCGGGCTGCAGCTTGCAGGTTGCTCTCCGGCAGGTTGCTCAGCCGAAGGATATGATGCTCTATCTCATAAGCCGATAGCCACTTGCCGACCTGTTCACATTCTTTAGCGGAATCGGAACGCAAGCCATGATCGACCGAAACGGCGATCACATCGCCTCCATGTGGGGTGAGATAATCCCGCAATGCCAGACACAGGGCCAGACTATCCGCCCCGCCCGAAACGGCTAGGACAATAGGCGAATCTTTGCGAATAGGGGAAGCTGCAAAAAACTGCTGCAAAAAGTCAGAGAGTTTCGAAACCACTAGCTGCAATCGAGCGCGATATATTCCTGATTGCTGCGCTGCTTGATGGCAAGCGGTGCATTGGGAAACTCGTTACCCAGCTTATCCAGCGTACCACATGCTTCCGTGGTTTTGCCGATTTTGCCGAGGGAAATGGCGAGCTTCAAGAGATTATCCGGCGCTTTATTGCCGATGGGGTAGGTCTGGTACGCTTTAAGAAATTCGATCGCGCTCTCAGCATACTGTCCGCGCGCAAAGTAGGTTTCTGCATGCCAATAAAGTGCATTTTCCGTCAGGCTGGTATTGGGAAATTGTTCAACGTAATCTGCAAATGCCTTAGCCGCTTTCTCATACTGTTCCTGCTTAATCAGTTCGAATGCGGCTTCGTAGGCGGCTCGGGCGGCGGCGCTATCCCGCATTTCGGGCGTATTCTTAATGAATACTTCGCGTGGCTGTGAAGCGGTTGTTACCGGGGTGGGGTAGTCACGAGGGCTGGAGGAAACTGTTTCGGCCGGACTCATTGCGCCTGAGGTATCTTTCGAAGCGGCAATACGCTGCTGTGCAAGTTTCGCTTCAAGCTGGCCTAACCGATAACGAAGTTCTTCAATAATTCCCTGCTGAAGCCGCATTTGCTCTTCCAGATCGACTATGCGGAGCAATTGCGCGGATAAAGCACTATCCTGATCACTTATGGGCGCTACTTCACCATCTAAAAAGGCGGGTTCGTTCGCATTCTGCGCTTCCGCCGTGCTCATTAGGGCGATAAGGAGAATACCGAGGGTTTTAAGCGCATGCCGCATAAGAATAGTTAATTAACGACGGTGACGGCCCGCCGGTTCTTGCTCCATGCCGCTTCGTTGCTACCGAGATATTCCGGGTGCTCTTTACCGTAGCTGATCGTCGATATTCGGTTGGCGCTGACCCCTTCGCTGATTAGAAAGTCACGTACTGCGCTTGCTCTGCGCTCTCCTAGGGCAATATTATACTCGCGGGTGCCGCGTTCATCCGCATGGCCTTCAATCGTGACATTGATGGAAGGATGACGTTTCAACCACTCTGCCTGACGCCGAAGAGTTTCTTTATTTGAACCGCGCACCTGCGCACTATTAAAATCGAAAAAGACCCGATCTCCAATAGTGGCAACTAATTCCGCCTGCGAGCCAGGGGTAAGTTCGCCGAGGCTGCCGCTTTGAATATTTCCTGTGGTTCCAGTGCCCTGACCATAGTAACCGGCGCCTTGCTCAACCGGTGCGCCTTCCATATCACCGGCAGCATCTTTATCGGTAGAACAGGCAGCCATTAGTGCCACAACCCCTATCAGGGAAAACATGTTTATAATCATACGAGCCTCCTAAACAAAACCATGCTAACGTGTCATACCACACTGAAATGACGGTGTTAACAAAAAAAGGCACCGCTTAGGGTGCCTTTTCTGCAGATTGACAAGGATTAGTTAGGAAGCGTATTCCGCTTCATCAAGCTCAGCTTGCTCTGCCTCACGGCGCTCAATATCTTTCTTGCCGCGGGCATTGACATCACGGTCGACCAATTCGATCACAGCGCGAGGAGCGGAATCGCCGGTACGAAAACCAGCCTTTAAGATACGGGTATAGCCGCCGGGCCGTTCTTTGTAGCGTTCGGCGATCGTATCAAACAGCTTACCTACCGTCTCAGTATCGTTATACAGGTAGCTGAGTGCTTTGCGGCGTGCGTGAAGATCGCCGCGTTTTCCCAGCGTGATCAGCTTTTCAACAACCGGACGAATTTCCTTTGCTTTAGGAAGCGTTGTGATGATCTGCTCATGCTCAATTAACTGAGCAGACATATTACGAAGCAGGGATGCACGGTGTGTGCTGCTGCGGTTAAGCTTTCTGCCTTTAGTATGATGTCGCATAATATAACTCCTAAAGTCGATAGGGACTTACGATTAAACGGCGTAAGGATCCTCAAATTTTTTCGCTAATTCTTCGATGTTCTCCGGTGGCCAGCCATCGACTTCCATACCGAAGCGAAGCCCCATGCTGGCGAGCACCTCCTTGATTTCGTTCAAGGATTTACGACCAAAGTTGGGGGTTTTCAGCATCTGCGCCTCGGTCTTACGCACGAGATCGCCGATATAGACAATGTTATCGTTTTTCAGGCAGTTGGCCGAGCGGACAGAGAGTTCAAGCTCATCCACTTTACGCAGAAGGTTGCGGTTGAAGTATAGTTCTTCCTCAGCGCGCTCGGGCAGCTCTTCCACCTCTTCAAAATTAATGAAGAGTTGAAGCTGATCTTGCAAAATGCGAGCTGAATAGGCAACGGCGTCTTCGGGGGTGATGGAGCCGTCGGTTTCAACGGTCAAAATCAGCTTATCATAGTCAGTAACCTGTCCCACACGAGCATCCTCAACGCGATAGCTAACATTCCTTACAGGGCTGAACAGCGCGTCAATCGGAATCGCACCGATAGGCGCGCCGGACTCTTTACTGGAAGCCGCGGGCACATAGCCCTTTCCGGACTCGACTGTTAATTCCATCTTCAGATTCGTATCTTTGTCCAGTGTACAAATAACAGCGTCAGGGTTGACGAAACGAATATTCGAGGGCGCTTCGATCATACCGGCCGTTACAACGCAAGGGCCAGTCACATCCAGCGTGGCCGCATGTTTGTCGGGGTCTTCCGCGCGCACCGCCAGCGCCTTAATGTTTAAGATAATTTCCGTGACATCTTCCCGAACGCCATCAATGGACGTAAATTCGTGCAAAGCATTTTCAATCTTTACGGAAGTAACCGCAGCGCCCTGTAACGAAGAAAGCAATACGCGACGTAAAGCATTGCCCATCGTAAGTCCAAAGCCGCGCTCCAAAGGCTCGACTTCGATATTAGCGCGATTATGCTTCTTATCCTCGTCAATATCAATACGGGACGGCTTGATTAGCTCGCGCCAGTTTTTTGCAATCATCACGGGGGATGTCTTATTCATATGGTTACTCCTACCGGTAGTCTAGTGAACAGTTACACGCGGCGGCGTTTACGCGGCCGACAGCCATTATGGGGTATAGGCGTTACATCTTTAATCGAGGTAATGGTGAAACCAATTGCCTGCAGCGCACGCAGTGATGATTCACGCCCGGTTCCTGGACCTTTTACTTCCACGTCAAGCGTAATCATGCCATGCTCCTGCGCGGCGCGGCCAGCCTTATCAGCAGCGACCTGTGCAGCATACGGGGTCGATTTACGCGAACCTTTAAAGGCGTTAGAACCGCAGGTCGACCAAGCAATCGTATTGCCCTGCATGTCACTGATCGTAATATGTGTGTTGTTAAACGTCGAATTAATATGTGCGACACCACGCGTGACGTTCTTCTTAATCTTTTTCTTTGTGCTAACTTTCGCCATGTTGCTATCCTGAATCCTTATTTCTTCTTACCGGCAATCGGCTTGGCTTTCCCTTTACGGGTGCGGGCATTCGTATGGGTACGCTGACCACGGACCGGCAGGCGGCGGCGGTGGCGCAGACCGCGATACGCGCCCAAATCCATCAATTGCTTGATGTTCATGGTCACTTCACGACGCAGGTCACCTTCCACCTGATACTCCGTATCAATTACGTTACGGATTTTGATCACCTCATCTTCCGATAGCTCATGCACACGCTTGTTGATATCAACATTTGCTTTTTCGCAAATCTTGTTGGCGGTCGTGCGCCCAATACCATAAATATAGGTGAGCGCGATCTCAATACGCTTATTGGTAGGAATGTTTACACCGGCAATACGTGCCATGAGAACCTCAATCGTATAATTTTAACAGGCCGCGAATAATACTGTTTCTTACAGGCAAGTCAACGAATAATATCGCGCATGCTCCAATTTACCCGCAAAGCATCATATGGCCGATCGAATCGCCTGATTCACGGCGTCGATCGATTGCATTCCATCCACATGAGTGACCGTATCGCTTGCAGTGCGTTTATAGTATGCAAGTACAGGCAGTGTCTGTTTTCGGTAGCTCTCCAGCCGCGAAGCAAACGTTTTCGGGTTATCATCTTCGCGTGGCGCAGGAAACGCATCCGGGTCCTGCTCGTGCTGCTCTTTTGCTTCCTGATAACGTCCGGATACACGGCGCACCAGTTCCGAGTCGGAGACTTCAATATTGATGACATGCGTTACGTGTTCGCCTGTTGCGCTCAGTAGTTCGTCAAGCGCCTGCGCCTGTGTTTCCGTGCGCGGGAATCCGTCCAGCAAGAAACCGCGGGCGCAATCGTCCTGAGCAATGCGGTCCTTGATCATAGCAATGATAATATCGTCGGAAACGAGTCCGCCTTCTGCCATGATGGTTTTCGCCATCTTGCCCAGCTCACTGCCCGCCGCGACGTTAGCGCGTAGCATATCGCCTGTGGAAAGCTGCGGAATATCGAGTGCCGCGGAAAGTAGCTTGGCCTGCGTACCTTTGCCAGCCGCCGGAGGGCCGAATAATATGATAATGTGACGATCCGTTGTCATATGGTCCTGCCGCGCAGTTTGGCTTTTTTAATTAATCCCTCATATTGGTGCGCGAGCAGGTGCGACTGGATTTGCGTAACGGTATCCATTGTGACGGTAACGACAATCAGCAAGCTCGTACCACCCAAGTAGAAGGGAACGGAATAATAGGAAAGTAACAGCTCCGGGATCACACAGACGAGTGAAATATAAGCAGCCCCCACGGCTGTTAAGCGCATGAGCACATAGGTCAGATACTCTGCCGTATTCTTGCCCGGACGAATACCGGGTATAAAGCCGCCATTCTTTTTAAGGTTATCTGCTGTATCTGCCGGGTTGAACACATGTTTCGTATAGAAGAAACAGAAAAATACGATCAAGGCCACATAGGCGACAATATATAACGGTTGGCCATGCCCCAGATAGAGGGAAATCGTTTCAATCCAACCGCCCGCCGTTTCCCCCTGACTAGCGGAAAACCCGGCAATGGTGGCGGGGAACAGCAAAAGCGAGCTTGCAAAAATCGGTGGGATAACTCCGGCCGTATTTAGTTTGAGCGGCAGGTGCGTACTGTCACCGCCCATCATTTTATTTCCCATCTGCCGCTTGGGATACTGTACCAGAATACGGCGTTGTGCACGCTCCATGAAGACAATGAACGCAATTAGCGCGAGGGCCAGCAATACGATCAGCAGGATAAATGCGGTATTTAACGCCCCGGTGCGACCCAGTTCAAAAGTGGTTGCAATGGCGCGCGGTAGCTCCGCGACAATACCCGCGAAAATAATCAGCGAAATACCGTTGCCGATACCCCGGGCGGTGATCTGTTCGCCCAGCCACATGAGGAAAATCACGCCGCCAATCAGGGTAATAACGGTTGTAATGCGGAAGAAAAGCCCAGGGTTCAATACGGCAGACCCGGAAGCACTTTCAATCCCTTCGAGAAAGATCGCAATGCCGATTCCCTGAAAACCCGCCATAAATACCGTACCAATACGGGTATATTGGTTGATTTTCTGCCGCCCAGCGCCACCTTCTTTTTTGAGCTGCGCAAGGGTAGGGGAGACGACCGTCATTAGCTGCATGATGATCGAGACGGTGATGTAGGGCATGATGTTGAGCGCAAAAATGGTCATACGACCGAGCGCACCACCGGAGAACATATTGAAAATACCGAGTAACCCGCCGGATTGCTGCTGAAAAACCTCCGTCAGCACGCGCGTATCAATGTTAGGAAGCGGAATATAAGTGCCGATACGATAGACGATCAAAGCGCCAAGAACAAATAGCAGGCGTTTTTTCAGCTCCTTCGCCTTGGTAATGACGTCAAGATTGAGCGCCATGCCCGCTTTTGATGCACCCCCTGCCACCTGTGCTATGCGTCCTTAGATTGCTTTTTAGAGGCAGTATTTTTTTTGCTGCTTTTGCTCGCTTTTTTTGCAGGCTTTTCCGCGGGCTTTGCTTCGGCAAGCGTGACGTTGCCGCCTGCTTTTTTCACGGCGGCAATAGCCGCTTCGGAGGCTGCATCAATCGTCAGATTGATTTTTGCCGTTAATTCGCCCTTGGCAAGCAGTTTAATCCCATCCTTGTTGCCTTTCACGAGACCGGATGCGATGAGCGCCTCGCGGTCAATCGCCTTGGAGCCATCCAGCTTTTTCGCATCGATAAAAGTCTGCAATTGACCGAGATTCACGGTTTCAGCCACTTTGCGGTTATAATTCGTGAACCCGCGCTTCGGAAGACGGCGGTATATAGGCATTTGCCCACCTTCAAATCCTTTGATAGCAACTCCGGAGCGGGATTTTTGTCCCTTAATACCCCGCGCAGCGGTTTTTCCTTTACCGGAACCGATACCGCGTCCTTTACGCTTACTGTTCTGATATGCGCCGGGCTTATCTTTCAATTGCGATAATATATTGGTCATGGTGCGCCTCTATAAAATAATATGAAGTTAAGCTTCAATAACTTCAACTAAATGACTGACTTTATTTATCATGCCACGAATTTCAGGTGTATCCTGAAGCTCACGGGTTCTGTGCATTTTATTCAGCCCGAGACCGATTAGGGTCTGACGCTGCTCTTTTGGGCGGCCAATCGGGCTTCTGATTTGCTTTATTGTGATGGTCTGTTTCTGTGCCATAACGTGTCTCTATTTATGGGTTTAGTCTTTTTTCTCGTCGCTACCAGCCGGCTTAGCGGCTTCTTCTTTCTTGGCTGCCTTTTCCTGTTTGGCGCCTTTTTCAGAAACCGTTTCCTGCTTCGGTTTTTCTGTTTTTGCTTCAGCTTTCTTTTCCGCTATGGGACGCTTCTTAGCTGCTTTTTTTGCCGATTTATCCGCTTGCTCGCCATCATTCGCTGCTTGCGGCTGCCCGGCTTCACGGCGGCCAATAATGTCGCTGATCTTTTTATCAAGCCGTGCGGCGGTTTCCTTAGGAGACTGCACCAGATCCAGCGCCCTGAAAGTAGCCCGCACCATATTATAAGGGTTAGACGAGCCGGTTGATTTAGCAACGACGTCCTTAACGCCGAGCGCTTCAAATACGGCACGCATGGGACCACCTGCGATAATACCGGTACCCGGAGGCGCGGCACGCATCACGACTTTACCAGCACCGGCGCGGGTACGAATATCATGATGCAACGTACGGCCTTCTTTTAGCGGAACGCGCACCATATTTTTCTTAGCCGCATCGGTTGCTTTACGCTTGGCATCCATGACTTCTTTCGCTTTACCCTTACCGAAGCCAACCCGGCCTTTACCATCGCCGACGACGACCAGCGCAGTAAAGCCAAAACGTCGTCCGCCTTTTACTACTTTAGCGGTACGGTTAATGGCAACCAGCTTATCGATAAAACCGTCTTCGTTTTGCGGATTTTCTGCTGCAACGTTCATAACAGGCTCTTTTCGTTAAAAGTTTAGTCCGTGCTCGCGTGCACTGTCTGCCAGGGCCTTAACACACCCATGATAGACATAGCTGCCACGATCGAACACGACATCGTTGATTTTCTTTGCTTTCGCACGTTTTGCAATCAGCTCGCCGACTTTTTTCGCCGCTTCCTGATTGCACGCATTACTCTTAAAGGAACTGCGTAACTCCTTATCGATCGTCGACGCGGCTACCAGTGTGACGGACTGCCGATCATCGATAATCTGCGCGTGAATGTTACTGTTACTGCGCAGAATGGAAAGACGTGGCTTGCCGTTTGCGCGCTGCTTGAGCGCATAGCGGGTGCGACGTCTTCTACGGGCTTGTGCTGTTTCAATAGCCATAATATTACCTTACTTCTTTTTACCTTCTTTACGGCGGATATATTCGCCCTGATAAGCAATACCTTTACCTTTGTAAGGCTCCGGCTTACGCCATTTACGAATATTTGCCGCCACCTGACCGACCAATTGTTTATCAGCACCGGTTATCAGCACTTCAGTCGGCTTAGGCGTCGTGATGGTGATGCCTTCAGGAATGGTAAATTCGACCTCATGGCTGAAACCAAGGTTCATTTTTAACGTTTTACCCTGCACTTGCGCGCGATATCCTACGCCGTTAACTTCGAGCGTAAGGGTAAAGCCTTCCGTCACGCCTTGTACCATGTTATTGATTAAAGCGCGGGATAGTCCCCATTTTGCGCGGGCATCCTGCGTATCATTTGCAGGCGTCACAATGGCCTGATTGTCCTTGATTTGAATAACCGATTCCGCCGGCAACTCCTGAGACAGCGTTGCCTTACTCCCTTTTACGGTCACGGTGCGGCCATCTACCTTAACTTCAACACCAGAAGGAATATCGACAGGTTTTAATCCTATGCGAGACATGAGTCGTTCCTTTAAAATACGTTACAAATAACTTCGCCGCCAACACCGGCTTCGCGAGCTTCATGGTCTGCCATGATGCCTTTAGATGTCGAAAGAATCGCAATACCGAGTCCGCTAAAGACCTTCGGCAGATTCTCAACAGAGGCATATTGGCGCAATCCTGGCTTGGAAACCCGTCGAATGCGCTTGATTACCGGCTGACCCTTATGGTAGCGCAAGGTAATATTAAGCTGCTTTACGCCCTTGCGCACTTCAACTTCTTCGTATCCTTTAATGTAACCATCGCGCACAAGCACGTCGAGTATACCTTTACGCACATTCGAGCTTGGGGTTGAAACGGTAGCCAGACGTACGGATTGCCCGTTACGAATGGTGGTTAACATATCACTGATAGTATCTGACATTGCCATCGTAAAAATCCTTTAATTACCAGCTCGATTTAATTAAGCCCGGAATATAACCTTGTGAACCCAGCTCGCGCAGCGCAATGCGGGAGAGCTCAAACTTCCGGTAATATCCACGCGGGCGGCCCGTAAGCCCACATCGGTTGCGTAAGCGGGTTTTTGAACTGGCACGCGGCAATTGCGCAAGCTTCAGCTGCGCTTCAAACCGCTCTTCCATCGGCAGGTTCTTGTCCAGCGCTTTTTCTTTCAGGCGGGTGCGTTTTGTCTCGTATTTTTTCACGAGGGCTTCCCGCTTTTTTTGGCGCTCTACTGCACTTACTTTAGCCATAATATCAATCCTTTATTACTACTTTCTAAAAGGAAGGTTGAACCCTGCGAGCAGGGCTTTCGCTTCCTCTTTAGTCTGAGCCGTGGTAACAATGGTAATATCCATACCGCGTACCTTATCGGTTTTATCATAATCCACTTCCGGAAATACGATCTGCTCTTTCAGACCCAGGCTGTAATTTCCGTTCTTATCGAAGCTTTTGTTCGAAAGCCCGCGAAAGTCCCTCACACGAGGGAGCGCTATATTAACGAGTCTGTCCAAAAATTCAAACATTCTTTGCTCGCGAAGCGTTACTTTGCAGCCAACGGGCACATCTTCACGCAGCTTAAATCCGGCGATTGACTTGCGCGCCTTGGTAATAATAGGTTTCTGACCGGTGATTAGCGCAAGATCGCTGACCGCATTATCGATCAGTTTTTTATCCTGCGATGCTTCACCAACACCCATATTCAGTGTAATTTTTTTAATCCGCGGAATCTGATGCACGTTCGTATAGCCGAACTGCTCTTTCAGTGCCGGGGCAATCTCTGTTTTGTAAACTTCCTTCAACCGTGCCATGATATTTACCTTACCTTAAACGATTTCACCGGATTTCTTGGCAAAACGGACTTTCTCACCGTTTTCAAGTGTTTTATATCCTAAGCGGCTGGGTTCGCCCGTTTTCGGGTCGGCAATCGCCACATTGGAGATATGAATCGGAAGTTCGCGGGTTACGATACCACCCTGACTCATTTGGCTAGGCTTTTCATGCTTCTTCACCTTATTAACGCCGGAAATAATCACCCGGTTTTTATCGGTGAGAACCTTTTTCACTTCACCCTTTTTGCCTTTATCTTTACCGGCAATGACGATGACCTGCTGCCCTTTTTTAATTTTAGCCATGTTAAATGCTCCTATCCGTCCGACCTACAGCACTTCCGGTGCAAGCGAGACGATTTTCATAAAGTTTTTACCGCGCAACTCACGCGTAACCGGGCCAAATATCCGGGTGCCGATCGGCTCATTATTTTTGTTAATCAGCACGGCCGCATTACTATCGAAGCGAATGGCCGAGCCGTCCTGACGATACGTTTCTTTGGCTGTACGTACGATAACGGCGCGTTGCACACTGCCTTTTTTCACCTTGCCGCGAGGCATAGCATCTTTGACGGATACAACAACGATGTCACCGATACCGGCACTGCGACGTTTAGAACCGCCCAGCACCTTGATGCATTGCACTTCGCGTGCGCCTGAATTATCGGCTACTTGTAATTTGGTTTCTGCAATAATCATAACTAACCTCTGCTACGCCTTTTTGGCTGCTTTTTTCTTGGGGGTCGATGCGGATTCGATCACTTCCCAAGTTTTGCGCTTGGAAATCGGCGCACATTCCTGAATACGCACGGCATCGCCCACTTTATATGTATTCTTTTCATCATGCGCTGCATATTTCTTGGACTTACGGATAATCTTACCGATCAACGGGTGGGCGAGGCGGCGCTCCACCAGCACGGTAACTGTTTTATCCATTTTGTCGCTCACCACGACTCCTTGTAATGTACGTTTTGGCATAGCTCTTTTCCTTACGCAGCCTTATCGTTATCTTTTTTTGCTTCGGCCTTATCACCTTCCGAGGCGTCGCTGTCTTTTTTTGCCGCTGTTTTCTTCGTTTCGGCTTTCTTGGTATCTTTCTTCGGTGCCGCTTTCGGCCCTTCCTTGGCGAGTTGATCGTTTTTCAGCGTCTGAATACGAGCAATCGTTTTGCGCACTTCGCGCATACGGGCCGTGTTCTCCAACTCACCGGAAGCCTGCTGAAAACGCAGATTAAACTGCTCCTTCTTCTGCTCAAGCAGAAGGGCTTTTAATTCATCATCCGTTTTGCCGCGTAGTTCCTGTATATTCATGTTAATCCACCCGCTTTACAAATTTGGTTTTAATGGGGAGCTTAGCAGCGGCGAGTTCAAATGCGCCGCGCGCGACTTCCTCCGACACGCCGTCCAGCTCAAACATGATGCGCCCTGGTTTCACCCGTGCGGCCCAGTATTCAACCGAGCCCTTACCTTTACCCTGACGCACTTCCAGCGGTTTCGCTGAGACGGGAACGTCCGGAAAGATACGAATCCATAACTTTCCCTGGCGTTTCATATGGCGCGTGATCGTTCGGCGGGTTGCCTCAATCTGCCGCGCGGTAATACGCTCAGGCTCGAGTGCCTTCAGACCATATTCGCCATAAGTAATCATAGCACCACCTTTGGCTTTGCCTTTGATTCGGCCTTTATGGGCTTTACGGAATTTGGTTTTTTTAGGCTGTAACATTGTATCCTCTCAACTGGCCTGCCGCTTAACGAATGACACCCTGAATGCGCTTATCCTGCGCCATCGGGTCAGCATTCATAATTTCACCTTTAAAAATCCATACCTTAACGCCAATCACGCCATAGGTCGTATTCGCTTCGTACGTGCCGTAATCGATATCCGCACGCAACGTATGCAGGGGTACACGCCCTTCGCGGTACCATTCCATCCGGGCGATTTCCGCACCAGCGAGACGTCCGGAACAATTAATACGAATACCGAGTGCGCCCATACGAAGAGCAGACTGCACGGCACGCTTCATAGCGCGGCGGAAGGCGATCCGCTTTTCTAGCTGCTGACAGATGCTCTGCGCTACCAGCTTGGCATCTATTTCCGGCTTACGAATCTCAATCAGGTTAATATGCACCTCGTCGGAGGTCATACGCGAAACTTTTTTCTTGATCTCCTCGATATCCGCTCCTTTTTTTCCGATAATAACACCGGGCTTCGAGCTGTAGAGATTGATGCGCATTTTCTTAGCTGAGCGCTCAATCACGACTTTAGAAATCGCGCCGTTTTCCAGCTTTTTCTCGATATAGCGGCGGATCTTGAGATCCTCATGCAGGTGCTCCGCGTAGTTATCGTCAGCGAACCAACGCGAATCCCATGTGCGATTAATATTAAGGCGTAAGCCGCGTGGATCAACTTTCTGTCCCATATCTATGCGTCCTCTTTTTCAGTCAGCGTAATGGAGATACGGCTGAACGGTTTAGCAATACGAAATGCGCGGCCACGAGCCCGCGGACGAATACGTTTCATTGTAATCGATTTTCCGACCTGAACTTCCGTCACATACAGCCGGTCTACATCCAGATCGTGATTATTTTCAGCATTAGCAATCGCCGATTGCAGCAGTTTTTTGACATCGCGGGCAATGGCTTTGCGGGAGAAGGTCAGTTGGGCCAAGGCCTGATCCGCGCTCAGGCCACGGATCGAATCCGCGAGCAGATTCAACTTCTGTGGGCTGATGCGTAGGTTGCGCAGGGAAGCGCAAGCCTGATTCGCTGCCAATTTACGGGGGGTGGATGCTTTACTCATGCCTGTTGTCCTTATTTCTTCGCTTTTTTGTCGGCAGCATGGCCATGGTAGGTGCGGGTAGGGGAAAACTCGCCGAGCTTATGCCCAACCATTTGCTCCGTCACTGCAACCGGGATGAATTTCTGCCCGTTATAAACGCCGAACGTCAAACCGACAAATTGCGGCATGATGGTCGAACGGCGCGACCAGGTCTTAATCACCTTATGCTTTCCCGACGATTGAACTTCATCTACCTTCTTCAGCAGGTAGCTGTCTACAAACGGGCCTTTCCAGACTGAACGTGCCATAACTTTACTCCGCCTTATTTCTTACGTGCATGACGCGAGGTCACGATAAACTGATTGCTTTGCTTTTTTACACTCCGAGTGCGCTTACCCTTAGTAGGCTTACCCCATGGGGAGACCGGATGACGCCCGCCCGATGTCTTACCTTCACCACCTCCATGCGGGTGGTCAACCGGGTTCATCGCGACACCGCGAACATGCGGACGTTTGCCTTTCCAGCGGCTTCGGCCTGCCTTACCCAGCTTCTGGTTTTGATGATCCTGATTGGATACCGCGCCGACGCTCGCCATGCAGGTTCCGGGCACCTTGCGCACTTCACCGGATTTAAGGCGAATAAGTGCATAACCCTGATCTTTCCCGACCAGCTGTACATAGGCTCCAGCGGAACGAGCAAGCTGTCCGCCTTTTCCTGGCTTCATCTCCACATTATGCAGGATCGTACCTACCGGTATATTCTCGAGCGGTAGTGCGTTTCCCGGCTTAATGTCCACGCCCGTTCCGGCGATGACTTTATCACCAGCGGTCAGACGCTGCGGAGCGAGTATATACGCTTTTTCACCATCTTCGTAAGTAATGAGCGCGATATGTGCCGTCCGGTTCGGATCATACTCAATCCGTTCGACCGTGGCCCAGACATTCTGCTTTGTACGCTTGAAGTCAATCAAACGGTATTTACGTTTATGTCCGCCACCACGATGACGCGACGTCATGTGGCCTTTGGAATCACGACCACCTGTCTTACTCAAGCCTTCAACGAGTGTTTTCTCCGGCTTGCCCTTATAGAGTTCAGAGCGGTCAACCGTAACCAGTTGACGCAGGGAAGGAGTTGTAGGATTGTAGGTTTTTAACGCCATTACACGCCTCCCATCAATTCAGCCGTCTGCCCTTCTTTCAGAGTAACAACTGCTTTTTTATAATCGCTACGCTTACCGAGCTTGCCGCGGAAGCGCTTGATTTTGCCGCGTTGGTTAATCGTATTCACCGAAACTACATCCACCTCAAAGAGTTTTTCCACAGCTTCCTTGATTTGTGGCTTGGTGGCATCGGTTGCCACGCGGAATGAGATCTGCCCATACTGACCTTGTATGGTTGATTTTTCGGTGACAACCGGTTTGCGGATCACATCAAAAATCACCGGATTATCAATCTGTTGCTTTGCTTTCGCCATGTCAAATACCTTCTACGCTAACCGTTTCTCGAGCGCTTTCAGACCATCGACGGTTATCACGAGCTGGTCGTGACGTAAAATGTCATAGACATTTGCTCCGCCGGAAGGCAGCACATTATAGGTTTTCAAGTTGCTGATCGCGTTCTTAAAATGAGCTTCAACCGTCTCACCGTCGATAATCAATGCTGAGTTCAGATTGAGCTTCTGTAACTTGCTTTCAAGCTCCGAAGCTTTAGGCGTTTTCAATTTAGTATCCTTAAGGATGAACAAACTACCTTCTTTTGCCTTATGCGAAAGGGCGGTTTTCAGTCCCAGCTGGCGGATTTTTTTCGGCAACTTGATCGCATGGCTGCGGGAGCGGGGTCCGTGCGCCATGTAACCACCACGCATATGAGGTCCTTTCAGATCGCCCTGACGCGCGTTACCTGTCCCTTTTTGGCGGAACGGCTTCTTACTAGTGCCGACAATATCCTTCTTCAGTTTCGTCTGATGCTGACCGGTCTGACGACCGAGCAGCTGCCAACGCACCACGCGGTGTAGAATATCTTCACGAACGTCGAGCCCAAAGATGTCCTTCTTGAGGGTCACATCGCCTTCAGATTTATTGTCCAGGGAGGTAATATTAAGCTTCATTCTTATCCTCCTTAGCATCCGCTTCCGTAGCATCTGCATTGTTCTCTTCAGCCTTAGGCGCTTCAGCCTGCGCTTCTTCCGGTGTTACGTTGTCTTCGGGTGCATCGCTTTGTTCTGCAGCTTTCGTATCGTCCTTAGATTCCGCTTCTTTGGCTTCTATCAGCGCAGCCGGGAAGGGGAGGTTATCCTGCGTGCCTTTTTTAACGGCATCGCGCAGTTCAATGAAAGCCCCTTTCGCACCGGGAACGGCGCCTTTTACTGCGATAAGTCCGTTCTCTTCATCTACCGTAACCACTTCGAGGTTTTGGATCGTGGTGCGGACATTACCCATGTGACCAGCCATCTTCTTACCCTTGAAAACACGGCCGGGGTCCTGGCACTGGCCCGTCGAGCCATGCGAGCGGTGAGAGATGGAAACGCCGTGTGTGGCTTCGAGGCCACCGAAATTATGACGCTTCATACCACCGGCAAAACCCTTACCGATATTGATACCGGAAGCATCGATTTTTTGTCCGGGTACGAAATGCGCGGCAGAGAGTCTATCGCCCTGTTTCAGAAGCGCATCTTCCGAAACGCGGAATTCGACCAGCTTTTGCTTAGGTTCAATTTTGGCTTTAGCAAACTGTGTACGCTGCGGTTTGTTGACGCGTGCCGCTTTTTTGGCGAACGCACCAAGCTGCACGGCATTGTAGCCATCCTTCTCCTGAGTGCGCACGGCTGTTACCTGGCAATCTTCTACACTAAGCAAGGTCACAGGGATGTGACGTCCTTCCTCGGTAAATACGCGGCTCATGCCGAGTTTTTTTGCAATTAATCCTGTTCGCATAATAATCCTACCTTATGCCGCCTCTTCCATGATTTGGATATCCACTTCCACGCCTGCCGGCAGGTCAAGCTTGCCCAGCGCATCCAGCGTCTGCGGGTTGGTTTCCTCGATATCAATCAGCCGTGTATGCGTCCGAATTTCAAACTGTTCGCGGGATTTCTTATCCACGTGGGGGGAACGCAATACGGTGAAAACTTCACGATTACGGGGAAGGGGAACCGGACCACGCGACAGAGCACCCGTACGCTTTACGGTATCCACAATATTGCGGGATGACTGATCCAGCAAACGGTGGTCAAACGCACGCAATTTAATTCTAATTTTTTGTGTATCCATCGTGTGTTATCCTGAATTCCTAAAGTTCTACTCAATAATTTTACTGACGACTCCGGCGCCGACGGTACGGCCGCCTTCGC